>JASFVP010000049.1:0-28146 GCA_050049775.1 Chromatiales bacterium
GTGATTTCCTCGACCGGGTAACGGATTTCGCCATTTTCCACCCAGAAGCCAGCCGCGCCGCGTGAATAGTCGCCGGTTACCGGGTTGATGCCCTGTCCCATCATTTCCGTGACGATCAGGCCGGTATTCATTTGGCGCACCATGTCATCAAAGCTTAACACGCCTGAATCGATGCTCAGGTTGCGCACGCCACCGCCATTACCGGTGTTTTGCATGCCGAGCTTGCGCGCCGAATAGGCGTCCAGCACGTAGTTTTGCAAAATGCCGTGATCGATGATGGTGTGTGCTGAAGTCGCCACCCCGTCGGAGTCGTAAGAGGAGCTGGACAGACCCTGTAACAGCAACGGATCTTCACTGATGCGGACAAAATCCGGAAACACCGGCTGGCCCAGCTGGTCGAGCAGGAAACTGGATTTGCGATACAGCGAGCTGCCACGGATCGCGCCGATGAAACTGCGCAGCAGGCTCGGCGCGACATCGCTGCGGAATATCACCGGCGTGGTCATGGTCTTGATGCGTTTGCCGTTGAGGCGCGCCAGGGTGCGTTGCGCCGCAGTCTGGCCAATCTGATTGGCTGCTTCGAGCTTGCCAGCGACGCGGCTGGTGTCGTACCAGTAGTCGCGTTGCATGCTGTCGCCCTCCTGCGCGACCACGGCGCAGCTGAGGCTGTGGCGTGTGCTCGGGTATGCACCAAGAAAGCCGTGGCTGTTGCCATAGACGTGATAGCCGCTGGCGCTGCTGACCGAAGCGCCTTCGGAGTTGACGATGCGGCTGTCGGCATAGCGCGCGGCGGTTTCGCATTCCAGCGCCAGATCGATAGCGCCGTCGATGCTGATGTCCCACGGGTGATACAGGTCCAGGTCCGGCTGCTGCTTGAGCATTTCGCTGGCATCGGCCAAGCCGTTGCACGGGTCTTCGGTGGTGTAACGCGCAATGTTGCAGGCGGCGGTGACGGTGTCGCGAATAGCCTGCGGTGTCAGGTCGGTGGTGCTGGCCGAGCCTTTTTTGTGACCGAAATACACCGTGATGCCCATACCATTGTCGTTGTTGTGTTCGATGGTCTCGACTTCACCGAGGCGTACCGTTGCCGAAATGCCGTTGCTGGCGCTGACGCCGGCCTCGGCCGCGCTGGCGCCCTGGCTACGGGCCTCGCTGAGGATGTCGCTGACGACTTGCTTAAGGTGTTCGAGTCTGGAATCGGCGTCCATTAACTGCTTTGTCATATTTGAAGGACCTGGATCAGGCGTCGGTGCCGCCGACGGTCAATTGATCGATTTTCAAGGTGGGTTGGCCGACGCCGACCGGTACGCTCTGGCCTTCCTTGCCGCAGGTGCCGACGCCCTGGTCGAGCTGCAGGTCGTTGCCGACCATGCTGACACGCGTCAGTACGTCCGGACCGTTGCCGATCAGTGTGGCGCCCTTGACCGGTCGCGTGACCTTGCCGTTTTCGATGAGGTAGGCTTCCGAGGCCGAAAACACAAACTTGCCCGAGGTGATGTCGACCTGGCCGCCGCCGAAGTTGACCGCATACAGGCCCTTGTCGACCGAGGCGATGATTTCCTCGGGATCGGTTTCGCCGGCCAGCATATAGGTGTTGGTCATGCGCGGCATCGGCAGGGCGGCGTAGGATTCGCGCCGGCCGTTGCCGGTGGATGCTACACCCATGAGGCGCGCGTTCATCTTGTCCTGCATGTAACCCTTGAGGATGCCGTTTTCAATCAATACGGTATTCTGCGACGGCGTGCCTTCATCGTCGATATTCAGTGAGCCACGCCGGTTTGGCAGGGTGCCGTCATCGACCACAGTACACAACGGTGAAGCCACCTGTTCACCGATACGGCCGCTGAACGCGGAGGTGCCCTTGCGGTTGAAATCGCCTTCCAGGCCGTGACCGATGGCTTCATGCAGCAACACGCCGGGCCAGCCTGGGCCGAGCACCACCGGCATGCTGCCGGCCGGCGCATTGACGGCTTCGAGGTTCAGCAGCGCCTGGCGCACGGCTTCGTGGGCAAACTGTTTGCCGCGGCCGTTATCGAGAAAATAGTCTAGCCCGAGGCGCGCGCCGCCACCCGCCGAGCCCTGTTCGCGGCGGCCCTTGTCCTCGGCAATGACACTGACGTTGAGCCGTACCAGCGGGCGCACGTCGCCGCCGAGCTGGCCGTCGTTGGAAAATACTAAAATGGTATCGCGCACCGCCACCAGGCTGACGATGACCTGGCTGACACGCGGGTCGAGTTGCCGCGCTTCGGCATCGATCTGGCGCAGTAATTCGATTTTCTGCTGTTCGTCGAGACTGGTCAGCGGGTCCAATGGCGCATACAAGGCCGGTGTCGGGTTGCTGCGCATGATCTGCTGGCGTCCCTGTTGGCCGGTGCGCGCAATCGCGCAGGCGGTGCCGGCGGCATTGAGCAGGCTCGGCATTTCGATTTCATCGACATAGGCAAAGCCGGTTTTCTCACCGCTCATGGCGCGCAGGCCGGCGCCTTTTTCGATATTGAAACTGCCGTCCTTGATGATGCCATCTTCGAGCACCCAGGATTCCAGCTTGCTGTACTGGAAATAAATGTCGGCCGCGTCGATCTGGCGCGACAGCAGTTGGCTCATCACCTGGTCGAGCTGGCTTTCCTGCAGCGCCGCCGGTTCGAGCAAGGTCTGTCTGGCGATGTCGAGAGTCTGGGGCATGGCGGTCACAAATCGGGTTTACAGTGAATGTGGCGATGTTCAATACACGGAAAGTTGCGTCTGGTAGCGCTCAGGAAATCGGTGTCCAGTGCCATACTGACCGAGCCGGTGCCGCGTGGTACCTGGGCCAGCACCGTGCCCCAGGGATCGACGATCATGGAATGGCCGTGGGTCTCGCGGCCGCTGAGATGGAAGCCGCCCTGCGCCGCGGCGATGACATAACTGAGGTTTTCAATGGCGCGGGCGCGCACCAGGGTTTCCCAGTGCGCCTTGCCGGTGATGGCGGTGAACGCGGCCGGCAGTGCGATGATTTCCATGCCGTCATCGAGCATGTTTCGAAACAGTTCGGGGAAGCGCAGATCGTAGCAGATGGCGATACCGAGCTTGCCAAACGGCGTGTCGATCACCGTGGTGGTGTCGCCGGATTCGAACGTATCGGACTCGTGGTACACCTCGGAGGTTTCTACCAGATTGACGTCGAACAGGTGAATTTTGTCGTAGCGCGCGACCTGCTGGCCACGGTCGTTGTAGACCAGTGCGGCGGAGCGAATCTTGCTGGCGTCATCGGCTTCCAGCGGGATGGTGCCCCCGACCAGCCAGATGCCGTGTTTGCTGGCCAGTTGCGACAGGAATTCCTGCAACGGGCCGTCGCCTTCGGTTTCCTTGAGTGTCAGGGTTTCCTTTTCCGTTTTGCCGAGGAAGGCAAAGTTTTCCGGCAGCACCACCAGTCCGGCGTTGTTGCTGACGGCTTCCTCGATCAGTTGCTCGGCGGTCAGCAGGTTGGCGCTGACGTTCGGTCCGGTGGCCATCTGGATGGCGGCCGCTTTGCGTTTTTGTTCACTCATGTGGGTGGTTTTCTCTATGCAGTCACTACTTTAGAAATGCAAGGTTACAGCATGCAGGGCAAAGCATAGCATCATTGTTTGTGTGCCTGCTATTGCTGCTGTGCGCTGTCTTCCTTGTTGCTGTTTTCCGCTTTGATGGTGGTGATTTCCGGGTTTTCCCAGGTGCCGGTGATGGTGTATCTGGTGCGTGCAATCTTGTCGACCTGTTTGCCGATGAGTTTCTGGGCGAGATAGGCCACCGCGGCACCGGCCGGACCGCCGGCGACGGCGCCGGCCAGCGTGATGGTGGATTGCAGGCTCGGTGTGACCGTGACCAGTTGATCGTAATCGCGTTTTTTCAGACCGGTGCGGCCCGACAGATTGATGGTGGCGGACGGGCTTTTGATCAGCAGGTTGTTGGTGTAGGCGTCACCGGCATCGAGATTGAAATCCGCCGTGATGGCGTCAAAGCTGAAGCCTTCCTTGAACAGGTCGGAGAAATCCAGTGTCAGGCGGCGTTGCAGTGCGGCGATGTTGAGTACGCCGAGCACGCGGCCGACACCGGGTTCAAATTCCAGGAAGCGGCCCTTGCTGATGTCCAGGGCCAGCTTGCCGGTCAGTGTTTCCTGGTTGAATTCCGAGGGACCGCCTAGCCACCAGACATCGCCGTCAATATCGGCCTTGCCACCGTTCATCTGTGGCGTGTAGCCGAGCGTCGTGAGCAGCTTGCCGAAGTCGGGCGAGTCGAGGCTGAACTTCATCTTGCTGACCTGCCCGCTGGCCTGTTTCGACCAGGCGCCGCTGGCGCTCAGGTTCGCCAGTTCCGAATCCAGGCGGATCTTTTCCAGTTGCATGCGATGGTCGGCGCTGCGGCTTTTGATCAGGACGTTGCCGAAATCGGCCTGATTGATGAGCAGGCGTTTGATGTTGATGTTGAGGTCGGGCACGTTGCCGGGGTCAAAGTTTTTCAGCTTGACCTTGCCGGTATCGGCGGCCCATTTTTCCGGGTCCAGCGTCAGGGCGATGCGATCGAGATTGACGTCGATGACGTCCATTTTATCGGCGTCGTTAATCGCAAAATTACCGGCCAGTTGCTTGCTTTCGACATAACCCTGATAGCCTTTCTTGCGATTTTGCAACTGAAATACGTAATCGTTGAAGCTGAAATCGCGATAGGAAACCTGGTTGCCGGTGATGCTGATTTGCATGGCATAGCTTTTTTTGTCCTTGCTTGGCGGCAGGCCGTCGAGCCAGCGCAGCCAGTCATCCAGGTCGATGTCCTTGATGTGGCCGGTCAGGCTCAGGTTATTTTTGTTGCGCGATCTGGCCGGTGGTTTGTCGCCAAAATGCAGTGCCGCCGATTCCAGCTGGCGCTGGCCCTTGTTGTCGCTGCCAATCAGCAATTGCGCGTGGATGTCGTCAGCATAACTCAGGCTGACGGGTATTTTGCTGGCCGGCGCCAGCTCGGTGCTCAGTTGCAGTTGGCGTGTCTGTTTGGCCTGTTTGCCGAACGGTTGCGGCGCATCGATGCGAATACCGGTCAGATCGGAGGCGACGTTGAGCGTGGCCGGTTTGCTGTGCTTGTTCGACAGGGGCGGGATGCGCAGGCCGATGTCCCAGTCGGCTTCGCCGTTGATGATATGGCCCAGGTCAACCCCGGTGTATTGCTGAATTTCGCGGCTGTGCAGGTGGATGTTTTTGGCGGTGATGCTGGTGTAACCGCGTTTGTCATGACCGATGGCGATCGGGCTGTCGGAGCCAAGCAGTCGGGCGCTGAGTTGTTCGGATTGCAAACCATCGAGCGAAAATTTCAGCTTGCCGTTGATGTTGTCGAGCGCCAGGTCCCAGTCCTGCAACTGCAGCTGGTTGTTGTGGAAGCCGACTTCGCCGGCAACCTGGTAGTGTCCGCCGCTGTGCAACGGGATTTCCAGCGACAGGCTGGTGGTGCTGTGACCGCTACTGCGCATGGCGCCGGCCATGCTGCCGAAATCCTGTTTCAACGGGCTTTCGCTCAGCACTCGCAAAATGTCATGCAGCGGCCCGGAAGCGGCGGCGTCGATTTTCACCGCACTGATGGGATCGAGCGAGTCGATGCTGGCGCTGGCGTGACTGATGTCGCTTTCCAGCAGTTTGCCAGCGGCCATTTCAATGGTCAGGCTGTTGTTGTGGAAACGCACCTGGGCGGCCACTTCTTCAAGGCGCGGCCAGCCTTCGAAATAATCCAGGATCAGATCTTCGACGTTGAACAGCACTTCGAAGTGGCCGGTGTGTGTGTGTGAGAAAGCGAAATCGTTGAGCGGGCCCTTGAGCACGAAGCTGCCCGAGGTGACATTGCCGCTGATCACGGCGCGATCCAGCCAGCTTATCAGCTGTTCGTTCATGATGCCGTCGGGGTAATAGATCCGGGCGTGGCTGCCGTCACCGTGATGGAAATCGGTCTGGATGTCGGCCAGCACGGAGCCTTCGTCGGGTATCAATAGCTGCAGGCGCGTCAGGGTCTGGATGTGCGGTGTGACGGCTTGCAGCGGATTGCCCTGGATCAGCCATTGTTGCGGCTGGCGGATCCAGCCGATGCGTCCCTTGAGTTGTTGCAATTCAATCGGCCAGCGAAACAGGTGCGGATGCAGGTAGTAGGTATCACTGCTATCAATATCAATGAGACCTTGTCCGGGCGTGGCGCGGAAACTGGCCGTCAGGTTGTTGAAGCCGGGAATCTGCTCGCTGATGCCTTGCGGCGGCGCCAGGTCAAAATTCTGCAGGCGGCCTTCGACATACCAGTCGCTATCCTGGCCGCCGGGCCACCAGACCCGCAGGTCCCGGATGGTACCGCCGGGTTGCAGGCTTTCCAGGCGAGTCCCGGTAGCCGGCAGCAGCACAGCCAGGTCGCGTAGCAGGCCAGCGTCGATATAGGCGGCCCCGGCATTGACCTGCAACTGCGGGTATTGCCCGCTGATGTGCAGGGACAGTTTGTTGGCTAGCAACGGCGTGGCATCGACCGGTTTGACGCCAAGCTGCGCGATATCCAGTTGCCAGTGTTGGCCCAGATCGCGCCACAGGAACTGTGCCTGCAGTTCCCGGGCATGCAATGTCTTGTCACTTTGTGCGCGGCCAAGTGCCACATCATGCCAGCTGCTGGAGCCGCTGACCCGGGTGACGATGCCCTGTTCGCGCTGCAACCAGATGCGTGAGTCGGTGCGTGCCTGCTCGATGCGAAATTCGGCAGGCACCAGGTCGCGCAACCAGGGCAACGGATCAAAATTGTGGCTCTCCAGATAGACTTCACCCTGCCAGTTCAGCGGTTGCTGCAGGTCGACCTGTACATCGGCCGCCAGTCGCAGGGTTTGCGGCGTGATATCTGGTAATTGCAAACCGATGTCGAGCTGATGGCGGCGGCCGTCGTTTCTCAGCAGCAGGTTGAGCTTTTCGATGTGTGCGTTTGGCCATTGCCCGGTGGCGTCGCTCCAGTCGATGCTGGCGTTGACCAACTGCACGCGGCGCAGGCTCAGCAACGAGGTCAGGGCACTGGTATCACCGCTACCCGTGTCGCCGGTGGGCAGGTCCAGGACCTGGATTTTGCCATCCGCCAGCCGTTTTATTTGCAGGTCGATGTCGTACAGCACGATGTTCCAGGGCAGGAACTCGCCGTGACGCAGCATCTGCTTGAGACTCAGGTCGAGATCAATGCGGCTCAGTTGCAGCGGTTTTTGCTGTGGGTCATGGGGCTGGATGCGGATATTCTGCAGGCTTACGGCCGGGCCGAAACCGTGCCACTGGGCATCGATATGGCCGATGCTCACGCTGGCGTCGAACATCTGCGATGTCTGCTGTTCGATGTCGGCCTTGAATTCGTTCAGCGCCGGCGTCAGGATGCGGCCGATGCCGACCAGCACGCCAAGCAGGATGATGCCGAGCAATACAGCCAGCCAGAGTTTTTGGGCGACAGATTTCAGCACTTGCTATTTCCGGGCGTACGCTCAGATGAGCACAACGTCATACTGTTCCTGGGTATAAAGACTTTCCGCCTGCAGTTTGACCGGTTTACCGATGAACTGTTCCAGCTCGGCCATATTATGTGATTCCTCATCCAGCAAACGGTCGATGACTTCCTGGGAAGCCAGCACCAGCAACTGCTCGACGTCAAACTGGCGGCTTTCACGCAAGATTTCGCGGAAAATTTCATAACAGGTGGTTTCGGCCGTTTTCAGGTTGCCGCGTCCGCTGCAGCAGGTGCAGGCTTCGCACAGCACGTGCTCGAGCGATTCGCGCGTGCGCTTGCGTGTCATTTGCACCAGTCCCAGTGACGACACTTCGGAAATCTGTGTTTTGGCGTGATCGTGCGCCAGGCATTTTTCCAGCGCGCGCAACACCTGGCGCTTGTGTTCCTCATCGGTCATGTCGATGAAATCGATGATGATGATGCCACCGAGATTGCGCAGCCGTAGCTGGCGGCAGATTGACTGGGCGGCTTCGAGGTTGGTCTTGAAAATGGTTTCCTCGAGGTTGCGGTGGCCGACAAATGCGCCGGTGTTGACGTCGATCGTCGTCATGGCTTCGGTCTGGTCGATCACCAGGTGACCGCCCGACTTGAGTTCCACCTTGCGTTCCAGTGCTTTCTGAATTTCGTCCTCGACCGCATACAGATCAAAAATCGGCCGCTCACCCGGGTAGTATTCGATTTTGGAACGGATTTCGGGAATGAACTTGCCGGCGAAATCCACCGCCTTGTCATAGGTGGACTTTGAGTCGATGCGCACCCGCTCAACTTCCGGCCCGATCAGGTCGCGGAAGGCGCGAATCGCCAGTGGCAGGTCTTCATGCACCAGTCTCTTTGGTTTGGTGTTGCGGATTTTTTTCTGGATCGATTCCCACAGGCGCGACAGAAACAACATGTCCGAACGCAAGGCAAACTCATCAGCGCCCTCGGCGGCGGTACGGGCGATGAAGCTGCCCTTGATGCTGTGTTCCTCGACGTAGTTGTTGAGGATCTGGCGCAAGCGCAGACGTTCGTTATCGTCCTCGATTTTTTGTGACACGCCGGCGGTATGCAGCGACGGCATGAACACCATGTAACGCGACGGGATCGACAGGTTGGTGGTCAGGCGCGCGCCCTTGCTGCCGAGTGGGTCCTTGACCACCTGCACGATGATTTCCTGGCCATCGTGCAGCAATTCCTCGATGTTTTCCGGTTTCGGGTCCTTGTCGCTGATGATGTCGGAAGCGTGCAGAAAGGCGGCGCGTTCCAGTCCGGCCTCGATAAAGGCGGCCTGCATGCCGGGCAGGATGCGACACACCTTGCCTTTGTAGATGTTGCCGACCAGGCCGCGGCTGCGCACGCGTTCGATCAGGATTTCCTGCGCCACGCCGTTTTCGATGAGCGCCACCCGGGTTTCCGGCGGCGTGATATTGATCAGGATTTCTTCGCTCATGTTAATAATTCTTGTTGTGACGCCTGTTTCCGTCTGCGTCACTAGCTGGGCAGGTGCGATGGCGGAAGGCGGGGATTAAATCTATAGACAATATACGCCAAATTGACGCAAAAGTTCCGCTGTTTCGTACAGCGGCAGGCCCATGACGCCGGAGTAGCTGCCACGGATTTCACGGATGAAAATGGCACCATGGCCCTGGATGCCATAACCGCCGGCCTTGTCGTGCGGCTCACCGGTCCGCCAGTAGGCGTGCATTTCCCCGGCGCTGAGTTCACGAAAGTGCACTTCGGTGGTCGATAGCGCGGTTTTTGTGATTTCGCCGTGGCTGACGGCGATGCCGGTCAGCACCTGGTGGCGCCGGCCGCTGAGCAGTTGCATCATGTCGATGAACCCCGCTTCGTCGTCCGGTTTGCCGAGTATTTGCTGCTCAACCACCACGGCCGTGTCGGCCGCCAACAACGGCCGGGCTGGCGCATCAGCAGGCAAGGCGGCTACACCGGCCTCGGCTTTTTGTTGCGCCAGCCGCAGCACATAAGCGTCTGGGGCCTCAGCGGGTAAAGGCGTCTCGTCGACATCGGCCTGGATGATGTGACAATCGATGCCGATCTGCTGTAACAACTGGCGCCGGCGTGGCGAACGGGAAGCGAGGTAGATATCAGCCACGGTGATACGGATGTCCTTTTAACAGGCTCCAGGCGCGATACAGCTGTTCGGCCAGGATGACGCGCACCAGCGGATGCGGGAACGTCAGCGCCGACAGTGACCACTTACTGCCGGCGACCTGCAGGCATTCCTGGGACAGGCCATCCGCACCACCGATCAATAACGCGATGTCACGGCCGGACTGCAGCCAGTCACCGAGGCTGGTCGCAAGACTTTCGGTGCTGTGGCTTTTGCCTTTGACATCCAGCGCGATGACGTTGGCATTTTTCGGAATTGCCTTGAGCATGCGCTGGCCTTCATCCTGGATGGCGCGCTGCAGGTCGGTGCTTTTACTGCGCTGAGCTGGCGGCAATTCCACCAGCTGCAAGCGGCATTCCGGTGGCAGGCGTTTGGCGTATTCGTGATAACCCTGCTCGACCCAGGCCGGCATTTTATTGCCCACGCAGATGAGGTGGATCTGCACGTCAGTCGGCCTCGTACTGCTGCAAGGCCAGACGCAGTTTTTGCTGTATCTGTTGGCGCAGGCTTTCCGGTTGTTCAACGACGACATCGGCGCCATAGCGCAGGATGTCCATGATCAATTCAATGGGATTGTTGAACGGGATTTCCAGTCGGTAGCGGCCGTCCTCGAGTAACTGGCCATGCTGTTGCGGGTGCCATTGCTCGTGTTGAATCCATTGCGCGGCACCGGCAGAGAACAGCAGCACCGCAGTGGCGTTGGGCCGGCCGGAAAAAATGCCATAGGAGCTGCCGTAGTGGGCATCGAGTTGTGTTTCATCGACATCCAGTGCCGGCTGGTCGAGCACACGCGCCTTGCGAATGGCGTCGAGCGCGAAGGTGCGCAAGGCGTCACGCGTGTGACACCAGGCATCGAGATACCAGTTGTCACGGTAATGCACCAGCCGCTGCGGTGAGATTTCGCGGCTTTCGGTTTGCTGGTCGCTGCGTTTGAAATAATCGATCTGCAGGCGCTTGCGCTGCATGGTGGCGCCGGCGACCGGCTGGAAAAATTCGCCGGCCGGGCGCGCCGCCATGTGCAGGATCTTGACGCGTTGCTGCAGGTTGGTTGATGACTGGTCCTGAGCGCCGAGCAATTGCTCGATGCGGCTGCGCAACGGCGCGAGTTGCTTGTCGAACAGCCCGGGCTGCACGTCTGACAGCAACTGCTGCACCGACAGCAAGGCGTGTAACTCACTGGCGTTAAACCACAGGCCCGGTAATTCGTAGAGCTGTTTTTCCGAGCGGTCGTAGTAGTAACCATTGCGCATGCGGTCGTACTTGATCGGCGCGTCCAGGTACAGGCGCATGCTGTCGATGATGCGCTTGGCGGTGGCGCGTGAGCATTCCAGTTCCTGTTCGATTTTCTCGCGCGAAACCGGAAGGCGCGCGCTGCTCAGCAGTTTGTGCAGGTCGTAAATGCGGTCAAAGCGATCCATGCAAGAGTATGGCGCAGTGCCGGGATTCAGATGTCGTCATGGCGGCTGTCGTTGGCGCTCCACAGGCGTTCGAGCTGGTAGAAGTCGCGCACCTTGGCTTGCATGACGTGCACCACCACGCCGTTGAGATCGATCAGCGCCCATTCGCCTTCGTTGATGCCTTCGCTGCCGATCGGCGGCTCACCGGCCTGCTTGGCCTGGAAGGCAACGCTTTCGGCGAGGGATTTGACGTGGCGATCGGAAGTGCCGGAGGCAAAAATCATGATGTCGGTGATACTGGTTTTGTTGCGCACATCCAGGGTGCGGATGTCCAGGGCTTTCATGTCTTCCAGCGTTTTTACTACCAGTTCGCTGAGTTGTTCAGGCTGCATGCCATTCCTCAAATAAAATATATGCTGCAATGATAACGGATATGCCGTGACAGGCGTACTGTTTGGCTGGTTTGCGCTGCATTTCAGTGATACAGATGCTGCTGCACGATGTAATCGATCACCGCCGGCGGTGTCAGGCCGTCGAGCGGCAGTTGCTGGCGTATGCGCGCACGGATGTCGGTGGCGGAAATGTCGTGCTGGCTGACGGTTTGTTGCAGGATTTTACCGGCCGACTCGCGCTGCAGTTCGCCAATATCAGTGGTTTCGTGTTGCTGCAGCATGTCTGCCAGTTCGGTGTCTGGGCTAAGTTGGTAGCCGGGACGTTGCAGCACGACAAGATGCGCCAGTTGCAGAATCCGTTGCGGTTCACGCCATGCGGCGAAAAACGCAAACGCATCGACGCCGATCAACAGGCACAGGTGAGACTGTGGCATTGCATCGTGCAGGCTTTGCAGCGTGTCCACCATGTAGGACTTGCCGGACCGTTGCAGCTCGCGTTCGTCGACGGCCAGCAGCGGTTCGTCGCTGATGGCCAGCCGCAGCATGTCGAGGCGCTGTTGCGCCGACGCCTGAGGCTGGTCGCGATGCACCGCAACATTGAGTGGCACCAGGCGTACCTGTGACAGGCCGATGCGTTGCGCGATTTCACGCGCTGTGTTGAGGTGGCCGTAGTGCACCGGGTCGAAGGTGCCGCCAAACACGCCGATCATGGCATTGTGCTCAGGCGCGGATATGGCCGTCTCCAAGCACGATGAATTTTACCGAAGTCAGACCTTCCAGCCCGACCGGGCCGCGCGCGTGAAACTTGTCGGTGGAGATGCCGATTTCCGCGCCGAGGCCGTATTCAAAGCCGTCGGCAAAGCGTGTCGAGGCATTGACCATGACCGAGCTGGAATCGACGTCACGCAGGAAGATGCGCGCCTTGCTGTAGTTCTCGGTGATGATGCTGTCGGTGTGCTGCGAGCTGTGCGCGGTGATGTGGTCGATCGCCTGCTGCAGATCATCGACCACGCGGATCGACAGGATCGGCGCCAGGTATTCGGTATCCCAGTCGGCCTCGGTCGCGGCGACACAGTTTTCGCCGAGCAGCTGGCAAGTGGTCGGGCAGCCACGCAGTTCCACACCTTTTTCGCCATAGGCTTGTGCCAGGCGCGGCAGGATGTCTATGGCGACACTGTTCGCCACCAGCAGGGTTTCCATGGTGTTGCAGGTGCCGTAGCGCTGCGTCTTGGCGTTGAGTGCGACATTGAAAGCCTTGTCGAGATCGGCATCGTCATCGATGTAGACATGACAGATGCCGTCGAGATGCTTGATCACCGGCACGCGAGCGTTGCTGCTGATGCGTTCGATCAGACCCTTGCCGCCGCGCGGGATGATGACGTCGATGAACTGCGGCATGGCGATCATTTCGCCGACGGCGTCGCGGTCGGTGGTTTCCAGTACCTGCACGGCATCTTCCGGCAGGCCGGCCTGCTGCAGGCCCAAGCGAATGCTGGCAGCAATCGCCTGGTTGGAATGAAACGCCTCCGAACCACCGCGCAACACGCAGGCGTTGCCGGATTTCAGGCACAGCGCTGCGGCATCAGCGGTAACGTTGGGGCGCGATTCGTAAATGATGCCGACCACGCCGAGCGGCACGCGCATACGGCCGACCTGGATGCCGGACGGCCGGTAACTCATGTCGAACACTTCACCGATCGGGTCCGGCAAGGCGGCAATCTGGCGTACGCCTTCGATCATGCTGTCGATGCGTGCATCGGTGAGTTCGAGCCGGTCCAGCAGGGCGGCATCGAGACCCTTGGCGGCGCCGGCCTGCATGTCTTTTTGATTGGCGTCGATGAGTTGCTGACGCTGGCTATCGAGGTTGTCGGCAATGGCCAGCAGCGCGGCATTCTTGCCGGCGGTGCTGGCGGCGGCGAGCAGGCGCGACGCCTGGCGGGCGCGCTGGCCGAGTTCACTCATATAGGCTTTGATGTCTGTCACTGATTGCTGCATGTGTAAAACCCTGGCTGGTTGCGGCAGGCTCTTGAAACCGGCCTGGCAACCACATTGTTCAAAGGCGGTATTCTATCAGACAGCGCCGGCTTGCGCGCCGATTTGCTGGTTGGCTTCCATGCTCAGGCCGGCGACCTGCAGGCTGATGTCCTGCAGCAACAGCCAGCTGTCGGTTTTGAGCTGGCCCTTGACGGCAAGATCAGCACGGGCGCATTCGCTCAGCAGTTTGCGCCATTGCGGCAGTGACAGGCGTTTGAGTCCCTGGCTGACCAGTGGCTTGCGTTTGTCCCAGACACGATATTGGGTGAACACCTGATTGAGCGATTTGCCCTGTTTCAGGTCGTGTGCCATTTGCGCCAGTTGGCGGATTTCGCGCGACAGCGCCCACAACACCACGGCCACCGGGGTGCCTTCCTGTTGCAGGCCGTTGAGAATACGCACGCAACGTTTGGCCTTGCCAAGCAGTGCGGCATCGATCAGGCCGTAAACATCGAAACGCGCCGAGTCGGCAACGCTGGCGGCCAGCTGTTCGCTGCTGATGATGCCCGGGCCGTTGAGCAGCAACAGTTTCTCGATTTCCTGCACGGCGGCGAGCAGGTTGCCTTCAACGCGTTCGGCCAGCATGTTGATGACCTGCGGTTCTGGTGTCAGGCCTTTCTGGCGCATGCGTTGTTCGATCCAGGGTGGCAGACGTTGCCCGGTAATTGGCCAGACCGGCACCAGCGCGCCGATGCGATCCAGCGCCTTGTACCATTTGCTTTTCTGCTGTTGCTGGTCGAGTTTTGGCAGCGTGATCAGCAGCAAGGTGTCTTCCGGCGGGTTGTCGGCATAGGCGCTCAAGGCTTTGCCGCCGGCGGCACCGGGTTTGCCGTTGCTGATACGTAAATCCAGGATGCGCTGCTCGGCAAACAGCGACAGGCTGTTGCACTCGGCGGTCAGCTCTGACCAGTCAAATTGACCACCGGCTTCAAGAATCTTGCGTTCGCTGTAGCCGCGTTGGCGTGCCGCCCGGCGCACCAGGTCGGCCGCTTCGCCGAGCTGCAGCGGCTCGTCACCGCTGATCAGATACACCGGCTTGAGTTCTTTCTTCAGATGCGATGCGAGTTCGTGAAACGCCAGACGCATGAGCAGGTGGGTCAGTGCGCGGCGTTTGCCAGGTAGCGAAACATGCTGTCGACCAGGTCTTTTTGCATGTTCTTGCGGGTATCGCGCTCTTCCTGGTCGTTACCGAGCACATCGGTGCTGGAAACATTGAAAGAACGGTTGCTGGTGACAGTCTGGCGTTGGGTGATCGGTGAACCGTCGGCGGAGAGTAACTGGAATTGCAGCGTCTGGATCAGATCATATTCCGCCACCTTGCCGGAACTGCCGACCGACAGTACACGGCGTTCGTTTTTGATCAGGTTAGCCTGCAGCCGGGTGTTGGCAGATTGCGGTGAGTCGGCAATCGCGATATCGGACTGGCGCAAACCGCTTTTGATGAATTTGTACAGATCAGAATACTGACCGACACCCTCGATGCTGACCGGGCTCAGGCTGGCCGGCAGCGCGGCAGTCTGTTTCAGCTGAAAACCGCAGCCACTAAGCAGCAGAAGCAGCAGTGTGGGCAACAGAATTCGCAGTGATGGCTTTGGCAGTAACGGCATAATCAGTTGGCGACGATGTTGATGAGTTTATTGGGCACGACAATGACCTTACGGATGGTAGCTCCATCGATGAAACGTTGCACGTTTTCGTTGGCGCGCGCGGCCTCTTCCACCTGCTGTTTGTCGGCATCGGCCGCTACCTGGATCTTGCCGCGCACCTTGCCGTTGACCTGTACCACGTATTCAATGCTGTCCTGCACCAGGGCGCTTGCGTCGACCTGTGGCCAGCTGGCGTCGAGGATGTTTTCGCCATAGCCCAGTTCAACCCACAGGTGGTGGGTGGCATGCGGAGCGATCGGGGCGAGCAGACGCAACACGATGCCCAGGCCTTCCCTGATAACACTTTGTTCCTGTGTGGAAGTATCAAGCTTGTAGAGCTGGTTGACCATGGTCATACACGCCGATACCACGGTGTTGAATTGCTGGCGTTCGTAATCGAACAGGGCCTTTTTCAAAGCGCTGTGAATTTCACGGCGGGCATCCTGCAGTTTATCCGAAAGCTCTTCCTGCTTGATGGTCGCAACCGTTTGCGGCATCTGTTCGGCCAGTGCCCACAGGCGCTTGAGGAAACGGTAAGCGCCTTCAACACCTTCATCGGACCATTCCAGTGACTGGTCCGGCGGGGCGGTGAACATGGTGTAGAGGCGTACGGTATCGGCGCCGTAACGGTCGATGAGTTCCTGCGGGTCGATGCCGTTGTTCTTTGACTTCGACATCTTTTCGATGCCGCCCGGCATCACCGGCTGGCCATCGCTTCTTAATGTGGCTTTGATGATGCGGCCCTTGCTGTCGCGTTCGGCATCGACATCGGCCGGGTTGAACCAGTTTTTTGAGCCGTCGCCGTTGTCGCGGTAAAAGGTTTCGGCGATCACCATGCCTTGGGTCAGCAGTCTGGTGAACGGTTCGTCGTTATCAAGCAGGCCTTCGTCGCGCATCAGCTTGTTGAAAAAACGTGCGTACAGCAAATGCAGAATGGCGTGTTCGATGCCACCAACGTATTGATCCACCGGCAGCCAGTATCTGGCGCGCTCGTCGAGCATGCCGTCGCTTGCGTCGGGACAGCAGTAGCGTGCGTAATACCAGCTGGACTCGAAGAAGGTATCGAAGGTGTCGGTCTCGCGCGTTTCGCCGTTGTCGAGCTGGTAAAACTCGGGCATTTTTTTCAACGGCGAACCGGAGCCGTCGACGACGACGTCTTCAGGCAGGCGCACCGGGAATTCGGTGGCCGGACGTGCATCGCCATCGGCGCTGCGGATGACAGGAATCGGACAACCCCAGTAGCGCTGGCGCGATACGCCCCAGTCGCGCAGACGGAAATTGACCTGGCGCTGGCCTTTGTCATTGGCCTCGAGCCAGTCAGCGATTGCATCGAAGGCCTGTTCCGAGGTCAGTCCGTCGAACTGGCCGGAGTTTTTCAGTACACCTTTTTCGATGTAGGCGGCCTTGGCAATATCCTGGTCGGAACCGTCGGTCGGGAAAATCACCTGTTGTTTGGCGATGCCGTACTTGTCGGCGAATTCCCAGTCGCGCTGATCGTGACCGGGTACGGCCATGACCGCGCCGCTGCCGTAACTCATGAGTACGAAGTTGGCGGCGAACACCGGCACGGCTACACCGCTGACCGGATGCAGGGCATTAATGCCAAGCGCGAAACCTTTTTTCTCCATGGTTTCGAGTTCGGCTTCCGAGATGCCGCCGCGTTTGCATTCCTCGATGAACGCTGTCAGTTCGGTGTTGTCTTTTGCCGCTGCCAGCGCCAGCGGATGTTCGGCGGCAACGGCGACATAAGTCACGCCCATGAGCGTGTCCGGGCGGGTGGTGAAGATTTCCAGCGTATCGGCGGAGTTTTCCAGGCCGAACTGCATTTGCACACCGACCGAGCGGCCGATCCAGTTGCGCTGCATAGTGCGCACCTGGTCGGGCCACTGGTCGAGTTGTTCGAGGTCGTCGAGCAGCTCCTGGGCGTAGTCGGAGATTTTCAAAAACCACTGTTCGATGTCGCGCTTTTCCACCAGCGCGCCGGAGCGCCAGCCGCGACCGTCGATGACCTGCTCGTTGGCGAGCACGGTCTGGTCGACCGGGTCCCAGTTGACGGTGGCGGTTTTGCGATACGCCATGCCCTTTTCCATGAGGCGGGTGAACAGCCATTGCTCCCAGCGGTAATAATCCGGATCGCAGGTGGCCAGTTCGCGGTCCCAATCATAACCGAAGCCGAGGCGCTTGAGCTGCTCACGCATGTGATCGATGTTGGCGTAGGTCCACTCGGCCGGCGGCTTGCCGTGTTTGATGGCGGCGTTCTCGGCCGGCAGGCCGAACGCGTCCCAGCCCATTGGTTGCAGTACATTTTTGCCGAGCATGCGCTGGTAACGCGCAATGACGTCGCCAATGGTGTAGTTGCGCACATGGCCCATGTGCAGCTTGCCGCTCGGATAGGGAAACATCGACAGGCAGTAGAATTTCTCCCGCTGCGGGTCTTCGCTGGCCTTGAACGACTGGTGCTCGTGCCAGAATAGCTGCGCCTGGCTTTCGATGTGCTCGGGTTTGTACTGCTTTTCCATGGAAATCTATGCTGTTTCAGAAAGTGTGCAAGCATACTGCACACGGCGGTGCTTGGTGAAATTTTTCTGGTCAGTCCACGGCTTTGCCGCGTGCTGTTTTGGTTTTGCGCTCGCCCATGAGCGGGCGCATGGCTGATAGCAGGCTGCCGAACAGCTGCTTGTTGCTGTGCTCTTCTTTTGCCAGCAGGGTTTTGAAATAGGCGCGCTGGCTCGGCGCGGTGAAACAGGCCGGGCAGGAGTCCGGGATGATCGGCAGGCCGGCATCACGCGCAAACGCGCCGGTCTGGCTTTCGCGTGCATACACCAGCGGCCGGATGATGCGCACGTCGCCGGCGTCGTTGGTGTAACAGGCTTTCATGGTTTCGAGCTTGCCCTGATGGAATGCCGACATCAGGAAACTTTCGGCAAGATCATCGAGATGTTGCGCCAGCGCCAGCACGTTGTAGTCATGCTCGCGGCAGACGCGATACATAATGCCGCGTTTCATGCGCGCGCAATAGGCGCAAAAAGAATCGCCCTGCATACGCGTTTTGGCGTCTTCCATGATCGGCTGTTGCTCGTAAAACCATTCGAGGCCGAGTTGCTCGTAATAGTTGGTCAGTGACGACGGGTCGAAGCCTTCGACTTCGGGGTCGACGGTAATGACGCCAAGTTCGAATTTCACCGGCGCGTAGGTTTGCAGGTGATGCAGGATTTGCAGCAACGACAGTGAATCCTTGCCGCCGGACACACCCACCAGGATGCGGTCGCCATCGCGGATCATGTCGTAATCGGCAATCGCCCGGCCGCAGGCGCGCAGCAGCGATTTTGGCGGTGTTGCAAATTCGGGTGGATGGTTGTCGGCGGATTGTTGCATTGGCAATGTTTTGGGTTCAGGCAGATCAGTTTTTTCAGCGCCTATGGTAGCGGTTTTGCTGGCTGAGGCGCTATCGCTGGGGTAAGGTTGTTTGCGAAAATAAAAACCACAGGCTTTGTGAGTGCCTGGAAATCTGGATAGGGATTGAACCGATGGAAATTCTGTATTGGCACTGGGTGCTGCTGGGCGTTGGCCTGATGCTGCTGGAAATTGCACTGCCGAGCTTTACCGCCCTGTGGTTTGGTGTGGCGGCGGTTGTGGTCGGCGTGTTGTTGTATTTTGTGCCGGATATGTCGTTGTCACTGCAGGTGGTGGTGTGGACGATTTTGTCCGGGTTGTTGACCTGGCTGTGGTTTCGTTATCTCAAGCCGCTGTCGATTGACAAGACCAAAGCCGGTTTGTCGCGTGAGGCGATTGTCGGTGAGATCGGTCAGGTGCTGGAAGTGCCGACCGGTGAGCGGCGCGGCAAGTTGCGCTTTCCGGCGCCGGTACTGGGTTCGGATGAGTGGATGATTATTTCGCAGGACGATCTGGTGATTGGTGATCGTGTCCGGGTTGTGGACGTGTCGGGCAACAGCCTGATTGTGGTTAAGAATTAATTCAGACGAGGGAATGAGCGATGGATGCAGGTCTTTATATAGCGCTGGCGATACTGGTACTGGTGGCGGTCACGATCGCCAAAGGCGTGCGCCTGGTGCCGCAAGGCTACAAGTGGGTGGTCCAGCGGCTCGGTAAATACCATCAGACCTTGCAGCCGGGACTCAATATCATCATTCCCTACATCGATGATGTGACGTATCGCGTCACCACCAAGGACATCGTACTCGACATTCCATCGCAGGAAGTCATCACGCGCGACAATGCGGTGATCATCGCCAACGCGGTGGCGTACATCAATATCGTGTCGCCGGAAAAAGCCGTTTACGGTGTCGAGAATTACACCATTGCGATCCAGACGTTGGTGCAGACAACATTGCGTTCCATTATCGGTGAAATGGCATTGGACGATGCTTTGTCCTCACGCGACCTGATCAAGGCCAAGCTCAAGGAGTCGATCTCCGATGACATTTCCGACTGGGGTATCACGCTCAAGACGGTCGAGATTCAGGACATCAATCCGTCCGGCACCATGCAGCAGGCGATGGAAGAACAGGCGGCGGCCGAGCGTGGCCGGCGCGCCACGGTAACGCGCGCCGAGGGTGACAAGCAGGCTCAGATACTGCAGGCGGAAGGCCGCCTGGAGGCGTCAAGACGTGATGGTGAAGCGCAGGTGATTCTGGCCAAGGCCAGTCGTGAAGCTATCCAGATGGTCACCGAAGCCATTGGCGAAAATGAAATGCCGGTGGTTTATCTGCTGGGTGAAAAATACGTTGGTGCGCTACAGAAGCTGTCGGCTTCCGACAACAGCAAGATGGTGGTATTGCCAGCTGATCTGCCCGCCGCCATTAAAGGCATGATGAGTAAAGTCTAGGGATTTACTCCGGGCTGGTTTGCTGCTGGTCGCTGAGCGGGGCGATCAGCAGGTAGAGAATCCACGAAAACCATGAGAAGAATAACACCAGCAACAGCCACGCCAGTTTCTCCAGTCCGGTTGTGCGACTGGATGTTGCGATCAGTACAATCGGCATGAACCAGATGATGCCTGTCAGCGCAATACTAAATGCGCCCAGGCCGAGTATTGTCTCTATCATTTTTTATTATTCCTGATGGACAAAATTACGAAAAATCCAACAGTAAATAATCGAATTCTTATGTTGTGTAAATGATTATACGCAATTTTTCTTCACATTATTGATTTTGTTTATTATGATCCCGTGTCAGAAGTCGCTGTTGCAACAGTGGTAAGCCTGCAACAGTAATAATAAAAAATGGCTGGCGCACGCCAGCACGCGCTACCTGAATCAGTTGCCACTGGGCGGCTGGAATCATTCTAAAACTAGAACTTAGCGGGAAAGTCATCACACTGACTGGAGAATAATATGAAAACAGGTTTCAAATCCCTCATCGTGGCGCTTGGCCTGGCGCCAATCCTGGCTGTTGCCGGCGTCAGCAAAGATTTACCTTACCCAAGCGGTAATGTTACAGCGGATCAGATCGCTGATCAGGTTTACTTCGTCAACCATTTCTATTCGCTCAACAACTACGCGATTACTCAAAAAGACAGAGACATTACTGTGCTGGTGAGTAAGTCCGAAGGCAAAAAACCGACGACCAACACACTCGAACGTTTCCTGAACAACACCTACAGCGATGGCACTGTTAAGGCAAAAGACCTTGCGATTTTCCGTTCCGGTAAGCTCAAAGGCACTGGCATGCTGATTACCGATTACGTCGACGATGAAAAATCCCAGTCCTATTCCATCTGGCTGCCGGCGTTGCGCAAGATCCGTCGTTTTGCCCAGCCGGCGCACGACGATGCCTGGGGTGGCACCGACTTCACCTTTGGTGACGTGGTTCTGCGTAAACCGCAACATGAGACGCACGAACTGATGGGCAAGGAGAAGTTCTCTGGCTGTCTCGGCGCTATGGAAATTCCTGCCGACCAGCAAAGTCGTTACACCAAGGACCTGCCGGAAAAAGGCGCCTGTGATCACGATGGCAAGGAAGTCTACAAACTGAAAAGCACCACCAAGTTTGAAAACTGGTGGTATGACTACCGCATCAGTTATGTAGATGCCAAGACGTTTGCGGACTATCGCACTGACTATTACAAAGATGGCAAGCACATCAAAGTCATCGACCGTGACTGGAAAACCCTGGGCCAGGATGATCCACGTGCCCAGGCCTGGAGCTACTGGTACGGTAAGACACTTGATACCGGCCATGAAACCTGGGCCGTCATCCCTCAATCAGTCGTGGTATCAAACGGCGACTTTGATGACGATATGTGGACGGAACGTACACTGAGAAAAATCAAACGCTAATATAAAAATGACCCGGCAGATGTCACTAGAACGTCGCCGGGTTTTTTGCTCGCAAAAGAGTAAACGGGAGAGGAAACATGTTTAAAAAATCCATATTGCTGCAGTCAATGCTGCTTGCAGTTGCTGCGCCTACCGTAGTTGTGGCTGAAATTACCACGTCTATGGAACTCAAAAACGAAACCGCTTTTTTTACCAGTAGCGGTCAGACTATCGGACAGGCCACTTCTATGTTGGATACCGCCAGTGACAATAGTAGTGGCGACCTGATGAAATTCGAAAATTCTGCCAGGATTTTCTTTAATGGCGATCTTGGTGAAGACAGTACTTGGCACGGTGAAGTCAAGATCATTTATGACACTGAAGCTGTCAATGATGAAGACAATGGTGGCGTGAATTACAAAGGTCACGAAAATTATTCCCAGCAGGATTACCTGCGAGAACTCTATGTGGACACCAAGGCCAGTGACTGGTATTTGCGTTTGGGTAAGCAACAGGTGGTATGGGGTACAGCTGATGGTATTAAGCTCCTTGATATCATCAACCCCACCGATTTTCGTGAGGTCAACCAGAATGTCATGGAAGATGCTCGCATACCCATCTGGATGGTCAATGCTGAACGAAACGTTGGAGATACAGGCAACTTCCAGTTCATTGTTTCGCAAATAAAGGAAAACAAGATTCCGGGGTTGAATAGAGGAGGGGATCAGGGGCAGCCCTTCATTATGAAAGGCGTGGATTCAATTACCGGCCAAGTGAATGGTTTTTTCAATATCGCACCAGCACTAGCGAAGGTTGCGGACTCCTTTGATAATGGTGCCCAGGGTGGCGCATTCGACGCGGATGACGATGGTACAGGGGATGCGATTGCAACAGGCCTGACCGCATTTTCTGGCTTGACGGTTGATGGCTTCGCGGCTAATACGCAGCAGTTGAACGCGGATACTTCCATTCGTGCGGGGGGCACTCCCGGTGTCGGATCTGCTCCGGGCGTTTTCCTGTTAGATAATATTGCGCAAAACGGTCTTTTTGCGGGTGATCCGAATGGCAACAACAATGTCACTAATTTGGTAACTTCGACTGCTTATGTAGTTGGTGCTGGCGCAAACAATACCTTTGAATATATGGGTAATGCTACTTTCGCTACTTTCAATACGTTTGCTGCTAATGGAAGCCATGCCTCGACTGTTACCACTTACAGGCGTGATTACCCAGATGACTTTAATGGAAATGCGGGTTTCCGGTTCAAACAATCGCTTGACAATGGTTTGAACTATTCATTGAATTATTTTTACCACTATGACCCTAATCCAGTGGTAGATGTGACTTGGCACGATGCCTCTACTGGTGAGCAGCTAACGACTGTCCTGGCTACTTCTGGCGATTTCGGTGCGCCGGCAGGCCCTGATTTTGCTGATCCAACTGGTGCTGCTGGTGGAACAACAATTAGCAGAAGTGCTGTGCCGACGACAACAACTATCAACGGTGGCGGTCAGGCAACCAATGCGACAACAGTGTTGTTACGTAACTCTGCTGGTCAGTATTACGGATCTATTGCTCCAAACCCAACCTTGACACTAAGTAATAATGGTACCGAATTGCGATTCACTGAAAGTCTGAACAGGGTTCATAGTTTTGGCACTGCAATGGACTATGCATTTGATACCGAATTTGCCCCTGTAGTTCTTCGTGGAGAGTTTTTGTATGACAGGGATTCCAAGCAGGTCATTGTTGACAAAAAACTGTTGGGTATAGGTGATCTTGAGGGTGGCTTGACTACTGAAGATGCAGATTACTTTAAGTATGTGCTGGGTATTGATATTACAGTTATGACCAATTTGCTTGTTAGCGGTCAGTTTATTCAGTTTCGTAATCTTGATTATGTAAACCAAGGTGCGACATGTACAACTCAATCGAACGCGCAAGGAAGTACAACCAATGCATATGACTGTTCAAGATATACAGGTGATCCATCCACTTTGCATCTCACTAACGGTCTGCAAAGGGGTTGGGAAACCAAGGAATTCGTTTCCCTGTTCTTCTCCAAGCCAATCGGTGAAGACCAACTGGGACGCTGGAATAACATTACTATCTATGAAGAAGGTGGTGGCTGGTGGAACCGCTTCGATGCGGAATATTCAATCAGTGACCAGTTCATTATCAGTGGTCAGTGGAATAATTACTGGGGTGATGAAAACACAACTTTTGGTCAGTTGGATAAATCGTCCAGTATCCAGTTTGGCCTGAAGTACATCTTCGAGTAGTCATAGAGTTTGTGATGGGGGGAGAAGGAGCGATTTGGGAAAATCGACTACATGGAGGTTGAGTAAGGGCGGGTTTCGTTGTGACAGAATAATAATATAGAAACCCGCTTTCCTTATCCCAAGCAGGAGTTAGTAGTTTTAAGTCTTTGGTTTGCTGGGCCGGTTATGATCATTCTCTGATCATTCGTCCCGGCAATCTGATTGCATGCCTTTATCGATGCGTATTCGCCTCGATAACCGAATTCAGGTGCTTACCATGTCTACGATCAACGAAAATTCTTTTTCCGCAAAATACGCGCGATTTATTCTGAAAATCCGCTGGTTGCTGGTTTTGGTGCTGGTTGCGGCTACGGTCTGGTCTGGCTTGCAGGTACCCAAGCTGGACGTGCGCAATGACCCGGATACGCTGTTGCCGCCGACCAACCGTTATGTCGCCACGAATCTGTATGCCGAACATCATTTTGGCATGGGCAACATCATGGTGATTGCATTACGCGTCAATGAAGGTGATATCTATCAGCCGTGGTTCATCAATACCATCCAGCAGATACATCAGGAATTTGAGGTTTTACCTAATTCCCGACCAGCCAACTTCATCAATATCGCAGCCCAGAAAATCAAATATATGGGCGCGGATGAAAATGGCTTGGTGTTCAAGCGTCTGATCCCGACCGAGGGTATCAGTGATGATCCGGAGACCGCCAAGGAACAGCTGGCGTTTCTCAAGGAAGGTATCAAGACGAATCCTGTCATGGCGCCGATGCTGGTGTCCATGGAAGATGAGAACGGCAATCTGTGTGCCTATGAAGATTATGACGAACCCAATTGTGTCGCCAAGGCGGCCTATATCATTGCGGATTACGATGACGGCGTAAAAGAAATCTACCTGCCGTGGGTTCGCAAGGTGCGTGATCTGAAAGAGAAATACCAGCAGGATGATCGCTTTGAATTCCTGGTTGCCGGCGAGCCTTACTTCCTGGCCGGCATGCTGCTGGATCTGGTTGAGCGCTGGTGGCTGTTCGTCATCTCGATCGCGATCGTGATTGCGGTGCTCTGGTTTGAATTCCGCAACTGGCGTGGCGCGCTATTTCCGCTGATCGGCGTAGGCATGACCATCACGCTTACTTTGGGCCTGATGGGTTTTTCTGCCTTCAAGTTGACCACCATGATGGTGTTGACGCCGATGTTGTTGCTGGCGATCGGCATCGGGCACTCGGTGCAGGTGACGCGGCGTTTCCTGCAGGTGCAGGAGGAAACCGGTGATCCGGAGCAGGCCGCCTTTGTGGCAATTGCAGCGACGATCGTGCCGGCGACCTTGTCCATCGTCACCGATATGGTGGGTTTTGCCACCCTGGCGACGGTCGATATCTCGTTTTACAAGGCTTACGCCTACTTCGGTATGTACGGCATGCTGACCCTGCTGTTCACCACCACCACGCTGATCCCGATTCTGTTGACCAAGTTCCCGCCAAAAATCGTCAAGGGCAGTCACGAGGGACATGCCTGGGAAGAAGCGGTGGGTGGCTTTATCACTCGTTTGATTTCCGGTCCGGGCAAGTGGGTGCCGATTGCCGTTGTTCTTGCAGTGATGGGTATCTCGGTGCACTACACCCAGATTCTTGATGGCACAGCAGAGGACCTTATGCCCGGTGTGGAAAAAGGCATTAACTATCCGCGTGCGGCGTTCAAGGAAAGTTCCGAAACCATTCAGCACCTGAACCGGCTCAACGAAATCATGCCGGGTGTGATTTCGGTGAATATTCCGATTCGTGGCAAGCAGCCAACCAAGCCGGTTTGCCTGGATTGGGATGATAAAGGCAATCTGATACCGCCGGGTTGTTGGGATCCGGATTCCATGGGCGCCCAGGGTATCTTCAACGATGCCGATGTGCTGGCTGATATCGAGGCGATGGAAAACTGGATGCGTTCGCATCCGAAAATCGGCTATACCGGTTCTTATGCACAGTATGTTCGTCTGGTGAATATGTTGCTCACCGCCGAGCCGGGCACCCAGCCGAAAATTCGTGACCTGGCGATACCGACCAAGGAATACCTGCATTCGATTGATCCGGACGACGACCGTTCACCGAGGGAAATCGTGCAGCTATACAACGGCCTGCTTGAACTGATGGTATCCGACGGTGACATGGATTCGTTTGTCCGTACCACCGACTGGAATGAAGGCGTGGTGCTGGGCTTCATCAACACCATGGATCCCAAGGAAACCCATCAGGTGACCATGGACATCATGGATTACATCGAGGCGCACAAAAACGACAAGGGCTTCAGCAAGGTCAACTTCGGCCTGCGCTCCGGCCCAGTGAATGATTTGTCGGGTGATACCAATGAGTTGTCGGTCGAGGGTCCGGGCTATGTGCGGCCGGCGGTGGGCGGCTTCCTCGGCGCCACCGAAGCGACACGTGAAGTGGCGATGGATAACTGGCTGCTGAGCCCGTTACAGACGGCGGTTGCCATCCTGATCATCACCGCGTTGATGTTCCGTTCCTTGCTGATTGCCGGCATCCTGACGTTTACGCTGTTTATCACGCTGTTTGCGCAATATGGCCTGGGTGGTTACTTCACCTCGATCGAAAACTGGTCCGGCAACCTGGCGTTCCACCTGCTGGTGACCCTGAGTATCGCAATGGGTCTGGGTGTCGATTACGGCATTTACATGATTTCCCGTTTGCGTGAGGAAATGAAAGCTACCGGTGGTAACTGGCTGCAGGCATTGCACAACACCCAGAACACCACCGGTTCAGCGGTCATCATTTCCATCGTGGTACTGCTGGGCAGTTTCATCCCGCTGGTTGGAACCGACCTGGCCAATACCTGGGGGCTGAGTATGTACATCGGTGAGGCGTTGTTGATCGACGTGTTTACCGCGCTGATGTTACTGCCGTTGCTGGTGAAATGGTTCAAACCCAAGTATGTGTTTGATGCACAATAATAATTACATATAAATGAATTGAACGGCCCTGCGGGGCCGTTTTTTTATGCGCGACAATATATTCGGGATTCCGGTGAGGCGTGGAATGTGCGCTCAGGGATTGCCTGGATAGGCGATGCCGGTGCCGCCAAGTCCACAATAGCCGTTCGGGTTCTTGGCCAGATACTGCTGGTGATAGGATTCCGCGTAATAAAATTCCGGCGCTGCGATGATCTCCGTGGTGATGGCGCCTTTGCCTGCCTTGTTCAACATTTTCTGGTAATGGTCGCGTGACCTGTCAGCCAGCTGACTTTGTTCGTCAGAATAGGTGTATATGCCGGAGCGATACTGGGTGCCGATGTCATTGCCCTGTTGCATGCCCTGGGTTGGATCGTGCGCTTCCCAGAAGGTTTTCAGTAAGGTCGGATAGCCGATTTTTTGCGGGTCAAAGACAACACGCACCACTTCGTTATGGCCGGTCAGGCCGGTGCAGACTTCTTCATAGGTCGGGTTTGGTGTGAAGCCACCGGCATAGCCGACAGCGGTGACATAGACACCGGGCAGCTGCCAGAATTTGCGTTCGGCGCCCCAGAAGCAACCGAGACCAAACAGCGCAAGTTGCAAGCCATCCGGAAAAGGCTTGTTCATGCGATGTTGATTAACAAAGTGCTTTTCCGGCACCGGCATTTTTTCCGCACGGCCCAGCAGAGCCTGTTCAGCGGTTGGCAGGGAGGTTTTCTTATGCGGCCACTTCATGAGATTGCTCGAAAGACTATCTCTAAAAAGTATAGCGAGCCTATGACAGAAACAAAGACGGCTTATGTGGGGTTAATTTTGTGAGTCGTTGACTCTGCATGCGGTGGTGACATCGCGGATGAGCAGGAAGCGTATCACCAGCCAGTAGAGCAGAATGCCAGCCAGATCCGCGGCGATGTCGAGCAGGGAGAAGTCGCGTCGCGGAATGAAGGATTGGATGATTTCGATACCGGCGCCATAAGACAGCAGCCAGAAGACTTTTTGCCAGTTAAACAGCTTGTCGGAATATGCGTGGTCGGCGAGTGCAGCAAGTGCCAGGAACAACAGGCCATGGCCTAACTTGTCATTAATCGAGCTGGCCTGCTCCAGCGGATAGGGGCTGAGTAGTTGCCAGGTCGATAGCAGCAAGGCCATCAGCAGCAACAGCCGCAGACCGGCCTGATTGCAGCGATTGACCTGGTAGTGGATCACCCGTTGTTTTCGCGGGCGATGGCCCGGTAGCCGATGTCGGTGCGAAAGTACAACTTGTCCCAGTGGATTTTTCTGACCAGCTCATAGGCCTTGCGCTGGGCTTGAGTGACCGTATCACCGAGTGCGGTAACGCAGAGCACGCGCCCGCCTGCAGTGACCACCTGGCCATTCTGCAGTGTGGTGCCGGCATGGAACACCTTCAGATCGTTCTGCTCCTGTTTGGGCAGACCGGAGATGGCATCGCCCTTGTGGTAGTCGCCAGGATAGCCACCGGCGGCCAGCACCACGCCGAGAGAGGCGCGGTCATCCCAGGTTGTTGTTTGCTGGTCTAGCTTGCCTTCCAGCGCC
>JASFVP010000089.1:0-7266 GCA_050049775.1 Chromatiales bacterium
CTCGCCGGCGTGCTGGTGACGCTGCTCATGCTGATCGGCACCCTGCCCTACATCGCCCTGCAGATCCGCGCCGTGACCCAGTCGCTGAACGTGCTGACCCAGGAAGCCACGCCGGAAATCCTGGCACTGGGCTTTTGCATTACCCTGATGTTGTTCGCCATCCTGTTTGGAGCCCGGCATGTCTCGCCGCGCGAGAAGCACCGCGGTCTGGTGGCGGCGATTGCGTTTGAATCGTTGATCAAATTGCTGGCGCTGCTGGTGGTCGGCTTTTATGCGTTGTTCGGTATTTTCGGCGGCCCGGCGCAGCTCAACCAGTGGCTGGCTGCGCATCCGCAAGCCATTGAAGCGCTGTACGCGCCGGTGCGTGAGCAGGGCTGGTCGACACTGCTGTTTCTGGCGTTTGGCGCGGCCTTCCTGTTGCCACGCCAGTTTCACATGCTGTTTGCCGAAAACCTCAATCCGCGTGCGCTGAATACCGCCAGCTGGCTGTTTCCGCTGTTTCTGCTGCTGCTCAATATTTTCATCCCGGTGATCCTGTGGGCCGGCCAGTACCTGCAACTGGAGATGAACCCGGATACCTTTGTGCTCGGCATCACGCTGGCCCCGGTTACACAGCATGCGTGGCTGCCGCTGCTGACTTTCATCGGCGGTATTTCCGCCGCCAGCGCCATGGTGATCGTCACCAGCATCGCACTGGCAGCCATGAGCATGAATCACCTGATCCTGCCGGCGCGCTTCCCGGATTTCAGTCGCAACCTGCACCACTGGGTACTGTGGGGCCGGCGCGTCCTGATCGGCTGCATCATTTTTGCCGGTTACCTGTTTTATGCCGTGTTCCAGCACAAACAGGGGCTGGTGCAGCTTGGCCTGATTTCCTTTGTCGCGGTGGCGCAGTTTTTACCCGGCATTCTCGGCCTGCTGTACTGGAAACGAGCCACGCGTGACGGTTTCATCGCCGGACTGCTGGCCGGCATGCTGGTCTGGGCGGTCACGTTGCTGCTGCCACTCTTGCACGGCTCGGGGCTGGTCGGCACGGACTTCAAAATGCCGCAGATCATCACCAATAGCGGCATGGACCGCTGGACCTTCGCAACCCTCTGGTCGGTGTCGAGCAATCTGCTGCTGTTTGTGCTAGTCAGCCTGTTCACACGCCAGAGCGAACGCGAGGCGCAAGCCGCCAATGCCTGCTGCGCCGACGCCTCACTGCCGCTGCGCGGCGTGGTCGCGGCACAATCACCCGATGAATTCGAAAGTGAACTGTCGGCTGTACTCGGCGCCGAAGCGGCGCACAAGGAAGTGCAGCAGGCGCTCGATGACCTCAACCTGAACCGCTCGGAAAACCGCCCGACACAGTTGCGCCTGTTGCGCGAACGCATCGAGAAAAACCTGTCCGGCCTGGTCGGCCCACAGCTGTCGCACATCATCGTCAACCAGCATCTGGAACTCGACGGCGACGCCAAGACCGCGTTGGCCGATTCGATCCGCTACATCGAGGAACGCCTGGAAAGTTCGCAATCGCGCCTCGACGGCCTCAATGCCGAACTCGACAAGGTGCGACGTTATCACCGCCAGATCCTGCTGGACCTGCCACTCGGCGTCTGCGCCATCAGTCACGATCAGCAGATCAACATCTGGAACCCGGCGCTCGAACACATCAGCGGCATCGAGGCCAGTGCAGCAATTGGCAAAAGCCTGACGCAATTGCAGGAACCCTGGAATCACGTGTTTCAGGGCTTGCTGCGTTCCGATGAGGATCACATCCAGCACATGGAAGTGCAGATCGATGCCAAGGCCAACTGGTTCAACTTGCACAAGGCATCGCTGGTCGAACCCGGCAGCGAACCCGGCAGCGTTTTCCTGCTGGAGGACATGACGCACCAGGAACAGCTCGAAGCGGTGTTGGCGCACAGCGACCGGCTCGCCTCGGTCGGCCGGCTGGCCGCCGGTGTGGCGCATGAAATCGGCAACCCGGTGACCGGCATCGCCTCACTGGCGCAAAACCTGCGCGACGAACACCAGTCGGATGACGTCACCGAAACCGCGCAAAGCATTCTGCAGCAGACCGCGCGCATCACCGCGATCGTGCGTTCACTGACCAACTTCAGCCGTGACTCGGACATCCGTCACAGCGACCGGCCGATGGCCTTGTGTGAAATCCTCGATGACGCCATCAACCTGGTGCGCTTGTCGCACAAGGACAAGAAAATCGATTTCCAGTCCGACTGCCATGCGCAGCTGTATCTGCCGGGCGATCGCCAGCGTCTGTCGCAAGTGTTCGTCAATCTGCTCAGCAATGCCTGTGACGCATCCGACACCGGCGACACGGTCGAGGTGCTGGCGCGCCAGCAGGACCAGCAACTGGTCATCGACATCATGGATCACGGCAGCGGCATGCCGCCGGAGTTGCAGGACACGGCGTTTGAACCTTTCGTCACCACCAAGCGCACCGGCCAGGGCACCGGGCTGGGTCTGTCGCTGGTGCACAAATTTGTCGAGGATCATCACGGCAGTATCCACCTCGATTCGCAGCAAGGCATTGGCACACGCGTGACAGTAACGTTACCATCGGGACAGCGCCCACAGGAATAAAACACGATGCAGAAAATCCTCATCATCGAAGATGAAGACGTCATCCGCACCGCCGTCACCCGCATGCTGACGCGCAACGGGTATGCGGTCGACAGCGCCGCTTCGATTGAACAGGCATTTACGGATTTCACCCCGCAGAATTACCAGCTCATCCTGTCGGATGTGCGCCTGCCCGGCGCGCCCGGCACCGACATTCTCGAACTTGCGGCACAGGTGCCCATCATCATGATGACGGCCTATTCCAGCGTGCAATCGGCGGTCAAGGCGATGCAACGTGGCGCCAGGGACTACATCGCCAAACCCTTTGACCATGACGAACTGCTGGCACTGGTGAAACAGCACATCGGACAAACTGCGAGCACCGTCGAGCCCGCCGTATCATCAATCAAAAGCCAGGCACCAACCAGCATCCAGATGGTCGGCAGCTGTAGCGCCATGCAGCAGATTTTCAGCCGCATCGAGAAAATCGCACCGACCGATGCCACCGTGCTGATTCTCGGCGAATCCGGCACCGGCAAGGAACTGGTGGCGCGCGCCCTGCACCAGCAAAGCCGCCGCCGTGAATGCCCGTTTGTCGTGTTCAATTGCGCCGCCGTGCCGCAGCACACCATCGAAACCGAACTGTTCGGCAATGAACAGCAACCCGAACAACATGCGCTGATTCATCAAGCCAGGGGCGGCACGCTGTTTCTCGATGAAATCGGCGAACTGCCCGCCGCCGCCCAGGCGCGGCTGCTGCACGTGTTGCAGCAACACAGTTCCCAGTCGGCGCAACATAGCACTGACAATGTGCGTATTGTTGCGGCAACGCATCGCAATCTGCGCCAGCTGGTGCAGGAAAACGTGTTTCGCAGTGATCTGTATTTTCGCCTTCGCGTCATGGAACTGGACCTGCCGCCGCTGCGTGAACGCGGCGATGACATCATCGAACTGTCCAATTTCCTGCTCGAGCGCATGCGCCAGCAACTGCAACGCAAGCAACTGGTATTTTCCCGCCATGCATTTGAGGCCATCCGCCGTTATCCCTGGCCGGGCAATGTGCGTGAACTGGCCAACGCTATCGAGCGCGCCGCCATTCTGGCTGAAAGCGATGAAATCACTCCCGACCTGCTCGCCATCGATCGCCCCATAGCCGCCACCGACCTGGAGCACAGCTCACTCAACGACAACCTGTCGCTGGAAGAGTATTTCCGCGTCTTTGTGCTCGAACACCAGGACCGCATGACCGAAACCGAACTGGCCAGACGGCTGGGTATCAGCCGCAAGGCGTTGTGGGAAAGACGCCAGCGCTTTGGCATCCCGCGCAGCAAGAAAAACTGAGTGGCGTAAGTTAGCGCGGCTGGCGCATGATGGCCTGCAGCTCACTGACCAGCGCCTCCGGCGTGATGCCGTGGGCAAACTTGGTGACAAAGCTGCCGTCGGGCGCCATCAGATACAGACTGGCGCTGTGATCCACCCCGTAACGTTCGGGATCTCCACTCGGCGCTTCGACTCTCTGAAACTTCACCCGGAACTGATCAGCAACACGCTGGATCATTGGCTTGGTACCGGTCAGGCCGAGCAGACGCGAATCAAAATAACCGACATAATCGTGCAACACCTTGACGCTGTCGCGTTCCGGGTCGACCGTGATGAAATAGGCCTGCATATCATTCGCCTGTTCACCCATGAGGCGAAACGCCTGGCTTAACACCATCAGCGAAGTCGGGCACACATCGGGACAAAAGGTATAACCGAAAAATACCAGTGAATAGTGGCCCCGCATGTCCTGCTCGGTGACGGCACGGCCAAAATGGTCGGTCAGGATGAAACGACCGCCGATGCCATCGCTGTGCGGGATATCACTGTCGTCGGCCACATGTCCGGCACTGACGGGCGCAGGCGCGTCGGCATTCAGGCATTGTTTGATGACATCCGTGTTGTATTGCATCAACTGCAGATACAGTTGCGGCCCGGCAGCAAACTGCGAACCGAGCACATCGAGTTCACCGATATTGCTGGCCCGCCCCGCCGTCAACAGATCAAGGTGTGCGCCGCTGCGGCTTTTATCGAGCAACACGCAGCTGCCATTGTGTTCAATCATGCTGGCGCGCATCTTTAACAGGCTGGCGGCATCATCACCGGTTTGCTGCAGGCTGGTAATCGCACCGAGCGGCTTGAGCGCATATGCCTGCTCAAAATACTGCAAGGTATCGTAATACTGCACACTGACGCCGGCTTTCAGGCCGCGATAGCTGTACTCGTACTGCTTATCGATATGCTGCAGCGGCTGGAGCATCTTCAGGCGATTGCGCGCATAAACATGTGCGCGCCGGGGATCGTGGCTGATGAGTAATTCGGTCAGGTCGTCCAACAGGATAATGATGTTGCGATCGTCCAGCCAGAAGAAGGCATCGCGACTGGCCGGCTCGCGTCTCGAGGGCAGGATTTTCATGGTCGGACTGGACAACAGCTCGATCACCTGTGTCTCTTCAGTAAGCAGGTTCAACGCGGCCGGCAGGGCTTGCTCCAGTTCCGGACCGACCCAGATGACCAGGCGAGCCTGTTGCAGCTTGTGTTGCTGCTCAGCAGTTAATTGCGGATCAAAAATGGATGAGGTTTCATCAAACAACAATTCGGGTTCGCCGATGTCCTGCATCAGGCCGGCGACAATCGAATGTATCGGCTTGATGCTAACGAGTACACGCAGGTCCTGACCGGCCTGGACCAGACTGGCGCCAGCCAGCAACACAACAGCGACCAGCCGTTTCAGGCAGGCCTGAAAATCCGGTCTCACGGACGAAACTCCTGCGCAAGTTGCTCTATCGCAGCACCGACCTGTTGCTGTAGCTCATTGGCATCCGGGCAAACCTTGTCCTGCTCGATGAAGTTCAGAAAAGCCGTATTGGTGGTTTGCTCAAACAGTTCACCCAGCTCGCGACGTTTGGGCAGATGCACCACCAGTGCCTGCTTGATGCGCCGCACCTGGTCGATATGGCGGCATTGCAATGCGCTGGCATTAAGCTCACCCAGTCGGGCAACAGCCGCCAACTGGCTGTCACTGAAGGCACTGACCGGGCTTTGCAACAGCAAAGCGATAATAAAAAACACCACCGGGAATCTGATTTTCATAGGACTTCTCTTGCCTGCTTTATGGTCGTCAATATCTGACCTGTTGTTGTTTTAACATGTTCACCAGGTGTTCGGGCGCTTCGCGCACTTCACGAAAATCCGAGCCTGTGAGCACGGCATTGGTAAATCGCGCCCCCTGCAAGCGGGTCTGCCGGAATACTGCATTTTCCATACGAGCGCCGTTGAGCAATGCATAGGCCAGATCGGCACGACTGAAGTCGCTGTTTTCCAGCGCACCACCGGTCAACACCGCCCATAAAAAACTGCCATCGCTGACATCACTGTCAATCAGCACCGCACGCTGCATAAAACAATTATCGAATTTACTGCCTCTCAGCAGGCTGTTTTCCATTGCCACATCTTTCATATAGGCTTCGCTGAAATCAGACTGCTCAGCCGTGACCTCGTTCAGGTTCGCGCCAAACATATTGGCCAGCACAAAGCGGCTGCGACTCAGATAGGCACCATCAAAGGTGGTATGGAACAGATCCGCTTCCGTGAGATTACTGTCCGGCATCTGGCAATCGGTCAAGATGGCCCATTTCAGATCGGCTTTTTTCAGGCTGCTGCCGGTCAGGTTGCAACCCGGCAGCCTGGCATTCGACAAATCCACGCCATCCAGCAAAACACCGTGCAGATTGATGCCCGGCATCTGCCGGCCGGCAAAATTGCAATGGCGCAAGTCGCTGAATGGTCGTGGCGCAGCGCAATCGCCTTTCGGCAAGTCCTCCGCCTGGCACAAGCCAGGAAGCAGGCAAACCGACAATAGCGCCGCCAGACCGGTATCGGCTAAGTTCATGTTATGAATCCTGTCGCATTCATACCGCCGGAGTGACGATTAAACAAAACATGTCGACAGCCAACTCTGACCTAGGTCAAGAATCACCGGCGGCGCTAAAAGCTAGAATACAGTTTCTGACGGGAGAAGCCATGAACCAGCCTGCATCTGTATTTTTCATCCTGAGTCTCCTGTGGTCCGCTGCGGCATCCGCGTTTGACTACGACCCGGCCATCGGCGCGGAAATCAACGATGTCTGCGCCGGTTGCCATGGCGAATTCGGCCAGGGCGGTAAAGGCGGCGAGTATCCACGCCTGGCTGGTATGCCGGTGGCGTTTCTCATCCAACAACTCAATCTGTTCCGTGACCGGAAACGTCCCAACCTGGCGATGGTGGAGTTTGTTGACCACCGCCAAATGCCGGACGAGGACATCTTCCACATCGCCAATTTCCTGCACAACATCCAGCTCAAGACCCGCCTGCCCGAAGTGGACGAAACCGCGCCCGACTTCAACGCCTATGCACGACTGCTCGAATCCAAAAAGCTGATGCAGATTCCACGCGCTGCCGGCGACATCAATAACGGCGAACAACTCTACAAAAAAGAATGCGCCATCTGCCATGGCCCGGACGGTTTCGGCCATGACAAAAAAGCCGTTCCGCTGCTGGCCGGCCAGTACACCAGTTATCTGTGGCGGCAGGTAAAAAAACTGCGCCAGAAAATCCGCATACACGACCCGGACGAACCGAACAGCGAATTACTGGATGACTTCACTGATGCCGAACTG
>JASFVP010000050.1:0-27137 GCA_050049775.1 Chromatiales bacterium
CCGAGGCATCGACTTGCAGACTTTTTACCAGGGATTCCAGCGCCGAGATATCGACCGGCGACACCGTCAGCTTTTCCAGCCAGGACAACAGTTTTTTGGCCTTGCCGGAAACATAGTTTTGCTCGGTCACATGACTGCTGAGCTGACCCAGCAACATGCGATAACGTTGCTCGCGTTCACTGGACAGCTGTGTCAGATCGGCCAGCAGGCTTTCCACCACCGGTAACAGGATGTCACTGTTGGAACACTCGGTGAGCGAATCCAGCAGATTCTTGATGCTGTCTGAATAGACTGTGTAGCCTTGTTGCATGGTGTCAGTCAAAGCCCGTTTTCGGGGTAAACGGCTCTGTTGGAATGAGTCTGGACATGCGGTCAGAATATTAGATCGGCCAGTCGGCGTCAAACATCCAGACGGACTTGCCAAGGCATTAAATTCCCCAGTGTTATCAGTCTTTTTTTTGCCAGCCTGGCGCCTGGCGCTGGTGGCCTGCTGCGTGCAATCGGTCGAGATAATCGGTCCAGTAAAGTGCCTGTTTTTTGCCGAGATCATAGAGATACGCCCAGTCGTACAGGCCGGAATCATGGCCGTCATCGTAGACGATCTTGATGGCGTATTGGCCAACCGGGCGGATTTCCGTGATGTTGACATTCTGCTTATCCAGTTGCAGTTTGGCCCCCTGGCCCCAGTGGCCACGCACTTCTGCCGACGGTGAATAGACGCGCAGAAATTCGGTCGGATAGCGGAATGTCTTGCCGTCGTCGAAACGGATTTCAAGTTCGTGGGATTGCTGGTGTAACAGAATATCGGTGGGTACGGGATGCTTGGCAGTCATGCTCAGGATTCCTGATAGTTTTGACGCACTATAACGCGAAACCGGCGGGGAATAACGGCATACCGAATAGGGCAACTGCTTCAGGCGACCACTTGGCGCAAGCGTGCTTCGACGCGTGCTTTCCTGAGCAGGTTCTCGTTGATGATTTTCGGATACAAACGCCACAGTTTTTCCACCATTTCCGGGCGTTTGGCGGCGGCGTGTTCCAGCCGGTCACGGGTTGCATAGGAGAGGTGTTGCAGGGTCAGCAGTTGTGGCGCTGACCACTCGATGAAATCGCGGCTGAGTTGCTGTTGTTCCGCGTCGGTCCAGTCGATCCGCAGTAACGTTTCCGGAAAATCGGCGGCGGCCAGCCGGCGTGCTACCAGCGTGTCCTTGACGCGACCGTTCATGCCAACGGCATCGCCATTGTCCTGGCGTCGAAACCATTGTGCCGGCTGTGCGGAACCAGCGGCCTGTTTGACGTTGGATTCCAGTATGGAAGCCGGTGTCTGGGACGGGTCACCGCACACATATTGCTGGCAGCAGAATTCCTGTTCCTGCAACAGCGTGGCTTTCCAGACCGGCAGGCCGGAGTGCTCCAGCTTGTTTTTGCTGCACGAAGAATCGATCAGTGCCAGTGGTTGCATGTCGTTATCCAGCAACCAGTATTCAAACCTGTCCATCAGCGGGAAGGGTATTTGTTCGTGGCAGCGTCGCAACTCATCGAGTAATTCTTCCGACGCGGCCAGCATGGCCTGGATGTCCATGATCGGATTGACCGGAATGCGCGCCAGGCCTTGCTGTTCTGACCAGACGCCGAAATGAAAAAACTGCAGCCTGGCTGGATCGGAGTTGACAGGGCCCCACAGCGTATCTGGCTTTTCGGCGGCGACCTGTAACTCCCAGTGAATGCCGTCGACACTCATGGCGCGACTGTGTTCAAGCTCTACAATTTGCAGCGTGCCACGAAACGGAGTCAGTCTGCGTATCGAATAATGCCGTGCGCTGCTAGCAACAGATGTCATGCATTAAAGCATAGCAATGCTGATCGACTTTGATGCAATCAGGTCCTGAATTTTTTTGCAATCCAGTAGTCGACGCTGACGTATTTACCGGCGCCGATGAAAAACAGTGCGAGCAACATGATGAAGTAGGTGGCTGCAAACTCGATACCGTTGTTGAGCACGACAAAGCTGCCGCTGGAAGTGAGCCAGTCATAGTTGCCGTGTTCCTGCAAAATGGCTTTGGCGCGGTCGAGCTTTTCAACGGCCTCGATGGTTCTGTCGGAGGCGAACAGGCTGTCACTGCCTTCGGCGACCGCCAGCCAACCGTTTTCCAGATGCACGGTGACGGCGGCGACAACCATGGTGATCATCAGCGGGATGGAGATCCAGCGCACCGCCAGACCGATCAACAACAACATGGCGCCAAAAAATTCCGTCAGGGTCGCAGCCCAGGCCATGAATTCGGGAAACGGCAGACCGAGGCCCCATTCAGCATTGCCGAACCATTCGGCAATGCTGTCGACGTCCTGAATCTTTTTTGAACCGGCCATCCAGAAAACTGGAAACAGATACAGCCGCAATGCCAGCGGCGCGAGAAAATCCAGCGCCCGCAAGCTGTCGAGCAGGTCCTGCAGTTTGTTGAGTAAAGCGATCATCAAGTGGTCTCCCGACGCTGGATGACAGACTAGATAGCGGTACCGATGATGATGTCGCGATGTCGCAAATCATAAAGCAGTTGTGTTCCCGCATCGATGACGACTTGCGGGTCCGGGTGCTGCAGTTGTTGCGCTATCCTGGTTACTGCATCAAGACCTGTCATGTCGGGGTTTTCTTTCAGGATCTGGATCAATGTCTGGGTGACGACATTGATTTCCAGAAACACCACTTCATCCTGGCGATTGCGATACACCACCAGGTGGGTCAGTTCATCGCTAGCCTGTTGTGGTATGAACTCCGGACCGATGAGATGCACCGGAAAGTGGTAGCTGAGATTTTGCGCCACTGCTGAAATCACCGGGTGGCCACCGAGCAGGTCACCATTGGGATCAACCGCCGGGTCCTGTGCATCCGCATCGCTGATGGACACGGCCATTTCAATCCATTCGTAATGCGCCAGTTCCAGCAGGAAAGGCAGGTCGTCTTCTGTGGCGCGTCTTTCGTTTTGCAGGTAATCGAGAAACTCTTCGGCGATTTCAGTGAAGATCGGTGTGCTGCAATGATGGTGGGCAAAAAAGTCCCGCGCCATTTTTTCCCAGTCATGTTCCGACAATATGGAATGCAATACCGGAAAACCGTTTTGCAGAAAGCCGTTAATGTTATTGAAAAACAGCTCGCGGTAGATATCCATGCGGCGATCTTCCACGTCTGTGGGCAACGGGTGGGTCTGCGGATCACGGATGTGCGCAGCGAACGCGTATTGGGTTGCCTGAAAACTGTTTGGCTCAGACATGGCCGGCGCGTCCCTGTTGTTTGCTGTCGGCATGTGCGGCCTGATAACCGGCGATGGTGCGCACTTCCTGCAGCAATTCCGGCAATGGCGGAATATTGAAGTCGCGCTCCAGCAGGGTCGGAAACACACCGTATTGTGCATAGGCCTGGTCGAGCAATTGCCAGACCGGGTCGATGACGTCAGCGCCGTGGGTATCGACACGCAGGTCCTCGGCCTCGACATAATGGCCGGCAATGTGTGCATACATGATACGCTCGGCCGGAATCCTGGAGAGAAATTCTTCAGCATCATAGCCGTGGTTGATGCTGTTGACGTAAATATTATTGATGTCCAGATGCAGGTCGCAATCGGCTTCCTCGATGACGGCGTTGAGAAAATCGATCTCCTCCATCTGCTTGCCGGGTGCGGCATAGTAGGACACGTTTTCCATGGCGATGCGCTGTTCCAGTACATCCTGCACCTGGCGGATGCGACCGGCAACATAATGCACGGCTTCTTCGGTAAACGGGATCGGCATCAGGTCATACAGGTGTCCCGCGTCGGAACAGTAGGACAGATGTTCGGTGTAACAGCGGATGTCATGCTGTTTGAGAAAAGCCTTGAGTCGGACGAGGAAGTCGTCATCCAGTGGCAGTGGGCTGCCGATGGATAGGGACAGGCCATGGCAGACAAAGTCATGGCGTTCGGTCATGGCGCGGAATTTTTTGCCTAATGCGCCGCCAATGCCGAGCCAGTTTTCCGGAGCCACTTCCCAGAAGTCGACCTCGCCGGCCGGCATCTGCAATGCGTCGTCGAGGAAATCACGCCTGAGTCCGAGACCGGCGCCGTGAACGGGAAAACTTTGCTGTTGTTTCATAAGCTGTGCCTGTCGATGTTCATAAAGACGCCGCCTGCTTTTATGATCAGGCGGCGTCGCTTAGGCCATTAACTATGCCGGCTTATTTGGAACCGCCGCATTTGCCTTCGCCACATTTACCTTCTTTGGCTTTTGGCTTGCCGCCGCATTTGCCTTCACCACATTTGCCTTCGGCTTCTTTCTTCATCTTGCTGCCGCATTTGCCTTCACCGCATTTGCCTTCGGCTTCTTTCTTCATCTTGCTGCCGCATTTGCCTTCACCGCATTTGCCTTCCATCGCGGTCTGCATGTAACCACTGTCGAGCTGTTTCAGGCCGAACGGATTGTCGGCAGCAATGGCAGTACCGGCCGCCAGAGTGCCGACAACCGCTGCACCGATCGCAGCCACCAATGGTTTCTTGAAAGTTTTATTTGACATATATAGCCTCCTGAGCTGTTTTATTGTCAATGGCAGTATTGCAAACCGCCGGTTTTGGGATTCTGGGGTCCGGTGACCTCGTCGAACACCGGACACGCTGATAAGGACCCCTCAATGGGGGCTTTTGTTTCACCAGCGTACAAATTTTTACAAAAGTTTTTGCAGGCATTGCTGGTAATCCTGCAAATCGGGCTGGCGGCCACTGGTCTGCGCCTGCCACAGAACCAGCCCCAGGCAGTCGATCATCTGGTGCTCAACTTCATGCGCCTTGCCGTATTTCTGTAACAGTTGCTGGTAAATCAGTTTGATACCCGCCGGCAGGTCAGCGCCAAGCTGCTCCTGGATGCTGATGTGCATGCCCATGTGCAGGAACGGATTGGTTTCGCCTTGTTCCGGCGTCCAGTCACGATCCAGTGCGCTGTCGGCGTCCTGCAGCAATTTGTGGTATTCGGGATGTTCGTCGATGACCGTGACGATGATGTTTTCCAGCGCTGACAGGTTGTCGCCCTGCAGTCGCTTGTTCCAGGCGGTGAAAAATACCTGCCGGATCTGGTTGCGGTCATTGCCAAACATCACGGCAATATAGCACGCTGAAAACGATTGGCGTGTGACGACGGTGGCAGCTCATGGAATATTTTTATGCCTGTATTCGCACAGGTCTTCGATCGGGCAGGAGCCGCAGCGCGGCTTGCGTGCGATGCAGGTATAACGGCCGAGCAGGATCAGCCAGTGGTGTGCGTCCATGAGAAACTCTTTCGGCACCACGCGCATCAGCCGCTGTTCGACTTCTTTGACGTCTTTGCCTTTGGCGATGCCGGTACGGTTGGCGACGCGGAAAATATGCGTGTCGACAGCGATGGTCGGCTGGCCGAAGGCGGTATTGAGCACCACATTGGCGGTTTTACGGCCGACGCCGGGCAGGGCTTCGAGCGCCTTGCGCTCAGCGGGCACCTGAGCGTCGTATTTTTCCAGCAGAATACGGCAGGTCTTGATGATATTGGCCGCCTTGCTGTTGAACAGGCCGATGGTCTTGATGTGTTTTTTCAGCTTTTCCTCACCCAGATCCAGCATTGCCCGCGGTGTGTTGGCGACCGGATACAGCTTTTGGGTCGCCTTGTTGACACTGACGTCGGTTGCCTGAGCCGACAAAATCACGGCGATCAGCAGTTCGAACGGGCTGGTGTAATTGAGCTCGGTGGTCGGGTGGGGATTGTCCTGCTGCAGCCGGCGAAAGATTTCGGTGCGGATTTGTCGGTTCATCTCGGGTTTCGCTGATCCAGTACTTTATTATATTCTTGCCAGATTGACTGCAAAGCCAGGGCGGGCCATATGTCTTCATCGATCATCAGTGATCAGCAACGCAACAATCCTGAATTCCAGTCGGCCGTGGTCCGTCTGCTGATCTGGCTGTTTGTCTTCGTCTATATCGGCCTGGGCGCCGCCACCGAATACTATCAGGTCAGAATGGAACAGTACTACACACTGTTCGCAAGTTTTCTGGTGGTCTTCGTTGCGCTGTTCATCAGCGTGCTGGTTCGCCCGGTGTGGGTGGCGCGCCAGTACTTCGCCTTGCTGGTGGATGTGTCGGCGACCAGTTTTTCCATTTTTCTCACTCACAACGCGATCAGCCCGATCTTCCTGGTGTATATCTGGATATTTGTGTCTTACGGCACGCGCTATGGCAAAGCCCATCTGCGCGCCGCCTCGCTGACCAGCATCGCCGCTTACACCATTGTGGTGCAGGTGCTCGACGGCTGGCGGGAATATTCATTTGAGGCCTTTTTTTACCTGTTCTTGCTGGCGATCCTGCCTTTGTATCAGTACTCTCTGTTGAAAAAGCTGCATCTGGCACGCATGGAAGCCGAGGCGGCCAACTCGGCGCGCGGCCGCTTTCTGGCCACCATGACCCACGAGTTGCGCACGCCGCTGTCCGGCGTAATCGGCATGGCGCGCGCCATGGATCGATCCAATTTCAACAAGTTGCAAAATGAGCAACTCGACGCGGTGCTGTATTCGGCCGACAAACTGCAGTTGCTGATTGCCGATATTCTGGATTTTTCCAAGATCGATGCGGAAAAACTCGAGCTCGACAAAATCCCGTTTGATGTCTGCAAGACCTGCGTCGAGGTTTGCCGCTCGCTGGCCGCTGCGGCGACTGAAAAAGGCGTGGAGCTGATTTGTGACATCAAGCCGGACGTGCCCGCCATCGTCAAGGGTGACCCGTTGCGTTTTTCGCAAATCCTCATGAACCTGGTCGGCAATGCCGTCAAGTTCACCCATCAGGGTGAGGTGGTTGTCAGCGTGGAACTGGCCAGCCCCACTGACAAGTTGCGCCAGCAGCATCTGTTGTTGAGCATCGCCGATACCGGCATCGGTATTGAGGCGGACAAGCTGGAGTCGATTTTTGACGCCTTCAAGCAGGCCGATGATACGACCACTACGCGCTATGGCGGCACCGGTCTGGGTACGGCGATTTCGCGCGACCTGGTGGTGCTCATGGGCGGTGATATCAGTGTTGAAAGCGAGCCGGGCAAGGGTTCCACCTTTTTCGTACGGTTGCCATTGCTGACCACCGATATCACGCCGGTGCAACTACCCGCACAACTGTCCGGACGTAGCGTGCTGCTGTTTGAAAAAAATCACACCGCGTTGCGCCTGCTGGTGGAGCAATGCGAACGACTCGGCATGCAGACGCAGTCTTTGCAATCGGTCAAGCAGTTGTCGTCGTTGTCGGTGAAACAACATTTTGACCTGCTGGTGATCGCCGATTCACCGCAGGAGCAGGAACTGAAAACCATTTATGAACTGGTCGAAGGCGTACTCGAGGTGCAGACACCGGTGCTGTTTCTGACTTACACCGAACGCAAATCGGTTGGCGACCTGGCCTGTGAATGCCTGACCAAACCGTTCAGTACGCTCGAGCTGGCCAACGCCATGCTGCGCGTGCTGCAACTGGAGGCGGAAAACCGCCCCGATGCCGCGCAACAACAGCGGGGTGAACATGAACAGCAGGCGGTGGCGGGCAAGCGCATTCTGGTGGCCGAGGACGACGCCATCAGCGCACAACTCATCAGCACATTGTTGAATCAGGATGGTCATCAGGTGATGCTGGTGGATAACGGTTATACCGCCTTGCGTGAAGCGACCAGCGGCCGTTATGACATGGCTTTCATCGATCTGCGCATGCCGGAGATGGATGGCATCGAATTCACCCGACAGTTACGCCAGAAATCCGGTCGTGTGAGCCAGCTGCCGGTGGTGGTGTTGACCGCCAATGCCTCGGAAGAAGTGCGGTCGCGTTGCGCGGATGCCGGCGCCAACGAGTTTCTGGTCAAGCCGATCGACCCGATTGTGCTCGACAAGATGGTGTATCTGTTTACCTGACTCGACTCAGCTCGCAGCCGCTTGCTGTGGCATTTCTGTATCTACAGCGGTCTTTGATTTGGCGCGTTCATCGGCGCGTTTGTCGATGATGTTTTTCAAGGCGATCAGCAAGCCGAGGCCGATGAAAGCGCCGGGTGGCAGAATCGCCACCAGCATGCCGTGGAAATCATCGCCGAGACTCAGAGACAGTCCCTTGACGGCATCACCCAGCATCAGGTGCAGATCGGCAAACAGCGTGCCTTGGCCGACAAATTCGCGCATGCCGCCGAGCGTGATCAGCACCAGCATGAAACCAAAGCCGATGCTCAGGCCGTCGACAATGGCCGGTGCCAGCGGGTTTTTCGAGGCGAAGGCCTCGGCGCGGCCGATGATGGTGCAGTTGGTCACAATCAGGGGAATGAAGATGCCGAGGATTTTGTACATTTCCGGAAACCAGGCGTGCATCGACAGTTCCACCGCAGTGACAAAGGACGCGATGATCAGTACAAACACCGGCAGGCGGATTTCCGGGCGCACCAGATTGCGGATCAATGAGACCGATGCGTTGGATGCCGTCATGACCAGCATGGTCGCCAGTCCCAGCCCCAGACCGTTGACGGCGGAATTGGTGACCGCCAGCAGCGGACACAGGCCGAGCAGGGCGACCAGCGCCTGGTTGTTGTTCCACAAACCGTCAGTGACAATTTTTCGGTAGGCTGTACTCATGATGATTTGTCCTGCGCTGTTTCCGCCATGTGCTCACCGGTGGCGGCTTTGTTTTGCTCAAACAATGCGGCGCCATATTTTTCATAATAGAGCAGCGTGTTTTTCACGGCTTTGACGATGGTGCGCGGCGTGATCGTGGCGCCGGTGAACTGGTCAAAGTAGCCGCCATCGCGTTTGACTTTCCACTTGTCGCGTGCCGGGTTGCTGAGTGACTTGTCGTCGAACTGCAAAACCCAGTCGCTTTTTTGTTCCTCGACCTTGTCGCCAAGCCCCGGTGTTTCACGGTGCGACACGATGCGCACGCCACCCAGCGAGCCGTCGACCATGACCGCAACCAGCATGACAATCGGGCCGCTGTAGCCGTCCGGCGAGATGGTGTTGAAGACGGCGGCGACCGGTTCACCGTCCTTGCGGCCGAGATACACGGTGGTCTCGGGCGCGCCGAGCAATTCCGGCGCGGAAACACGGACGGTATCGCTGACGATGTCATTGTTGATGCTTTCCGCCGGCACCAGTTTGTAGAGTTTTTTCAGGATCGCCTGGCGTTCATTTTCGGCGATGATGTCGGCGGTGGACAAATAGGTGAATGACACCAATGCCGAGCCGATGACGGCGAACATGCCCAGCAACAGCGCCGCGATGATGACCGGCAACCTAGCTTTCATCACGTCCGCCCGTCTGGCCGAACACGCGCGGCTGCGTATAGTAATCGATGGTTGGCGCTGCCATGTTCATCAGCAATACCGCAAACGCCACGGCGTCGGGATAACCGCCCCAACTGCGGATGATGAAAATCAGGCTGCCGATGAGCGCCCCGTATATGAGCTGACCCTTTTTGGTGGTGCAGGCGGTGACCGGGTCGGTGGCGATGAAAAATGCGCCGAGCATGATGCCGCCGGAAAAAATATGAAACGCCGGGAACGGGTGTGTGCCCGGATCGAGCAGATAGGCAAAGCCGCTTAGCAGCAGGATCGAGACCAGAATCGATACCGGGATGTGCCAGCTGATGACCTTGCGCAACAGCAGGTAGAGGCCACCGAGCAGATACCAGTTGGCGACCCATTCCCAGCCTTTGCCGCCGAAATCGCCCCACAGCGGCGACTGGCGGATTTCGCCGATGGTTTCATTCAGGTCGAGGCGCGTGAACATTTCATCCAGCGGCGTGGCGCTGGAGATGCTGTCCCAACTGAGTCCGGCCGGCAGACTACCGCTCAGGATGGTGGACAGCGATTGCAGGAAGCTCAGCGGCTGCTCGTTGAGCATGATCGGTGGCAGCCAGCTGGTCATCTGTGCCGGGTAGGAAATCAGCAGCAGTACATAACCGGCCATGGCCGGGTTGAACGGGTTGTAGCCGAGTCCGCCATACAGCTGCTTGACCATGACGATCGCAAACAACACACCGATGACGGTGATCCACCAAGGCAGCAGCGGCGGCAGGGCCACGGCCAGCAACACGGCGGTAACGGCGGCGGACAAATCACTGATGGTCGGCAGTACCGGTCGGTTACGCAGTTTCAACACCACGGCTTCGCCGGCGACAGCCGCAATGACAGCGATGACGATATTGATTAGCACGCCCCAGCCAAAATACCAGACCATCGCGACGATGCCGGGAATCAGCGCCAGCAATACCTCCAGCATGACTTTTTGCACACTGTTGGGTTTGTCGGTATGCGGCGAGGTGAGGCTGCGAAAACTCATGTCGGGTCTTTTTCCCTGCGCTGGTTGGCGGCGTCAACCTGCTTCTGCTGCGCGCTGCTCAGCTTGTCGATGTTTTTCGGTTGCTCGCCTTGCGCCTGGCGCTGTTTTTTCTTTTCGGCGGCACGCTGCATGGCGGCCTGGATGGCAGCCTTTTTCGGGTCGTCGTCCGAGCTGGCCGCTTCCTTTTTCTTCAGGGCTTCCTTTTTCAGGCGCAGGCGTTCCTGCTTTTCGGCTTCGATGCGCGCCAGGCGCGCGTCCTTGAACGCATGGCGACGGCGCGCCAGGTCGGATTTGCGTTTTTCCTCTTCCTTGGCCCAGACCTCGGTTTTGGCAAAGCGGTAATACTGCACCAGCGGGATGTGTGACGGGCAGACATAGGCGCAGCAACCGCACTCGATGCAATCAAACAGGTTGTAGTCCTGTGCCTTGTCGAGGTCCTTGGCGCGTGAGTACCAGTAAAGTTGCTGCGGCAATAATCGGGCCGGGCAGACTTCGGCGCATTTGCCGCAACGGATGCAGGCGACGGCGGGACTCGTCGCCGGCACTTCCTCAGGCGTCAGCACCAGTACGCAGTTGGCGCCTTTGGTGACCGGCACCTGATCGTCGGACAGCGTGAAGCCCATCATCGGGCCGCCGAGTACCAGGCGTTCGACCTGATCGGTGTAACCACCGGCGGCCTGCACCAGTTCGCTGATGAGTGTGCCGTTGGCGACGCGCAGGTTCTGTGGCTGGCGCACGCCAGCGCCGGTGACGGTAACGATGCGTGAAATCAGCGGCCGGCCACGTAACACGGCGTCGGCAATCGCGGCGACCGTGGCGACGTTGTGGCACACCAGGCCGATGTCAGCGGGCAGGCCGTGGCTCGGTACTTCCGCGCCGGTGAGAATCTTGATCAGCTGTTTTTCGCCGCCGCTCGGGTAGAGCGTCGGGATGCCGACGACCTCGATGTTGTTCAACCCGGCATCCGCCACAGCCTGCTCCAGGCTGGCGATAGCCTGTGGCTTGTTGTCCTCGATGCCGATCAGGCATTGCTCGACGTCGAGAATGTGCATGGTAATTTGCACGCCGTCGATGATGTCGGCGGCATTCTCCCGCATCAGGGTGTCGTCGCAGGTGATGTAGGGCTCACATTCGGCGCCGTTGATGATCAGGGTGTGGATTTTTTTATCGGGACCCGGATTGAGCTTGACGCCGCTCGGGAAGGTTGCGCCGCCCATGCCGACAATGCCGGCCCAGCGGATGCGCTCACGCAACTTGCTCGCCGCAGTAGCCAGGTAATCCGCCATCGGCTCGGGCAGGTCATCGCCCCAGCGATCCTGGCCGTCGGTTTCGATGGTGACGCACAGGCCGGTCAGGCCGGACGGGTGCGGCACCTGCTGCTCGTCAATCGCTGTGATGGTGCCGGACGAAGGCGCGTGAATCGGCGCTGACACATAGTCTTTCGGCTGCGCCAGCATCTGGCCTTTGGCCACCTGATCACCGACCTTGACGATAAGGTTGGGCGCTTCGCCAATGTGCTGCTGCAGCGGCACCACCAGTTTTGCCGGGATCGCCAGCGTGTGGCATGACTGCTGCAGCGACATGTCCTTGTGATCGGGAATATGCAGGCCGCCGTGGAATTTCCACAGTTTGCGATGCGTGGTTTTTAACGCCGTATTCTGCATTTACGTGCTTGCCTCACTGCGGGTTTCACCCAGGCTGTTGGGGAACGGCCATTTCCAGTTACCGAGATTTTCTTCGATCGGGTGCATGTGGATACACTCGACCGGGCAGGGCGGAATACAAAGTTCGCAGCCGGTGCACTCACTGGCGATTACGGTGTGCATGCTTTTGGCCGAGCCGAGAATGGCGTCCACCGGGCAGGCCTGCAGGCAAAGGGTGCAACCGATGCATTCTTCCTCGACGATGTAGGCGATTGCTTTGGGTTTTTCCGCAGCAGCCTGGTCGGCCATCGGCAGCGGATCGCGACCGAGCAGTTCCGACAGCGCCAGCATGGTGGCCTCGCCGCCGGGGGCGCAGTGGTTGATTTCGGTTTCACCCGCAGCAATCGCCTCGGCATAGGGACGACAGCCCGGAAAGCCGCACTGGCCGCACTGGGTCTGTGGCAACAGGGCATCGACCTGGTCGGCGATCGGGTCGCCCTCGACATGGAAGCGAATCGCCGAGTAACCGAGCAGCAATCCGAACAGCATCGCCAGTATCGTGATGGTGGTAATCGCCGTCAGCATCAGGTTGCCACCAGCCCGGCAAAGCCCATGAACGCCAGCGACATGATGCCGGCGGTGATCAGGGCAATGGCGTTGCCCTGAAACGGCAGCGGCACATCGGCGACCGCGACGCGTTCACGAATGGCGGCAAACAGCACCAGCACCAGTGAAAAACCGGCTGCGGCACCAAAGCCGTACAGCGCCGATTCGATAAAACCGTGCGATTCCTGAGTGTTGAGCAACGCCACGCCGAGCACCGCGCAGTTGGTGGTGATCAGCGGCAGGAAGATGCCCAGCACCTGATACAGCAGCGGGCTGGTCTTGTGCATCACCATTTCGGTGAATTGCACCACCACCGCGATAACGAGGATAAAGGCAATGGTGCGCAGGTATTCCAGCCCGAGCGGGATCAACACATATTCATTGACCAGATAGGAACAGATGGACGACAGGGTCAGCACAAACGTGGTCGCCAGCCCCATTCCGGTGGCGGTTTCGAGCTTGCGCGACACGCCCATGAACGGACACAGCCCGAGGAATTTCACCAGCACGAAGTTGTTGACCAGCACGGTACTGACCAGAATCAGGGCGTATTCTGTCATCGAGTTAGAAATCTGACCTGTATTTTGAAAGCCCAATCATAACACCTTGAGCCTGTTTGGGAATTTATGAACAGAAAAATTTTATTAGGACTTCTGTGATAACAAGTGAATTGCGGGGAGTTAAATGTAAAACAAGAGGGGATGGTGTTTTCGAAATTTGTACGGGCCAAAATCCTCGGAGATACAGGAGTTAAAAATGCTTCCTAAACCGTCAGCCTGATAATCAATGCTTTATTCTAACAGTATGAAAAATAGGGATAATCTGATAATCTCGTTAGAAGGCTAGGAACATGTGTAACGGATGCCAGCCTGTAACTAGGTGTATAGAAGTATCTGTATGTCCCTATAGAGATAAGAAATTGTTGCTTTGTACGAAGTGCATGACCTCCTATAGCCTTCATATTTTTTAACAGACGCAAGCGGCAGCGTCATGATGTGCCGCAAGACAGATAAGGGAAATAAAAGGGAGATATTATGAATAAGCTATTTTCAGTCAGTGCATTGGCTCTGCTATCAATGACTACGGGCTGTGCATCAATAGTAAATGGCCAGAATCAAAGCTTGTCGATTGAAACAAGAGATGATGCTTCACAAGTTTCGGGGGCAGATTGCAAATTATCCAACAATAAAGGGACCTGGTACGTTGTTTCTCCAGGTTCTACTGTTGTGCATAGAAGTTATGAGGACTTGTCAGTCGTCTGTGAAAAGGAAGGATTGGATCCAGGTATGGCAAGTGTTAAATCGTCAACGAAGCCTATGGCGTTCGGTAATATTATCTTTGGTGGCGTAATTGGAGCCGGTATAGATATGGCAAACGGCTCGGCTTATGACTATCCATCGCTAGTGACTGTTAAGATGGGTGAGTCTACCGTTGTCGAACCACCAAAACAGGAAGAGGAAGCAGCGCAGGCGCAACCTGAACTTAGCCAGGTCTCTGATGCAGACAGCTCCGAAGTGAATTAATAGAACGAAGCTGCAAAATTTTATCCTGTCTATCATTGGAAGTGGCCAGCTGGCTTTTGAGAATTACTAATGTGCCACTTCATTCTCTCTTCAATGATGCTGTAATTCCTTTTTCTTTGTGAAAGAATTTGCAGAGGAGATAAATATGTCCAACGGAACCGAATCAGTACCACCATCTGAAACCACCCAGCAGGAAGACAAGGTTGAAGATGCGATTCATGAGCAAGCGGCGCAGGAACAGGAGCAAGAACCGGAAACCGTCATCGTCTCGATCGAGGACATCGATCAGGGCGATGTGGACGGCGATTGAGTCAGGGTTTCTTCGCGGCTTTGTTTTTCCAGCATGGCGCTGTGATCACGCGCCAGTAACAGATATACCGCCGGCACCACGTAGAGCGTAAACAGCGTGCCGATGCCGAGTCCGGTGGCGACCACCAGGCCGATGTCGAAGCGACTGACCGCGCCAGGGCCGGAGGCGGTCAGCAGCGGCGCCATGGCGACAACCATGGAAATCGTGGTCATGAGAATCGGCCGCAGGCGGATACTGGCGGCTTCTTCAACCGCTTCGCGTTTGCTCAATTCCTGCTGGATCTGCAACTGATTGGCGAACTCGACAATCAAAATACCGTTCTTGGCGATCAGACCAATCAAGGTAATCAGGCCGACCTGCGTATAGATGTTGACCGTCGCCAGTCCCAGCGTCATGAAAATCAGGGCGCCGGCAATCGACATGGGCACCGACACCAGAATGATGACGGGGTCACGCCAGCTTTCGAACTGCGCCGCCAGCACCAGGTAAATCACCAGAATCGACATGAAGAAGGTATAAATCAGCGCGCTGCCTTGCTGGGCGTACTGGCGTGATCCGCCGGTGTAGTCCCAGGCAAAACCCGGCGGGAAGTTGTTGCGTGCCTGTTCCTCAAGATAAGCCAGCGCTACGCCGACCGGTACGCCCGGCGCCATGACGCCTTGCACGGTGACGGCATTGAGTTGCTGGAACTGGGTACGCTGGCTGGGCTCGACGCTTTCCTCGAATTCCACCAGTGTCGATAATGGCACCTGCTCGCCGCTGGCGGCCGTCAGGTAATAACCGTTGAGCATTTCCTTGTTGAGGCGAAATTCGCGCGCCACCTGCGGGATGACCTTGTAGCTGCGGCCTTCCAGGCTGAAGCGGTTGACATAACCGCTGCCGAGCAGGGTGGCGAGACTGGAAGCGATGTCGCGCATCGAGATGCCAAGATCACCGGCACGGTCACGGTCGATCAACAGGTTGGTGCTGGGCCGGTTGAACTCAACTGATTTTTGCAGGAAGGCAAAATTGCCGCTTTGCATGGCCGGGCCGATGAGGCTGTCGGCAACCGTGTCGAGCTTGTCATAGTCCGCGTCGGTGGTGATGACAAACTGCACCGGAAGGCCACCGCCGGAACCGGGCAGGCTGGGACGCGGGAACACGGCGATCTGGAAGCCGGCAATCTGCCCGAGCTTTTGCTGCAGCTCGGGTTGGATGTCCATTTGCGAACGCGGCCGCTGGAACGGTTGTTCCATTTTAAAGCCACCGAGAATCGTGCTGGTGTCCTTGCCGAAACCGAGTATGAAAAAGCTTTCATAATACTCAGGGATGGTTTCAAACGCGTCGAGAATTTTCCTGGTGTACTCCTTGTTGTAATCCAGCGTCGCGGTCTGTGGTGCGCGCGCCATGAAAAACAGGATGCTCTGGTCTTCGGTCGGCGCCAGTTCATTCGGCGTGGTGACAAACATGAAATAGATGCTGACCAGAATACTCACAGCAAACACCATGGTAACCGGTACAAAATTGAGTGTGCCGTGCAGGCTGCGCTGGTATTTATCGGCCAGTTTGTTAAAGAAGCGTTCGACCACGACTTCAAAACGGCCTTGCTGGCCATGCGGCTTGAGGATCATGCGCGACAGCATCGGCGACAACGTCAGGGCCACCACGCCGGAGACCAGTACTGCGCCAGCCAGCGCAAACGCGAATTCGGTAAACAAGGTGCCGACCAGTCCGCCCATAAAGCCGATCGGCGCATACACGGCCACCAGGGTGGTGGTCATGGCGATGATCGGCAACGCCAGTTCGCGCGCGCCATTCAGAGCCGCATCAAAACGCGAGGCGCCTTCCTCGATGTGGCGGTGCACGTTTTCCACCACGATGATGGCGTCATCCACCACCAGGCCGATGGCCAGCACCATCGCCAGTAAGGTCAGCAGATTGATGGAAAAGCCGAGCAACAGCATGATGAAGGCCGCGCCGATCAATGACAGCGGTACGGCCACCGCCGGCACCACCGCAGCGCGTATCGAGCCGAGACTCAGGAAGATGACCGTCAGTACAATCAGCACTGCTTCGGCCAGTGTGGCGAAGACTTCGTCAATGGAATCTTCAATGTATTTACTCGCATCATAGGGGATGTGCGCATTCAGGTTGGTCGGCATCTGGCTGCGCAGTTCCGGCATGACATCGTGTACCGCCTTGGCGACGGTCAACGGGTTGGCGCCCGGCGCCGGCTCGATGCCGATGAAGATCGCTGTCTGGTTTTTGTACATATTGGTGGAGTTGTAGTCTTCCGATCCGAGCTCCGGGTTGGCGATGTCGCCCAAACGCACTAGCGTACCATCGGCCGCGCGCACCACCAGCTTGCGGAAGTCCTCAACTGTGCTGATGTCGGTATTGATGGTTAGGTCGGTCGCCACATAAGCACCCTTGGTCTGGCCGATCCCTGCGAGGTAATTGTTGGCGCGCAGCACGTCGAAGACGTCGGAAGCGGACACCTTGAGTGCGGCCATGCGCTTCGGATCAAGCCAGACGCGCATGGCGAATGTCTTGTTGCCGATCAGGGCGGCCTTGGCGACGCCGGGTACGGCCTGCAGTTTGGGCTGTACCACGCGCAGCAGGTAGTCGGTGATCTGCGACGGCTTCATGGTTTCGCTGTAAAACGCCATGTACATCAGCGCCGTGGTATCGCCGGTGGTGGACGTGATCACCGGGTCTTCGGCTTCGGCCGGCAAGACGTTACGCTGGCTGGCGACCTTGGCCTGGATTTCCGCTACCGCCGCGTTGGCGTCGAAGTTGAGCTCCATGTGCGCTTCGATGACCGAGCTGCCTTGGGTGCTGCGTGCCGACAGGTAATCGATGCCATCGGCTTCGGCAATCGCCTGCTGCAACGGCGTGGTGATGAAACCCTTGATGAGTTCACTGCTGGCGCCCGGGTAGCTGGTTGTGACTGTGACCACGGTGTTCTGGGTTTCCGGGTACTGGCGCACCTCAAGTGAAGCGAGCGAGCGCAGCCCGATCACCAGGATCAACAGGCTGACGACACTGGCGAGAACCGGTCGCCGGACAAAGATGTCGGTGAATTTCATGGTCCGGTCACCTTGCCGTCGAGTTCGACAGAGTTGTCGATCGTGACTGCCATGCCGTTGCGCAGTTTGTTATGACCGGCAGTGACAATGCGCTCGCCATCATCCAGGCCACTGAGCACTTCGGCGCGGCCATTGCGCACCGCGCCGGTTTCGATCTGGCGCTTCTGCACCGACAGGCTGCCGTCTTTTTCCTCGACGACAAACACCGAGTCGCCGTACGGGTTGTAGCTGATGGCCTGTTCCGGGATGGTCAGCACATTGCTGCGTGGTGGCAACAGCGTGCGTACTTCGGCGAACATACCGGTGCGCAATTGCAATTGTTCGTTTTGCAGGATGGCGCGCACCGGCACACTGCGGCTGGCAGTTTCGATGCGCGGACTGATGGCCTCGATCTTGCCGCTGAATACCTGGCCCGGGAATGCCTGCACGCGCACTTCAACGGCCTGGCTGATGGATAAATCGTTGAGATAACGTTCCGGCAGGCTGTAGTCGGCGTAAATTGGATGGTTGGCCTGTAGCGACACGATGGCGTCACCGGCAGCGAGATACTGGCCGATGTCGACCTTGCGAATGCCAAGCTGGCCGCTAAAGGGGGCGTGAATGTGCTTGCGCGCGATGCGCGCCTGTTGTGAACGCACCTGGGCGGCGGCATTGTCGAGCGTGGCTTTGGCTTCGTCGTATTCGGAACGCGAAATGGTCTTGTCCTTGAGCAGCTTGCGCGTACGTTCGAACTGGATTTCGGCAAGGCGTTTTTCTGCTTCCAGACCGGCCAGCTCGGCCTGGTCGACATCATCATCGAGTGTCACCAGTTCAACACCGGCTTCGACCGTACTGCCGGATTCGAAATGAATAGTCTTGACCTGGCCCTCGATTTCGCTGGCGACCAGTACGGTCTGGGTGGCGACGAGATTGCCGATGGCATCGAGGGTCGGCTGCCATTGTTCACGTCGGACTTCCTCGGCAGCGATCACACTGGGTGGCATACCACCGGCCATCATGGCGGCCGCTTTTTGTGCCGCCCAGTATTTCCAGCCGAATATGCCGCCGAACAGGATGGCCAGGGCAATTACAACTAACAGCAATCGTTTAATCACAGCCTTACCTCACAGGATTCTTCTTCTTGGAGGTCTGCACCGTGGCGGCTGCAATCAGTCGGCAGGGCAGACATCTTGGTTTCTTGGCTGCATTGTGGCGCAATTGGACTGGACCGTCCAGTCTAAATAAGCCATAATTTTTCTATTGTAAAAAAACACTCCGGCCAGATTTGCCGGAAACTGGATTTTCAAGAGGTTAATTTGTCCGAAACTTCCCCCGCTTTTTGCTCTGTCAGCGGACGTACCGGAAAGCAGGTCGCCATTATTGAAGCGGCGACACGCATTTTCCTGCAACAGGGTTACAGTAATACCAGCATGGACGCGATCGCGCGCGAGGCCGGTGTTTCCAAACAGACGATTTACAATCATTACGGCAACAAGCAGGCGCTGTTCAGCGACATAATCACCCAGCATTGTCAGGATGTGTTGCTGACCATGCTGGAAACCGAACATGCGCGCCAGAATACCGCCGCGGCACTGAGTGAGTTCGCCGAAACTTTGCTGAGCATCATTTTGCAGCCGTCGGTGCTGGCGCTGCACCGGCTTATCATCGCGGAAAGTGCGCGTTTCCCTGAACTGGGCGAACTCTATTATCGCGTCGGGCCGGAACGTGGCAACCGGGTCGTGGCGAAGTATCTGGAGCAACAATGTACATCGGGGCATCTGCGCATCGACGACTGTTATCTTGCCGCACAGCAGTTTACTGGTTCACTGATCGGTTCTCTACGGACCAAAGCGCTGGTGTTGAACCAGCCGGTTGAACTGGGCGATATCCGCTCAGTGGTGGATTACACGGTGTCCTGTTTTATGGCGTTGCATGGAGTAACTCTGAGCAAGGGATAATCCACGCCACCCGGTGTAAATCGCTGGCACGATTTTTCACCGGGCGGGTGAGTTTGATTAGCCTACCTTGAAGTGCTGCACTAGAGCCTGCAGGCTGTTGCTGAGTTCCGACAGCTGCTGGCTGGCGCCAGTTACACTGCTGGTTTTTTCAGCTCCCTCCTGGGCCAGGTCAGAAATCTGCACGATGTTGCGGTCGATTTCCTCGGCCACCACCGATTGTTCCTCGGCGGCGCTGGCGATCTGGGTGTTCATGTCGGAAATCACGCCGACCGCATTGGTGATTTTGGTCAGGGATTCGGCCGCTTCACCGGCTTTCTCGACCGTTCTCTGGGTGGTTGAGCGGCTGCTGTCCATGACCTGCACTGCCTCGCGTGAGCCGGCCTGCAACTTCTCGATCATGTCCTGAATTTCCTGGGTGGACTGCTGGGTGCGGCTGGCCAGGGTACGGACCTCATCTGCCACCACGGCAAAGCCACGACCCTGTTCACCGGCGCGCGCCGCCTCGATGGCGGCGTTTAATGCGAGCAGGTTGGTCTGCTCGGCAATGCCGCGAATCACATCCAATACTGAGCCGATGGCTTCACTTTCATTTTCCAGGCGATGTATCACATTGGTGGCCTGTTCAACTTCCGATGCCAGTGTGTTGATGGTATCCGCCGTCTCGCCAACCACCTGTTTGCCGGCCATGGTTTCCCGTTCGGCTTCGTTGGCCGAGACAGCCGCGGCTTCGGAGCTTCTGGCGATTTCCTTCACGGTGGAAGCCATTTCCGTCACGGCAGTGGCCGCTTGCTGGGTTTCGCTGTGTTGCTGCTGCATGGAGGCGTTGGTGGAATCTGAAATCTGATGCAGCTGGGCAGAGGCGGCAGTTAATTCGGTGGTTGCCTCACGCACCTTGCGGATGATGCATTGGATTTTTTCGGTGTACAGATTGAATGCCGAGGACAAATCAGACACCTCATCCTTGCCTGATGTATCCAGCCTCACCGTCAGGTCGCCGTCACCCTGAGAAATCTCGTTCATGGCGACGGTGGTTTCGCGAAGCGGTTTGATGATACTGACGATGAGTACCAGGGCGAGTCCGGCCAACAGTAATGTGCCAACAAGTGTGACCGAACCCAGTGTGAACAGCGTCTTTTGAAATGCGGCATCGACATCATCGATATAAATGCCGGAACCGACAATCCAGCCCCAGGGCTTGAATCCTTTTACATAGGAAATCTTGTCGATCGGCTTTTCCGAACCGGGTTTGGGCCACTGGTAAGGCACCATGCCTTCACCCTGGCGGTCAACCAGTCGCGCCATTTCGACAAACAGTTTCTTGCCCTGCGGATCAGCAAAGCCGGACAGATCCTTGCCATCCAGATCCGGCTTGATCGGGTGCATGATCATTGCCGGTTTGGAATCATTGATCCAGAAATAGTTGTCCTTGTTATAGCGCATGGCCTTGATGGTCTTGAGTGCCGTTGCCTTGGCGGTGGACTCGTCAATCTCACCCTTGCTGAACAAAGCGTGCTGCGTCACCAGGATGCTATGGGCGCTCTCGACCAGCTTGCGGGTCTGTTGTTCTTTTTCTTTCACTAGCGAGGAATGGAAGATCGACAGCGAAATCGCCGCAACCAGCAAGGCGCCGGAAATTGCCAATGCGGTCAATAACCAGAGACGGGTTTTGATGTTGAGTTTTCTCATTAAGTCCATTTACAGCTCTCCCTGACAGAATTGTTCGTGCAGTGTGCGCACGGATTGCTTCTGAATAGCGTCCACGCCATCGAAAACTGTAATCTTATTGTCAAATTCAGGAATCAATGGATTTTATCCCCGGGTATGGGTCGGGAGCTTTTTCTGTGCAGCCAGACAGCAGAAAGCACTGCATAGTTGCGCATGCTCATTATCGACAATGGACTTCTGGTGTATATTTTAATTGCGAGCAAGCACGCATCGCGAGGAGGTTGTTATGACTAGTCAATACACTGGTGGCAACCGACCGGAAAGAGGCGACCGCCTCATCAAGGAACGGGTGCACGACCCTTACAAGGCCAAACGCAAGTTATCCGAGCCGACCGTCTGCCCGGACTGCCAGGCTGTTTACAGTGCTGGCCGCTGGCAATGGCAGGAAGCTGCCCCGGCTGATGCTGAAGAGCATCGTTGCCCGGCCTGCCAGCGCATCCACGACAGGGTGCCGGCCGGTTATCTGACGCTCAGTGGCGAGTTTTTCCAGCAGCACCATGACGAAATCATGCGGCTGATGCATAACAAAGTCGAAACCGAGAAAGCCGAACATCCGCTCAAGCGCATCATGGGTATCGAAGTGCAACCGGATGGCGCTACTCTGGTGACTTTCACCGATATGCACCTGCCACGTGGCGTCGGCGAAGCCATCGAGCACGCCTATGCAGGAGAGCTGGATATTCAGTACACCGAAGGCGCCGATAGCCTGCGGGTCACCTGGGCGCGCTAGGCGGTTGCACAAAACCGGGCCGGAGACGGCAACTGGTTTATCCCTTGACACACACCAGTGGCTTGAGGGTGGCGACCTTGCGCGCCAGGCCCGCCTGCTGTGCGGCATCGACGACCGCATCCACATTCTTATAGGCGCCGGGCGCTTCTTCGGCGACGCCTCGTAACGACGGGCTGCGCACGATGATGCCAGCAGCGCGCAAGTCATCGACCACCTGGCGGCCATGCCAGGTTTTGGCGGCGCGATGCCGGCTCATGGCGCGGCCGGCGCCGTGGCAGGCCGAGGCGAAGGCGGCATTTTCATTGCCGGGGTTGCCGGCCAGGATGTGTGAGGCAGTGCCCATCGAGCCACCGATGATGACTGGCTGGCCACTGTCGCGATAGGCGGGAGGCAAGCCCGCATGACCCGGGCCGAATGCGCGCGTGGCGCCCTTGCGATGCACATACAATGATTTGCTGTGACCATCGACGACATGCTCTTCCACCTTGCAGGTGTTGTGCGACACGTCGAACAGCAGGCTCATCTGCACCTGGTCGAACATTTCCTCAAACACTTCGCGCGTCAGGGAATCGATGATCTGGCGATTGGCCAGCGCGCAGTTGATGCCGGCGCGCATGGCACCAAGGTAGGCCTGGCCGGTGTCCGACTTGATCGGCACGCAGGCAAGTTCGCGGTCGGGCAGGTGAATGCCGTGTTGTGGCGCTTCGATGGCCATGCTTTTGAGAAACTCGGTGCCGATCTGGTGGCCAAGCCCGCGTGAGCCGCAATGAATACTGACCAGGATGTCACCGAGAGCGAGGCCAAACGCTGTTGCTGCATCCGTGTCATGGATTTCGCTGACTTCCTGCACTTCCAGATAATGATTGCCCGAACCGAGCGTGCCCATTTCATGACGCTGGCGTTCGCGCGCATGCGCCGAAATAAACTCGGGTTGCGCGCCGGCCATGCAGCCTTGCTCTTCGATGAATTGCAGCTCGGCGGCATCGCCCCAGCCGCGTTCGACCGCCCAGCGCGCGCCGCCGCTGAGCATGGCGTCCATCTCACGATCGGTCAGGCGAATATCGCCACGGCTGCCAAGCCCCACCGGCACCCGGTGAAACAGGGCGTCGGCGAGTTGTTGTTGTATGGCGTCGATGTCGGCGCGTCGCAGGCCGGTGCGCAGCGCGCGCACACCGCAGGAAATATCAAAGCCAACGCCACCGGCCGAGACCACGCCGTCGTTGTCAGCGTCGAATGCCGCCACACCGCCGATCGGAAAGCCATAACCCCAATGTGCGTCCGGCATCGCATAGGAAGCCTGCACAATGCCGGGCAGGCTGGCGACATTGCAGACCTGCTCGCGTACCTTGTCATCCATGCCGAGGATCAACGCCTCGCTGGCGTAAATAATACCCGGTACGCGCATGGCGCCCTGCGGTTCGATGCGCCACTCAAAATCAGAAACACGGGTCAGGTCTTTCATGTCCATGCTTTATGCCTCACACGTCCACCACGCAACGAGCCTGCCAGCTGCCATCCGTAAGCTGGTGCACAGCAAGTTCGGTGTAGGTGGCTCCCTTGATCTCGCAAGCCGGCTGATGGCGTTGCACATCCAACACTTCACCACAGGCTGTCGCCTGTAGCTGGTCGCTGTCGATGTGTACATCAAATTTACTGAACAGCATGCGCCGGGTGGCCATTTCGTAAATCAGTTCATTGAGCCAGTCGACAAACAGCAGTTCCAGGTCCGGAGCGCTGCAGTGGATTTCCACCGATTGCTGACAGCGCACTCTCTCCGGTTCGGTGATCACCGCGGTCAAGGCTACTGCCGCCTGTTGAAAGGCTGCGGCGGGGCTGGCGCCGGCGCCACTGATGCCGACATCGGCATCATGCTGGAAATGCGTCCACATTGCGGCCACCTCATGGCAGTGTTTGTTTGCTGCCGGCTTGATCCGGATCAACTAATGAATACTGTGTCTATTGTAGGAATTAAAATCAAATTTATATTGGTAGGTAGAGAACAAAGATAATTTTGACGGGATGTTGGCCGGTGTCTACGCTGTATGGCACTGGGAATAATTCCTGTCCCGGGGACTGTCTCGAGTCAGGCTGTTTGTGAGGTCGCACAGTCTGGGATGAATGGATCTCGAAAAGGAGGTGCATCATGGCTAAAAAGGACATCACTGGCAGCAAAATCGAAGGCAAACCGGTAAAAAAGAGTGGTCATCTGCATGCAATGACTCCATTTGAAGAAATGGAACGCATGTTCGGAGAAATGTTTCCGCGCCGCGTCCGACCGTTCGATTGGGAATGGCCCGCATTCCCTGAAATGGCATGGGGCAAGGAAATGAAAATGCCAAGGATGGATATCGTAGAACACGATGAAGATGTTGTAGTCCGGGCAGAGTTGCCGGGCGTCGACAAAAAAGACATCGACGTATCCGTCACCGATAGCACGGTTACCATCAAAGGACACACCAGGAAGGAAAGCAAGGAAGAAAAGGGTGAGTATTTCCGTTCTGAAATCACCCGCGGTGAGTTTTATCGTACCGCTACCTTGCCGTGTGAAGTCGATGGCGACAGGGCCAAAGCCAGTTTTGCCGACGGTATGCTGGAACTGAGCATTCCGAAGATGGAAGGCGCAAAACGTCATTCCATCAAGGTGGAATGACAGTGAGATTGACCGCACCCCGTTCTGACGCGGGGTGTGTGTTAGATGTGACATTTGCAGTAAGGGAGTGTGTTATCAATTCAGGAGGAGTGGACAAATGGGACAGAGACTTAATGAAGAGCTGGGTATCGACGAGCGAACGCGGCAGGATCTGATTGCCAAACTCGCTTATCAGCGTGCCGAGCGGCGTGGTTTCAAGGGCGGTGACCCGAAACAGGACTGGCTCGACGCTGAAGTGGAAGTCGATTGCAGGCTCCGCCAGAACAAGGCGATGAGGATGGTTCACGGTTACGAGTAAGCCGGGTTTTTCGCAACACCCCGGCTGAACACCGGGGCTGATACACCTCGACCACAATTCAAGTACATCAGTCACCATCTCGCTGGAGATGAGGTGGTGCTGTGGATTGTCGCAGCGGAGAGGCCTATTCTTGACACTCCCGAATTTCCGGACTGACCAGACAGAGCAACATGGACTTCGACATCGCCAACCCGAATCTGGCCGAGCAGGGCAAACAGCGCATCGAATGGGCCTGGCGGGAAATGCCGGTACTGCAGGGTCTGATGCAACGGCTGTCGGTGGATCAACCCTTAGCCGGTATCCGTCTCAGCGGCTGTTTGCACATCACCACTGAAACCGCCAATCTCGCGCGCGTTCTGCAGGCCGCCGGCGCCGATGTAGTCTTGTGCGCCAGCAATCCGCTCAGCACCCAGGACGACGTAGCCGCGGCCTTGGTCGAGTTTTATAAAATTCCGGTGTTTGCGATTCGCGCCGAAACCACCGAACAGTATTACCAGCACATTGCTGCCGCACTCGATCACCAGCCAGTCATCACCATGGACGACGGCGCTGACCTGGTCAGCGAGCTGCACAAGTCACGCACCGATCTGCTCGACAATATGCTCGGCGGCACCGAGGAAACCACCACCGGCGTGATTCGATTGCGCGCCATGGCCGAGGAGGGCGCGTTGCGCATGCCGGTGATTGCGGTCAACGACGCCATGACCAAGCACCTGTTCGACAATCGCTATGGCACCGGGCAAAGCACGCTCGATGGCATCATTCGTGCCACCAACATACTGCTGGCCGGCAAGACCTTTACCGTGGTCGGTTACGGCTGGTGCGGCCGCGGCATCGCCATGCGCGCCAAGGGACATGGCGCCCATGTGGTGGTCACCGAAGTCGATGCCTTACGCGCACTGGAAGCCACCATGGACGGCTTTACCGTCATGCCATTGACCGAGGCGGCGGCCATTTCGGACTTCATCGTCACCGCCACCGGCGACAAGCACGTGATTGACCAGTCGCACATGCAGGTTATGAAAGACGGCTGCGTGCTGGCCAATTCCGGTCACTTCAATGTCGAAATCAATATTCCCGCGCTCGAGTCCATGGCGGTCGCCAAACACAAACCGCGAGCCTCTGTAGAAGAGTACGAACTTGGCGATGGCCGCAAACTGGTCTTGCTGGCCGAAGGCCGGCTGGTCAACCTGGCTGCCGCGGAAGGTCATCCATCTGCCGTCATGGACATGAGCTTCGCCAACCAGGTGTTGTCGGCCGTGTATCTGGCACAGCAGTCTGAACCGTTGGAACATAGCGTGCACAATGTGCCGGCTGAACTGGATCAACAAGTCGCCGCACTGAAACTGGCGGCCATGAACATTCACATCGATGCGTTAACCGCCGAACAGGCCGAGTATCTGTCTTCATGGCGGCAAGGCACCTGACATGAAAATCGAACAGCTGCGCATGATTCAGGATATCGAAGCGGAAGTGATGTACACGCGTTCGATGATCGGCAAGGACAAGCTCGATACACACGTCATGCACAGCATGGCCATCGTGCCGCGCGACGAGTTTGTGCCCTATAACATGCGCAGCCTGGCGTTTGAAAACGGCCCATTGCCGATCGGCCACGGCCAGACTATCTCACAGCCTTACATCGTCGCGCTCATGACCGATTTGCTGGCCATCAAGCGGGATCATCATGTACTGGAGATCGGCACCGGCTGCGGTTACCAGACGGCGATACTCTCGACCTTGTGCAAACAGGTTTACACCGTGGAAGTGGTGCCGGAGCTGGGTGAGGAAGCGGCCGAGCGATTGAAGAATCTCGGATACAAAAATGTCGAATGCCACATCGGCAACGGTTATCACGGCTGGCCGGAGCATGCGCCCTACGATGGCATCATCGTCACGGCCGCGGCCACGCATATTCCAGAACCTTTGGTGGAACAGCTCAAGCCGGGCGGGGTGATGGTGATTCCGGTCGGCCTGCCGTTTGCGCACCAGGAGCTCATGCGACTGGAAAAAGACGCCGACGGCAACACCAGGGTGGACAGCATTCTCGGCGTGGCCTTTGTGCCGCTAGTGGGGGGCTTGCCGGAAAAACCGGAAGAACAGACGGAAAGCAGCAGCGACTAGCCGATCAGCAGAATGATGCCGGCGGTCAGCACCGCAATCAGCAGTGTCTGCAGGCCACTCCATAACCAGAACTTGCGACTGATGCGGCCGAGAAACACGCCGAGCAGAAACAGCATGAAAAAGGCGGTCAGTATTGAACTCTCCAGCGCACCCCAGGGTAACGGCACACCGGCCTGCTCCAGCCACAACG
>JASFVP010000051.1:0-26530 GCA_050049775.1 Chromatiales bacterium
GCCCGATTCACGTATTCATTTGCGCAGCCGTGGTTTCCAGCGACCGATTGTTGAAACCCGGTATTTGAGACGCGACGACTATCCGCCCATCATGCCGCCAGCCCGGATGGGCAACCGTCCCTTCCCCCCGGCCCGACCGGCGCCACCACTGGTGAGAAACCGCATCTACCTGACCAACTGATCAGCCAATCTGCATTTATGTCAGGCAATTTTACCTTCGCAAACCCTATGAATATCCGCCACAGGGTTTAAAATGCTGGCCACAAAAATCATATCGAAAATTCTGATCAGGAGTAGTCGTGGAAGAACGCAAAGTCGATGTCGCTATTATTGGATCCGGTAGCGCCGGTTTATATGCCTTGAGCAAGGTGCGCCCCTCGGGTAAAAGCTGGGTGCTCATCAATGGCGGACACACCGGCACCACCTGCGCACGTGTCGGTTGCATGCCATCCAAGGCCGTCATCCAGGTCGCCGAAGACTACTACCGCCGCAAGGTGTTCAGCCGCTATGGCGTCGACGGCCAGGACGACCTGCGCATCGATTCCGCCGAGGCCATGGAATACGTGCAGGACCTGCGCGATACCTTCGTCGATCGTGTCCTGTCCAACTCCACCGATAACATGAGCGAGGAACAGTTCATCGAGGGTTATGCCCATTTTGTCGAACCGCATGTGCTGGAAATCGACAATGGCCAGCGCATCCACGCCGACAAGATCATCATTGCCAGCGGCTCGCGGCCGATTGTGCCGGAAGCCTGGAGAGAATTCGGGGATCGCATCCTGACGACCGATGAATTCTTTGAACTGGAAACCCTGCCCTCCACCATGGCCGTCATCGGCCTCGGAGTGATCGGCCTGGAAATCGGCCAGTCCCTGCACCGACTCGGCGTCGATGTCACCGGCATCGACCAGCAGGAAACCATTGGCGGCATCAGCGATCCGGATGTCATCAGCAGTGCCACCGACATCCTTGGCAATGAAATGCCCCTGTGGCTCGGCCACGCTGCCGAGATCAAGGAAACCAAGGACGGCAAACTCAAGGTGACGGCAGGCGACCAGTCGGTCAGTGTGGATAAAATCCTCGTCGCCATTGGCCGCGGCCCCAACCTCGACAAATTAAAGCTGGAAAACGCCGGCATCGAACTCGACGCCAACGGCATGGTGGATTACAACCGCAACACCATGCAGATCGGTGACTCGCATCTGTTCCTTGCCGGTGACGCCAATGGCGAACGCCAGTTGCTGCATGAAGCCGGCGACGAAGGCCGCATTGCCGGCTTTAATGCGGTTAATGACAGCATCCAGGGATTTCAGCGCAAGACACCGCTGTACATCACCTTTTGCGACCCGAACATCGTCAGTGTCGGCGCACGTTTCACTGAACTTGATCCTGAAACAACGGCCGTCGGTGAAATCAAGATGGCGCCGGTCGGCCGCGCGCTGATCATGTCGAAAAACAAAGGCATCATCCGCGTCTACGCCGACAAGGCTTCCGGCAAACTGCTGGGCGCCGAAATGATCGCCACCAAGGGTGAAAACCTCGGCCACCTGCTGGCCTGGTGCATCCAGAAAGACATGACCGTCGGCGACCTGCTGCAACTGCCGTTCTATCACCCGGTCATCGAGGAAGCACTGCAGGCCGCACTGTATGACCTGTACAGCAAGGTCGACGCCAAAAACGATTCACCAATTACCGAGCTGAGACCACTGTAATTTTTGATGGCTCGAACAGCCGGCAAAAAAACCGACGGCAACAAGCTGCTGTGCAGCTTCGCGCCGGTGGTCGGCAAGCAGCCGCGCGTGCTGATCCTCGGCTCGATGCCGAGTGAACGCTCGTTGCAACAACAACAGTACTACGCCCATCCACAAAACCGGTTCTGGAACATCATCGAAACGCTGTTGCAGATACCGCGTTCATTACCATACGAACAACGCCTGCAACAACTCGCCGACCAGGGTTATGCGCTGTGGGATGTGTTGAACTACTGCGAACGTCCCGGCAGTCTCGACTCCGATATCAAAAAAGACAGCATGGTGCCCAACGACATCCCCGGTCTGTTGCAACGCCATCCCAGCATTCAGCAAATATTCTTTAACGGCCGTAAAGCGCAGCAGGTGTTTGATCGGCATATCCTGCCCAACCTGTTGCCACAACAACTGCCAGTGCAAATGCAATGGCTACCCTCCACCAGTCCGGCAAATGCTTCGATTTCGAAACAGGAAAAATTGAAGCAATGGGAAGCCATCCTCCTTTGAGATCACTGAGCGAATAGCGAAGATCATGGCGCGCTGGTTGATGATCATTGGTGCAGCAATACTCGTCCTTGGTGCGATATTGCATTTCTTTCCCTGGATGTTGAACTGGTTTGGTAAACTGCCGGGAGATATTCATATCGAAACCGAGCGTGGGATGGTTTTTATTCCGATCACATCCATGGTGATCATCAGTATTGTGTTGACGGTGTTGGTTAACCTGTTCAGACATTGACTATTTGAGGGTCTGGGATGCTTAGTTTTTCGGGGATTATTCATGAAACCACTAAGTGAGTTTCTTCTTCAGTAACATGTTTTTTTGTTACTTTGTTTTCGCACAAAGTAACCAAAAGCACTTCCTCCACCAGCCCAGCCTGCGGCTGCCCTCACTGCTCGAAGCCTGCCGAGTCCTCGCCAACTCGCTATCGCTCAAACAGGCTCGGCCTTTTATCAGCAGCCTTCTGCGCGGCTCGGTGGGCTGGAGTCGGAGACGGGTGGTCATTCTGTCACCCTGCTTCCCCTCTGTTTTGATGCGTCACGCCAGAAGGCAGGCGGTAAAAACGAAAAGGTGTCTGAGCGATTGTAAATCGCGAGTTCTTTTCGTTCGCCTGACTGACCAGTGACGCAGGTGCTGAACAACGTGAAGCCAAAACAGGGGGAAGACGGTTTTGGTTCTTTTGCCATGACAAAAGAACAAAGAGAATATTTGCGGGTCCAGGTATTTGTTCGAAGATTATTCATGACGCCACAAAGATTCATGAATCTTTTTTTATTTTGTATCTCATTTATCTCTTAGGTAACATTTTCTTTTTATATCAATATCCTAAGCACCGATTCGATTTGCAAATAATTAACAGCCATTTAAATTATCCCTTTTCCTAGTTTCACAACGAGCCAATATATTACCCAGATAGTCACCATCACAACGGATATATAAACAATGCTTTTATCAGTCACCCCTCTCTTTTTTATTAATTTTTTTGGAAGCAAATAATACTTCCTCAGCAGTAAAGCTACTAAAGGGATAAAATATAAGATTATTGTTAAAAACAATTTAAAGTTCACGATTTTGAATTCTGTTTAGTGCGACAAATAGTAAAAATATAGAAGATTGTTAATATGTGTGGTCTTCCTGAATTCTATTGCTTTTCTTGTGTTATAAAAACAATAGACGTTCTCACTAATAAAAAGGCATGAAAACACTAAAGATTACAGCGCTCCTGATTTATTTTTTCCTGACTTCAAACATCACTGCATCTGAAAAAGAAAACACGTTATCAGATGACATTAAATCTCAATATACACCCCCTTTGAAACCCAACAGGGTAATAAAAGATTTCTTTTATATAAAAGTTTGGATCCCGCCTGACTTGGAAAAGCTGGTTGAATATCAAGGCTTGGGCTTCGATAACAAGCGATCAGAAAATGTCCATGCATATAACTTCAGCGCAAATAAAAACAAACAAATTCTGTCAATCGCCAAGCTGGATAATAAAAAAACCAACTGGGACGAAGAAGGATTCAAATACTTTTTAGCACCAGCTATTCCAAAGATGCCATCAAAAACTGATCAATATATCGTGTTTCTTCCCATTAAGGACGGCTATGAATTAAATACAGGTCAGGAAAAATATTGCTTATTTGATCATTCAGCAATCAATAATCAAGAAACAGTTGAGAATTCCTCTACTAAAGAACATGTAAATATTAATTGCAGATATCTCGTTATGAAATGGAAAGGCATATACGAAAAGAACATTGAATTCAGAGGAGAATATTTATATGCGGATTATTACGGCAATAAAAGAGTGCTTGGATTCATTGGAGAAGTGATTCCTAAAACCAACCAATAAACGTACTTAATCAAGCAATTGATTCACTAGCGGCTTGAACCTCGATCACTATAGATACCCTCCTTTTTCCAACTATCATCAAGACTCTTCAAATCACCCGATCATTCCCACCATCCACCGGCACACCAGCCGCTGTCGTCTTGGCAAACAACGACCCACACATGGCAGCCGCAAGTTCCGCGACATCATGTGAACGGATTTCGGTTCTGAGCACATTGCGGGTTTTGTAAGCTTCGACACTCATGCCGTAATAGGCGGCGCGCTCGTTGAGAACTTCTTCGGTCCACAGGCCAGTATCGAATACGGCATCCGGATGCAGTGAATTGATGCGAATGCCATCAGGCCCCCATTCCAGTGCGGCGATGCGCGCTACCTGGTTGAGTGCTGCCTTGGAGGCCGAGTAAGCCGCGGCACCCGGTCCGGGTGCCAGCAGATTGCGCGAGCCGATGACGACGACACGGCCGTTATTCGGAGCCAGTTTGAGCAAGGGATGGCACAGGCGCATGAGGCGCAGGTTGGCATCGAGATTGACTTCCATGACCTTGCGCCAGGCATCGTCCTGCAATTCAGCAATCGGCGTACCGCCGGGGAACATACCGGCATTGAGGATGAGCATGTCCAGTCCACCAAACGCTTGCACGGCCTGATCCAGCGCCTGTTCGACGGCTTCGGCGTCAGTGACATCGCATTGCAGGCCGAGAAAATCCGGCCGGTCGTAGAGCTTGCCGATGTCCGGGTTCAGGTCCAGGCCAACCACAGCGGCGCCGCGCTGCAATAAGGAATCGACACAGGCCTTGCCGATGCCGGAAGCCGCGCCGGTAACCAAAGCGATCTCACCCTGAAACTCCGGCTTACCGCCGCCCTTGCGTAACTTGGCCTGCTCCAGCTCCCAGTATTCGACATCAAAGATGTGTTGTGCCGGCAGCGCCTGCCATTGCTCCAGCATTTCGGCGCGCTGGATGATCTGCATGGTGTGCAGGTAGATATCGGCATTGATGCTCGCCTCTTTGGCCGTCTTGCCGATGGTGATCATGCCCAGGTGCTTGTCGAGAATGATGCGCGGTGCCGGGTCGAGCATGCTTACGGCCGAGCGCGCGTTTGGCGCATGCGTGTTGAAGTACTCGCGATAATTTTCTGCATAAGCAGCCACATCGGTTCCAATCAGTGGCATACGCTTGGTGCGGATGACATGATCCGGCGTTGCAGGCCCCTGCTGCGCGATTTTTTCCAGATCGTCGTGCTTGCAGAAGTTCAGACTGGCGACACTGTGATCGGTGCGCAGCAACATAGCGTTACCTGCAGTTGCCGATATGGCAGAGCGCAGCTCAGCCAGTTGCTCACGCTCGACCGGACAGGCCATGGTGAGTTCATCATCGGCAATCTGCCAGGCTTCGTGCTGCTGCAGATACAACTCGGCGCGATTGACGAAATCGATCATGCGTTCATATGACTCACGCGCTGTGTCAGCAAACGAGAACATGCCATGGTTGAGCAGCACCATGCCTTTGGTGTTGGGCGTGGCCTGTTTTTCGTATTCAAACGCCACCAGCCGCGCCAGATCAAAGCCCGGCATGATGTACGGGATGTAAATAATCTCATCACCAAACAGTTCGCGCAGGCGTTGCTCGCCCTGCGGTGTATTGCTGATGGTGATGATCGCATCGGCATGCGTGTGATCAACGAACTTGAATGGCAGACAGGCGTGCAAAATGGCTTCGACCGAACCGCTGGGTGCTGCGGCATTAGTCTGGTGTGTTTTCATTTCGTTGACCATCTGCAGGTCGGACAGGCTGTCGATCTGAGCGAGGCGTTGCAGATGCTTGAGGCGGATCGGTGTGAAACCTGCCCCCTCGATGGTGGCCAGGTCCCAGCCGGAACCTTTTACATACAGAATCTCTTCCGGCTCGCCGAAGATGTTCGGTTCGGTGATTTTTACCGAGGTGTTACCACCGCCGTGTAATACCAGCGATGGACCACGTCCGAGCAGGCGCGACGTATAGACACGTTGTTGCAGGTCGGTAACATAAGTGGCCGCTTCGGCATCATCCCAGAGACTTTCCATGATTCACTCCCTCAGCCACGCCGCCAGGTGGTTCCCTGGGCGCTGTCTTCCAGCACGACGCCCTGCTCCTTGAGCTCGTCGCGGATGCGGTCGGCTTCGGCCCAGTTTTTGTCGGCCTTGGCCTGAATACGTTGTTGCACCAACACCTCGATATCGTCTTCACTCAAGCCGTCTTCACTGCTTTCCCCACGCAAATAGGCTTCCGGATCATCCTGCAGGATACCGAGCACAGCCCCCAATTCACGTAGCAATGCAGAAAGACTGGCCGCCTTGCTTTCGTCTGCCTGGCGCACAGTGTTTATTTCACGCACCAAATCAAACAACACCGCCAGAGCCACCGGCGTGTTGAAGTCGTCATCCATGGCGGCATTGAAACGCTCGACGTAGTCTTCTCCGCCGGTCGCGTCGGATTCCGGCAAACCACGCAGCGCCGTGTAAAAACGTGTCAACGCGGCGCGCGCATTGTCGAGATGTTCGTTATCGTAATTGAGCGGACTGCGGTACTGGCTGGTGAGGATGAAATAACGCACCTCTTCAGCTCGATAATCTTTGAGAATGTCGCGCACGGTAAAGAAGTTGCCGAGTGACTTTGACATCTTCTCGTCATTGATGCGCACAAAGCCGTTGTGCAGCCAGTATTTGACGAACTGGTGACCGGTGGCGCCTTCCGACTGGGCGATTTCGTTTTCGTGATGTGGGAACGTCAGGTCGGCGCCGCCGCCATGGATGTCGAGACTGTCGCCCAGTGCACTAGTCGACATGGCCGAACATTCGATGTGCCAGCCGGGCCGGCCATTGCCCCAGGGCGATTCCCAGTAGGGTTCGCCGGGCTTGGCGGATTTCCACAGGGCGAAGTCGAGCGGATCGCGCTTGTCCTCGTTGGGATCGACACGCGCGCCGGCGCGCAGGTCTTCGGTCGATTTTCCGGACAGCTTGCCGTAACCCTCGAAGCTGGCGACTGAATAGTACACATCGCCATTGCCCGCGACATAGGCATGGCCCTTGTCGATCAGGCGTGTGATCATGCTGATGATCTCACCGAGATGGTCGGTTGCCTTGGGTTCGCTGTCCGGCCGCTCCACGCCGAGGGCGTCCGCATCCTCGTGCATGGCCTGGATAAAACGTTCGGTCAGCTCGGTGAACGGCTCGCCGTTTTCGTTAGCGCGCGCGATGATCTTGTCGTCGATGTCGGTGATGTTGCGGATGTAGGTGACGTCATAACCCTTGGACTTCAGGTAGCGGTAAACCACATCGAACACCACCATGACGCGCGCATGGCCAAGATGGCAGTAGTCGTACACGGTCATGCCGCAGACGTACATGTTGACCTTGTTCGCGGTGAGCGGGACGAATTCTTCTTTGCGGTTGGTTAAGTCGTTGTAGACCTGAAGCATACTGCCGGCATCCTGTGGTTAAAACAGGCTGCGATTTTAACCTGAAATGCCGGCCAGGTTGAGGCCGGAGGTAAAAATTTACGCCGGGAATCAGTCGTAATCTTCGCGCATGCGGGTTTTCAGGCGATCATAGCCCTTGTAGTGCCACAGCTGCATTTCGCGGTATTTGTGATAACTGGCCTGCCACAGCTCGTCGTCCTTGAGGATATTGCAGGCCTGCTGCTGATACTCGGCATTGGCCTTGGGGTCGCTGATGAAATCGCTGCCGCCAAAGCAGCAGGTCTCGTAGAGATGCGCCATGTCCGGTGTGACGGCATTGTGCTCGTGGCCGAGCCAGTGCACCATCTCATGAAATAGCAGCGCCGGCAGGTTTTCGAAGCGGTGCATGTCGCCGCCACGCAGCGGGTGGCCGGTCAGATGCTGCTGGATCTGGCTGTCGGACAGATTGAAGAAATCCCGGTAGGTATCGACATCGTGCGAAGTGCTCAACAGGCCGCCGATTCGATAGGTATCCAGGATCACGGCCGGATAGCCGGCCCGGCGCAGCAACGGGTAAGAATCATCGGTGAATGCCGGCTGCTTCGGGCTGGTCGCCACGGCGTTGGCATACAGTCGGTCGGCGACGCACTGAAACGTCTTGTTCTGCTTGCTTTCGAGAATCTGCATCAGGCGGTAAGCCTGATACTCGTGATGCACATTCAGATAACCCGCCGGACCTTTGCCGATCAGGCACTGCATACCGGTCTGCAAGGCGCGTTGCACATCCTTGAGCAGTTTCTTGTGCGCCACCGGATCGGGGTGATTGTCGTAATACGGATAGCGCGAGCAGTCTTTTACCTGGACGCCAGTATCGGACTTGATACGCTGTTCGGCATCGGCGGCATCGGATGGCTGATCAAGCGGTGAAAATTTGGCGATGTAGAGCTGAATGCGTTGTTCCAGCGGTAGTTCCAGGGTCATTTCCGCTGGCTGTGTCAGGCCCGGCGCTAGCAAAGACGCCAAGAAAAACAGAATACGACGGCCCGAACCTTTCATAAATACTACAAACGCTTTTCCCTGATGTTGCATTCCTGTTAACAACACATGACTTACATTCTAGTCAAAACTGAAAAATGTGCAGGAAAAGCCTGGATTTGCCGGGCGACAAATCGGACGCCAGCCATTATCATTGCGATTTTTTGTCACAATCGGAAAATTACTGCATGAAAACGGCGTTATTTCGACCACTTCTGGCTGTTTTATTATTGTGCTTTGCCAGCACCGGCGTACTGGCCGATAACATCAAGGTATTGCTGTCGACCAGCAAAGGTGACATCACGCTGGAGCTGTACCCGGACAAGGCGCCGGCCACAGTAGAAAATTTTTTGCGTTATGTCGATGAAGGCTTTTACGACGGCACCGTGTTTCACCGGGTAATCAACAGCTTCATGATCCAGGGCGGCGGCTTTGATGCCGACCTGAACAAAAAACGCACCCATGAAGAAGTCCGCAATGAAGCCGACAATGGCCTGAAAAACAAACGCGGCAGCATCGCCATGGCGCGCACCGGTGAACCGCATTCGGCCACGGCGCAGTTTTTCATCAACCACATCGATAATGACTTTCTTGACCACAAGGACAAAAGCTATCGCGGCTGGGGCTATTGCGTATTCGGCAAGGTGGTCGATGGCATGCAGACGGTCGACGCCATCGCCGACGTGTTCACCACCAGCAAAAACGGCATGCAGAATGTGCCGGAAAAAACCGTACTGATCAAAAAAGCAGTACGTCTTTGATCACCCGTATTTAATCAACTCAAACAGGAACCCACATGATTACTCTGAAAACCAGTTTTGGCGACATCGTGATTGAACTCGACGAAGAAAAAGCACCGAAAACCTGTGCCAACTTCAAGCAATATGTCGAAGACGGCCAGTTCGACAACACCATCTTCCATCGTGTCATCAACAACTTCATGATCCAGGGCGGCGGTTTCCTCGAAGACATGACCCAGAAAGCCACACGTGAGCCGATCGAAAACGAAGCCAACAACGGTCTCAGCAACATGACCGGCACCATCGCCATGGCGCGCACCGGCGACCCACATTCGGCCACCGCACAGTTTTACATCAATGTCGCGGACAACAAGTTTCTCGACTTTCCGGGCCAGGACGGCTGGGGCTATTGTGTGTTCGGCAAGGTTGTAGAAGGCATGGATGTGGTCAACAAGATCAAGGAAGTCGACACCACCATGAAAGCCGGCCACCAGGATGTACCGGCCGAGCCGATTGTTATCGAATCCGCTGAAGTCACTGGCTGAATGCCGGTCACCGCAGGCAGTAACGGCGGCACTCGATGACTGAGTCGCTGTTCATCTCCGATCTGCATTTGTGTGACAGCCGGCCGGCGGCACTGACGCTGTTTGAGAAATTCATCCGCGGCCGAGCTCGTCAGGCCGGCAATCTGTTCATCCTCGGCGACCTGTTTGACGCCTGGGTTGGCGATGATGACGACAGCCAGACCGCAACCCGTGTACAGCAGGCGCTACGTCAGCTCAGCGAAAACGGTACGGCCGTGCACATTATGCACGGCAACCGGGATTTTCTTATTGGTGAGCGCTTCTGCCAACAATCTGGCGCCAGCCTGCTGCCCGATCCGTTTGTACTGCAGGAAATGCCGCAGCCGATTCTGCTGACCCATGGCGACCTGCTCTGCACCGATGACGTCAATTACCAACAGGCGCGACGCATGCGCACCGATCCGGCCTGGATCGAGGATTTCCTGGCCCGACCGTTGACCGAACGCAAACTATTGGCAGAACAATATCGCCAGCAGTCGGGCGAGGCCAAGTCCTTACTGGCCGTAGACATCATGGACGCCAATGAAGTAACAGTGCTGGATTTTTTCCGACTCTATCAGGTGTCGTTCATGATTCACGGCCACACCCATCGCCCGGCAACGCATGAGCACCGGCTCGGCGGTAAAACAGCCATTCGTATTGTGCTGGCAGAGTGGCATGATGACCTGGGTATGGCGTTATCCATTGATGAACGCATGCAGCCGGAGACGCTGCAGATAACCTGAAACCGAGACTCGTTCTCACGAGCGAGCGCACATTTCCTCAAGCCGATCCAGTTCGCTGCGGGTAAAACCGGCATCGAGCCGCGCCTGATGATGCAAGGGACAGCGCATCTCACCCTTGATGTAGTCTTCCAGCAATTCGAAATAGGTCTGCTCAGCATCCAGCTGGCGTTGCTGGCACAGATAGCGAAACCAGCGTGAGCCGGCTTCGACATGACCAACCTCGTCGCGCAGGATGATCGCGAGGATATCGGCGGTCTGCTGATCGTTGACGTTGATGAATTTCTGCTGGATGGCCGGCGTGACATCCAGGCCACGCGCCTCCATGAGACGCGGCACCAGCGCCATGCGATGCAATACATCGTGAGCGGTTTTCTGCGCCAGTTCCCACAGGCCGTTGTGCGCCGGGAAGTCGCCGTAGTCGTAACCCAGCTGTTGCAGGCGTTCGCGCAGCAACGAAAAATGATAGGCCTCCTCGGCCGCTACCTGCACCCAGTCCGCATAAAACGCTTCGGGCATGTCCCGGAAACGGTAAACCGCATCGCAGGCCAGATTGATGGCGTTGAATTCGATGTGGCAAAAAGCATGGATGGCGGCAGCCTTGCCCGGTACGGTGCCAAGTTTGCGTTTGGGCACGTCACGCGGCGCCACCAGTTCGGGTTTTTCGGGGCGACCGGCCCGATCCACCGACGGCAAATCGATCGGTTCGATGTCCAGCTTGCCTGCTTCCAGCGCTTGTTTAAGCTCGCTGGCGAGGCGCATTTTCTGCTCTGGTCGACACTCGATCAGGCAGTCATACGCCAGCTGAAAAAGATTTTGTCCCATAGGTTTCAGACCGTTAGTGAAGCTTTGCCGCAGGTGGCCTGCGGCACTTGGCGAAAAACGAAAAATTGCTTTCCAGGCAGGCAATTACAACACAAAAATGAACCGCAAGCTGTTATTGCCTGCTGGATTCGGCTTGGGTTATGCTTGTGGCCTGAAAATTTAAATTCCCCTGGTCATCACTCAATCATTGCAGGTCATTTCCACCTCATGGACACCATACAGTTCCGTCGCCACCAAAGCAGAAACACTCTCTTTCGTATGTTATTGATCGCCTTCGGGTTTGCCGCCATCATGGTGTGGAAATACGATTACATCAACTCGGTGTATTTTCGCGACCAGCTGACCGCCACAGGCTGGATCATCAATGGCGCCATCATTGCCCTGTTCACCCTCGGCGTGATGAAAATGGTGAGTATTTTCATCAGCTATTCACGTGAAGAAGCCGCCATGGTGCGCTTTCTCAAGAACATCAGCACCGAAGCGCCGGACACGCTCAAGGGCGTATCGCGCCGCAGCATCATTTCACGGCGTTTTACCACCCTGGAAAAACTGCACCAAAGCCATACCCCGGTCAACCAGAGCGCGCTCGCTTCCACCCTGGTCGCCAGCGAAAGCACGCGCAACAGCTTTCCACGTTTCATCAGCAACACACTGATCCTGACCGGCGTATTCGGCACCATCGTGTCGCTGTCACTGGCGCTGATCGGCGCGTCCGACCTGCTGGAAAACGCTGTCAACGTCAACGGTATGGGCATGGTGGTACATGGCATGTCGACGGCGCTGTCGACCACGATTACCGCCATCGCCTGTTACATGTATTTCGGCTACTTTTTCGTCAAACTCACCGATGTGCAGACCAATCTCATCAGCGCCATCGAACAAGTCACCACCACACATCTAATGCCGCGTTTTCAAATGCAAACCGACAGTGTGCTGTACGAATTTACTGGCCTGATCCGCTCCCTGCAGGGTCTGGTGCAGCAGATGGCACAATCGCAATCCAACTTCACCGAAGTGGAACAGAACCTGGTGGAAACCGTCGAGACCTACAAGAGCAATGTTGAAGGCATGAACCAGGAACTGGCCGATATCAAGGGTATCCTGCGCATCGGTTTCCGTCTTGGCGAAAAATAGCGGCCAACGGTTGAAGCATTATGAGCTCTGAAAACGGTTTCATCGACCTGCGCCTCAATACCGAAGGCAGCAACAGCGGCAACGAAAGCTTCTGGCCGTCGTTCACCGACATCATGACGGTGATCGTGATGATCTTCCTGATCGCCATGGTGGTCTTGCTGATCCGCAACATGGAGCTGGTGCAGCAACTACGCGCCACCATGGAGGCCGAACGCATGGCCGCCGAACTGGCGCGCACCACTGGCGAGGAAAAGGAATCCATCTCACTGCGGCTGATCAATACCGAAAACCAGCTGTCCGAACTGCGTCTGGAATTGCTCAAGATGCAGGATATCCGCGCCAAGCAACTGGCCACCATCAAGGACCAGATGGTGCAGATCGATCAGGTCACCAACCAGCGCGACCAGCTGCGGCTGGATTACAGTCAGCTTAAGCAGCAGAACGTGGTGCTGGAAAACACCCAGCAGCAACTGACGCTGGACAAACAACAACTGGAAAATCGTCTGACCACCACCAGCGATCAAATGGCTAACGTGCAACAGGCGCTGGCCTCGCTGAAACTGCAGCACAATCTGACGCTCGAACAATTGACCGATCTGCAACAATCCTACGAAGACAAGAAAAGCGAACTTGAACAGGCCAGCAACCGCATCGCCCTGTCCGACCAGGAACTGTCGGAACTTCGCGGCGACTACGACAAGCTCAAGGTCAAATACGACAAGCTGGTACGCCCGGCGCGTACCCCGGCCGGCAAGTATGTGGTTGAAGTGCGTTACGCCAAAGCCGGCGGCCAGTACCAGATTGCCGTCAAGACGCCGGAGCAGGAAAAATTCACCGAGATCACCCAGAACGCACTGGAGAAGAAACTTGACCGGCTCAAGGCGAAGGATCCGAAGAAGCTCTACATCAAGGTCATCTTCCCGGAAAACAGCGGGTTGTCCTACAGCGAAGCCTGGGAGTTCACCAGCCATTTGCACAAGCACTACGATTACTATTTCCAGGATTCGGATAGCCGCTGACCCGCAGCGCTCTAGCCGGTCCGACTGCGTCATAGCACTGTCTGACACGCAGCCTGTTGTCGTCAGCCAGTCATGAACAGCACAGCAGATTACAGCGCTGAAACCATTCGCTCCCGCCAGTACAGCTGGCGCGAGCTGAAGGACATGATTTTTTCCTATCAGCGTGAGCTGTGGCTGGCCAACATCATCGCCATACTCGGCGCGCTGGCGGCGGTGCCCGTGCCGTTGCTGATCCCGTTACTGGTCGATGAAGTACTGCTGCACCAGCCGGGCAATGTGGTCGCCGTCACCAATCAGCTGTTCCCGCAAAGCTGGCACAGCCCTACCTTGTATATTCTCGTCGTACTGTTGCTGACGTTGATATTGCGCATGACCACACTGGTGCTCGGCGTCTGGCAGATGCGCCAGTTCACCTACATTTCCAAACGGGTGATTTTCAATATTCGCGAGACGCTGCTGCTGCGACTCGAGCGTGTAACTATGTCGGAATACGAGACGCTTGGCAGCAGCACCGTGGCATCCCATCTGGTGACCGACCTCGACGCCATTGATGAATTCGTCAGTGTCTCAACCAGCAAGTTTCTGGTAGCGGTGCTCAGCATCATCGGCACCGCTGTTGTGCTGTTATGGATGAACTGGCAACTGGGGCTGTTCATTCTGTTGTTCAACCCGATCGTGATTTACATCACGACGATATTTGGCCACAAGGTCAAGCAGCTCAAGAAACAGGAAAACTCGGCTTACCAGCTGTTTCAGGAGACACTGGCAGAAACCCTCGACGCGATACAGCAGATCCGCGCCAGTAATCGCGAGAGGCATTACATCCACCGCATCGTCGACAGCGCCGCTCAGATCCGCACGCATTCATCCGCCTTCACCTGGAAAAGCGACGCCGCCAACCGGCTGTCATTTGTGGTGTTCCTGTTCGGCTTTGACATCTTCCGCATACTGAGCATGTTCATGGTGCTGTATTCGGACCTGAGTATCGGCCAGATGCTCGCCGTATTTGCCTATCTGTGGTTCATGATGGCGCCGGTGCAGGAAGTGCTTGGTATCCAGTACGCCTTTCATGCTGCCGAGGCCGCACTGAAACGCATCAACCGCCTGATGGATATCAGCCTGGAACCGCGTTATCCACACAGTAAAAATCCGTTCAATGACAAGATCACCACCTCGGTGCAACTCGATCGCATCTGCTTTTCCTATGACGGCGAAACGCAAGTGCTCAACAACGTCAGCCTGAATATTCAGGCTGGTGAAAAAGTCGCCCTGGTCGGTGCATCCGGTGGTGGTAAAACGACGCTGGTACAAATCATACTCGGGCTTTATATCCCGAGTTCCGGACAGGTGTCGTTTGACCAGGTACCGGTGGATGAAATCGGTTTGGATGTCGTACGCGAAAACGTCGCCACGGTGCTACAACACCCCGCTCTCCTTAATGACAGCGTGCGCATGAACCTGACGTTGGGCAAGCCGTATACGGATGAGCAACTGTGGCAGGCGCTGGAAGTCGCGCAGCTCAAGGATACGGTGCTCAAGCTTGACCAACAACTCGACACACTGGTCGGACGCAATGGCATTCGTCTGTCCGGCGGACAACGCCAGCGTCTGGCCATTGCCCGCATGGTGCTTACCGAACCCAAGATCGTCATTCTCGACGAAGCCACTTCTGCGCTCGACACCACCACCGAGACTCGCCTGCATCAGGCACTGCGGGATTTTCTCAAACAACGCACCACCCTTATCATTGCGCATCGACTTAGTGCGGTAAAACAGGCCGACCGTGTACTGGTATTTGAAGACGGTGAAATTGTTGAGCAGGGCCATCACGATGAGCTGATACAACAGCAAGGTCTGTACGCTTCACTGTATGGAAAACAGCACCACGAACAAAACGACTAGCTAACAGCAGAATAAAACGACTGGAACCAAACGATTAAACGTCTGCAGTCGACATTCAGCTTCATCTACTATTCACAAACGAATTGCAAAACCATTCACAGAACTGACAGGCAAACATCCGGCGCACAAACAGCTGTGATGCAATTCCGCATGCTCCCTGCTCAATCACCTAGGTTTGTATCAGGTTTAAGTTGAGTCCAAAGGGGGATGCCGACATGAACATCAAACATAAAACTGCAGGAAGCAGATTAAAATTCCCGTTTGTTGTTGCACTGTTGTCATTGGCTCTGTCCGGCTGCCTGAGCATGCCGCAATACCAGTCGATGGATGACGATCAGGACAGCAACCAACTGATCGACAATAGAGTCAGTTACCAGATTGATCCGACAATCAGCGGACGTGGCCTGCAATGTCTCGCCATTTTGCCCTTGAACATCGACGAAGATGCCAAAGCACCGGTTCATTTCAACAACAACGACAAGTCTGCCCGGAGCAATCCCGAAGACGACAATGTGCAGGCCGATGAAATCTACGACTTTGAAATGAATGCAGCTGACAAGCGCATCATGTTGAGAAAGATGCTGTATGGTTATATCGCGCCGCACAGCACACGCGACGTTGAATTGTCAGAAATTGACAAGGCTGTGGCTTCTGCCAGGAAAGCCAATGACTATGCACGCATCGGCCGCAAGCTGAATTGTGACTGGCTGCTCGATGGTGAAATCAAGGCGTTCTCTGCTAGACACTTTGGTCTGTATTCATCGGTCGTGGTAGCTGCAGACCTGAAAATCGTGCGTGCCAGCGATGGTCGCATTGTCTGGCAAGGCAGCCATGAAGCCACCAGCCGTGATGGTGGCCTGCCGTTGTCGCCGATTGATCTCGCCATGGGTGCATTCAAGGCCAGCGCCAATATCAATCCGGAAACCGTGGAACGCATCACCGGCGACCTCGCCAGAAGACTGGTGCGCACCATGCCGCTGGAAAGCAATAACAACTTTGTCATCGCCGCACGCCGCCAGAAAATCTACCGCGTTATCGCCAGCAGCCTGAACATGCGTGAAGGTCCGGGAACCAACTTTGCCGTCAGCAAGGTATTGAGAAACGATGAGCCGGTCACGCTGATTCAGGATTCAAAAATCAAACCCTGGATACTGATTCGCACCAATAATGGCAAAAGCGGTTATGTATCTGGCGAGTACCTGAACTGAAGCAGTAGCAGAAGAAGTTGGGACTTGAATGCAGCTGAAGCTACTGGCTTCAGCTGCATTTTTTTGTGATCAGGAAGCTTCCGGAGCAGACTCTTCAGCCACCGCCTTCATGCTGAGACGAATGCGGCCCTGGCGATCGATCTCGAGCACCTTGACCTTGACGACGTCGCCTTCGGACAGCTTGTCGCTGACTTTTTCGACGCGCTCGTCGCTGATCTGGGAAATGTGCACCAGACCATCCTTACCCGGCAGAATGGTGACGAAAGCACCGAAGTCCATGAGCTTGGCAACCTTGCCTTCATAGATGGTGCCGACCTCCACTTCAGCGGTGATCAGTTCAACACGCTTGCGCGCTTCGTCACCGGCGGATTTATCCACCGAGAAGATTTTTACGGTACCGTCATCGGTCAGATCAACGGTAGCACCGGTTTCTTCGGTGATAGCACGGATAGTCGCGCCGCCCTTGCCGATGACATCACGGATCTTGTCCGGGTTGATCTTGAAGGTCACGATGCGTGGCACATGCTCGGACATTTCCTCACGCGGTGAATTGATCGCCTTGTTCATTTCCTCAAGGATGTGCAGGCGGCCATGCTTGGCCTGATCCAGGGCGATTTCCATGATCTCCTTGGTAATGCCGTTGATCTTGATGTCCATCTGCAGCGCATTGACACCGTCAGCGGTACCGGCCACCTTGAAGTCCATGTCACCGAGGTGATCCTCGTCACCGAGAATATCGGTCAATACGGCAAAGTCGTCACCTTCCTTGATCAGGCCCATCGCCACGCCGGCAACCGGCGCCTTGATCGGCACACCGGCATCCATCAGCGACAGACTGGTGCCGCACACGGAAGCCATGGAAGATGAACCGTTGGATTCGGTGATCTCGGAAACCACACGCACGGAATACGGGAACTCGTTGAGTGTCGGCATACAGGCCAGCACACCACGTTTGGCAAGACGGCCATGACCGATCTCACGACGTTTCGGGCTGCCGACACGACCGATTTCACCGACGCAGAACGGCGGGAAGTTGTAATGCAGCATGAAGGATTCCTTGTAGGAACCATCCAGCGCATCGATGATCTGAGAGTCACGCTCGGTACCGAGTGTGGTCACCACCAGCGCCTGGGTTTCACCTCGGGTGAACAGTGCCGAACCGTGTGTGCGTGGCAGTACGCCGGTGCGGACGGTGATCGGACGCACGGTTTTCACATCACGGCCATCGATGCGTGGCTCGCCGGCGAGGATGCGACTACGCACGGTCGATTTCTTGACTTTCTCGAGCGCGCCCTTGATCTCGGCATCGGACCACTTGGCCTCATCACCGGCACAGAGTTCGCTGACCACACGGTCGGTGATCTCATTGACTTTTGCGTAGCGATCCATCTTGTCGGCAATCGAGTAGGCCGACACCATGTCATCGCCAACCGCTGCTGCGACAGCGTCCTTGAGTTCATTATCCACCGGCGCTTCGCTGTAGCTCATGATCGGCTTGTTGACTTCGGCCGCCAGTTCCTTGATCGCGTTGATGGCGGTCTGCATCTGCTCGTGACCGAACAATACGGCACCCAGCATGACTTCTTCCGACAGGCCATTGGCTTCGGATTCCACCATAAGGACGGCGTCAGCAGTACCGGCAACAATCAGGTCCAGGTCGCTCTCGTCATTCAGACCGACGGCAGACTGGTTGAGCAGATACTTGCCATCCTTGTAACCAACACGAGCAGCACCGATCGGGCCGTCAAACGGCATGCCTGAAATTGACAGCGCCGCCGATACACCGATGAGTGACGGGATTTCCGGATCGACTTTCGGGTTGAGTGACATGACGGTACAGATCACCTGGGTTTCGTTGGTGAAACCCTTCGGGAACAGCGGTCTGATCGGCCGGTCGATGAGACGGGCGGTAAGAATTTCCTTTTCGGACGGACGACCTTCACGACGGAAAAAGCCACCCGGGATCTTGCCGGCAGCATAGGTTTTTTCCTGGTAGTCAACGGTCAGCGGGAAAAAGTCCCGGCCTTCGACTTCCTGCTTGGAAGCCACCGCAGTGACCTGCACCACGGTGCCATCCATATCGATCATGATGGCGCCATCCGCCTGGCGCGCGATTTCACCGGTTTCGATGGTGACTTTGTTATCGCCGTACTGAAATTCTTTTTTGATAAGACTCACTGATTCTTCCTCAATCCGATAAAGTGGTTTTAGCGACGCAGGCCTAATCGCTTGATTAGATCTCGGTAACGTTCAACGTCTTTGCCTTTAAGATAATCAAGCAGTTTGCGTCTGGAGTTCACCAGCCGGATCAGACCCTGGCGGGAATGGTGATCCTTCTTGTGCTCCTTGAAATGTTCGGTCAGTTCAACGATGCGGGCGGTCAGCAGAGCGACCTGGACTTCCGGGGAACCGGTATCGTTGGGGTTTTGTTTGTATTCTTCGACAATTGCTTTTTTGTCGGCTGCACTCATTGTCATAATATTTCTCCTGAAAGAATTGGCTGTTAATGGAAATACCCAACAATGAGTTCAGGCATTTCCGCCGGTTAAACGCCATTCGGCCACTTCTTGACCGTTGGCAAAAAAGATGCGCATTGTCCCTTAATTTTCGTCGTCTGTCAGCACCCCGACCCGTTTTAGATCGAGCTCATGAGCCTTTTTGGTGCAACTTTACCATCGGACTCGATGCAACCGACACCGATGAAGCTGTCATTGGCGCCATACAGCCGCACCAGGCCCTCGGTCGGAGCTTTCGGCACCAGTACCGCCTGGCCCTGTTTCAAATAGAATTCCAGGCTGCTCGACAGGTGCACATCGGGCCAGTCGTGAATCGCCGAATCCAGTGACTGCAATTGCTCATCCAGCACGGCAAAACCCTGCTCGGCCATGGCCTCGAGCTGTTCGAACGTGACCATGCCATCCCGATAAGGCCCGACGGCAGTGCGGCGCAGTTGCGCCACATGCGCACCACAACCGAGACGTTCGCCGATGTCCTCGGCCAGCGTGCGCACATAGGTGCCCTTGGAGCAATGCACTTCCAGGCTGACAAAAGGCAACTCGCAGGCAGTCATGCTGAGACTGAAAATCGTCACATCACGCGGCGTGCGTTCGACCTCGATGCCTTGGCGCGCCAGTTTGTAGAGACGTTCGCCCTGATGTTTGAGTGCCGAGTGCATCGGCGGCAACTGCTGGATCTCGCCGACAAACTCCGGCAATACGGCAGCAATGGCGGCCTCGTCGATGCCTTGCAGCGGCCGGGTTTCGATGACTTCACCCTCGGCATCGGCGGTGCTGGTTTTTTCACCGAGCTTGATCTGCACCTGGTAGCGCTTGTCGGCATCGAGCAAAAACGCGGAAATCTTGGTTGCCTCACCGAGGCAGATCGGCAACAGGCCAGTCGCCAGCGGGTCCAGGCTACCGGTATGGCCAGCTTTCTGGGCTCTGAATAGATGTTTCACCTGCTGCAACGCCTTGTTGGAGGTAATGCCGGCGGCCTTGTCGAGCAACAGAATACCGTTGACCTTGCGGCCGGATTTACGCCTTGCCATCGGCTTCTCCTTCGTTCTCCCGGGCGTGTTCGCTGTCCTTGCGCACCACATCTTCAATCAGCGCCTGCAAGCGGGAACCGTGCTCGATGGATTCGTCATAGACAAAAATCAGTTCCGGCAAGGTGCGCAACTGCACCATCTTGCCAAGCTGGTTGCGGATAAAGCCGGCGGCATGCTGCAGGGTCTTGCGAATCTGTTGGTGATCCGTGTCCTGCATGACTGTGAAATAGACCTTGGCCTGGCTCAGGTCACGTACCACCTTGACCGCCTGGATGGTGACCAAGCCAAGGCGCGGGTCCTTGAGCTGATCGCGCACGATCTGCGCGATCGCCTTTTGCATGCTCGAACTGATGCGATCAGTTCTGTTGAATTCCAGTGACATGTACGCGTTTCAATCAGTCGACAACGCGCGCGACTTCGGTGCGCTCAAACACCTCGATCTGGTCACCGGCCCTGACGTCATTGTAATTCTTCACACCGATACCGCACTCCATGCCGGATTTGACTTCCTGGGCATCGTCCTTGAAACGGCGCAGCGATTCGAGTTCGCCTTCGTAGATCACCACGTTGTCGCGCAACACACGAATCGGGTTGTGCCGCTTGACCGTGCCTTCGATGACCATGCAGCCGGCGATGGCGCCGAGCTTGGAAGAACGGAACACGTCGCGCACTTCGGCCAGACCGATGATTTCTTCCTTGATTTCGGGTGACAGCATGCCGCTGATGGCGTTTTTCACATCGTCGATGATTTCATAGATGATGCTGTAGTAACGCAGGTCGAGTTCGTTGTCCTCGATGATGCGACGCGCCGAGGCATCGGCACGCACGTTAAAGCCGAAGATGATGGCATTGGAAGAAATCGCCAGGTTGGCGTCCGACTCATTGATACCGCCAACACCGGCCGATACCACCTTGACCTTGACTTCATCGGTGGAAATCTTGCTGAGTGATTCTTTCAGCGCTTCGACCGAGCCCTGCACATCGGCCTTGAGCACGATGTTCAGGTAAGTGACCTCGCCCTTGCCCATCTGCGAGAACAACTCCTCGAGATGCGCGGACTTCTGCGCCGCCAGACGGCTGTCGCGGAATTTTTCCTGGCGATTTTCCGCCAGTTCACGCGCCTTGCGTTCGTTCGGCAACACCACAAAGTCATCACCGGCATCGGGCACACCCGACAGGCCGAGCACCTGCACCGGAATCGATGGACCGGCTTTTTTCACCTGTGTCCCGGTTTCATCGTACATGGCGCGCACACGGCCAAATTCGATACCGCTGACCACAGCATCACCCTGTTTGAGTTCGCCGGACGTCACCAGCACAGTGACCACCGGGCCGCGGCCCTTGTCGAGGCTGGATTCAATGATGCTGCCACGCGCCGGGCCGGTATGCACCGCTTTGAGTTCGAGCAATTCGGTCTGCAGCAAAATGGCGTCGAGCAAATCATCCACACCTTCACCGGTGTGGGCGGATACCTTGACGAACTGGGTATCACCACCCCAGTCTTCCGGTACGACTTCTTCGGCCACCAGTTCCTGCATGACGCGATCGGGATTGGCTTCGGGTTTGTCGATCTTGTTGACCGCCACCACAATCGGCACACCGGAAGCTTTGGCATGCGCGATGGCTTCCTTGGTCTGCGGCATGACGCCATCGTCGGCGGCGACGATTAACACAACAATATCGGTGACCTTGGCGCCGCGGGCACGCATCGCTGAAAACGCGGCGTGACCCGGTGTATCCAGGAAGGTGATCATGCCCTTGTCGGTTTCCACATGATAGGCGCCGATGTGCTGGGTGATGCCACCGGCTTCACCGGCCGCCACCTTGGCTTCACGAATGTAATCCAGCAAGGAAGTCTTGCCGTGGTCGACATGGCCCATAATGGTCACAACCGGCGCACGTGGCAGCTGCTCGCCTTCCTCGGCCTCGATTTCCAGGGTTTCGAGAATGTTGGCTTCCACGTCCTCGTCTTTCTGGAACACCACCTTGTGGCCCATTTCCTCAACCACGAGGGCGGCGGTATCCTGGTCAATTGACTGGTTGATGCCGACCATCATACCCATTTTCATGAGTTCCTTGATGACTTCGGCGGCCTTGACCGACATGCGCTGCGCCAGTTCGGAAACGGCAATAGTTTCCGGCACCTTGACCTCATGCACGACCGGTGCGGTCGGCTTCTGGAAACCATGTTCCGGCTCGACATTGATGACCGGCTGGCGCCTGGTCTTGCGTGACTTGCGGGACCCACGCTTGCCTTCGGCAACGTGTAATTCCTCGCGTGAAAAACCACTGTCCTCATCGCGATCACGCTGACCACGTTTGCCCTTGCGTCCCGGTTTGTGGTCGGTTTTTTTCTGTGCCGCCAGTTCCTGCTGGACGCGTTGTTCTTTCTGCGCCTGCTCGGCCGCTTCTTCCTTGGCCTTGCGATCGGCTTCTTCCTGGGCCTTGCGGCGTGCTTCCTCGGCCGCCTCACGCTCTTCGGCTTCCTGCTGGTTGCGCTCGCGCTCTGCACGGCGACGTGCTTCGGTTTCGGCATCCAGCGCCTGACGCTGCGCCGCCTGTTCCGCCAGCGCCTTCTTCGCATCTTCGGCTTCCTGGCGCAGTTGCTCGGCGGCAGACTCATCCGAGGAAGACTTGACGAAGGTGCGCTTGCGTTTAACTTCCACCTTGACGGTCTTGCGCGGCGCGGCGGCGCCACGAATGCTGGTGCGCCCGGTTGATTTGGCGCCCTGCGACAGCTCGCTGGTGGTTTTTCGCTTCAGCGTGATTTTCCGACCGCCGGTCGGTGCTGCTTCTGCAGCAGCATGCCCGCCGCGCAAATGCTCAAGTAACTGCTTTTTCTCATCGGCAGTGACTTCATCACTGGCGGACGACTTGCTGATACCGGCTTCGCCCAATTGCTTGAGCAAACGGTCGACCGGAACACCGACATCGGAAGCCAGTTGGCTGATTGTTTCTACACTCATATTCAACTGCTCCTCAATCAGGCTTCATCCTGCTCGGCAAACCAGGGCGCCCTGGCGGTCATAATCAATTCCCCGGCACGTTTCTCGTCCATGCCCTCGATTTCCATGAGTTCGTCAACCGATTGCTCGGCCAGGTCTTCCATGGTGATGACATTGCGTGACGCCAGAATGTGTGCGGTCTCGCTGTCCATGCCGTCCATGTTGAGTAAGTCTTCGGCCGGCTGGGCTTCGGAAATGGCTTCTTCCTTGGCGATGGCGTTGGTCAGCAGGGCGTCATTGGCGCGTTCGCGCAATTCGTTGACAATGTCTTCGTCAAATTCTTCAATGCCGAGCATTTCCTCAACCGGCACATAAGCGATTTCATCAACCGTGGTGAAACCTTCCTGCACCAGGATGGCCGCGACTTCCTCGTCAACATCCAGCGCTTTCATGAACTGCTCGACATAAACCTTGGCTTCTTCCTCATTCTTCTCGGCCGCCTGTTCCTCGCTCATGACGTTGAGATCCCAGCCGGTCAGCTGACTGGCGAGCTTGACGTTCTGGCCGCCACGGCCGATGGCCTGCGACAGGTTGTCGTCATTGACGGCGACGTCCATGGAATGCGTATCTTCATCGACAACGATGGAAACCACTTCGGCCGGCGACATGGCATTGATGACGAACTGCGCCGGGTTTTCATCCCACAGGATGATGTCGACACGTTCGCCATTGAGTTCGTTGGACACCGCCTGCACACGCGAACCGCGCATGCCGACACAGGCGCCGACCGGATCGATGCGCGGGTCTCTGGCGCGCACCGCGATCTTGGCGCGCAGGCCTGGGTCGCGCGCCGCACCGATGATATCGATGAGGCCTTCGCCGACTTCCGGCACTTCCAGCTTGAACAGTTCGATCAGCAGTTCCGGACAGGTACGCGACACCAGCAGTTGCGGACCGCGCATTTCGGTATTGATGTCGAACAAATAACCGCGAATGCGGTCGCCGACGCGGACCGCTTCGCGCGGGATGACGTCGTATTTGGCGATCTGCGCTTCGGCGTTGTTGCCCAGATCCAGAATCACATTGCCGCGATCGACGCGCTTGACCACACCGGTAATGAGCTGATTCTTGCGGTCCTGGTAGGCTTCGACCACCTTGGCGCGTTCGGCTTCGCGTACTTTCTGCACGATCACCTGCTTGGCGGCCTGCGCGGCAATGCGGCCGAATTCAATCGAATCGATTGGCTCTTCGATATAACCGCCGACCTCGATCTCAGGGTCCAGTTCCTTCGCTGCTGCAAAAGTGATCTGGGTAATCGGATTTTCCAGTTCGGATGTTTCCGCATCGTCGATCACTTCCCAGACACGGTAGGTATCGTAATCGCCTGTCTTGCGGTCGATATCCACCCTGACATCAATCTGCCCACCGTTCTTCTTGCGCGTGGCCGACGCCAGCGCCGCTTCGATCGCCTTGAAGATAATGTCTTTGTCGACGCCTTTCTCGTTGGAAACCGCGTCAACAACCAGCAAAATTTCTTTACTCATCCATCCATTTCCCAATTCAGAGTTGAGGAACCAATCTGGCTTTTTCTATCTGGCTGAAAGGCAATGCCAGCTCCTGCCCATCAACTCGCATCAAAATATTGTGCGCTTCACGACCCAGCAACAGGCCCTTGAACTTTTTCCGGCCATCCACCGGCACGCGCATTTTCACCGTGATTTCATTACCGGCGAAACGATCGTAGTGCGCCTCTTCAAATAGCGGCCGGTCCAGACCCGGCGATGAAATCTCCAGGTTGTAGTTACCGCTGATCGGTTCTTCCACATCCAGCACGCCGCTGAGCTGGTGGCTCACGGAAGCACAATCATCCAGCGTAATACCGTCTTCGCTGTCGATGTAGACACGCAAGGTACTGTGCCGCTGGCCCTGCGACAGTAACTCGACGCCGACCATTTCATAGCCCATTGCCTCGACCACGCCACGCACCAGTTCTGTCAATTGCGCTGTCTGTCTCATCTTTTTTGCACAAACAAAAAATGGGCCACAGGCCCATTCCCAAACTACAGAAACAACAGGGTCGCTGTTGCCTGCCATAACAAAAAACCCCGTAAACGGGGTTCAGGAAGAGGTAGCTGGAAAAAATCACCTGATTCAGCTTCCTAATTGGTGCCGAATTATAGGTTTCAGACCTGCCAGCGTCAACGCCAAACTGGTGATTCTGCAGCGAGATTTCACGCTCCGGCCCTGCCTGCAGCGGCTTTAGCGTGCGGATTTGGCGAATTGGGCGCACTTTGGCCTACAATCGGACCACACCGCCCGACAGCCGCAGCACAAAAAGACAGAAAAAACGGAAAAAAACAGCATGGTCAACATCATTCTCGACCCGGACTCGGCCGCTTTGCAAAACCACTTCGCCGTGGTGCACGCGCCAAGACGCAGCCGCAAGCGCTTCGCCGAATCCTGCGTCACGCTGGTGGCAGACGCAGACGCCGCACTGGCGCACGCCGACACAGCCGCTAACCGCCATGCCGCCGTCGTCTACGGCCCTTCCGTGTCATCGGAAAGCCAGCGCATCTACTACCTGGTCAAGTGGCTCGATGACGTCGCCGGCACTTGAAATTCGCCTCAAAACCTCCATTTGAGTTTCAGCAGAGACTTCGGTTCTGCCCAAACGGTGGTTCTTCGGAACACCAACTTACAACTTATTGCTCAATGGAGAATAGGCTATGACAACTTTTGACTTTACCCCGCTGTTTCGCAGCGCCATTGGTTTTGATCGTCTGACCAACGCACTGGAAAACGCTTACCGCTCGGACAACAATTCCGGCTATCCGCCGTACAACATCGAACTCATTGACGAAGACAGCTATCGCATCACCATGGCGGTCGCTGGCTTCAAACAGGACGAACTCGACATAGAGGTCAAAAATGGCCGCCTGACCGTTAGCGGCGCACAGTCTGACGACCGCAAGGACCGTCAGTACCTGCATCATGGCATTGCCAATCGCAGTTTTGAGCGCAGCTTCCAGCTGGCCGATCACGTTGAAGTGCGCGGCGCCAAACTCAGCGACGGTCTGCTGCACATTGAACTGGTGCGAGTGATCCCCGAAGCACTCAAACCGCGCAAGATCGCCATCAGCAACGAGGTGCAATCGGCTGATGACAAACTGATCGAAAACCAGTCCGACTCGGAAGTCCAGGCGGCCTGATCACCGTACTGGCCTGATTGCAGCATGGTGCGTTATAAAGCACCATGCTGCATGTGTTTCAGGAGTCAGGATTGCACACCTTTCGACAGCTACTGATTGGCCTTGCCCTGCTGCTGTCTG
>JASFVP010000003.1:0-102755 GCA_050049775.1 Chromatiales bacterium
GGTGTAACGCGCAGCAACCAGCGGTGGTGCAAGAATGCACTTGAGTGAAATATTCATGTTGCCTCCAGCGCTTCGATGATCGATTTTTTTAAAATTATTTTTTGAAGCGTTTTTGACTCTAATGGATCAACCAGAGGCTGCCTATCAGTGATTTCCCTGATGGCGGCAGCGCCTGGAAAGGCGCATGAGGATTGCAGAAGAGGAGTTTTTCAGGCGTGACGGGCGCCGGGTCAGGCTTTTAATTCATCGCCAAGGTGCGGTTTGATGATCTTGCACATGTCAGCATGCACATGCACATTGGCGGCAATGACGTTGCCGCTTTGCAGGTATTTTTCGCCGCCGGCGATGTCGCTGACCGCGCCTCCGGCTTCCTTGACCAGCAAGGCGCCGGCGGCAAAATCCCATTGCGACAGACCGAGTTCCCAGAACCCGTCAATGCGTCCGGCCGCCAGGTAGGCAAAATCCAGCGCGGCAGAACCGGGGCGACGCACGCCGGCGCTGTCCTGCACCAGAGCTTTGAGCATGGCCAGGTAATTGTCGATGAAACGCAGATCACGAAACGGAATGCCCGTGCCGAGCAAGGCGCCCTTGATGCTTTTACGGCTGGTGACACGAATGCGGCGTTCATTGAGGAATGCGCCACGGCCCTTGTCAGCAGTATAGAGTTCGTTGCTGAGCGGGTCGTAAACCACTGCGCTTTCCAGCACACCGCGGTGTTTCAGCGCGATTGAAATGGCGAACTGCGGAAAGCCATGCAGGTAATTGGTGGTGCCGTCGAGCGGGTCAACCACCCATTCAAAATCGTTGCCGCTGTGCTTACCGCTTTCCTCGGCGAGGATGGCGTGATCCGGATAAGCCTGCCGGATGACCGAAATAATGCTATCTTCTGCCGCCTTGTCGACTTCGGTGACAAAGTCATTCTGGCTTTTGCTGGAGACCTTGAGTGAGTCGACATGATCGAAATAACGCAGCAGGATGCTGCCGGCCTGGCGCGCGGCGCGCACGGCAATGTTGGTCGTGGGATTCATGGCGCGCAACAATACAACATCGCCACGACAAGAGAAAGCCACATTTGAGTTCAAGAGACATGACAAGTAACACAGCACTTCGCAACAACATTCGTATCGTTCTGGTGAACACCTCACACCCCGGCAACATCGGTGCGGTGGCGCGCGCCATGAAGAACATGTCGTTGTCACAACTGTATCTGGTGCAGCCGAAATTTTTTCCGAGTGATGAGGCGACAGCGCGTGCATCCGGCGCGACCGAGATCCTGGAACAGGCGGTCGTCTGTGAGTCATTGGCGCAGGCGATTGCCGATTGCCAGCTGGTGGTCGGCGCCAGCGCGCGCCTGCGCACGGTTGCCTGGCCACAACTGGAACCGCGTCAGTGCGGCGAAACGCTGGTGCAGGCGGCTGCTCAATCCAGAGTGGCGCTGGTGATGGGCCGCGAACAAAGCGGATTGTCGAATGACGAACTCGATCTGTGCCAGAAGCTGGTGCACATTCCGTCCAATCCGGACTACAGCTCACTCAATGTCGCCATGGCGGTACAGGTGCTGGCGTATGAAATTCACACGGCCGCACTGGCGACCGAAGTGGCTGATCAACAAGCATCTGCAGCGGAGTCAGTCCCGACAATTTTGCCATCGGAAAAAATGCAGAATTTTTTCGCCCACCTGGAACAGACGCTGATCGATATCCATTTTCTCGACGAGCGCCAGTCCGATAAACTGCTGCGCCGCCTGAAACGGTTTTTTTATCGTGCGGCGCCGGACGAGGATGAACTCAACATCTTGCGTGGCATTCTCAGCGCCGCCCAGGGGCGCAAATCGATGCGCAAACAAACGCCATCCAGCAAAACCTAGTTTTTTACAGGGTAATTAGCGATAATCTCGCAGGTATGCTGGTCTATTAGACTGTTTTCTCAGGATTTATATTTTGTTCGCAAGAATCAAAGAAGATGTGCAAAGCGTGTTCGAGCGCGATCCGGCGGCGCGTAATGCGTTTGAGGTGCTGACCGCCTATCCGGGCATTCAGGCCATTATGATGCATCGCCTGGCGCATCGCCTGTGGAATATGAAACTGTTCTGGCTGGCGCGTGTTTTATCGAACGTGGCGCGCTGGTTTACCGGTATTGAAATTCACCCGGGCGCGCAGATCGGCCGGCGTTTTTTCATCGACCATGGCATGGGCGTGGTGATCGGCGAAACCGCCGTGATCGGCGATGATTGCACCCTGTATCACGGGGTTACGCTGGGCGGCACCTCCTGGAACAAGGGCAAACGGCATCCGACGCTGGCTAACAATGTCGTGGTGGGTGCCGGCGCCAAGGTACTGGGTCCGATTGAAGTTGGTGATGGTGCGAGAATCGGCTCGAATGCGGTGGTGCTGAAATCGGTGCCGGCCGGTTCTACCGTGGTGGGTGTGCCGGGGCGCCTGATCGAGCGCAAACCCGAAACCGACCATGAACACCGTGAGGAAATGGCCAAGAAGATGGGTTTCGATGCCTATGGCGCTACGTCCGATGCGCCCGACCCGGTGGCGCACGCCATCAACTGCATGCTCGATCACATGCATGTCATTGATCGTAAAATGAAAATGATGTGTGAAAAAATGCAGGAACTGGGTGTGGAAGCCGACACGGACGACATGCCGGACCTGGAATCCTGCGAAATCATGTCAACCGCCGATGAAGTGCTCAAACTCAAGGACGACGAGACGAAGTAATTTCATTTCTAATATAATGAAATGCTGATCAGAATACTTGACTGTTTTACTTGGTATTGTATAGTTCGCTCATCGCTGTAATTCAGCTTCGTCTGGTGAAGGAGCAGGCTTCATGAAACTCACAACCAAAGGCCGTTATGCGGTCACCGCAATGCTGGATCTGGCCTTGCACAATGACAACGGCCCGGTGACGCTGGCGGACATCGCCGATCGCCAGGGTATCTCGCTGTCCTATCTGGAACAATTGTTTTCGCGTTTGCGTAAAAAACAGCTGGTCACCAGTATTCGTGGTCCCGGCGGCGGTTACAGCCTGGCAGCGGATGCGGCTGAGGTGCACATCGCCGAAGTCATCACCGCCGTCGATGAAAAAGTCGATGCCACGCGTTGTGGCGGCGCCGGCAATTGCCACAACAACGAGCGTTGCCTGACGCACGACCTGTGGCAGTCGTTGAGTAGTCGCATTTACGATTATCTCAGTGACATCAGCCTGCAGGACCTGGTGGACCGCAAGGGTGTGCAAAACGACGAGGACCAGAAACCCAAGATTGAGCTGGACCGCATCATCGACCGGAAGGCTGCGCCTGGCGCGACCACCGGACTGAACATCTAACCGATTGCCTGGGTATTGAAGCAATGAAGTTACCGATTTATCTGGACTATTCCGCAACCACCCCGGTTGACCCGCGCGTCGCCGAGAAAATGTGTGCCTGCCTGACACTGGACGGCGTGTTTGGCAACCCGGCATCGCGTTCCCATGAGTTTGGCTGGAGCGCCGAGAAGCTGGTCGACGAAGCGCGCAATAACATCGCTGCGCTGGTCAACGCCAATCCCAAGGAAATTGTTTTCACTTCAGGTGCGACCGAATCCGACAACCTTGCCATCAAGGGTGCGGCGCATTTTTACAGCAAAAAAGGCAAGCACATCATTACGGTGAAAACCGAACATAAAGCGGTGCTGGATACCTGCCGTCAGCTCGAGCGCGAAGGTTTTGAAGTCACCTACCTGGACCCCGAACCGAATGGCCTGCTGGACCTGGACAAATTCAAGGCGGCGATTCGTGACGACACCGTGCTGGCCTCGGTTATGCACGTGAACAACGAAATCGGTGTGATTCAGGACATTGCTGCGATCGGTGAAATTTGCCGCGACAATAAAGTGGTGTTTCATGTCGATGCCGCACAAAGCGCCGGCAAGGTGCCGATCGACCTGGAAGCGGTGAAAGTCGACCTGATGAGTTTTTCAGCACACAAGATTTACGGCCCGAAGGGCATCGGTGCACTGTATGTGCGTCGCAAGCCACGTATCCGCATCGAAGCGCAGATGCACGGTGGTGGCCACGAACGCGGCATGCGCTCCGGCACACTCGCCACCCACCAGATCGTCGGCATGGGTGAGGCTTTCCGTATCGCCAGGGAAGAAATGCAGGCCGACAACGACAAGCTGCTGCGCCTGCGCAACAAGCTGTGGGAAGGCCTGCAGGATATGGAAGAAGTTTATCTCAACGGTGACCTGGAACAGCGTGTCGCCGGTAATCTCAATGTCAGCTTCAACTTCGTCGAAGGTGAAAGCCTGATGATGGCATTGAGCGACATGGCGGTCTCCTCGGGCAGTGCCTGTACTTCCGCCAGTCTGGAGCCCAGTTATGTATTGCGTGCCCTGGGGCGTGAAGATGAGCTGGCGCACAGCTCACTGCGCTTCACCATCGGCCGCTTTACCACCGAAGAAGAAATTGATTATGTGCTGTCCAAAGTGAAACAGCAGGTCGAGCGTCTGCGTGAACTGTCGCCGTTGTGGGACATGTACAAGGATGGCATCGATCTGAAGTCGATCGAGTGGGCGGCGCACTAGGATTTAATACGAGGTATACACCATGGCATACAGTGACAAAGTAATCGATCATTACGAAAATCCGCGTAATGTCGGTAAGCTCGATGACAAGGCGGCCAATGTCGGCACCGGCATGGTCGGCGCGCCGGCATGCGGCGATGTCATGCGTCTGCAGATCGAAGTCGGCGATGATGGCGTCATTACCCAGGCCAAGTTCAAGACCTATGGTTGTGGTTCGGCGATTGCCTCTAGCTCGCTGCTGACCGAATGGGTCAAGGGTAAAACGCTGGACCAAGCCCTGCAGATCAAGAATTCCGAAATCGCCGAGGAACTGGCATTGCCGCCGGTCAAGGTGCATTGCTCGGTTCTGGCCGAAGATGCGATCAAGGCAGCGGTCAAGGACTACAACAGCAAAAACGGCAGCTGAAAGCGGGGATTCACCCATGGCGATTACATTGACAGAATCAGCCGCGCAGCGGGTTTCCTCCTTCCTGGCCAATCGCGGCAAGGGTGAAGGCGTGCGCCTTGGCGTGAAAACTTCCGGTTGCTCGGGTCTGGCCTATGTGCTCGAATTTGTTGATGAAGTTGAGGACGACGATGTTGTCTTTGAAGATAAGGGCGTGAAAGTCATTATCGACCAGAAAAGCCTGGTTTACCTGGACGGCACGGAGCTGGATTACGGCAAGGAAGGCCTGAACGAAGGTTTCAAATTCAACAACCCCAACGTCAAGAACGAATGCGGATGTGGTGAAAGTTTCACGATCTGATTAAGCCTGCACCTATGAAAGGCTGTTATCATGGATGACGGCCTTTTTTTATCTCTGGAAAAACCGAAGCCCCTTTATGCTGGATCTTTCAAAAAATTATTTTGAATTGTTTGGTCTGCCCATCGATTTCCGCATCGATCTGGCCGAGCTGTCCGTGCGCTACCGGGACTTGCAGAAAATCATGCACCCCGACCGTTACGCCAGTGCACCGGAACATGAGCAACGCCTTGCCATGCAGGGCGCCACCCAGGTCAATGAAGCCTTCGCCACCCTGAAAGATCCGTTACTGCGGGCCCAGTATATGCTGGAACTCAATGGCGTCGACGCCAAGGGTGAGAACCTGACGACAAGCGATACCGGTTTTCTCATGCAACAAATGGAGATGCGCGAAGCATTGGCCGAAGCGCGCCAGGCGGAAGACCCGCTGGAAGTGGTCGGTGATTTGCTCGACCAGATCGGCAAAGCCATCAATGTGCAGGTCGCGCAGTTGGCGATTTTGCTGGAGCAGGCGACAGCAGAAAATCTCACCGAAGCTTCACAGTGCATTTACAAAATGCAGTTTTTGAAAAAACTGCATGCCGAGGCCGAGGCGCTGGAAGCCGATCTGGAAGATTCGATTTAGGATAAAGATTTCATGGCATTGCTTCAGATCGCAGAACCCGGTCAGTCCGCTGCGCCGCATCAACACAGGCTCGCAGCCGGCATTGACCTGGGCACCACCAACTCGTTAATCGCCACTGTGCGCAGCGGCCGGGCCGAGACGCTGCCGGACGGGCAGGGCGAACATATTCTGCCATCGGTGGTGCGCTATGGCGAACAGGGCGTCGAAGTCGGTCAGTCAGCCAGGGATGCTTCGGCAGACGATCCATTGAACACCATTGTTTCAATCAAACGCCTGATCGGGCGCGAAGTCGTTGACCTCAATTCACTTGGATCACGCCTGCCGTATGAATTTGTGCAACGGGCAGGCAAGGTGCCGCGTATTCATACGGTGCGAGGTGATGTCAGTGCGGTCGAGGTGTCGGCGGAAATCCTCAGGACGCTGGCGCAGCGCGCCGAGTCAACATTGGGAGGTGAACTGACCGGTGTGGTCATCACCGTACCGGCCTATTTTGACGAGGCCCAACGCCAGGCAACCAAGGATGCCGCCAAAGTCGCCGGTCTGCATGTGTTTCGTCTGCTCAATGAACCGACTGCCGCCGCAGTTTCCTATGGCCTGGACCGCGGCGCCGATGGTGTGCACGCGATTTTTGATCTCGGCGGCGGCACCTTTGATATTTCCATTCTGCGTCTCAGCAAAGGCGTGTTCGAAGTCATGTCGACCGGTGGCGATTCGGCGCTCGGCGGTGATGATTTTGATCGCGCCATTGCCGAGTGGCTGATGCAGCAGGCGAACATTGCGAATGATGCCGGCCATGCGGTGTTGCGTCATCTCATGAATCTGGCGCGCCGCATCAAGGAAGACCTCAGCCAACAGCAGAGTTGCACGATACAACTGGATGTTGATGACATTCACTGGAACGGCAGTATCGACCGTGACACTTTCAATGCTCTGGTTGATCCGCTGATCAAAAAGACCCTGTCAGCCTGTCGACGCGCCCTGCGTGATGCCGGTGTCAGCAAGCAGGAAATTGAAGACGTGGTCATGGTCGGCGGCTCTACCCGTGTACCGCGCGTGCGTGAACTGGTCGGTGAGTTTTTCGAAACCGAACCGCTTATTGATATCGACCCGGACCGGGTAGTGGCCATCGGTGCAGCAATCCAGGCCGACGTGCTGGCCGGCAACAAGTCCGATGACGACATGCTGCTGCTGGATGTCAATCCGCTCTCGCTCGGCATCGAGACCATGGGCGGACTGGTGGAGAAGATCATTCCGCGCAACACCACCATCCCGGTGGCGCGCGCCCAGGAGTTCACGACCTTCAAGGACGGCCAGACCGCCATGGCGGTGCATGTATTGCAGGGCGAACGTGAGCTGGTCAGTGATTGCCGCTCGCTGGCGCGTTTTGAATTGCATGGCATACCGCCGATGGTCGCGGGTGCGGCCCGTATTCGCGTGGCGTTTGCGATTGATGCGGATGGTTTGCTGAACGTGAGTGCCGAGGAATTGACTTCGGGCGTCAAGGCGCAGGTCAATATCAAGCCATCGCATGGCCTTAGTGATGAGGAAGTTACCGATATGCTGAAGGCCTCGATTGAACACGCTGAGCAGGACATCAATGCCCGACAGCTGCGCGAGGAGCAGGTGGAAGCACAACGTGTGATCGAAGCACTGCTGGCAGCCATGGCCAAGGATGCTGATGAATTGCTGGATGCTGGCGAGAAACACAAACTCGAGCAGAGCTTGCAGCAACTGATCGTGGCCGCCGGCAGTGATGATGCAAAACAAATCAAGGCGGCGGTGCAGCAACTGGAAAAGGACAGCGAGTTTTATGTCGAACGCCGCATGAACGCCAACATCCAGAAAGCCATGGCCGGCCACAATGTCGATGAATTCAAGTAAGGGTTGTTAGTGTATGACGCAGATCATATTTTTACCGCACGAAGAAATCTGCCCGGAAGGCGCGGTGATTGAAGTCGAGCCGGGCATTACGGTGTGTGACGCTGCCTTGCAAAACGGCATCGAGATCGAGCATGCCTGCGAAAAATCCTGCGCCTGCACCACTTGCCATGTGATCGTGCGCGAGGGTTTTGATTCGCTCGCCGAAGCGTCCGAAGACGAGGAGGATCTGCTCGACAAGGCCTGGGGCCTGGAGCCGGAATCACGTCTCAGTTGCCAGGCCGTGGTAGGCGATGAAGACCTGGTGGTTGAGATCCCCAAATACAACATCAACATGGTGTCGGAACACCATTGATATTCGAAAGTCGAGGAACGTCTCATGTCGTTGAAATGGGTAGATGTGCTGGACATTGCCATTGAGCTGGATGAAACCCACCCGGATGTCGATCCGATGGCAGTGAATTTTGTCGATTTGCGCGACTGGGTGCTGGCGTTGCCGGACTTTGATGACGATCCGGCGCATGTCGGCGAAAAAATACTGGAAGCCATCCAACAGGCCTGGATCGACGAGCGCGACTGATTTCTCCTGAAAATTTCCCATCGGGCTGTTGTTCAGCCTGCATTCAGTTAGCCGGTTCTAGTATCTCCAATAAGGACAGACAGTCCGTTTACACAAATTGGAGAACTGCGATGAACAAGAAAATTTTACTTCCCGCTCTGTTGGCTGCCATCACTGCAACCGGCTGTGCCACGGCAGGCCCACATCACGGCAGGCATTATAATGACTATGCCGATTTTGACCGGGCACGTGTGATCAAGTCAGAACCGATTTATGAGACTGTCACGGTCAACTATCCGGAAACCCGCTGCTGGGATGAGCGTGTCTATTATCGTGATGACGGACGCAAGTCGCACACTCCGACCATTGCCGGTGCTATTCTTGGTGGAGTTGTCGGTAACCAGTTTGGTGGTGGCCGCGGCAAGGATGCCATGACCGTCGCCGGTGCAATCCTTGGCGGTTCCATCGGCAACGATATCGCCAACGACAAGGTGCGGACGGTGCATCGTTCGGGTATGGAACGTCGTTGTGAGACGGTTGACAATTATGTCGAACACGAAGAAATTGTCGGTTACAACGTCAAGTACCGTTACCACGGCAAGGTTCACTGGACCCGCATGGACCGGGAGCCGGGTGAATACATCAAGGTACGGGTATCGGTAAAACCGGCTCATTTTTAACGGTCGCAAGAGGGACGCTATGAAGACAATGATGAAAACGCTGCTGTTGATGATTCTGCTGCTGGGCATGCAGAGCCTGCAGGCCCGCTCGTTTTCATCAGAACGCTGGATAGCGCGCAATGACCATGACAATACCAGCCTGGATAGCGCCGTCTCACGAGCGCGGCGTGATTATCGTGGCCGTGTGATTTCGGCCGAGACCGACGAATACAAGGGTCGCAAATCCCACAAGATCCGCATCCTGACCGAGAAAGGCACGGTGCGGCGTATACGTGTTGATCCCGAAACCGGCCAGTATCTGCCGCCACCGGGACGTCGTTAACTTCGTCATGCGCATTCTGGTGATTGAGGATGAAGCCACGTTGCGCAACCAGCTGCAACAACAGCTGGTTAAAAAAGGCTTCAGTGTCGATGCCGCCGCCGATGGCGAAGAGGGCTTGTATCTCGGTTCGGAATATCCGATGGATCTGGCCGTGATTGATCTGGGCCTGCCGGGCATGTCTGGTATCGAGGTCATCCGCCAGTTGCGTGACCATCATCGCGATTTCCCGATCCTGATACTGACCGCCCGTTCCAACTGGCAGGACAAGGTCGAAGGCCTCGAGGTGGGTGCCGACGATTATCTGGTCAAGCCTTTTCATATTGAAGAACTGCTGGCGCGCGTCAATGCCTTGCTGCGTCGTTCTTCCGGACACAGTACTTCGGTGTTGCGGTCGGGGGATTTGAGCCTGGACAGCGCCAGCCAGGAAGTACGTTTGTCTGATCAATTGCTTGAACTGACCGGCTATGAATACCGTGTGCTGGAATACCTCATGATGCATGCCGGCAAGGTCATTTCCAAAACCGAGTTGACCGAACACATCTACGATCAGGATTTTGATCGAGACAGCAATGTGCTGGAAGTTTTTATCGGGCGCTTGCGCAAGAAGCTGGACCCGGACGCCAGCTTGAAACCCATCGATACGGTGCGCGGGCGCGGATACCGTTTTGCCCTGAAGCTGGAATAGCGGCTTGCCCAGAGCTTATTCGCTGAATCGCCGTCTTATTCTGGCCGCCAGTCTGGTACTGGCGACTTTTCTGACGCTGGCCGGCTTTGGCCTGTACACCCTTTATCACGAACGCAGCATTGAGTCATTGCAGACCCTGTTGCTCGGTCATGTGTATGCGCTGTTGTCGGCCGCAGATGATGACGAGCAGGGGCAGATCAAGTTACCCGACATCATGCCGGATCCGCGCCTCAACAATCCGGATTCGGGTCTTTATGCGGTCGTCAGCAGTGAGACGGTGAACAGTAAATGGCGTTCGGCCTCCTTGATCGGACAAAACCTGAACATCGACTCGATCAGTCTGGAACCGGGTGAAACCAGCTATCAACAGATCAATGGCCTGATGGTGTTGCACTTTGGTGTGGCCTGGGAAGACCTCACTGGTAAACCGGTGCGTTACACCATCAGCATCGCCAGCAGCCTGCAGCCACTGCAGGCGGATGTCGAGGCGTTTCGGAAAGAACTGCTGCAATGGCTGGGCGGCAGTGTGTTGCTGTTGTTATTGGTGCAGTTCCTGCTGTTACGCTGGGGGCTGCGGCCGTTAAAACAGGCATCGCATGAAATATTGCAAATTGAAGCCGGCAAACTCGACCGTCTGACGACGGATTATCCGCTTGAATTGCAGGGCCTGACCGGCAACATTAATTCATTGATCGAACACGGCCGCGCCAACCAGCAGCGTTATCGCAACAGTCTTGGTGATCTGGCGCACAGCCTGAAAACACCGCTTGCGCTGATGCAAGGGGCACTCGATGCTTCTGAGAAGACCGAGAAATACCAGATTGTGGCGGAGCAGCTGCAGCGTATTGATGAACTGGTGCAGTATCAGCTGCAGCGTGCCTCGTTAATGGGGAGGAGCACGCTGGCGCGCTCCATCGAGATCGTACCGGTGATTGAAAAAATCATGCACGGTCTCGACAAGGTGTATCACGACAAGCAAGTGGTGACCGAATTGCGTCTGGACCCGCAGGCGCTGTTCCACGGTGATCCGGCCGATCTCATGGAATTGCTCGGCAACCTGCTGGATAACGCCTACAAATACTGTGGCAAGACCGTGCGGGTCACCGTGGCCATGCCATCGCATTTGCAACTGGTGATTGAAGATGATGGCAACGGCATTGCTGAATCCGAGCGCGAGCGTCTGCTGCAAAGAGGGCAACGTGCGGATCAGCAACAGCCGGGGCAGGGTATCGGGCTGGGTATCGTTGCCGAGATCGTACGTCTTTACGGCATCAACATGATCATTGGTGACAGCGAACTGGGTGGCGCGAAGCTGACGCTGGAATTTCAGCGCTGAATCCTGTTTTCAGTTTCTAGAACAACTCGATGTCTGCTTCGGCATCGGCGTTGCTGACATTGTCGAAGCGGTTTTTCTCATCTGCCAGGGTGGTCAGGATTTCGATGAGTTCGCTACTGGCTTTTTCCGCTACGCCAAAGTGGCACAGAATTTCATACTGCAGATCCGGCTCGCAGCGCCAGTCACCCGTGGCGACTCCAAGGCCGTTGTGAATCGACTCATGCACAGTCTTGTGCGGGATATCGATCTTGCTGAATGAAGGCAAGTGCGAATAGCTGCTGCCGCCAACGCCGTCCTTCAGCCATTTACCAAAACGGCAATTTTCATGATCGACCATGACTTTTTGCCATTGTTCGGACTCGGGTCCCAGTTCAAACGCGCGATAACCGTTCTGCACATAGATCATGTGATCCACTTTCGACAGCGAGGTGTTGCTGACCGACTGGGTGGTGCCGACAATCGCGTGCGTCTGCAAGGCGACATCGCGGAAACGTGAAAAATCGTTCTGGAAGTTATTGATCAGCTCATTCGATTGATCGGCCATAGTGCTGATGGTTTCAGCATTTTCAATCATCTGCTTGCTGGAGCGGGTGAAATCCCGGATAACAGTTTCAACGTTACCGGTGGCTTCCTTGGTGTTTTCTGAAAGTTTCTTGACCTCGTCGGCGACCACGGCAAAGCCGCGGCCGTGCTCACCGGCGCGGGCGGCTTCAATGGCGGCGTTGAGCGCCAGCAGGTTGGTCTGATCAGCGATGCTGGCGATGACTTTGAGAATTTCCGAGACATCCTCGCTGTGTTTGTTGAGTTGCAATGAGGAAGCGTGCACCTCGTTGATCAGGTTGATCAGTTGCCCCAGGTTTTGCGTGACATTGGTCACCGAGGCCTGGCCCTGGGTGGCGATTCGCACCGAGTCTTCGGTATCCTGCTCCATTTTCACCATGACTTCGGTGATTTTGGCTAGGTCGGCCTGCATCAGGCCAAGATTGTGCAGCAGGTTGGAGGTTTTTTGCTCATTCATGTCGGAGACGAATTTCTCTTTCACCTTGGTCATGTAATTTTCATGCATGGCTTTTTGCGAAGCCGTAATGCGTTCCAGAATGTCTTTGTATTGCCCCTGCAGACCGGCGGACATCGGGAAACGGTAGTATTTATCCTGTTCGACTGCGCGGAATGACATATTGGTTTCATGCGAAAACGCCAGGATCTGGTCGCGGCCTTCGTTGAGCATCCAGGCCAGCTCCGCCAGCGGATGATGCGGGGGGATGCCGACAATGCGGAAACTGGTGTCACCATCGAGAATGGCTTTGCCCATCTGTTTGATTTGCGCAAGCATGGAATCATCACTGCCGCCGGATTTGATTGCCAGGGTCAAAATCAGCGCGACGGCGATGACTGAAAAAACCAGCACCGGTATATCCCAGCCTTTGCTGAAACCCTGGATCAGACCGAGCGCCAGCAATGACAGGACGGCAATCCAGCCAATGTGGCGTTGTTCAAAGCGAGAAAGCAAATTCTTCATAACTTGTTTTTCCGAGTTTTTCCAGAAGGAACTGCGTGGCAGCTTCAATGGCGTCACGGCCTTTGTGTTGTTCTTCGATGGCTTTCATTTCGGCATACAGCGGTATGATGACAGCCAGTGCTTCGGCAGAAGGTTTACGGCGTACCGAGTAATAGCCGGCGATGCTGCCATCGGCTTCGTAAACCTGAGATGCAGTGGCGGCGACCCAGTAATAGTCGCCATTTTTGGCCATATTTTTTACATAGCCAAAAAATTCATCGCCGGCTTTCAGGCTGTCCCACAGCATGGCGAATACGGTGCGCGGCATGTCGGGGTGACGCACGATGTTATGCGGCTGACCCAGTAATTCAGCTTCCTCATAGCCGGCAATGTGTGAGAAAACCCGGTTGCAGTAGGTGATTTTTCCTTTCAGGTCCGTCTTGGAGATGATGAAGGAGTCTTCATCCAGCACGATTTCCTTATCTGTGGGTGTGATGTTGTGTTTTTTCATGATGGATCAGCTGGCTATCTGGCTTAATGTTCAAACGTTTTTTCTAGGCGATGCGTCATATCTCTGATCGCTCCCGATAGGTTATCTAGAACTTCCTGTTACTGAGCTAACGGCCGTTCATTTATGATCTTTAGTTGCTGTGTGCTTTTTCGGCCGTGATTCGGCTTGGAATTGGTGGGTGTATCTGGAACAATTCAGCCTCTTGAAGCATCGCAGGAAGAAAAATGTCACTAATCAAGTCTTTCCGGGGTCTGAGACCCGTCGCCGAGCGCGCCGCCGATGTGGTTGCGCCGCCTTATGACGTCATGAACGCGCAGGAAGCGCGCGAGCTGGTTGAAGGTCGTCCCTGGAGTTTTTTGCATATTTCGCGTCCGGAAGTGGATTTGCCGGTTGGTACCGATCCTTACGCGCCCGAGGTGTACGCCAAGGCGGCAGAAAATCTGCAGCACATGCAGCAACAGGGCGTATTGGTACGTGATGATGTGCCGTGTTTTTACATTTACCGCCTGACCATGGGGCAGCATGTGCAGACCGGTCTGGTGGCGGCGGCTTCGGTCGAGGCTTATGACGCCAATCGCATCAAAAAGCACGAGTTCACACGCCCGGTCAAGGAAGATGACCGGGTACGCCAGATCGAGGCACTCAATGCCCAGACCGGCCCGGTGTTCCTGGTTTACAAGGCCCATGCCGAAGTTGACCGGTTGCTGGCACAGGTCAGCAGTGCGGCAGCGGATGTGGACGTCACAGCGCGCGATGGCGTGCGTCATGAACTCTGGGTACTGTCGGATGCTGACAAGGTTGCAACCCTGACCAGCGCTTTTGATGCCATGGATGCACTGTACGTGGCCGATGGCCATCACCGTTCTGCGGCGGCATCACGGGTCGCGGCCAGCCACAAGGCGGCCAATCCGAATCATAGCGGTGACGAGTCCTATAACTATTTCCTCAGCGTGGTGTTTCCACACGACCAGATGCAGATACTCGATTACAACCGCGTGGTGCGTGATCTCAACGGGTTGTCGGCCGCGGATTTCCTGCAGCGCATTGAAGAAAGCTTCAGCGTGGTAAAATCCGCACAACCGGTCAAGCCGCAGCGCGAAGCCGAGTTCGGCATGTACCTGGACGGGCAGTGGTACAAACTGGTCTTGCGTGCCGAACGGCCGGCCGACCCGGTGGCGCGCCTGGATGTCAGCCTGCTGGCCGATAACCTGATTGAACCACTACTTGGTATCAGCGATCCGCGCCGTGATGACCGCATTGATTTTGTCGGCGGTATTCGTGGCCTGGGTGAACTGGAAAAACGTGTCAATTCAGGCGACTGGGCCGTGGCGTTTGCCTTGTATCCGACCACCATGGAAGCGCTCATGGCGGTGGCTGATGCCGGTGAAGTCATGCCGCCGAAATCCACCTGGTTTGAACCGAAACTGGCAGATGGACTGGTCAGTCATGTGCTGGACTGACAGCGACAGCCGGCGTAACTGAAACCATGGTTTCGGTTACCTCTGTCCTGCCCAGCGACAATTGCATCGATAGCGAGGGCATCGATGCCTGGCTCGAATCCATCGCCCGGCAGCGTGATGCCGGTGAGATGGAATACCTGCGCGCCGCCTGCATGGAAGCGTTGCATCTGCACAAGGATGAAACCAAACCCAGCGGTGAGTTGACCATCCTGTATCTGCTGCACGTGGCGGATATTCTCGACAAGCTGAAAATGGATGTCGAAACCATGGCGGCGGCCTTGCTGCACGAGGCGGTCGACAGTCTCGGTTATGACGAGCGCCGTATCGCCGGCATGTTTGGCGAGCATCTGCCGCTGATGCTGAAAAACATGGCGCGCATCAGCACGGTTACCGCCGGAGGCTCGACCAATCTCAGCGAAGACCAGCACGTTGAAAACCTGCGCCGCATGCTGCTCGGCATCGCCGACGATGTGCGTGTGTTGCTGGTGTTGCTGGCCGAGCGGGTGCACATCATGCGCACCCTGAAATTCCGTTCGCCCGAGATGCAACGTCGCATCGCGATTGAAACGCGTGATATCTATGCGCCACTGGCGAACCGGCTTGGTATCTGGCAGCTGAAATGGGAACTCGAGGACCTGGCGCTGCGCTACATCGAGCCGGACGAATACAAGGAACTCGCCAGGCAACTCAAGGGACGTCGTCACGAACGGGAAAAATACATCCATGACGTGATCAGCCTTTTGCACCAGAAATTTGCCGAACACGGGATCAAGGCCGATATTTCCGGCCGGCCCAAGCACATTTACAGCATCTGGAAAAAAATGCAGCGCAAGGGCGTCGGCCTGGAACAGATTTTTGACGTGCTGGCGGTGCGCGTCATGGTCGATAACATCGCGCAGTGTTACGAAGTGCTTGGCATTGTGCATGGCATCTGGAAGCACATACCCGGTGAGTTCGACGACTACATCGCCACGCCCAAGGCCAATCATTACCAGTCATTGCATACCGCGGTGATCGATTCGCAGGGCAAGCCGCTGGAAATCCAGGTGCGCACGTTTGATATGCACGACCATGCCGAGCGTGGTGTCGCGGCGCACTGGCGTTACAAGGAAAACCGTGGTCAGGACGCAGAGCTGGAAAAGCGCATCGAGTGGATGCGCCACTGGCTGGAGCTTAAAGAAGAGGGCGGCACCGAGACCGAATTCGCCGATGAGATGCACGATGAGTTCGAAGCCACGCAGATTTATGTGCTCACGCCACAGGGCAAGGTGATTGAATTGCCGCTGGGTTCGACACCGATCGATTTCGCCTACGCGATTCATACCGATGTTGGCCATCGTTGTCGTGGCGCCAAGGTGGATGGTCGCATCGTCACGCTCAACACCAGGCTGGAAAGTGGCCATACCATCGAAATTCTCACCGTCAAGGAGGGTGGGCCGAGCCGTGACTGGCTCAATCTGCATCTGGGTTACATCAAGACCTCGCGGGCACGCAACCGGGTGCGCCAGTGGTTCAAACACCAGGACTACGAGCAGCATGTGCAGATCGGCCGTGCCAGCCTCGATCGCGAGATCAACAAGCTCGGCCTGCACCGTCCCGACCTCGACAAGCTGGCCGAGCGTTTCAATGTGAAAAACGGCGATGACCTGTTGGCCGCCATCGGTCGTGGTGATGTATCGCCGATCCAGGTGGCGGCCTGTGCGCATCGTCGCCAGGCGGAATTGCCGCTGGATTTGCCCAGGCCGCCGTCGCCGCGCAAACGCATGCGTCAGAGCAAAAAGACCGGCCTGCCGAATGCCGTGATTGTCGATGGCGTCGGCGACCTGCTGACTAGCATGGCACGTTGTTGCAAGCCGGTGCCGTATGACCCGATTGTCGGTTACATCACCAAGGGCAGGGGCATCAGTATTCACCGGCGCGATTGTTCCATGATTCGCAAAATGGATGAGGCCGGGCGCGAACGCCTCATCAATGTGGTCTGGGCGCAACAGCCTGGTGACGAGTCGGCCTCCTATGCGGTCGATATCAAGGTCCATGCGGTGGATCGCAAGGGATTGTTGCGTGACATTTCCTCGGTGCTGGCCAATGAGGACGTTGACGTGGTCGGCGTGAAGACGCATTCCGATCGCAAGAACGATCGCGCCACTATGCGTTTCACCATCGAGATTCTCAACATGCGCCAGCTCAGCCGGGTCATGGACAAGATCTCCAACCTGCCGGACATCATTGAAGTGCGCCGCCAGACCTGAGCGGCTTGCGATGACCGGTATTCAACGCTGAGCAGTCAGCCATGGCATTTATCAGTAAACTCTGAGACACTAACGAAAATAAAATTCGGGGAAGGTGATTGTCCGACAACACGGCTTGATGTGCGCAGACAGCAACTTCATAGCCTGGTTTTGGTCTCAGGCTGGTAACCCGTAAAGATGCGGGCTCCTGCAAAACCAAAGCAGCTGATGTGAAACTGATTCAGCGACTTTGCAGAAATTCTTTAAAGTTTATTTAAGCCTATGTATTTTCTTGATATATACTCCAGGAATATGCTGGCGTTTATGCCAATTGTGGAATCTGAGTGAGGATGTCGGAGACGAACCTGAAAAGCATAACCCTGTCTGAGCAGGCCAGGCCGAATCTGCTGGACTATGACCGGCAGTCGATCGAGCGGCTGTTCGAGTCGATGGGGGAGAAAGCGTTTACCGGGCGCAATGTGCTCAAGTGGATTCATCGCCACGGCGTCACCGACTTTGCGCAAATGTCGGATATTTCCAAAAAGCTGCGCGAGCGCCTGCAGCGCGAAACCGAAATCATCGCGCCGGAAATCGTGTTCGAACAGCCGTCACTGGATGGCACCACCAAATACATTCTGGAATTGCACGATGGCCAGCGTGTGGAAACCGTTTATATCCCGGAACCGGATCGCGCCACTTTATGTATCTCGTCACAGGTTGGCTGTGCACTGGACTGTTCCTTCTGCTCCACTGCCCAGCAGGGCTTTAACCGTAATCTGAGTACGGCGGAAATCATCGGCCAGGTGTGGGCGGTGACGCATCAAATCGGTCGACCGCTGACCAATGTGGTGATGATGGGCATGGGCGAGCCACTGGCCAATTTTGACGCGGTGGTCAGTGCAGTCAGCCTGATGCAGGATGACCTGGCCTATATGCTGTCGCGTCACCGCGTCACCATCAGCACCTCCGGCATCGTGCCGGCAATCGAACGACTCACGCCGATCAGCAATGTGGCGCTGGCGGTGTCACTGCATGCGCCGAACAACGAGCTGCGCGATGAGCTGGTGCCGATCAACCAGAAGTATCCCCTGGAAACCCTGCTGCCAGCCTGCAAGGCTTACCTGAAAGGTGAGAAACGTCGCAAGATTACCTGGGAGTACGTCATGCTCGATGGTGTCAATGACACAGACCGACATGCCAAACAGCTGGTGCGTTTGCTCGAGGGAGTGCCGTCCAAGGTCAATCTGATTCCGTTCAATCCATTTCCCGGCAGTGTTTACAAAACTTCACTGCGCTCGCGCATTGACGCGTTTCGTGACCGTCTCATGCGTGCCGGCATCGTCACAGTGACGCGAAAAACCCGCGGCGACGATATTGACGCCGCCTGTGGCCAACTGGTCGGCAAGGTGCGCGATCGCAGCCGCCGCCAACTCAAGGGTATGCAAAATTGAAACTTTCTGTCGCGCTCGTGATGCTTGCTGCACTGCCCTGGCTGGTCGCCTGTCAGTCGAACCCGACCACATATGATAATACCCGGGATATCCCGATCGAAAGCGACCGCTACGAGAACAGTCCCGCCAATGTGTTTATCCGTCTTGCTGTGGCTTACCTGAATCAGCAGGATTACAAAAGCGCGCTCAAATACGCTGAGATGAGCGTCAAGAAAGATGGCTCCAATCCGAATTCCCACAATGTACTGGCGCTGGTTTATCAGCGTTTAGGACAGGTTTCCAAAGCCGACAAGAGTTTTTCCCGCGCCCTGTCGATTGCCCCAAGCGATCCGTATATCAATAACGCTTACGGTAGTTTTCTATGTGAAAACAATCGGATGGACGACTCACTCAAATACTTTGACCGGGCGGTCGCACACCCCTTGTACAAGGAGAAATGGCTTGCCCAGACGAATGCTGGAATATGTGCACTTAGGCAGGAAAGATTAGAAGTTGCGCAAGAATATTTTCGTAAGGCACTGCAAAATAATGGAAAATTCAAAATCGCCCTCTATAATATGATAAACCTGAGTGTTTTACAGGAGAACTACTGGTCGGCGCGTGCCTATTTGCAGCGCTATCTGGAAGTTGGCGAACACACCGCCGAGACGCTCTGGTGGGGCATAAAAACAGAAAAAATATTGGGGGACCGTGACAAACTCGAGAGTTTCAAATTGCTGCTGCGGGCTAAATTCCCGGATTCAGACGAGGCGAGGCTGTTAGAGGCGGACGATAAAAAATGAGCGCATTACCCAAACAAGAAACCGAGGCCATCGTAGCCGAACTGCCAAAACCCAAAGGACCCGGAGCTCGTCTCAAGGCGGCGCGACTGGCGCAGCGCAAGGAAATCGATATCGTTGCAGCGCAGTTGCACCTGACCCACGACATGATCGTGGCGCTGGAAGCGGATGACTACGAACATCTGCCTGCACGCGTGTTTGTGCTGGGCTACCTGAAAAACTACGCCAGACACGTTGGCCTGCCGGCGGAAGCCATTGTGCAGGCGTTTAACAATTACCTGCCGCCCGAAGACACCCAACAGCCATTGCCGACAGCCGCTGGTGCCGATACCAATGGCGACATCCTGGAACGTGGCACGTCCGAGCCAAGCCACAGCTCATCCGGCATGGTGCCATGGCTGGTCATCGTCGCTCTGTTTGGTCTGTTTATTTACTGGTGGCAGGGCACTAATCTGCAGTTGCCGGAGAACCTGCAGCAGAAATTCAGTGAGATGATGGAATCGGCGGCCACTCTCGGCACACAAAAAACACCGCTTGAAGCAGAATCACAGCCCGAGGCGACCACCGCTGGCTTGCCAGCCGAGCCTGTAGCAACCATTGAAGAAAAGCCTGCAGCTCAAATTACCGAACAAAAAATCCCGGAAATTATCGCCAGTCCTGTAGCGACTGTTGACGAAACTGCCGCGGATAGCACATCAGCAACCGAGAAGGTGGAAGATACTGCAGCGGCTGCCGAGCAGGCTGAAAGCGCGGATGCTGAAACACTGGCGCCGGCTTCTGCAGAAGAAACGGCCGCGACCGAAGAAGCTGTGGCCCCGACCGCACCCGTGGAACCGGCTCTACCCGCGGCCAAGGCTGAAATCGTGGTCAACTTCACGCGCGATTGCTGGGTGAGCGTCAAGGGCGCCAACGGCAGTTACCGGCTGCTCGGCGTCATGCCGAAAGGCAGCAGCAAGACGTTCGAAGGTGAAGCGCCGTATAAAGTACTGTTCGGTAACGCTGTAGCTGTTAAAATGTCGATCAATGGCGAGCCCTTTGACATCAAGAGGTTCACCGAGGCCAACGTGACGAAGTTTACGCTGGAGCAGTCAGACATTAATCAATACTGATCTTCCCAGCCTAACTCAACACACAAAGCCTCGCACTGAAGCATCTTCAGTGCGGGGCTTTTTGATCATCGGAAACAAAAAATATGGCGAAAAACATCCAGGCGGTCCGGGGTATGAAGGACATTCTTCCCGGCCAGACACCGCTTTGGCAATTCCTGGAACAACAGGTCCGGCAGGTGCTGGCCGCTTACGGCTACCAGGAAATCCGTATGCCGTTGCTGGAAATGACCGATCTGTTCAAGCGCTCGATCGGTGAAGTGACCGACATCGTCGAAAAGGAAATGTACACCTTCGATGACCGCAACGGCGACAGCCTGACGCTGCGCCCGGAAGGCACCGCCGGCTGCGTGCGCGCCGGCATCGAAAACGGTCTGCTGCACAATCAGGTGCAGCGGCTCTGGTACCAGGGTCCGATGTTCCGGCACGAACGGCCACAAAAAGGTCGCTATCGCCAGTTCCACCAGATCGGTGTGGAAACCTTCGGCATGCCGGGTCCGGATATCGACCTGGAAGTGTTGCTGATTACCGCGCGCATCTGGCAAGCCATCGGCCTGGACGGTCTGGAATTGCAGATCAATACGCTGGGCACGTCTGATGAGCGGCTTGCCTATCGCCAGCGGTTGGTGGACTATCTGCAGCAGCATGAAACATTGCTCGATGAAGACAGCAAACGGCGGCTGCACAGCAATCCGTTGCGGGTGCTGGATTCAAAAAATCCGGATATGCAGGACATGATCAGCCAGGCGCCGAGCCTGCTCGACGATCTCGGCGACGAGTCGCGCCAGCATTTCGACTGGATTTGCCAGGGGCTGGAGCAACTCGGCATCGACTATGTGGTCAATCCACGCCTGGTGCGCGGCCTGGATTATTATTCACGCACGGTGTTCGAGTGGGTCACCGATCGTCTTGGCGCGCAGGGCACGGTTTGTGCCGGCGGCCGTTATGACGGCCTGGTGCGGCAACTCGGTGGCCGCGATATACCGGCGGTCGGTTTTGCCATGGGCATCGAGCGGCTGATCGCCATGCTGGAAGAGCAGGGTGTCGGCGAGGATCTGGGTCAGACACATCTGTATCTGGTGCTGATGGGGGAACGCGCGCAGCTGGCAGGTTTCAAACTGGCCGAACAGTTGCGCGATGAGCTGCCACAGTTGCGCGTGCTGGCCAATTGCGGCGGCGGCAGTTTCAAGTCGCAGTTCAAGAAAGCCGATCGCAGCGGCGCCAGCCATGCGCTGGTCCTGGGTGATGAGGAACTGGAACGCGGTGTGGCCGGTCTCAAGGCATTGCGCGAAGATACCGAGCAGCAGGAAGTGACACTGGCGCAATTGGCGCAGACATTACAACAGATATTCAGCTGAGCAAGGCTGGATAAAATCGATAAACGACGGGGTAGGTATTGTGAGTACGCATCTTACAGAAGAAGAACAGGTCGAAGCGCTGAAACGCTGGTGGTCCGAAAACGGCAAATCGGTCATTGGCGGCATTGTGTTGGGGCTTGGCCTGGTGTTCGGCTGGCAGGGCTGGAACCAGCACCAGAAAAGCCAGGCGGAAATGGCGTCGGCAGAATACGATCGCATGCTGTTGTTGATTGACCAGGGCGACCTGGAAACGGCGGGCAAACAGGCCGGCTTGATCGGCGAGCAATACGAAGCGACCGCCTATGATTATTTTGCCGCTTTGCAACTGGCCAGGGCGCTGGTCAACAAAAATGATTTACCGGCGGCTCGCACGCAGCTGGAATTTGCGCTGGCGCACGCCGATGATGATGGACTTGCGCAGGTGGCGCGCATTCGCCTGGCGCGTGTGCTCATGGCCATGGACAAATTTGATGAAGCGACCGCGGTGATCAATAGCGCCAGCCATGCTGATGCTTTCAAGGGTGACCTGACGGCCATCAAGGCCGACATCGCGCGCCTGCAAGGTGATGCGGCTGCGGCTGCCACGGCGTACGAACAGGCTTTGCAGGAAAATGCCAGTCTACGCGCTTATGTTGAAATGAAACGCAACGATGTCAAAACCGCATCGCCCAACTCCTGAGGCAGTCGCCATGAAAAAAGCACTTTTCAGCTTGTTGGCGTTGTTGCTGTTGAGCGGTTGTGGCTCGATGGCGGACCCGACCACCTGGTTCGGCGATGACGAGGAAGTCGGCTTTCAGCCAAACGAATTGACAGACCTGAAAAACGCCATTCAGGTGAAAAAACTCTGGTCGCGCGATGTCGGCGCCGGCACTGACAAAAAACAGCTCAGCCTGGCGCCGCGAGTCGACCTTGGCCGTGTGTTTGTCGCCGATGCCGAAGGTCTGGTGCAAGCCTATGATGCGCGTACCGGTGATCGACTCTGGTCGGTGGAAACCGAATTACCGCTTTCCGGCGGTCCGGGCAGCGGCGAAGGGCTGGTACTGGTCGGCACCAGTGATGGTGAATTGCTGGCGCTGGATGCCGAGACCGGTGCGGAAAAATGGCGCAGCCAGTTGTCCAGTGAAATCCTGTCGGTGCCGGCCATCGGCCTGGGCGTCGTGGCGGTACATAGCAACGACGGCAAGCTGTTCGGCCTGGATGCGCTCACCGGCAAGCAGCGCTGGCTTTACAGCCATCAGGTGCCGGTGTTGACCCTGCGGGGTTCCGGTTCGCCGATCGTCAGTGGCAGTAATGTGATCTGTGGTTTTGCCGGTGGCAAACTGGCCTCGATTGATCTCGACAGCGGACGCTTGCAGTGGGAAGTCACCATTACCACGCCGTCCGGTCGTTCCGAACTGGAGCGCATGGTCGATATCGATGGTGATCCGCTGTTGCTCAACGGCATTCTGTTTGTCACCACTTATCAGGGGGAACTGGCGGCCGTTGGCGAACTGACCGGTACCTTGTTGTGGCGGCGTGATCTGTCTTCGTACCGCTCCATTGTGGCGGACTGGCGTAATCTTTATGTCAGCGACGCCAGCGGCCAGGTCTGGGGCATCAATCCGGATAACGGTGCGGCCATGTGGAAGCAGGACAAACTCATGCATCGTCGCCTGTCAGCGCCGGCGGTCGTGGATGGCCTGGTGGTGGTCGGCGACTACGCCGGTTATCTGCACTGGTTGTCGCACGATGATGGCCATCTGGTGGCGCGCAGCCGTGTTGGCAGTGCGCCGATCAGTGCCGCGCCCATTGTGCGTGATGGTGTCGTCTACGTGTATGGCGAGGAAGGCGATCTGGTGGCCGTCACTCCGCAAGCCGGGGAATGATCTGACCCGCCATGTTGCCCGTCATCGCACTCGTCGGCCGTCCCAATGTCGGCAAATCGACGCTGTTCAACCGCCTCACCAAAACCCGTGATGCGCTGGTTGCTGACCAGCCAGGTTTAACGCGCGATCGCCAGTTCGGTACCGGCCGGTTGGGATCACGTCCGTATGTGGTGGTCGATACCGGTGGCATCAGTGGCAATCGCGAGGGTGTTGAGTCGCTCATGGTCGATCAGGTGCAACTGGCGATTGGCGAAGCCGATCACATCCTGTTCCTGGTGGATGCCCGTGAGGTTTGTTCTGCCGCCGATGAAGCGATCGCTGCAGAACTGCGCCGCACCGGCAAGCCGGTGACGCTGGTCGCCAACAAAAGCGAGAATCTCGATCCGGGCCAGGCTGCCACGGAGTTCTATGCCCTGGGGCTGGGCGAGCCTGCTGTTATTTCCGCATCGCACGGCCGCGGTGTGCGTTCGCTGATTGATGCGGTGCTACAGCAGATGCCGCCGGCGGAAGACGAGCAGGCGGAGCAGGAAGAAGAGAAATCGATCCGCATTGCGCTGGTCGGCCGACCCAATGTTGGCAAGTCCACCATGGTTAACCGCCTGCTTGGCGAAGAGCGGGTGGTGGCGTTCGACAAGCCGGGCACGACACGCGACAGCATCGCCATCCCGTTCGAAAAAGACGGCAATCACTACACCCTGATTGACACCGCCGGTGTGCGGCGGCGTGCGCGCGTCAGCGAGATGGTGGAAAAATTCAGTGTCATCAAAACGCTGCAGGCAATCGAAGAGGCCAATGTGGTGTTGCTGGTGCTGGACGCACACGCCGGTGTCGGTGAGCAGGACGCCACCATTGCCGGACACATCCTGGAAGCCGGCCGGGCGCTGGTGGTGGTGATCAACAAATGGGATGGTCTGGATGCCGAGCAGAAAGAAACCATCAAGGCCGACATGCAGCGCAAGCTGCCGTTCCTGGATTTTGCCGCCTGGTGGTTTGTTTCGGCGTTACACGGCACCGGCATCGGTCATCTTATGAAAAAAGTTGACCAGGCCTATCGCAATGCCACGCGCGATCTGTCGACGCCGGAACTGACCCGTATCCTCGAAGATTGCGTTAGCGAGCACCAGCCGCCGCTGGTCAAGGGCCGGCGCATCAAATTGCGTTATGCGCACCAGGGTGGCAAGAATCCGCCGTTGATCATTATTCACGGTAATCAGGCCGATGCGACGCCGCTGTCTTACAAACGTTATCTGATCAACCGCTTTCGCAAGGTGTTCGATTTCGCCGGTACGCCGGTGCGCATCGAGTTCAGAACCGGTGAAAACCCGTATCAGGGTCGCAAGAACCGCCTCACCGCACGCCAGGTGCAAAAACGCCAGCGCCTGAAAAAACACGTCAAAAGCAAGAAATAGCCTTTCCAGACTACCGGGCCACTTTTCCGTGTTCCGGCTGTCCTGAGCGGAACGGGGTTCCGGCCTGAAAAATTCCCGTTCTCACCGGACGGATTTGACCTAAGTCAAATATTAAAAAATTCCCAGCGCGTACCCTTATGCGGCATAAAACAACATCAGCATTGAGCTGGGATATCGATCATGATGACAGTCGACACATCAAGAAGGTCGTTTTTGCGCGGTCGTTTGCGCGAAAAAACGCACAGCCTGCATCCGCCATGGTCGGCGTCAGTCTTTATAGAACAATGCCAACGCTGTGATGACTGCATCCGGGCCTGTCCGGAAAACATTCTGCTGCGCGGCGATGGCGGTTACCCGCAAATCGATTTCAGCCGCAATGCCTGCACTTTTTGCAAAGCCTGTGTCGAGGCCTGTCGTTATGAGGCGCTGGATGGGCAACTGCCCCAGCCCTGGTCGTTGCGGGCTTTGGTCAACGTCCACTGTCTGTCTGCCAAAGGCATCGTCTGTCGCGCCTGTGGCGACAGCTGCGAACAGCGCGCAATTCGTTTTCAACTACAAACCGGCGGACGTTCAACGCCGGTCATTAACAATAATTCCTGTAATGGTTGCGGAGCCTGTATTGGTGTGTGCCCCGCAAACGCGATTCAGATGGAGGAGGCTGCATGAGCGATGAGTACAACATCTGTGGGGTGCTGGTAATGACGCGACCTGAAAAGGGCGCTGTCGTTGAGCAGGTCCTCAACCAAATTGAAGGCGTCGAGGTTCACGGCGGCGCCGAAGTGGGCAAGCTGATTGTGACGGTGGAGTCCACCCACAGCCGTCAGTGTGCCGATACCATTACCGATATGTCAGGCATCGATGGCGTGGTTTCCACCTCGCTTGTCTATCACGAACTCGATTCATCCGAACCACCGCAACAAGCCGCAATAACATCAGGGCAGGAGAAGACACAATGAAACAAACCAGACGTGAATTCATTAAAACCAATGCAATTGCCGCTACGGCTGCAGCTGCCGGGATTACCCTGCCGGGTGTTACGCAGGCGATGGCGACACCGGATACCGCAATCCGCTGGGACAAGGCGGCCTGCCGTTTCTGCGGCACCGGTTGTTCCGTGCTGGTCGGCACCAAGGAAGGCAAGGTGGTGGCGACCCAGGGCGATCCGGATGCGCCGGTCAACCGCGGCCTCAACTGCATCAAGGGATATTTCCTGTCAAAGATCATGTACGGCAAGGACCGGCTGACCCAGCCGTTGCTGCGTAAAAAAGGCGGTGTTTACGACAAGGAAGGCGACTTCGAACCGGTTTCCTGGGAAGAAGCTTTCAGCACCATGGCGGACAAGTGGAAAACCGCAATCAAGAAAGACATGGAAAAGAACCAGGGCCTGCCACCGGAAAAAATCACTTCCAGCGTCGGCATGTTCGGTTCCGGCCAGTGGACCGTCTGGGAAGGTTACGCCGCGTCCAAACTGTACAAGGCCGGTTTCCGCTCCAATAACATCGATCCGAATGCGCGCCACTGTATGGCCTCGGCGGTCGGCGCCTTCATTCGTGCGTTTGGCGCTGATGAACCGATGGGCTGTTATGACGACCTGGAACACGCCGATGCGTTTGTGCTGTGGGGTTCCAACATGGCGGAGATGCACCCGATCCTGTGGTCACGTCTGACCGACACGCGTCTGACCAAACCGGGTTGCGAAGTGCATGTCCTGTCCACTTTCGAACATCGCAGTTTTGAACTAGCCGACAATGGCATGATTTTCGAGCCACAGACCGACCTGGCGATTCTCAACTACATCGCCAACTACATCGTGCAGAACGATGCGGTCAACTGGGACTTCGTCAACCAGCACGTCAATTTCACCAAAACACCGACCGATATCGGTTACGGTCTGCGTCCGGAAGATGTGCGCGAGAAAAATGCCGCCAATGCTGGTAAGGGCAAGCTCACTCCGATCGACTTCGAGGAATACAAGAAAACGCTCGAGCCGTACACGCTGGAGCATGTGGCTGAACTGTCCGGCGTACCGGCCGAGAAACTCGAGAAACTGGCCAAGCTGTATGCCGATCCGAACAAGAAGGTTGTGTCCTACTGGACCATGGGTTTCAACCAGCACGTGCGTGGCGTCTGGGTCAACGGCCTGTGCTACAACGTGCATTTGCTGACTGGCAAGATTTCCGAGCCCGGTAACGGTCCGTTCTCGTTGACCGGTCAACCATCCGCCTGCGGTACCGCGCGTGAAGTCGGCACTTTTGCGCATCGTTTGCCGGCCGACCTGGTGGTCAAGAAAAAAGAGCATCGCGACTTCTCCGAAAAAGTCTGGAAACTGCCGGAAGGCACCTTGCCGGGCAAGGTCGGTTTCCATGCCGTACTGCAAAGCCGCATGCTCAAGGACGGCAAGCTCAATTGTTACTGGGTGCAGTGCAACAACAACATGCAGGCCGGCCCGAATATCAACGATGAAATGTATCCGGGCTGGCGTAATCCGGCCAACTTCGTCGTGGTATCGGATCCCTATCCGACCGTATCAGCGACCGCTGCCGACCTGATCCTGCCCACGGCCATGTGGACCGAAAAGGAAGGCGCCTACGGCAACGCCGAGCGTCGCACCCAGTTCTGGCGTCAGCAGGTCAAGGCGCCTGGCGAATCGCGTTCCGACGTCTGGCAGGTGGTTGAGTTCTCCAAGTATTTCAAGGTCGAGGATGTGTGGCCCCAGGAACTCATCGATAAGATGCCGGAGCACGCAGGCAAGACTCTGTATGACGTGCTGTATCGCAACGGTCAGGTTGACCAGTATCCGGTACAGAAAGTCACCGACGACCGCGGCAATGTTTATGACAACGACGAGATGGAGCATTTCGGCTTTTACCTGCAGAAGGGTCTGTTCGAGGAATACCGTATTTTCGGTACCCAGGGACCGAAGAAAGGCCATGACCTCGGCGAATTCGATGCCTATCACAAGGCGCGCGGCCTGCGCTGGCCGGTGGTCAACGGCAAGGAAACCCTGTGGCGTTATCGCGAAGGCTATGACCCGTTCGTTGAAGAAGGCAAGGGCATCCAGTTTTACGGTCGCGCCGACGGCAAGGCCAATATCATCACCGCACCGTATGAACCGCCGGCGGAAGCTCCGGACGACGAATACGATCTGTGGATGACCACCGGTCGTGTCCTGGAGCACTGGCACTCCGGCTCCATGACCCGGCGGGTACCGGAACTTTACCGCGCCGTGCCGGATGCACTGGTATTCATGCACCCGGAAGATGCCAAGGCGCGCGGCCTGAAACGCGGCATGGCGGCCAAAATTGCCAGCCGTCGTGGCGAGATTGTCTGCCGTGTCGAAACCCAGGGTCGTAACAAGGTGCCCAAGGGGCTGGTGTTTATCCCGTGGTTTGATGCAAGTCGACTGGTCAACAAGCTGACGCTGGATGCAACCGATCCGCTCTCCAAGGAAACCGACTTCAAGAAAAATGCCGTCAAGATCACTCGGGCATAAGGTGCAGGCCGGGTGAAAACACCCAGCCTGCCAGCACCGGCAAGTAGAAGTCATGAAACAGGATAAAGACACAGCAACTGATATGAATCCGGCGCGTCGCCGCTTTCTGACCGACACCCTGCGCACGGCTTGCGGTGTCGGTCTGGTGGCGATGACGTTGGGTGTGTATCAGCGTCAGGCGAAAGCCTTGCCGGCGACAGCGATTCGGCCGCCGGGTGTCGCGGATGAAACGGATTTTCAGGGCGCCTGTATTCGCTGCGGGCTGTGTGTGCGTGATTGTCCGTTCGACACGCTTAAGCTGGCCGAACTCGGTGACGATGTGGCGCTGGGTACGCCGTATTTCGAAGCGCGCGACATTCCCTGTGAAATGTGTGAAGACATTCCCTGTGTCAAAGCCTGTCCGACCGGCGCACTGGACCCGCAGCTGACCGACATCAACGAGTCGCGCATGGGGCTGGCGGTGGTGGTCGATCAGGAAGCCTGTATTGCCTTTCAGGGTCTGCGCTGTGAAGTCTGTTTCAACGTCTGTCCGATTCGCGGCAAGGCGATCACGCTGAATTATCAACACAACGAACGCAGCGGCAAGCATGCGTTCTTCATTCCCATAGTGCATTCCGATGCCTGTACCGGCTGCGGCAAATGCGAAAAATCCTGCATCCTTGAAGAAGCCGCCATCAAGGTGTTTCCACTGGCGTTGGCCAAAGGCATGCTGGGCAAGCATTACCGTCTCGGCTGGAAAGAAAAGCAGGGTGCGGGTGAGGCGCTGGTCACCCCGGACCTGCCGCACCAATACAACCTGCCGGAAGGCGTTACCTATGAACACGGTGGCAAGGGCCTGATCCAGCAGGCGACACCCGGTGACGTGCCGGCTGAAGCCCTGTTTTCCGACAATCCGCTGGATACGCTCAACCGCAAGGGAGGGCTGTGATGCAACGCGGACAGATGCCCGGCACACAAGCGCGTTTGCACAAGGGTGTGCTGAAAGCGAGCAAATACCTGATCCTTAGGCGCATCAGCCAGATTGCACTGCTGGCCCTGTTCGTTGCAGGTCCCTGGTTTGGTTACTGGATCGTCAAGGGTAATCTGGCTTCCAGTCTGACACTGGATGTGTTGCCGTTGTCCGATCCACTGGTGTTGTTGCAGTCGCTGTTCGCCGGCCAGCTACCGTTGAAGTCGGCTTTCATTGGTGCGGGTATCGTATTGCTGTTTTACCTGTTGGTCGGCGGGCGCGTGTATTGTTCCTGGGTGTGTCCGATCAATATCGTTTCTGATACCACCGAATGGCTGCGTGACCGTTTCAATCTGAAGGGCGGGGCGCGTTTTTCCCGCAATGCGCGTTACTGGCTGCTGGCGGCGATTCTGTTGCTGTCGGCGATCACCGGCAGCATTGCCTGGGAACTGGTTAATCCGGTGTCTATGGTGTATCGCGGCCTGATTTTCGGCATGGGCATGGCCTGGGGCGTGGTACTGGGTATATTCCTGCTCGATCTGCTGGTCGCGCGCAACGCGTGGTGCGGCCATCTGTGTCCGGTGGGTGCGTTTTACGGTTTGCTCGGTGAAGCCGCTGTGCTGCGGGTTTCTGCCGCCAACCGGCACAACTGTGATGACTGCATGGACTGCTTTGCGGTGTGTCCCGAGTCGCAAGTCATCAAACCGGCGCTGAAAGGTGCCGACAAAAACATCGGCCCGGTCATTACCTCCGGCAAGTGCACCAATTGCGGCCGCTGCATCGATGTCTGCGACCGTGACGTTTTTCACTTTACCACCCGTTTTTCCAACCAAATTCCGGAATCTGCTGGAACTCACAAACAAAGAGAGGTCTCGTCATGAAAAAGAACCCAATATCCAGACTGCTGGTTTTTCTGTCCGCAGTGTTTGCCGTGACAGTCGCGACTGCCGAAGTCATGTCGTTACGTGGCGATGTTGTTGAGCGAGACAGTTCCGCTCCGGAGATCAAACGTTATTTCAAGGACATGCCGCCGATGCATCGCGACTATCTGCAGCAGCCGCCGCTGATTCCGCACAAGATCGAAGGCTACCTGATCAACGTCAAGCACAACAAATGCCTGGGTTGCCACAGCTGGAGCAATTATCAGCAGCATCGCGCCACCAAGATCAGCCAGACACATTTCGAAAGTCGTGATGGTGCGGTGTTGTCGAATGTTTCTGCACGTCGTTATTTCTGTCTGCAATGCCATGTGCCCCAGACCGATGCCAAGCCGCTGGTGGAAAATACCTTCGAGCCGGTTGATGTCATGAAAATGCGCTAACAGCAATCTGCAGCGGGAGATAATAATGAATACACAAAAGAAAGTTGCAGGAGCGTCGATTGGCATACTGATCATTGCCTTCATTGTCGGCATCCTGTTCTGGGGTGGTTTTAACTGGGCCATGGAAATGACCAATAACGAGGAATTCTGCATTTCCTGTCACGAGATGCGTGACAACGTTTATGCCGAATACGTCAACACCATTCACTACAACAATCGCACCGGTGTGCGCGCCACCTGCCCGGATTGTCACGTACCCAAGGAATGGGTCTACAAGGTGAAACGCAAGATCCAGGCAACCAACGAGTTGTATCACAAGGCATTGGGTTCGATTGATACCCGTGAGAAGTTCGAGGCCAAGCGCCTGGAACTGGCGCGCCATGTGTGGGAGGCCATGAAGGAAACCGATTCACGCGAATGCCGTAACTGCCATGATTATGAATCCATGGATTTCATCAAGCAGGGCCGACGTGGCCATAAGGAGCACGAAGCCGGCTTCGCCAAGGGCATGACCTGTATCGATTGCCATAAAGGTATTGCACACCAGTTGCCGGATATGTACGAGGAAGATAAAAGCGCTGTGCTGAATGTGCACTAGGTTTTGCTGGATGCATCAACATGACTCCCGCTACGGCGGGAGTTTTTTTATCCAGCGAACCTACTGGCCTGATTGCAGCAACTCTATAACAGCTGCATGCTGATTGGCCAGCGCCCAGTCGAGTGCGGTTTTGTGTTCATGATCGCGCAGCTGTTGGTCGGCGCCATGTTGCAGCAGTAAGCGGACCGCATCAATATGGCCACGCTTGGCGGCCCAGATCAACGCACTCCAGCCTTTGGTTTTTTCCTGCATATTGATATCGGCGCCAGCAGCCAGTAACAGCGACATGCTGTCAGTGTGATTGTTGGATGCCGCCAGCATCAGTGAGCTGTAACCACCGGCATCAAGCAAGTCCACCGAGGCGCCGGCGTCGAGTAATTTCTTCACCACAGCCGTGTTGCCATTCAGCGCCGCCTTCATGAGTGCGGTCCAGTCGCAGGCATCGCGCAAATCCGGATTGGCACCGCTGCTGATGAACGCATCAATGCGCGGCAGGTCGCCGGATTCTGCAGCAATAAAGACATCCGCTTGTGCGGCCTCGTCGGTATGCTCGGAACACCCGGCTGCCAGCAGGGCAGCGGCGAAAGCCATGGTTACCAATTGGTATTTCATGAACACAGACTAGTCGCGACAGCAGTATGCTTTCAATGATGCTTCGCAATCTGGCTGCAACCTTTAATCCGGCGCCGAGGTTTTTCTGGCAATTGGCCTGTCGGCTGTTCATTATTGCAGTGGTGAAACTTACCGGGTCAGCTATTGGGGCAGCACTCGCATGCAAATAGACAAAGCAACACCGGCGGACATTCCGCAACTCTGCGATCTGCTTGAAGAGCTGTTCAGTCAGGAAGCCGAATTCACACCAGATCGCGAAAAACAGAGCCGCGCGCTGGCGGAAATCATCGACAATGCCGCAACCGGGGTGATTCTGGTCGCCAGGCAGGCTGACAGGATCATTGCCATGGTGAATCTGCTCTACACGATTTCAACGGCGCTGGGTGGCCGTGTTGCCCTGCTTGAGGACATGGTAGTGGCACAGGCGCACCGCGGATCGGGTTATGGTTCGGCGTTGCTGCAACACGCGATTAATGTTGCCCGTGATAATGGTTGCCTGAGGATCAGTCTGCTGACCGATCAGGATAATGCTGCTGCCCGGGCGTTTTACCTGCACCACGGTTTTCAGCGTTCCTCGATGCTGCTGTTTCGCCAGTTGCTGTGATGTCATTTATTTCAGTAAAGGCATCGACAGACGCTGCAGTCTTCGCCCCCATTCTGTCCGACTCGGCTATAATCACCATAGAATTCAACAGGTTTGTTGATGTGGCGGGGTACTATAATTACAGCTATTACCCGGCCATTGCACACAGTGCATCTGCAGCCTGCCAGGTTTTAAAACAACAATAAATGATTCGTGACTGTCAGTTGCCGGCTGAACATGGCTGCTTCTAACAGACCCTGATAAGCCGGGAACAAACAAGCAATGCGCATCAGCCCTATGATCAAAAAGCTGGCGAACGAAAGCAACATCGTGCCGTTGGTGGCAACCACACTGGTTGTTTTCCTTTATCTGCTGCTGCTCATCTCTTTCAACTATGTGACTTTCCTGCACACCATCGAATCCAATATCCTGCAGGGCGAACTCGATAGCCGCAAAATGCGCCTGATCAGTGAGCTCATGGAAATCGCCCGCTCCAGGACTCGCATCACCAACCAGATCATCGATCTGGAAGACCGGTTTGAGCAGGATGCATTGAATATCGAGCTGCACAGTCTTGCCAGTCAGTTTGCCGCATTGCGCGAAGAACTGCTGGGCTTGCAGCTCGACGATACCGAACGGGATATTTTACTGAAAGAACATCCCCAAATTATCGAGGTGATTTTACCGGCGCAAAGACAGGCGGTGGAGCTGGCGATGAGTGGCAAGGAGGACGAACTGAGGCAGGCGCGCAAAATCCTGTATGAAACCGTTTACCCCGGCCAGGGGCGCATGCTGGATTCCCTTGGCAAAATGATCACGCTCGAACAAAGTCGTATTGAAAACCTCGCGAATACCACCCTGGATCTGGCGCGGCAAACAAGAAGCAATAGCTATATTCTGATCGTTGTGGTGGTCGGCATTATCCTGATCATGTCGGTTTCGCTGGTCATGCACATCAGAAGAATGCAGAAAAAGCTGATCCTGTCGCACCAGAATCTCGAACAGTCGGTGCGTGATCGTACCGAAGAACTCCGGCAGGCGCGTGATGCCTTGCAGCAGCATGTCGATCTGGTCGACAAATACGTGATTACCTCACGCACCGATGCGGATGGCATTATCACTTATGCTTCGCAGGCATTTAGCCGTATCTCCCAGTATGAGCAAGCCGAGTTGCTCGGCAAGGCGCACCGCATTGTCCGCCATCCCGACATGCCGGCATCCCTGTACGATGAGCTGTGGAAAACCATCAAGCAGGGCAAGGTCTGGCATGGTGAAATAAAAAATCGCGCCAAAGACGGCAGCGCCTACTGGGTGGATGTGATCATCGAGCCGGAGTTCGATGAGGACGGCGGGGTTTGCGGATATATGGCGATCCGTCAGGACATCACCGACAAAAAGCACATCGAGGAACTGTCGATCACCGATCCGCTGACACAGATTTATAACCGCCTGAAACTCGATGAAAGCTTGCGTAATGAAATCGGGCGGGCCAGGCGCTACAGTCATGCGTTGTCGATCATCCTGTTTGATGTGGATCACTTCAAACAGGTCAATGATACCTACGGCCATCAGACTGGAGATGATGTGCTGGTCGAAATCGCCACTGTCGTCAAGCAAACGATTCGCAACATCGATGTAGCCGGCCGCTGGGGCGGTGAAGAGTTTCTGGTGATCTGTCCCGAAACCGGTCAGCAGGGCGCCAGTGAACTGGCGGAACGCTTGCGTGTCGCCATTGCCGGGCATGAGTTTGCCGAGGCGGGACATATATACTGCAGTTTTGGCGTGGCGACCGCCACGCAAGATCTGTCACACGATGAATTCCTCGCCGAAGCGGATGCTGCTCTGTATCGCGCCAAAAAAACCGGCCGCAATCGCGTGATTGCGGCCTGAACCATTCCTGCATTCGTGAATGTATTTCGCACAATAAACCATGCTCAGTGAAACAGACCTGCTGGCGCTGGGCGTCACTCTGAAACTGGCGTCGATCAGCACGCTGATCCTGTTGTTGCTCGGCACACCACTGGCATGGTGGCTGGCGCACAGTCGCTGGCGTTTCCGCTTCATGCTGGAAGCGCTGATTGCCTTGCCGCTGGTGTTGCCGCCGACCGTGCTGGGCTTTTACCTGTTGATCGCGCTGAGCCCGAACGGCCCGCTCGGCGGCCTGCTGCAAAGCCTGGGCGGACAGTCGCTGGCATTTACCTTTACCGGTCTGGTGATCGGTTCGGTGTTTTATTCCTTGCCGTTTGTGGTACAGCCGTTGCAGAACGCATTTGCCGCGATTGGCCAGCGGCCGCTGGAAGTGGCCGCCAGCCTGCGCGCATCACCGCTGGATGCGTTTTTCACTGTGGCTGTGCCACTGGCGCGCCCGGCATTTTTCACCGCCGCCGTGCTCGGCTTTGCGCATACCGTCGGTGAGTTTGGCGTGGTGCTCATGATCGGCGGCAATATTCCCGGCGAAACCCAGGTGTTGTCGATCGCCATCTACGACCATGTTGAATCGTTGCAGTATACCCAGGCGCACTGGTTGTCCGGCGGATTGCTGTTGTTGTCCTTTGTGCTGCTTATGGCGGTGTATGCCCTGAATCGCCGTATACGTCTGGTGCAGCCGTGAGTGTTGATCTGCGTTTTGATATCCGGCGTGATGCTTTCCGTCTGCAGGTTGACGAGCAATTGCCACAGCGCGGCATCACGGCGCTGTTTGGCCCATCGGGTTGCGGCAAGACCAGCCTGCTGCGCGCCATCGCCGGTCTCGACAAACATGCGGGCGGATTTTTGCAGGTGGGAGATTCGGTCTGGCAGGTGGCGGACCGATTTGTGCCGCCGCACCGTCGGCCACTTGGTTATGTGTTTCAGGAACCGAGCCTGTTTGCCCACCTGGATGTACGCGGCAATCTCGAATACGGCCGCAAGCGCGTCGCCAGACAGGAACTGAAAATCGGGCTGCAGCAGGCGATCGAGTTGCTCGATATCGGTCATCTGTTGCAACGCCGGACCGATGCGCTGTCGGGCGGCGAGCGCCAGCGAGTGGCGATTGCGCGAGCGCTGGCGGTGAGTCCGCAATTGCTGTTGCTCGACGAGCCGCTGGTGGCGCTGGATGTCCGACGCAAGCAGGAGATCCTGCCCTATATCGAATCGCTGCATCAGCAGCTGGATATCCCGGTGATTTATGTCAGCCACGCGCCGGATGAAGTCGCGCGGCTGGCGCATCACATGCTGCTGTTTGATGTCGGCAAGGTTACCGCCGCCGGCCCGGTCGGTGAATTGTTGACACGTCTGGATCTGCCGTTGGCGCACGGTGATGAGGCCGAAGCGCTGATTGAAGCGCAGGTCGCCGGTCATGATGATGAGTATCACCTGACCTACCTGGATTTCAGCGGCGGTCGTTTCACCGTGGTGCGTAAGGATTTACCGGCCGGGCAAAAAGTCCGCTTACGGGTGCTGGCGCGCGACGTCAGCCTCACGCTGCAGCCACAGACCGGCACCAGCATCCTGAATATTTTTCCCGCCAGCGTCGATAGCATCATGCCGGAAGGCGAGGCGCAGGTCACCGTGCGCCTGCTGGTGGGTGATGCCGCGTTGCTGGCGCGTATCACCCGCAAGTCGGCAGACGCGCTAGATCTGCAGCCGGGCAAGCAGTTGTACGCACAGGCCAAGAGCGTGGCCTTGCTGGCCTGAGTTCAATGGATTGTTGCTAGTCCTTGCTGTCCAGCACTTCGCAACGCAGGCTGCCCTGATGCAGTAACACGTCGACGGTGTCACTTGGCTTGACCTGTGGCGCTTGCCGTACGATGTTGCCCTGATCATCACGCACGATGGCGTAACCGCGCGACAGTGTCGCCAGCGGGCTGACACTTTCCAGAGTGCGGCCGGCGCTGCGCAATTTTTCGTTTGCCAGCAGCAAACGTTGCTCGATGCCATGGCGCAACTGCTTGTGCCACTGCTGCAGTTGGGCGCGTTGCAATTTGATCTGGCGTTGCGGGCTGGCATTGTGGAGTCGTTGCTGCACGGCGAGAAGATGTTGTGATTGCTGGCGGATACGCTGTTGCGGCGATTGCAGCAACAGGCGCTGGTTGATTTGTTGCAGGCGCACGCGGGCCTGGGCCAGCTGTTGTTGCATGGAGCGCATTAACTGCTTGTCAGCCTCATCGAGGCGTTGTTGCCGGGCTTGCAGTTTCTTTTCCGGTGATTGCAGCAGCAAACGCTTGCGCAGATTGAGCTGCTGTTGCTTGGCATGGCGCAGCTCGGCCAGCATGGCTTTTTGCAAACGTCGGGCGTACTGCCGCAGGCTGTCGAGCAGCACTTGCTGGTCGGTGGAAGCCAGTTCCGCCGCGGCCGATGGCGTCGGTGCGCGCCGGTCGGCGACAAAGTCGCTGATGCTGGTGTCGATCTCGTGGCCGACCGCGGAAATGATCGGCGTCTGCAGGGCGAAAATGGTGCGCGCCAGGCCTTCATCGTTGAATGTCATGAGGTCTTCGAGCGAACCGCCGCCACGCGCCAGAATCAGCAGGTCACATTCCTGACGCCGGTCCGCCAGTCGCAGCATGGCGCTGATTTCGGCCGCTGCCGTCTCACCCTGCACCGGCACCGGGTAGATGATGATGCGCGCGGCCGGGAAACGCCGCTTGAATACGTGCAGGATGTCGGTAATGGCCGCACCGCTGGGCGAGGTGACCACGCCGACGGTCAGCGGCATGGCCGGCAGGTCTTTTTTGTGCGCAGCATCGAACAGGCCCTCGGCGGACAGTTTGGCCTTGAGCTGTTCCACCGCCTGGCGCAAGCGGCCTTCGCCGGCCGGCTCCATGTGCTCGACCACCAGCTGGAAATCACCGCGCGCCTCGTACAGCGTGATACGGGCGCGCAGCAATACCTGCATGCCGTCGGCCGGCGCAAAGCGCAGCAACTGGCGTTTCATGCGAAACATGGCGCAGCGCGTCTGGGCGTATTCGTCCTTCAGCGAGAAATACAGGTGGCCGGAGCGCGGCGTCGACAGATTGGAAACCTCGCCCTCGACCCAGACCAGCGGGAAACTCGACTCCAGCACCTGGCGTACCTCGGTGTTGAGGCGCGAAACACTGTAAACGGTGCGGTTTTGGGGCGACTCGGTCATCGGCAGCGTCTGTGGGCGATAGAAAAGCAGTTTACCGGATTGAGGGCAAAACCTATAATAACGCGAATTTCGAAAAGCCGTTATCCCGGCAGCAGGCGTGATTTGCCAGCTGCCGGCAACGGCTTTCTCTTATTCATTAGACCGGGATTCAACCATGCTGCGTATTGCCCAAGAAGCACTGACTTTTGATGATGTTCTGCTCCTGCCCGCCCATTCCCGGGTATTGCCCAAGGATGTCAGTCTCGATACCCAAATCACTCGTGATATCCGGCTCAACATCCCGCTGATATCGGCGGCCATGGACACCGTCACCGAGGCCCGGCTGGCGATTGCCATGGCGCTGGAAGGCGGCATTGGCATCATTCACAAGAACATGACGCCGGCCGAGCAGGCCGAGCAGGTCAGTCTGGTAAAGCGCTACGAAAGTGGCGTCATCAATAACCCCATCACGGTCACCCCGGAAACCACGGTGCGCGAAGTCATGCAGCTGACGCGTGAGAAGAACATCTCCGGCGTGCCGGTGGTGTCCTCCGGCGACGAGCTGGTCGGCATTGTTACCAGCCGCGACCTGCGCTTTGAGCTGCAGCAGGACGAACCGGTCAGTACCATCATGACGCCAAAAGAAAAGCTGGTGACCGTACTGGAAGGCGCCAGCCGCGGCGAAGTGCGTAAAAAGCTGCATCAACACCGCATCGAAAAAGTCCTGGTGGTTGACGACGACTTCAAACTCAAGGGCATGGTAACCGTCAAGGATATCCAGAAGGCCAAGGATTATCCGAACGCCTGTCGTGACGATCAGGAGCGCCTGCGTGTCGGCGCTGCCGTTGGCGTCGGCGCCGGTACCGATGAACGTGTGGCCGCGCTAGTGGAAGCCGAAGTGGATGTCATTGTCGTGGATACCGCACACGGTCACTCGCAGGGTGTGCTCGACCGCGTTAAGTGGGTCAAACAGAATTATCCGCAGGTGCAGGTCATCGGTGGCAACATCGCCACTGCCGAAGCGGCCAGGGCACTGGTGGAGGCGGGTGCCGATGCGGTCAAGGTCGGTATCGGCCCGGGTTCGATCTGTACCACTCGCGTGGTCGCCGGTGTCGGCGTACCGCAGATCACGGCGGTTGCCAACGTCGCAGAGGCACTGGAAGGCACCGGTGTGCCGCTGATCGCCGACGGTGGCCTGCGTTACTCCGGTGATATCGCCAAGGTGCTGGTGGCCGGGGCGCACACGGTCATGGTCGGCGGCCTGTTTGCCGGTACCGACGAGTCACCAGGTGAGGTCGAGCTGTTCCAGGGGCGTTCCTACAAATCCTACCGTGGCATGGGTTCACTCGGCGCCATGTCCGGCCAGCAGGGTTCTTCCGACCGCTATTTCCAGGAAGACACCAAGGAATCCGACAAACTGGTGCCGGAAGGCATTGAGGGGCGTGTGCCGTACAAGGGGCCATTGATCAACATCATTCACCAGCTCATCGGTGGTGTGCGTTCCAGCATGGGTTATACCGGTTGCGCCAGCATCGATGAAATGCGCAGCAAGCCGGAATTTGTGCGTGTTACCAGCGCCGGTATGCGTGAATCCCATGTACACGATGTACAGATCACCAAGGAAGCACCAAACTACCGTACTGATTAATCTTACCCTGAAGAACACGGTATTCGCGGGCAACTGATCATGTGTTCAGTTGCTGTTGCCTCAAACAGGCATGTTCGCTGAATCCGTGATCTTTGTGGTTAACCGGCCATCTGTCTATGACTCAAAACATCCATAACCATCGCATTATCATTGTCGATTTCGGTTCGCAGTACACCCAGCTGATTGCCCGGCGTGTGCGCGAGGCCGGTGTCTACTGTGAAATCTGGCCCTACGATCACTGTGAGGAAGCAATTCGCGAACAGCAGCCCAAAGGCATTATTCTGTCGGGCGGGCCGGAAACTGTGACCGCCGAAGACACACCGCGTGCGCCGCAAATGGTTTTTGAACTTGGCGTGCCGGTGCTGGGCATCTGTTATGGTATGCAGACCATGGCCGCGCAACTGGGTGGCAAGGTCAGTTCATCGGATCGTCATGAATACGGTTATGCCCAGGTACGCGCCCGCGGCCATTCGCGTCTGCTGACCAACATCGAGGACCACACCAGTCCGGAAGGCTACGGTTTGTTGGATGTCTGGATGAGCCATGGCGACCGTGTCGATGAACTGCCGGAAGGTTTCATCGCCATCTGCACCACCGACAATGCACCGCTGGCCGGTATGGCCAATGAGGAAAAGTCGTTCTACGGTTTGCAGTTCCATCCCGAAGTGACGCATACCCGTCAGGGCAAACGCATTATCGATCGCTTTGTGCACGATATCTGCGGCTGTGACGCATTATGGAATCCGGCCGGCATCATTGCTGACAGCATCGCTTCGGTGCGAGAGCAGGTCGGTGATGCGCAGGTAGTGTTGGGACTGTCCGGCGGCGTGGACTCGTCGGTGGTGGCGGCACTGCTGCATCAGGCCATCGGCGACAGGCTGACCTGTATCTTTGTCGATAACGGCCTGCTGCGACTGCACGAAGGCGATCAGGTCATGGCGACTTTTGCCGAGCACATGGGTGTGAAAGTGATTCGTGTCGACGCCGAGCAGCGTTTTCTCGATGCGCTCAAGGGCGAGGCCGACCCGGAAAAGAAACGCAAAATCATCGGCAATCTGTTCATCGACATTTTCGAAGAAGAAGCCGGTAAACTGGAAAACGTCGACTTCCTGGCCCAGGGTACGATTTACCCGGACGTGATCGAATCGGCCGGCGCCAAGTCGGGCAAGGCGCATGTCATCAAATCGCATCACAATGTCGGTGGCCTGCCGGACTATATGAAACTCAAGCTGGTCGAACCGCTGCGTGAATTGTTCAAGGATGAAGTGCGCAAGATCGGTGTCGAGGTCGGCCTGCCATCGGAAATGGTGTATCGCCATCCGTTCCCGGGACCGGGTCTGGGTGTGCGCATTCTTGGTGAAGTCAAAAAAGAATACGCGGACCTGCTGCGTCTGGCTGATGACATCTTCATCAGCGAGCTGCGCAATCACAACCTGTATGACGAAGTCAGCCAGGCATTCACGGTATTTTTACCGGTCAAGTCGGTTGGGGTAGTAGGCGATGCGCGCCAGTACGAATACGTGGTATCGCTGCGCGCGGTCGAAACCATCGATTTCATGACCGCCCGCTGGGCACACCTGCCGTACGAATTCCTCGAACTGGTGTCGCGCCGTATCATCAACGAAGTCAAAGGCATTTCACGCGTCGCCTACGACATCTCCAGCAAGCCGCCGGCTACGATTGAGTGGGAATGATTCCACGCCTGGTACTGGTAGGCATCTACAGTCATCAAATAACACATAACTCGTTGCAATAACCGGGTTACTCTTATTTCTGTCTGACGCCAGCAGAACTGATCAGATTGCCTAATCGACCGACTTTTGTATTTATGGAGGACGATCAGCTCTGGAAAATTCGCATGGTGTTGCCGGGAGCAGACTCGGATATGCCTGAGACGATCACCGAGATAGTCAATGAGATGGAACGATCCTACATCACCAACGATAATTGGAACCGTGTGCAGGAATTGTGGTGGGGAGATTCGCCAGATGTTAACAAATCTGAGTTAAAACCGGTGGCAGCCCCGTGACAGATCTTTGTCACCAGCTAGTTCAGCAAGGCTGCTTGAAGGCCTTATCGGCTGTTGCGAAGACCATCCGGTAGTTGTTGTTTTCGCTGTTGTTCTCGATCATTCTCGAATGGGTTGGCATGGCGCAATGTTGGTAAAACAAAAAAGGCGATCACAGCCGCAACATGCTGATCACGGAAATCAGTTATTTCGATAACGATTTTTGTTGCAGGGTTGTGACCTCTGATTCAGCACGATTCGGTAAACGGTTTACCGATAATTCCTACCACTACCTATTTGAGGTGACGTGATTTGCGGATTTCATCCAATATATCTCACAATCTCTGCGGAAGTATGAGCAAGATGTCAGTGCGACGCGGCAAGAGGTTTGCAAATCCATGGCAGACTACGTGCCGGCCATTCTGCAGGTGCCCCATGTGTTCTCAGCACACCTTGCTATTTTGCCCCTGGCAATGCCAACCTTCCAATTGTTTAGCTTGGTCGCGCTCGTCGATGGATTGGTGTAATGCGATCCGCGCCGATGGGGTGGAGTTCGAGAGAGTTCCTTTGTCTACCACTATGCGAAGAAGGCGGCACCACCCTTGGTTGTCCTGACCTGGGTGATTTATCTCGCTTTGCCGGTCAGTCTGCATCCGACTTTTGTCATCTTACCGTTTGCAACGCTGTTCGCGCTGACGATGGCTGTTGTGGCGAGCACGTTCAAGAAATATCTGTAAATTTGCCGGGATTTACATTAGTCTGATTGAAAAACAATACGCTAAAGGAAGCCAGCGTGGAAAATATGTTCGTAATATGGAGTTTAGTCCAGTCGCGAAGGTCTACTTATCGATCACTTTTCAGATATTCACTGGTGCAATTACACTATAAATCAGTAAGATGGTGGCTTTCACCCCTAAGTGGAAGTTCAGCTTATGGAGAACAAGTTGATAATTTATTGACATAGCTGACCTAGCTCTCTAATGGTGGTGATTTTTATCTGTTATCAACCAAAAAAATTCCAATTTATCTAGCCTGTCGGGGTTAAGGAGAACCTAGTAAATGGATCGTTACTACAGTCACTATTCTTTCGTTATGCTCTTATGTCCATTCTCTTGGGCTTAATGACCGCAAAATTTCCATTTTACTATATACGCCTTAAGTAACAAGCAAACGACGAACACTCGGAGAAAAGACTGTCAATATGTAAATAAACCAAGGGAGGTTAGCTATGATTAAGAAATTTTCAGGGATGTTTGTACGCGTTATCAAGTCATTCGCTGTGTCGCTGGCGACCGGTCTATTCATCGGCGCTTCCAGCCTACACGCAGCACAATGTAAGTCTGGGCTGAATCAGATCGATTATGCGATGTATTTTCATGCAGAGGTACGAGATAGCGAAGAGTGCGCCATGTCGGTGAAAAATGGACGCATTGTTATGGGCGACCATCTGACTAATGCTGCGATGACCTGCCCAGATATGTTTTCCTGGAAGTTGTTCGTAGAGGTAGTTCAGGACAAGTGGTGGACAAACTGGGCGGATGAACAACAAAACTGGCCCGAACAGCCTTATCCACTGTGTTCCGGTAGTCAGGCTCCGTCAAAAGCCAAGTGTTGTAGCCCAGACGCTACTGGCAATGATAAGGAGCATTGTCCGGTATTCCCGGGTGATAGCATGGCTACATTAAAGGCCACGGATGAAGCCATGCTAAATCCGCCAGCGCGTGCATTGCGTAACGGCTTTACGTCACTTATCCATAGCTTGGCGCCACGCCTGAACCGCCTACTGGAAAAAAGTGGTGAAACCGGGCCGGAGGCGGAGAGCATTGGCCGTATTATCCGCCAAGATAACTCGGAACTGACGGTACGTAACCGACCATTCCATGAGTATCTTTTCCGCAATAACCTGTACAACACAGAAGGAGTTGTCGATGTATACAATCGTAATTCCCGTAACATTCCGACGCATGCGCCATATCATCCAACCAGCACCTCTGTAGGTGGCGGCCAGACAGTTGCTGAGTTGAGTGTGATTGATCTGCCGACCACAGCCATCATGATCAAGTCCAACTGGATTGCTGAGAGTCTGGCGAAAAAACTAGGTATTAAGGAAGACCCGATGTGGCCGTTCATTAAGAAAATGATGAAGAATGGTGATAAAAAAGAGATCCACTGGCTGGTGGCCTTCCACGTGTCATCCAAGGATATACCCAACTGGGTATGGACGACCTTTGAGCATGTTTCAATGCCGGGGCGGTGTGACTTTACCGGTTGTAATGATTCCTATGGTTATACCAGCATGGATAAACTGCCTCCTGGCGTAGCGGATAATTACGTTGCACCAAAGATGCAGTGTGATGATCTTGCGACTGCCTCATGGGTGTTTAAGCATGACCAGCAGTATACGCCGGAGGCGATACGTGACGATTTGAAGCAGGTGTTCGCGAGCCTGGGGATCGGATCGCAAAAATCTACCAACCCGAATGAACCGACAATGAAGGATACTGGCTGGCTGAGCTATCGCCTGAAGGGTTCGCAGGTGGAATTCACCAATTCCATGGGGCGTGATTCCTTCCTGGGTAATTCGATTACCGAGGCGGGCTTTATGGATGGTTCCAGCTGTATTACATGCCATGCACGGGCGGGAAGCGATCAGTATGGCATTTTAAAAGTGCCACCACCTGAGGGTAGGGGGGTTTTTCCACTGAGCGTTTTTTCCAATACCCTGAGTGATTACGGTTATGGTCGCAGTGATCATGGCATACCAAATCCGGATTGGTATCACGACAGCAATCAGCCTCCCAGCCTGAAGGTGTTACAGACTGATTTTGTCTGGGGGTTTCTTTTCGCAAGAACAGTTAACTGGATCAAGGACAGCTCTGGAGGCGAAAAAAGGTAACAGAGTACTGACAGTGGGCCAGGGTGTTCCTGGCCCGTTATATATCTGCTTAAGGGAAGGTTATTTATGAGCCAGACGATGATTACCGGAAAATGGATTTATCGTAGTTATGTGAGCCTGCCACGGATGTTAATTATACCGGACAAAGATGATTGCGAGAGTGAAAAACAGTGCTGCAGTGAGCTGAAATCACTACTGTTCGGGCAAGCGGTACTGGAATTGAACGAGACGGCACCCAGTGTGATTGTAGGGACGATTGGTGGGACGGGTTGGTCGCTGGATATTTCTGGGTCGGCTACGTACGGCAATCCAAGTCAATTGTTGTTTCGTGGCGAGGGCGAGATTGGCGGTGAGCCATGGATTTATGATTACCAGGGTTATCTGGTGCCTGCTTGGACAGGAGGTATTGATCAACGCCCAGCGCTAGTCGGTAGTATTTTACGGGTTATCAGTCATTCAGATGGACGCTCGCCCGCAGGAGTAGTGGCTTGCTGGATCGCGGTGAAAAAATAGACTTCGCTTAGCCTCATAGCTCAGCTGCATGCATATCTCTGCTAGTTCGGCTGAACCGGGGTAAACGTTGACGTCTTTACCCTCATGTACGGGAAGTTTCGAGTTGAGGTCAACATGACAGTGGTGCTATTTTCACGCGTGCTTATTTCCCCTAGCAGAGTTCGCGGGTATTGGGTGCAGACTAGAATTTGCATCATTCTTAATTCGAACCCGAGCCTGTTTATCGTTGTTCAAATATCCTAACCAACTTCTATCGTTGCGAAGTTGCCTATCATCAAGGGAATACCAATCGCCAGCTTTTGGTCGAACTCAGAAGTACGCATTAGTCCGATCAGGCGCGCATTCATGGACCTGTGAATGTCTGCAAGTTCCGGCTAAACAGAATTTCAGAGTTAATCTGAAGCTCGAGAGTACCGTCCGTTATCTTGGTATCGAAGTAGATGACGCCTGCGCATCTCGGAGGAAGTCGAATTGTATCCATTCAGTGCAGTACCGCGCGTACTGCCACTCTTTCTATCGGTGTTACTGAAAACTCCGCAGTTTCCTGAATTGATTTTCCATACCTAGTCCTCCCCGAATCCCCCACCATGCGCGTCATGTGCAACACGGGGAGGACATCCATGCAAATTACCAAACTGCTGGTCTCAGGACTGTTGATGACTGTATTGCCGGTTCAGTATGCCATTGCTGGCGCAGGCGGTGTGCGGGCGGCACTCGCCCGGATTATCCACGAACTTAAGGCTATCGATCCGCTGATCACGGAAGCGGCTTCTCAAGATAATCCAGATGCCAGTGTACGTTTCCATTATGAGTGGATGCATCAGTATCTTGATCGGATTCGCCTCGGGATCCAGGAACACATCGATGCACCACGTTCGGAACCCAGGACTTTCCCGCCGCTGCGTGGCGATTACCGTCGGTGATATTGGGTCATGATGGCAACACAGAACACGGCATCTCAAGCGGGCTCCGGTTTTACGCCGGCAACCCTGCTGACCGGAATCGCATCGGTCATGCTGGTGCTGGCCTTCGTCTGGGTTATTTGGGTCTCGCTGGGCACTAGCATAACGGGAAGGTCGTTTTGTTCGATGTGGTCTGGTCGGTACTGCGCACCAGCATCGTGCTCATGGTGTTGGGTTTTTATCTACGGTAGCGGATGTTGGCCGATGTCGCAGGGGTTTGGGGCGTTTTCCCAGTATTGATAACAGTGGGGCACTCCGTTACCTCGGAGAGGAAGTAATCAACATATAACTTACTCTAATTACCTGAGTGCCTTCTTTTTGTCTGCCTGCGACCGCCTGAACAGCACATGTTTGCATTTCGCTATCATCAGCATGTAATAATTTTGTGCTCAGATGTGCGACTGTCTATTTGATAGCACCTGCACGGTCTGGCGAAATGAAAGCACGCTCTCCGTTACCCATTGTTCTCTTCCACTGGTTCTTTGTACTGGCTCTGTTGGGCGCATTCCTGACCGGGTTGCGCGTTGATGCGGATGAACTGAACACGCTGCTACCGCGTGCGCTAATCGCACTGTTGCCGCAGGGTATGGTGTTCTACTGGCACCTGTTGTTCGGTATCGTGCTGGCTGCGTTGTCCGTGGGTTATCTGGCAATGCAGTTCAGCGGGCGGGGCGGGCAGCATCTGGCGATACCAGCAGACTGGCGCAGGCGGCTGGCGTCCGGCGGTCCGAATCGTTGGCACACCCTGAATGTCCTGAGTTACCGGGTACTTCTGGTGGCCCTGCTGGTTTCCGCAGCGAGCGGCGTTTCCAACTACCTTCTGCCGACGGGAAGCCTCAGCCTCCAGCTTGAACGTCTGCATTTCATGCTTGCTTGGTTCTATCCGGTGTTCCTGGTGGTGCATGTCATTATGCACCTGGCGAACGGTGGACTGAGGCGGTTGCTGGCGATCTTCCTGCCGCGCCTGGTTTCACTTCGTTCCGGCGTTTTTGCAGTCGTGGTAAGCGGGCTATTGCTGGCCGGTGCGACCTGGATTCCGGCAGCCGTTCCACTGAACCTCGACATTGTGGTCGCGAGCGAAGCGCCGGTGATTGACGGGAGTCCGGAAGACCCGGCCTGGGAAACTGCGCCCGTGCTGACCGTGCAAACCAGTAACGGCGTTCACCTGATTGACGGTGCCACGCCGGTAACCCTGCAGGCTTTGCGCGACGACGAGTATGTCTATTTCCTGTTCCAGTGGCCGGACCCGACACGCAGCCAGAAGCACCTGCCGCTGGTAAAGACACAGGACGGCTGGCGGGTTGTACAGACGGATTTTCTGCGTGCCGATGAGAACGCCTACTACGAGGACAAGTTTGCGGTAGCGGTGGCCGATGATCCGCTGGCGGTGCTAACCAGTATCCACATGGGAGAGCAGCCGTTGGCGGGGCAGCCATCCTCGTTCTCGGAACGCGGGCTGCACTACACGCAGGGAGACTCGTTGATGGATCTGTGGCACTGGAAATCGGTGCGCGGCAATCCGAACGACCAGGCTGACGACAACTTCTTCGGGTCGCCGCAGCAGGCACCACCACAAGACCCGCGTAAGTTCCGCAAGGATCGTGACGGCAACTACCCGCGCTTTACCGCCGGTTACCGCAAAGACCCACCGACCAGCTGGAATGGTTACGCGATGAATTGGGAGGTATTCAAGGAAGGGGTCATCATACCGCGCCGGCTGCCCAAGGATCCGGACTACCTGCAGGTTCTGGGTTCGCAGAATCTGGCATCGGAAGCTTCCGACGATGGCGACTGGTGGATGGAGTGGAACGACACCAAGCCGTACATGAAGGAGCATGATCGGTACAGCATCGGCACCATCCTGCCTGGTGTTCTCATCAAGGAACCAATGGGGTGGGACCGCGGCCAGGTACAGGCGTCCGGCAGCTGGCGGGAAGGTGTCTGGCGCCTGGAGATGAAACGCAAGTTGGATACCGGTTCAAAGTTCGACGTGCCGATACAGGACGGCACCTACCTGTGGGTTGCGGTGTTTGATCACACGCAGACCCGTCACAGCCGCCACCTGAGGCCGGTAAGACTGCACCTGTCAGCAGTACCTGAGAGGCTTGTGCAACCGCCGGCGGGTTGATGCGAGTAAACGTAGTCATAGACCCGTCAAAAATGTCATGTGACTGTCGTTCTGATTACCTGGGCTTTGTTACCGCGACGTGAACCTGGCCGTGCGGGCAACTGCATATAATGGTAATAAAGCCGTCCGACTCCCCACCTTTCAAGATTTCACCTTGTTGCTCAACCTGTGATTCGGCATGCAAGCATAGCTTGAATCGGAAAATTTTTCCGTCGTCCACTGTCTATGGCGTTCGCTACCGCACTGCTGTCATGTAGCTGTCATTGGGGCTACGTAGACTCTGCTCCCGCGACTGGTATGTGGTTGCGCGGACCTCTGTATGCAGAGGCAGTACGACCGACCTGATCGCCAAATTTCAAGGTTCACTTTCTGTTACCCCGGGATTAGGAATGCAACCATGCTTGAGCTGAAAAAACTTTTCCACCGACCGCTGTCTGTGGCGACCGTTACTGTGCTACTGGGATTTTTGTCGAGTGCAGCGTTTGCCAACGAAACGCTGATCTACCAGGTGAACTCCGGCGCCGATGACGCCGAGGAGAAGCTTACCGACCCGGGTAATGTAGGTGAAATCGACCTGACCAGCTCTGACCTGGAACTGACCTGGGAAGACGAGGAAGGTGACGTCACATCACAGCAGCGCGTGGGTGTGCGTTTCACGGGCATCGACATTCCCAAGGGTACGCCGATCCTCGGCGCCTATCTGCAGTTTTCGACCGACGAAGATGACAAGAACGGCAACCCGTTCAATGTGACGATCTGGGCCGAGGCCAGCGACGATACGACGGCGTTCACTAACGATCTTTACAATGTCACGAGCCGCCCGATGACAGGCGCTTCGGTGGCCTGGAACAGTCCTGTCGACTGGACAGTTGAGCATGCATCCGGTCCCGCCCAGCGGACACCGGATCTGAGCTTACTGGTTCAGGAGATCGTAAACCGTGATGGCTGGAGTGCAGGTAACGCGATGACCTTCCTGCTGGAAGGTACAGGTACGCGTACCGCCGAGTCCTACGAGGGCTCGATCAGCCACACCGGCTTGAACGGCCTGGCGGCACGCCTGGTGATCGTTGTACCGACCAGCGTGACCTATCAGGTCAGCAGTGCGGACAGTGATTCGGAAGAAAGGCTGTCAAACGGAGAGATGGACTGGAACAGCTCCGACCTGGAACTGGGTTCGGAAGACGGTACCAGCGAATACGACCAGGCCGTAGGTGTGCGCTTTGCCGGTGTCGCTATTCCGAAGGGTGCACAGATCCTGTCCGCGAGCATCCAGTTCACCCAGGACAACACCAAGAACAACAATCCATTCAACGTGACAATCTGGGGAGAAGATACGCCATCCTCCGAACCTTACAGCGCCGCTGCCTATAACATCTCCACCCGCTCCAAAACGGATGCCAGCGTGGCCTGGAGCGACATTCCGGACTGGACGGTAACCCACGAGGCCGGCGAAAACCAGCGTACACCGGACCTCACAGCACTGGTACAGGAAATCGTCAATCGTGATGGCTGGACGGAAGGCAACGCACTAGCTTTCATCATCGAGGGTACCGGCACGCGCGAAGCCGAATCATTCGAGGGTGGCGGCACGAACTATGCGGCAAGGCTCAATGTCAGCTTCATCGGTGAGCTGGCTTCGGCGTCCGTCGATAAGATACGACTGTCCTGGAGCGACGATCCGACCAGCACGATGACCGTGATCTGGGACCAGTTGCGTGGGGTAGAGCCGGCCGTCCATTACGACGAATACAACGGCAGCGACTGCTCGACCGACCTGGACGCGTATACGAACCAGCAGCCGCCGCAGCGAGTAACGCCGGCACTGGGCATGCAGAATACAATCGCCAGGTTGACCGGCCTGTCTCCGAATACCGCGTACCGGTTTGTGGTCGCGGACAGCGAAAACGTCAGCGAGTGTATGTGGTTCAAGACCGCGCCGGCTACATCGATGCCGTTTACCTATATCTCCGGGGGCGATACCAAGAGCAGCGGCAATGCACTGCAGGCCGGTCGCTGGTCCAACCAGATGGTCGCAAAGCTGCGCCCGCTGTTCGTCTTCTTCACCGGCGACTTCAACAGCGGCAACGGTTTGCAGGCTGGCGACTGGCAGCAGTGGCTGACTGACTGGAGCACGCTGACGAAGTCAAGCGACGGCCGCATGTATCCGATCATCGCGGTACACGGCAATCACGAGGACGGTGACTTCGAGGTGCTGTGGAAGCTGTTCGATTCCGGCAACATGGACCTGGCCCAGTCTGATAATTACTCTTACTACGCCTTGTCCTTCGGCGGTGACCTGCTGCGTGTCTACAACCTGAACTCGCAGCTCTACCTGAACGGCATGAGTGCGGCACACGATCAGCAAACCGCATGGTTCGAGCAGGATCTGCAAGCCCATACCGGTACCGCCTTAAAGGTCACCGGTTACCACAAGCCGATGCGCCCGCATACCCGGTCCAAGGCGGAGAACAATTTCCTGGTGAACGACTGGGCGCCGCTCTTCGACAGTTACGACGTTGCGATTGCCAATGAAAGCGACACGCACAACCACGTGTTCACCTTCCCGATCCGCCTTGCGGGTAACGGGGAGGCTGGTGACATGGACTTCGTTCGTGACGACCTTAACGGCACGTTGCACGTCGGTGAGGGCAGCTGGGGCGCGACACCGCGCGCCAACGATGATGACAAGAGCTGGACGCTGGACAGTGCGGCGATGAACCAGCTGAAGTGGAACTGGGTTTTCCCGGCTACCACAGACAAACCGGCGCGCATCGAGATTCGTTCGGTCAAGACTGCGGCATACGTTGACGGCGAGTTCACCAACTTTGTCGAAGGCGTCGCTGAAAACACCGAAGCCAATGTGTTTGCCTACCCGGCGGGCCTGACGCTGCACTCGGTGCCGTTTTACGGCGATCACATTCAGTACCCGTTCGAAGCTGTGGATGGCGACGCGCCGGCAGCGCCGCAGAGCCTGGTTGGCAACGCGACATCGTACTTTGACATCAGCATTACCTGGACCAACGTTGCCGACCCGAGCCTGGTGCGCACGCTACAGGTCGAACGCAAGCAGGGCGATGGTGACTGGGTGCAGCTGAGCGGCAGTCTGTCTCCGGATACCACCAGCTACGACGATGCCAATCTGAGTGACGGTACCGCTTACACCTACCGCGTGCGCGCAACCAACATCTTTGGCTCCAGCGACTGGTCGAACGAGGTGACGGTTGTCACCCCGAGTGATCCACGCGTGAAGTCGGAGTTTCAGGAAGGTGTTGACGGCTACCAGGGTACGCTGAGTCTTGCGATCGCATCAGCATCGCCGGACCAAGCATTTGCGCGCGCAGAGCTGAGTATTGACCAGGCAACCAGTGATTACGGCGCCGATGGTATGGCGCACGGCCTGATCAAGTTCGAGGGCCTGTTCGGTGCGGATGGCGTTCCGGCGAACGCGATCATTTCATCCGCCGAACTGCGCTTCCGCACCTCCAGCTCCACCAATGGCCCGGTCGCCCTGCATCGCCTTCTGCAGGCCTGGGATGCCTCGACGTCATGGAATGCATTCGGTGGCAACGGCGTCGACACGGATGACGCGGAAGCGCTTGGTGAGGCTGATGATGCCAAAGCCAACCTCGGCGGCGGCGAGTTCGCGTACTTCGACGTGACTGCGTCCGTTTTGGCCTGGGCCGGCGGTGAGCCGAACCACGGCTGGGCGATCATCAACAGCAGCACCGATGGCTGGGATTTCGAGACCGAGCTGTTCTCCGGCGCGGCTGAGCGGCGTCCGTTGCTGACGGTGTACTACACGCTGGCTGGCGACGCCGACAGCAACGGTGAGGTCAATAACGCGGACCTGACGGCCATGCGGCCTTACCTGCGCAGTGATGCGTCGGCTTGCCCGGCCTGCGATATGGATGGCAACGGTGTCATCGACATCTCCGATATGCGTCGCCTGATGATCCTGATCCGTACCGGGAGCTAGTCAGCTTAAGGCATTGATGACGAGCAGACGGACCTGCTCACAGGTAATTTTTTAGTGAATCTGTGAAGAGGTATTGCAAAATGAAGAAGTTCAATGAGTTTGTCGTCCGCGTCTGTCTGCTCGGCGCGCTTGCCCTGGGTGCAGGTAATGCCAGCGCCGCCATGCTGTCGTTCGATGGCCCGAGTACCGTCACGGTCGGTAGCACGTTCAGTGTCGATGTCGTCGCCAGTGGTTTCGATACGCTCGATCTGGGCGGATTCGACCTGGATGTGCTGTTCGACGATACGATGCTGTCCTTTGTCGATTACAGTCTTGGCGTGGAATTGACCGACCTGTCGGTAGGGCAGCTGGACCTGGGGCTGGGTGAATATGCGACCGGCGTGGTCAACCTGGCAGAACTCTCTGCGCTGCTGGATTTTTCCGCCCAGCCAGATGAGTTCGTCATCGCCACGCTGACGTTCGCAGCGCCGACTAAAGGCGTCACGACTCTGGATTTTGGTTACGTTGGCCTGACTGACGATTTGGGGTTGCCGATTACCGACACGAGTCTCGGATCCTTGGATATCAGTGCGGTTCCAGAGCCTGCCACCGCGCTGTTGCTCATACCGGGGCTGGTAGGCCTCGTGGGCTTGCGCAGGAAATCATAAGCAGCGCTAAACTCCACACGCTTGAAAAGGCTCCCTCGTGGAGCCTTTTTTCAGGACCAATCTTCATCCGCTGTGCGGGATAATTAGATCCACGCTGACTTGATATCCGCTGCCCAAGGGCATCAATTGGGTTGAGAAGGGCGTGGTTTTAGGCCGGTATTTACCTTCGAGTGGGAGTGACTTGCAGCTGACGTAGCTGTTCTTCCAGCTCTTCGATGCGCCGATCCCGTTCCTGTAGAAGCTTGTCTACATCCTCTCGTTCAATCCGCAGCGGAATGTGTTGTGGGCAGTTTTGATCCCAGGCCGCAACAGTAAATACCAATAGCTGTTCCGCTCGTGCTCGATATTCATCCCGGTCGGGCATCAGTTGCGCCAGGAGTTCCGGTTGATCCTCAACCACTTTTGCGCTTCCCCAGAGTTTGATGCGGATACTGTTGACGTAATCGATCAGGAATATAAAAGCCTTGGGATTTTCAGCTAAATTTCCCTGGCTGATGTACTGCCTGTTTCCCTTGTAATCGGCAAACGCGAGGGTTTTCTTGTCGATGACCTTCAGAAAACCCGGAGGGCCGCCGCGATGCTGGATGTAAGGCTGGCCGATGGTATTGGCGGTCGCCAGAAAAAAACTTCTTTGTCTGGCCACAAAGTCAGCCAGGTCCGGTGTTATTTCAGTTTGCCAACTGCCGTTTTGCTCCATGCGGGCGTAACTATCCCTGGAGCCCTTGCGGGACTGAATGGCTTTCACGCTTTCTGTAAAGGCAATATCGCTTGTGTAGGTCAACCTTGCACCTCTTTATCTTTAAGCTAAAGGGTGGCGAAGACGCCACCCACATACGGGCCTAGGCCGCCAGTGTATCAACGGTCGGAAAGTCGATGTCGGTTCCCAGAACCAGGTTGATGTAGTTCGTGAGTGTGTTTACTGCAACATGGCCCACGATCTCTACGATCTCGGCATCGCTATAACCTGCGTCACGGACGGCTTGCAAATCACTCTCAGAAACCTTGCCACGATGGTGAGCAATCCTGGCAGCGAAGCCAACGGCAATCGCGGCTTTTTCATCACCGGAGGTGCCACGACGATTGGCTTCAATTTCAGCGGTGCTTAGCCTGGCCAGATTGGTGCCAAGGTAGCTGTGTGCGGCGAGGCAGTAGCCGCAGTCATTGACCTCGGCAACGGCAAGGGCAATGCGCTCACGGGTCTGGGCATTCAATGAGCCTTTCCCAAGTGCGCCGTTCAGGCCGAGGTAGCCTTCGAGGGTCTGCGGACTGTTGGCGATAATGCGAAACATATTGGGAACACTGCCCAGAAGGTTGTTGACTGCTTCAAGCGGTCCTCTGGAGGCTTCTGGTGCAGCATCAATGGATACGGGAGTAGGTATACGAGACATGGTTAGCTCCTAAGTGTTTTTGGGTTGGAGACCACAGCATACGAATAATCTAAACGTAAATAATTAGACTAAAATTAAATTTACTATTACAGTAAATGTAATAATAAATGCGATGGGAAAGTACAGTATTCAATGGATAAGCTTGAAGCGATGCGGGTTTTCGTCGAGGTTGCGGAATGTCGGAGTTTCGTCGAGGCCAGCCGCGAGCTTGACTTGTCGGCTCCCGCGGTAACCCGATCGATCGCCCAACTTGAGCGTGCTCTGGGTGTGCGCCTGTTCAACAGAACCACCCGTCATGTTCGCCTCACGGATTCGGGAGCTCGGTTTTTCGAAGACGCCAGGCGCATTCTGGAAGAAGTCGAACAGGCCGTGGCCACCGCGTCGGGAAGCTATGCCGAGCCCAAGGGTGTCTTATCCGTGACCGCGCCAGTCCTGTTCGGGCAGAAACATGTAGTGCCTGTTTTGACGGAGTATTTGCAAGACAATCCATCTGTGACGGTGAGAGCGCTCTTCTATGATCGCGTCAGCAATATACTCGATGAGGGTCTGGATGTGGCTATCCGCATTGGCCACCTCAAGGACTCAAGTATCTATGCAACTCAGGTCGGGAACGTTCAGCGGGTGGTGTGCGCCTCTCCCTCCTATTTAAAACAACATGGCATGCCCAGGCACCCCTCCGACCTGACGGATCATGAAATTATCCAGGCCTCCACGGTTGAACCCTCGACGACGTGGCGGTTTGAATCAAAGGCTGGTAAGGAGACCGTTAAGGTTTCCCCACGCCTGCACTGCAGCCAGAATGGCGCTGCAATATCAGCCGTCAGGCAAGGGCTCGGGATCACCCGGCTGATGTCCTATCAGGTTGGCGAGGAATTTAAAAATGGTTCGTTGAAGCGCATACTGCGCGAATACGAACCCCAACCACTTCCAGTCAATATCATTCATCTTGAGGGGCGGCAGGCCAACGCAAAGATCAGATCATTTATTGATCTGGCGGTCGATCGACTCAGAGCCAATCCCTATATAGACCACTAATCCAGACGCTAATGTCGTTGCCCAAATGACTCCTGGTGTGATTTCGACAAAAGACCGCCTTGCGGTATGCTCGGCGGAAACCTGTCGCAACATGTGACACACTGAGCCGCATTACAGCTGCAAGCATGCTTTTTTAGTCAGGTGCATGGACGACAGGAAGGTCCTGGTCACTTTTCGTTCCATCCAGAAATATTGATACCCACTGCCTGACAGAACCACGGCCATGAATATCACCCACAAAAAACTCCGGTGGCGTAGCGGGGAGATCGCTCAGGGTTGCTCCATAATGGCTTTTGACCCAGGTTGCTTTGTAACCGGCAAGGCTGATTAACGTCGGGAATATCTGAAAATGGCTGGTCTTGTCGTAACTGGCCATTTGAACCGCCTTGAATCTTTCCAGGACTGCAGCGTCGTTGGAGAAGACCATCATCGGTACCATACCTTCGAAGCGATTTGCCTGCGGTCTGCAGTGAGTAGCCAGTGTTCCATCGTCGACGATATTTTGTCCATGATCACTGGTATAGATAATGACGTAACTCTGCAACTCCCCGGTTTCGGCCAACAAGCCTTTAAACCAGTCATCAACACTCCAGCGTATTCCATTCATAAATGAGTTCAGGGATTTCTCTCTGTCATTCATCGGCTCACCCGGCTCAAGAGCAGGGCTGAAAATATCGTACTCTTCGGGGTAGCTCCTGAAGTATGGAAAATGAATGCCGTATTTATTCAACATGATAAAGGTCTTGCCAGGCTGTTTGAGAAGCTCGATTAACTTTTCACGAGCAACTGTGTCGCTTTCATAGGCGGTTTCCTGACGCACTCGAATAATTTCATCCACAGAAGAAGCCTCGTGTGCATTCATGAAATTTTGGTAATTCGCCCATTCTTCAGCACTCTGGGCATCCAGGTAAACATTATGAAAGCCTGCCTTGCGGGTAAATTGCCAGATCGAAGGTTGCTTTAAGGTCATTTGCTGGTTGTCCGGGATGTCCTCTTTCCTTGCACCTGTCCTGAGAATGAGATTGGAATAATGACTGCAGTTTGAAGCTGAAGCGGCCAAGCCAAAATTCACGATTCCGCTCTTCAGGGAATCCAAATAGGGTGTCGTGTCTTTTTCAAAGCCATTGATTCCGAGAATGTCCGCCCGGATGCTCTCATCCACGATCAGGATGATTTTCTCAACTTGTGCATCAAGTGGACTCTCGTAAGAAGCCTTGCTCCTCTCACCGTCGTAAACTTGGCTTTGGCTGGCATATACCAGCATTGACGGAATCCTGAAAAAGGAGGGGTACCGATCAAACTGGCCATGACTGTATTGCAGGCCAATAGGGGTGAGTATTACGGCGCTTATTGGTACGAAATAGAAATTTTTGGAGATGTTTAACTTTACAATGTCCGGCAAGCGTTCGACGAAAAGAATAACCGGGACAAGAATTAATAAAAAAGGTAGTGAGGCCAGGCCGAAATTTTCGACCACTTCCCAAAACCACCACTGAAAATAACTCACGATCAGGACTGATTGCTGGAAATCCAGAGGCGAGTTTGCGGCACTGAAGGAACCGATATTAAAAAGAAAGAAGAACAGAAAAATCGGTAAGGTTATTTTTCGTAAAAGACTGCGCTTACTGAAAAATATTAAAAATGTTCCCAGCAGGGTCCAGCAGAACAAAATCAAAGACAGGAACAACTCGATGATCCGGCCCTGATTCCACAGAAACCGAAACGGAGAAAAAAAGTCGGAGAACATGCCCAATTCCAGCAGCACCAGAATAGCAACCGATCCAACAGCGATTGTTTTTCTCAAATTAGAAGCTGACATGTAAATTCACTGGCAAAGATGCTTTTGATGTATCGATCAAATGATTTTCCCAGAATTTATCGGTTATTGTCATTTCTATGTAGTTGTGCCGGCCGCCTGTTCTGCATGGTGATTTCAAAGGAAAGAGTGCCGAAGGATCACTTGCGATCGATCCGCAAGACGGTCAATGCGCATAAAAAACATGTAGGCCAGGAAATCCATGAGGGCAGATAAAACTATGCCCAGCAATGTCACTGATGAAAAGCGCCGGTCAAACCGGGGCGATTCAATTCAGGTAATTTCCAATGTGATGCGGGAACTACGCTATGCGGCTGCGATGCAGTGGAGGCGGGTTGGCGAAAGGGAGTCCTTTCCCGTTCGGGTGGCGACGGCGGTCAGCCCTTGAGGCGGTTACGTGTCAGCAACAGGCCGCCGAGGCCGAGCAGTAGCCAGGTGGCTGGCAGCGGCACAGAGCCGCTCGTGGGTATCGCTTCGAGATAGACGAACTGGCCGAAGGTCGCGTCATCGTCTGTCAGTATGATGCCACTCAACCTGGCTGTTGGCACGGGGCTGACGGTCAGGTCGGTAGCGTATCCGGCCGGGATCAGTGCGGTGATGCTGAGGCTGTCAAACCAGAACTCGGTGCCGGCGGCGATGTCCCACTCTGCCTTACCTAAATATTGATTGGGGTTGAAGATGTCGAAGGGCGGGCCGGTCATTGACATGAATGATGCCGGTGCCCCGATAGCATCACCGCCGAAGCCTGCGAAGCTGACCGTGGCAGGTGGATTGATGGAGCCGGGTATCGTAAACGAGTTGCCGGCCTCGTATCGGGCCGAGAAGTAGCCGGCGACCGGAAAGCTGACGTGAAAACGCATGCCGAGCGGTGCGGTGAAGGTGAAGGTCAATTCTGTTTCGCCCAGGGTTGAAAAGTCCGTGTCCAGCTTGGGGGCCGCGTTGGTTCTGACGATTGCCGTATTCGTGTAGTAGTCGATGAGATCGGGGATAGCGGGAGAATAAGCGTTTTCCTGAATGTCCAGCGTTGCCTCGCGCACAACGCTTGCCTGCGCGAATGCGGGCAGCAGTAGCAACACGGTGACCAGCCAGGCGCTGGTTTGCGCGAGGCCAGGTTTTGAAAGAAATTTTTTCATGATTAAAAACCTTTGTTGTTTGAATGTTATTGATGAATGCATAGTTAAATTAAGTGACATGTAGACGATGGCAGGAGTGTCAATATCATATTTAATATCAATAAGATAAGTATCCTGATTCTGATTCCATCCCGCCGATAGGCCAGTCAGCGCTATCTGCCGTCCATCGTCCACATATGCGTCTTGCGCAGAATGCTAGGGAATTGAAGTGGCACCGACTATCACAAATCCGCAAAAAACGGTTATTTGGGAAAGAAACAATTTTTTACCGGATTACCGGCACGCCTGGATAACTACCTCCTGGCCCAAGGTGTGTGGCAATGGCACGGCCTGGCGGATTCTCAGGACAGGACGGTTGCTGAGGAAGGAGTGACTATCAGGCTGGACAGCAGGCTCAATTGCACAATATGCGGGCTAAGCAGCAAATCTGGCAAATGTTAACGTGTTGGGCTTTGCCCCGTTCTTTATAGATGCTTGTCGATGCCGTGCACCTTCAGCCCCCAGGCAAGCAGGTTTTCGACACGTTTGTTGGATTTGTTCAGACGGTCGACCACGGTTTTGTAGATTTCTTTCATGACCTCATAGCCGGTTTCAGGATGGGCATCCATGTATTGCTGAAGCTTGCCGGCATCGATGACGACCAATTGACCATCGGTGGATGCGGAGACAGTTGCGGAACGGGGCAGGTCGTTAAACAGGCAGAATTCACCGAAAACCTGGCCGGGTTCCAGCGTGGAAAGGCCGGGACGTATCTGGCGTGCTTCCGCAAGATCGACATCGCAGGTGACAATCAGTGTGCCCTGTTCGATGAGATAGATGTGCTTGTCGGTATCGCCTTCCCGAATGATGACGTCATTGGTTTTAAAGGTCTGGCGATGCCAGTACTGCTGTTCCGGGAAATCTGCCTGGGTAATCAGTTGTGATAGAGAGCTGTACATGAAATCTCCCGATGGATTTTATATTTTTCTGGCTGCCCACAAAGGCATTTTGATAATTTGGAAATATGAGTGGCTATAACAATGACTGCCATCATAAAAGTGATAATACCGAATTCCAGATTACCTGTTTGTTCATTCATTCGGCCACCGTAATATTTTTTATAATTATTTTTCATTACATTGACAAATATTACCACTGTAAATGTCGGTCCTGAGCGGGCTTTGATGCTTGTTTGCAACTGAATGTGGGTGTGGTTTTAGGGAAATTTCTTATCCGGTTTCGAAATTGTATAAACCGCTACTGGGGACAGGATTCGCAATAGACCCGCAAAGACCTATGCTCAATTAGGCAACTTCGAGTTTGCCACCTCTCTCATCTAAACTTAAACTGGATTCAACAAATATAAGCATATTTCTGTCAGATCACCCATGAATTTAAATCCGGTCCAAGCCGTTTTTGAGCAATGCCAGTACACGCCGGATGCGCTGGCACTCTATGCCGATGGTATTGAACTGACATATGGCGAGTTGCTGCAACAGGTTCTACGACTGTCAGATGCGTTGCGCTCCAACAACATTGGCCACAAAAATCGGGTCGGTATCCTGGCTTCGCGAAGTTTGATTGCGATCCAGGCGGTGTTCTCAGTGGCTTGGTGTGGCGCCACTTATGTGCCGTTGGGCACGCGCTGGCCTGAGGAAAGAATCAAAACAGTAAATGACCTGACCAGGCTGGATGCGATCGTGGTGGACCAGCGTGCTGTCAGCCTGATCTCGCCCGAAGTTCTTTCAGATATCAAGCTTGTTGTTGTCCCGGATCAAGAGGTTGCTTCTCTGCTGCCGGACTTGCCAACACAGGTGATACTGGCTCTGGAATCATTGCCTGGTCCTGGTGAAATCATGGCTCCAGCAAAGATGTCCGGCGACGATCTTGCTTACATCATTTTTACCTCGGGGACGACGGGTGTGCCCAAGGGGGTCATGGTCAATTGCGCATCGGTTGATGTTTATCTCAGGGCACTTGGCGGACTCAAGGCGATGACGCCCGAGGACCGGGCCTCCCAATTCACGGAACTCAGTTTCGATCCTTCCCTCGGGGAAATTTTTGTTCCCTTGACTGTTGGCGCGTCGCTGCATGTGGTGCCACCCTTGAATAGCATGTCGCCGGTTCGCTTCATCCGCGAACGGCAACTGAGCGTGTGGGGTTCGACTCCGGCAGCGATCGCCTGGATGCGCGATACCCGTGCGTTGCAACCCGGGGTACTGTCTTGTCTGCGTTACAGTTCTTTCGGTGGCGAGCCACTGCCGCTCGAATCGGTCCTGACCTGGCAGGCGGCGGCACCCAACAGTGCCATCGACAATTTTTACGGGCCTACGGAGGCAACCGTGGACTGCGCGGCTCAGCGTGTGGACGCCGGCGCTGCACCTGTGGTTTCTCCCGATCGAGGTATTCTGGCCATCGGCGTGCCACACCCTGGTAGCGAACTTGCCATATTTGATCAGGACCGACACCGTATGCCAGCCGGGGAGATCGGTGAGCTCGCCATTGCTGGCGGCCAATTGGCAGTCGGCTATCTTGATGCCCCCGATCTCACGGCCAGGCGTTATCCCACAATTGACGGAAAGCGCTGGTTTCTTACCGGCGACCTGGCCTATCAAGACGAATCAGGGCTGTTTCATTACATGGGGCGGCAGGATAACCAGATAAAAATCCATGGCTACCGTGTTGAACTGGAGGACGTCGAAGCGCACTTGAGGGCTGTGGTCGGCGATAATCAGGTCGTTGCAGTCGCATGGCCTATAGCAGACGGTGTGGCTAAGGGGATCGTCGGCTTTGTTGCCAACAGCAGCATAAATACCAATCAGGTTCGTGAGGCATTGCGTAATCGGTTGCCTGCGTACATGGTGCCTTCCAGAATCCATGCTTTGGAAGAATTGCCTCATACTGCTTCCGGGAAGGTGGATCGTAATGCACTGATCGTCCAGCTTGATTCCGCTAAGGGCAAGGGAAGCTGAAGACGTTGAAAGAGACTCTTGTTACCACGCTGCGCCGCTACGGTATCCTGGAAGAGGGTCCGTTCAAATGGCGAATAATACCGCCTGTTGAAACCTATCCGAGAGTCGTGGCTTTTGCACAGACTTTCCCGGGGAAGCTGATACTGTTTGCGCTGTTCATGGCGCCAATGAAGATTCTCTCCGATCATTTATGGTTGTGGATGACTCTGGCTGCAATACTGGTCTCATTTGCCGGTCGGTATCGCCATAGCGCAGCGCTTGTTTGTACTGCGGCTCTGCTTGTGCTTGATCCGGACTGGTTTGAATATGACGCTGTAAAGGATATTGCCCTTCAGGAGCAACTCATTGACTTCCTGCAACTGGGGTATATCCGGGCGTATACACTATTGGCTTGTGTTCCTGTGGTGGTTGCGGTGTTATGGCTGGCACGGCGTTTCCGCTCCCATCCATTCGGTCAAAGGCCTGTGCTGATACAGCACTTTGTCTTTATATGCCTGCTCATCCTTGCCGCTTCCCCGTTGCTTCATGGAATTTCACTGGTATCACTGTGGAGCCTGATTGCCGTATTTGCTGCTTATTTCTGGTATCTCAGCTATGCACTGATCAGTCAGCGCCAAAAGCAGCCGCCATCAATTTTGTTCCATCTTGCAACCTTCCACCCATTTTTTGGTTCAACAGCCACTCCGCTGGCCAAGGGAGCTTCGAACTGGCGTGACGTGGAAGCCCAAACGAGTGAGGAACTTGCAATTACGCAGTTAAAAGCAGTCAAACTTATCGTCTGGGCATTCATTCTCAAAGTAGTACTGTGGATATTTCGAAAAGTTGTTTATGAATTGCTTGGTGTTCCAACCCTGAAAACAGCGTTTGACCAGTTTCTGGACTTTGGCGTCACAACAGGGCCTATTGGGGCTGCCAGTATCCTGGCGAACTTTTTTGAGCAACTTTTGCTTGCTGCCGTGTGGGGACATGTCATTATCGCGACGGCTCGTCTCGCCGGATTTCGGCTATTGCGTAATACCTGGCGGCCACTGTCATCGCGGACAGTCGCCGAATTCTGGAATCGGTATTATTACTATTTCAAGGAAGTTCTGGTGCAGGTCTATTTTTATCCAACATACGTGCGTTATTTCAAACGTCATCTCCGGCTACGTATTGCCTTTGCCACTTTTATGGCAGCAGGAGTGGGAAACTGGTTCTTTCACTTCATGCTTGAAACACCGCGTATTGCCCACTTCGGTATTCTCGATACATTGATTTACATGCAGACTTATGCCTTTTACTGTGTGGTACTGGTTGCTGGCATCGTGATTTCACAGCTGCGTGGTTGGCGGCCGGATCCAAAATACGGGTGGTGGCGGAACAGTTTTATACCTGCATTGAATGTCATGCTTTTCTATGGTTTTCTCTCGACATTTGATGGTCCACAGGGGCATGTGGCGCTGAAGGATCACTTTGCTTTTTTGTTTCAGATTATTTGGAGTGCAATGAAATGAGCGTTGATGACCGGTCCCGAGTAAGAGCATACATTCAGCAATTGCTCAGTGAGCATGATGACCATACAGTGTTCGATGATACGACATCGTTGATAAAATCAGGACGTTTGGACTCGCTGGCCGTCACACATATTGTGATGTTTCTGGAAACAACATTCGATGTGGACTTTGCAATTGTTGAGTTTGATCCGGAACGACTGGATTCTGTTGCTGAAATTCTGGCGTTGATTGAAGAATCGCGCGCATCATCCTGAAATGTCAGCCAGCCCTGGCGGCACGAGCCAATCTAGATATCCGTTAATGCCAGCGTTTTACCCACGAATGAACTGCGCTACTGTCGCCGAAGAAGTAGGAGTGGCATTGCTCGCCTGTTGCATAAGGTGCCCATTGCAGAAGTAATTCATGGGCTTGTGGGAAGGCGTGGTAGGGGATGCCCGGCGCCAGGTGGTGCAGCAAGTGATACCCATTGTTATGCGGATGAAACAGCTGAGCCAGGCCTCCTGATACGGGATGGTTGCGACTGAATCCAATGAGTGTACCGGGCTGAAGTCCAACATGATCAGAGATTTCACGGAATGAAGTGATGACATGAAAGGCAGTGGCTCTGGCGACAATCCACAAACCCAGGAAACTCATCGCGCTCGTAGTCCCTGAGATGAAAGCAATCAGACCAAGAACTGCTCCCCACCAGAAAAGCACGCCCAGCAGGCTCCGTAAATCCATACGAGGGAGGTGCGAGAGCAGCGACGTGCGAAACATTTTTAAAGAAAAAATCTGATCGATCCAAACCGAAAGCCAGTGACCCGTAAGTCGGGATTCATCGTGGATAAAATCCGGATCCCGCTTCGGGTCTGCCAAATAACGATGGTGGTGCTGGTGCTCCTCACAATAAATTTGCATGGAAACCCATAACGGCCAGGAAAATAAAAGATGAGTCAGGATCTGCGCTCGCTTACGGTTACTGTCAATGCGATTGTGTGAAGCATCATGCAGAATATTGCCCAAAGCGCGTTGGCGGTTGCCGATCACCAGAATTGACAGAGGTGCCCATAGCCAGCCGTGAACTATGGTAACGGCGGCTGCCACGGCAATGATTGCCCAGTCGGTCAGCGCTGCGATCATTACTGGTGTCAGGCGAGGGTGATGTAAGTTTTTCAGGTCTCCGGCGAACCCCTGTTTGCGGGCGAATTGCCACATGTCGGCCATTTCAGCAAACATTGGGTTCGGTTTATGGTCACGCCTGACCAAGCGCGATGAAGCAGAGTGCTGTGAGTTCGATACTGCGTACATGGCTGTGCAAAGTCAGTTGACGGCCGTAGAGCTGGAAATACTGTCAGCTTCAACTTCATGACCGGCAGCAGACAGGACGACTATGGCCTGGTTAACGTCGACATTTTTTACCAGGATATAATCGGTATCGTAGGTTGAAACAGTAAAGATGCTAATTCCTGCGTCGGCCAGGATCCTGGCGACTTCGGCAATGACGCCAATCAATGAAAAATCCAACTGCCCTGCAATTCGTAAACAGGACCAGTCGGGTTCGCACTTTTCGGAATCAAGCTTGATTTCGCAAGGTGCAACCACAGACAGCTCATCGTCTGTTCTGGTGAGCGAATACCAGTTTGCTGAAGTCAGCTTGTCGTAATAATTGATTGCTGTACCAATCGGCAAACGATGGATACAAAAGTGCTCAGGTTTCAGAATAAATTTAAGCTTTCCCATGTCACTATGTTCGGTATTCATCGCCTGACCTTTAGACTAAAAGTGCGTAAATATTGCGCGACTGTCAGTGACAGATTAAAGATAAGGCTGGCTAATTCAAACGACAATGATTGGCTTCATCACGAATCGATGTCGTTGTGCGCATTATTAAGAATAGTGCAAGAAACAACAGCAAACTAGCCACAACATGAATTGGTTTCCAGAAGATAAAAACTGTTTCTTGCAGGACCCTGGTTTAGACAAGCAGCTCACCTGTTTGACAGGCTTCAAGCGGGTATGATGCCTTTTTGTTGAAGGCGAGCATGTGTCAACAAATTTTACAGTTTGTTGCTCGATAGAGTGTGTTCAGAATTAAAACCCAAGTAAGTCATTGTTATTAATTTAATATATTATTGTGGCTCGATAATTGCTGATTATTAATATCTTTTGTTGTGGGGTGACCCTACAGCTCAGTATGCGGAGATCAACATGAAGAAAATTGCGAAATGCACTGCTGTATTAGCCATTACCCTTATGGTCAGTATGAATGCTACTGCCGGTGGTGGTGACTGGTATGATGGTGGCGACAAAGGCTGGAGTGGTTCCGTACCGGAAATGGATGCAGGCATGTCAGCCATGGCACTTGGCCTTCTGGCAGGCGTTATTGGCCTTGTCGCTGAACGCCGTCGTCGATAATTTTCCGATAAATCCTCTCTCTCAACGCATGCCAGGCATGATCTGTGAAAATCGTGCCTGGCATGTGCGCGAATGCTAGAAAGCACGATGGCATTCAAAGAAAAGCATTTTTAGCAAGTTGCAAAAAGATACCTAACTGTCAGGTATCTTCTACACTCCAGGAAATGCACTGGTCAGTCGTGTACTCCACATGTATCCAATCTCGGCACCACAGTTTTCGCTAACGAGTTCAGTCTCATGGCGCCTCTCTCTTCTGGTGGCGTTATTGCTTGCTGAAGTCCTGTTGGTGACTGTTCGTTTCGATACCGGTTACATTCCAGACACTTATAAGCTCCTGACCCTGATGGGGCATACCGGCAAGCTTTTGAAGATAGCAGCAACGATAGCCGGAGCCCTGGTCATACTTGGTGTGTATCGTTACGAAAAAGTTACCGATCTGGTGAAACGTCATGCATACCAGCCAGCCTGGAAATTCTGGCTGATATTGCACACGGTTTGTTTTGTTGTTTTCATAGCGACTACCTGGGCGATTTTCAAATTTGCCGGGTCTCGTCATTTTATTCTCAATTTCGCGGTTCTTTTCTGGTTTGCCTGTGCGGGGCTGACATTTATAACTTTATTATTCTCAGCATTCTCCAGGAAATTCTGGCTGGCATTTATTCACCGGGAAAAATTTACTATCTCCGCAGCCGTCATTATCGGTTTTGTTGCCTGGTTTTTGGGGCAGGAGTTAGTGACCTATGGCAATCTCCTCAATGACTGGACTTTCAGAGCGGGCTATCTGGTGTTGCAGTTATTCTTTGATCAGCCATTCATTGACGTGTCCCAAAGATTGCTTGGCGTGCCACCATTTGTTGTTGAAATTGAACCTGATTGTTCCGGTTATGAAGGCATTGGCCTGGTTGTTGTTTTTCTTGGTGTGTATCTTTGGCTGTATAGGAATTCGTTGAAATTCCCTCAAGCACTATTGCTGTTTCCGATTGGTATTCTGGTCATCTGGACGCTAAATGTATTAAGAATTGCCGCCTTAATTGCCATTGGGTCAGAGATCTCCCCAAAAATCGCCTTGGGAGGGTTTCATTCCAATGCCGGCTGGATTTCTTTTGTTGCAACAGGTCTTGGCTTGATCTGGTTATATCATCGATTTGCTTTATTTAGCGTACCAAATGATGTTTCACATCCGGTAGAAACGGATAAGCGAAATATGGATGCAGCGACAGCTTTATTGCTTCCGTTTGTGGTACTAATGGCCACAATACTCCTGACTCAGGCTGTAGTATCAGATTTCGATTGGTTATACCCGATCAGAGTCATTGTCTGCGCGGCAGTTCTCTGGTATTTCCGTGGCTATTATCGAACGATATTCGCGGATTTGAAATGGCATGCCGTCCTGATCGGTGCATTCGTTTTTGCCTTCTGGCTGTATCTTGTGCCTGTTTCAGTCGAGCAAGACCAGATATTTGAGACTTCTCTGTTTTCATTGAGTGTGGAACTTAGTGGGGTCTGGATTTTGTTTCGCATTCTCGGTGCTGTGATCACAGTCCCGCTAATCGAAGAGCTGCTATTCAGGGGTTACCTGATCAATCTGCTTGGTGGGCAGAAAACATATCATGATTTTGGTCGATTCACTTTATTCTCGTTCCTGTTTTCCTCGATACTGTTCGGTGTGTTGCATGGACAATGGGTTGCCGGAATACTGGCAGGCATGGCATTCGCAGGTGCCTTGTATGTACGCAAGCAGCTCGTCGATGCAGTCGTTGCACATATGACAGCTAACGCGTTATTGGCGGCATATGTAATCTCTACCGGCCACTGGTCATTATGGTGATGTGGATTGGTGAGTTTTAACTGATCAGCAATGACTTGTTTTAAATCTTGTTCGAACAAAAGCCCCAGCACACCCTGCTGTTGAGGTGATGATGACAAGGCGTGGTCTACAAAATCAGTCGAACACTCTAACGTGGCGTAATACAAAGCATTATTTATAGACTGTCGTTTTCGCTATTGAATGACTGTGCTAGCCTTGCGCAATGGCGCAATAGGCTGTGCTGAGTCGTCACCAACCAGGGGCTTCGTTACAGAAATCTGGCGGCCTGTTACTAACCCAAATCTTTAACCAGATATTTGCTCAAGCTCACCGAGTTAAGTAATTGCAGTAAAATCATTTAAGCTTTGTTCATAATTTAGAGGAAATTCCTTGCTGCATCCTGGCTCCGCAAGCGACGAAAAATTCATGCAACAGGCGCTGGACCTGGCGCGTCAGGCCGAATCACATGGGGAGGTGCCGGTTGGCGCCGTGCTGGTGCTGGATGGTGAGGTGATTGGCGAAGGCTGGAACCAGCCGATTTCGGCGCATGATCCGACGGCACATGCAGAAATCATGGCCTTGCGCGATGCCGGACGCCGAGTTGGTAATTACCGTCTGCCGGGTACGACCCTGTATGTCACGCTTGAACCCTGTCCGATGTGTGCCGGTGCTATCGTGCATGCGCGTGTTGAGCGGGTGGTGTATGCGGCATCTGATCCGAAAAGCGGCGCGGCCGGCAGTGTGTTTGATCTGTTACCATCCGATCAGCGTTTCAACCATTTCACGCGGGTGGATGGCGGTGTGCTTGCCGAGCCGGCATCGACCATGTTGAGTGAATTTTTCCAGAACAGGCGCAAGCAAAAAAGGAATTCGCATGGCTGAACAGATTCAACGAGTAATGGTGTGGCCGGCGCTGCTGCGCGTATTGCACCTGATGATGGCGACGACACTGCTAGTGTTGCTGGTGAGCGGTGCTCTGCTGACTTCCGGGCTGATTCTCAATCCAGAGTTACGCGATACACTTTTACATGTCTGGCATTTACCAGCCGGGCATGTGCTGGCTGGTGTGCTGCTGGTCCGCCTGCTGCTGTTGGTGCTGCGCAAGGACGTGGCTGGCTGGAAAGCGCTGATTCCGGATAATCTTGAAGGCGTGGTCAATACGGCGCGTTTTTACCTGTCCCTGGCCCGGCTGCAGTTGCCGGGTTATTTTGCCCATAATCCATTGTGGAAGCCGTTTTACCTGTTGCTGTTTTTGCTGCTGGCGCTGCAGGTGTTCAATGGCCTGTTACTCGAATTCAGCTATCTGCGTTCGGTATTTCGTATCGACTCGGTGACGGCATTGCAACGGCATCAGTTGCTGTATGCTCCAATCGGCGTTCTTGTATTTGCACACATTGTCACCGCCATCCTGCATGACTGGAAAAGTCCGGCAGCGGAAATTTCAGCCATGATCAACGGCCACAAGTTTTTTTCCGTTGAGCGGCAGCCGCCAGGTAGTGGTGGTGCAACGGTGCAACTCAACGACCTGCTCAGCAGCAAGCCAGGGAAAAAGTCCTGAGTATGCTTCAGTCAGGACAGAATGGCTGTTTCCCTGGTCTGGTAATGGATTTAAATATCGGGATAAGGTATTAATTTTCCTCGGCTTATGCCGCTAAGCTGATATGGAAATCGGAATTCACTCACGAAAATTGCAGGTCAGACATTCGACGGCATTTGTCTTGCTGTTTCTGCTCCTAACGGCACTGCTGTTGATCGTCATCACCGAACAGCGACAGGCCGATTTTCGCAAAAACCAGGGACGCCTGATGGCGGCGATGTCGCGCTCGACCGCCAATGAAATTGCCTTGCTGGTCAAAAAGTACCGCAGCGCGGTTACCCTGTTTGCCGAAGACAATCAGCAAGCCCTGCTGGATTTGCTGCAGCATCCGACGGATGAGCAGCGACTGGCGCATCTGCAAAACCACATCCGCCGTCATTTTCCGAATTTTTTTGCCTTTACCATTGCCGCGGCCGATGGTCGCGTTTTACTCGATGATTTCGAGGGACTGGTCGGGGATGTCTGCAAAAGGGATGTGCGGAATTTTGCCAGCACCCGGCATCCCTATGAGATCTTTGTGCATCCGCATGCCGAAGTGTATCACTTCGACATGCCGGTAGCGCTGACTCCCGACAAACATGAACCGATTATCTTCTTTGTCAGTTTCCGGCTTGATGAGATCGCACGCCTGCTGTTCAACGGCGCTCCACCGGAACATGAATTCATCCTCGTCAATGCGAAAGACACGGATTTGATCGAAGTTACCGCCAACGGCTCGCGGGAAGTGTTGGGAGAAAACATCCGCCTGGATGAGGCACGGAAATCGCGCATCGGTTATCGCGTACCCGTGGCAGGCAGCAACTGGCTGTTGCTGGATATGCCGGCTGAGGGCCTGTTCAAGACGCATCATCAGGAGGTTTACCGCTATTCGCTCGCTGTGTTCCTGCTGGCCTTGCTCGGCAGTCTGCTGGCCTTGAAACGCATGCATAGTGAGGAGGATACCCGCCTGCTCGCCGAAGCCACCTTGCGAGAAAAAAACCTGGCGTTGGAAGAATCCAATCGCATGCTGCGGGATACACGCGATCAGCTGGTCGAGGCGGAAAAAATGGCGTCGCTGGCCGGTCTGGTGGCCGGCATCGCCCATGAAATAAACACGCCGGTCGGCATTGCAGTGACGGCGGTTTCCACGATTCGCGAGCAGAGTAGCCACATCAAACAGCTGTTAAAGGACAATCAGCTGAAGCGTTCCGACTTTGAACGCTTCATCGACCGGGTCAGTGAAGCCGGTGGCATCACCGATACCAATCTGCAACGCGCCAGCGAATTGATCCGCAGTTTCAAGCAGATGGCGGTTGATCAAAGTAATGAAAAGCGTCGCAATTTCCAGCTTTGTAGCTATATTGAGAATGTGCTGGTCAGTCTGCAACCACAAGTGAAACCCAGCGGTCACCAGGTGGAGGTCAAATGCGACGGCGAATTGCCGGTCATGGGTTACCCGGGTGCCATGTCACAGATCATCACCAATCTGGTCATGAATTCACTGACACATGCATTCCACGGCGTTGATGCAGGAAAAATGACCATCAGTATCAGGCGCATCGATGATTCGGTTGAGCTAATCTATCAGGATAACGGCCAGGGCGTGCCGGTCGAGGACCTGGCAAGGATTTTCGAACCTTTTTTCACCACCGCACGCGACCAGGGTGGCAGCGGTCTCGGCTTAAGTGTGGTATACAACCTGGTAGTCAATCTCATGCACGGCAGCCTGCACGCGGTGAATACGCAGGGGGACGGATTTTGTGTTGTGATGAATTTTCCGGTTGAAATCACGGATGATAAGGAAGACAGGTATTTGCAATGATTGCTGATAATGAACTGGTGTTTGCCAACGAAGATGCTGTCGTCACAAACGCACAGCGGGATAGCTGGAAAGTCCTGCTGGTCGACGACGAACAGGCTGTGCATGATGTGACCCTTCTGGCATTGCATGATTTTGAATACGAAGGCAAAACCATCGAGTTTCTGCACGCCTTTTCTGTGGATCAGGCACAGCAGGCTTTCGAACAACACGCTGACATTGCCGTTGCCCTGGTCGATGTTGTCATGGAAACCGATCATGCCGGTATCGAACTGGTCAAATGGATACGTGAAGAGCTGAAAAATCCGCTGGTGCGCCTGATTCTGCGCACCGGACAGCCCGGCCAGGCGCCCGAGAAACAAATTATCCTGAATCATGACATCAATGATTACAAGGAAAAAACCGAACTGACTTCCGCCAAGCTGTTCACCCTGATGGTGACGTCCTTGCGCAGTTATGAAAGCCTGCACGCGCTTGAACGCCACCGTGACGGCCTGCTGAAAATGGTGGAATCATCCCGGGGGCTGGCGACACATGGTTCGATCGAATCATTTGTCGAAGGTGTGTTGCTGCAACTGCAGGCGGTTTTCGGAGTCGATGAAACCGCGTTTTACTGCAATCAGGTGGAAGACGAAAAGCAGAATGCACATCGTTTTCAGGATTTCCTCGTGGTTACCGGTAACGGCGCTTTTAGCGGCACCGAAGTCATGCATCTTGCCGACATCGCCGGCTCCGGTCTGGAACAGGGTATCCTGAGTACGATTCGCGCTCGTAGCACCCAGTTTATCGAAAGCAGCACCTTTGTGTATTTTGAGAGCGAGACCGAGAATCAGTGTGTGCTGTTTTTTGACCGCCTCAACCAACCGCTGGATGCAACGGAAAAAAGATTGCTGGATGTTTTCTGCAGCAATATCAACTATGCGTTTGACAATCTCAGCCTGAATAAGGAAATCGACAACAGTCAGCGTGAGGCGGTGTATACACTTGGCAATATCGCCGAGTTTCGCTCGCATGAAACCGGTCGACACATTGTGCGAGTGAGCAAATATGCCGAACGCCTCGGCCAGCTGTATGGTCTGCCGGAAGAGGAGAGTGAGCTGATTTTGATGGCGATGCCGATGCATGATATTGGCAAGATCGCGATCCAGGAAACCATTTTGCACAAGCCGGATCTGCTCAATCAGAATGAAATGGACATCATGAAAACCCATACGCAGATCGGTTATGAAATGTTGCAGGGTTCACACCGCCCTTTGTTTCGCGCCGCCGCCGTTATTGCCCAGCAGCATCATGAGCACTGGGATGGCAATGGTTACCCGGCAGGACTGAAGGGTGATGAGATCCATCTGTACGCCAGGATTGCCGCGGTGGCGGATGTGTTTGACGCCCTTGGCAACGAACGTAGTTACAAAAACCCGTGGCCGTTGCCGAAGATCATCGATTATTTTGAAAGCCAGCGCGGCAAACATTTTGACCCGGAAATCACGGATTTGTTGCTCAGCAATATCCATGATTTCGTTGAGTTGGGACACAGTTACAGTGATCATCACTGAGTCGCTGTCAGGCAGTCCTCGAAGGAGGCCGTTTGGATAAGCCAGGCAAAACCAGCCTCAGGCCGGCAGCATTTCTGGTCATGGTGATTGCTGCTGTCGCCTTCATCGGCATGGGCCTTTTCATGTACAACATGGGCAGCGACATGACGCGCATGACACATTCGGTCGCGCGCATGGGGGATGATGTACACAGCATGGCGCAGAATATGACTGGCATGGCGGCGGACATGGTGAGGATGGCCGAAAGCATGGTGGAAGGCCAGCGCCGTATGGGAGATGACTTCGCCCGGGTGCGCGCCGATATGTCACGCATGACCGACAGCCTTGCCGGGATGGGGGCGGACATGCACGAACTCGGCAAACATATTGCCACCATGAACAGCAACATGGTTAATATGACGGCATCCATGCAACGCATGAGTCAGGACATTGCCGTGATGAACGCTTCCATGTTGCGCATGAATCAGGATATCAACAAGTTCACTCGCCCGGAGAGTTTCCTGCCGTTTGTCCGTTGATTTTTATTCAGGCCAGCAGGCAGGGTTACAACACGGCGGGTATCTTCGGGAAGCGATAAGGTTCTTCCGGCTCTTCCTGGCTTGCCTGCCACAACAACAGGTCATAATAGTTGCGAATGTTGTCGACATAGTTGACTGGTTCACGTCCGCGCGCATAACCGTACTTCAGGGTTTTGTAGACCTTGGGCTTGCTCAACAGCGGCAGGTGTTTTTTAACATCCACCCATCTGTCGGGATCATCACCGGCGCGCTCGGTCAGAATGCGTGCATCCTCGAGATGGCCAAAGCCGACGTTGTAACCGGCCAGCGCCAGCCAGACGCGGTCGGGATAGGGAATGCGCTCCGGGATTTTCTTTTCCATCAATTGCAGGTAGCGGGCGCCCCCGAGAATGCTCTGTTCGGCCGAGGTGCGGTTTTCAATACCCAGTTGCTTGGCGGTGGATTTGGTCAGCATCATGATGCCGCGTACCCCGGTGGGTGACACCGCCTTGGCGTTCCAGTGCGATTCCTGGTAACCGATGGCGGCGAGCAGACGCCAGTCATAGCCGGTTTGTTCGGCAGCGGTTTCAAAATGGGTCAGCAGCTCCGGCAAGCGGGAATCGACATGCTTCCAGAAGGTGCGTTTGTCGACAAAATTGAGTCGCTTGACATGGCCGTAATAGCGCTCGATGAGCTGATTTAATACACCGGATTTTTTCAGCTGATCGAAAAAAATGACGGAAGCCTGGTACAGGCTGTTGTCGTGTGAGTGCTGCAATGCCCAGGCAAGGTATTCGGGTTTGGTCAGGTCAAAGCCGACCGCCAGTTTCGGGTAAAATCGCCGGTGAATGGCAAAGGCATTGGAATCAGCGACCGTATAATCCAGTTCACCGGCGCGAATTTTGATCAGTAGCTGCTCCAGCGTGATGTTCTGTATGGACTGCCAACGCAGTTCCGGGAATTCTGCCTTAAAACCGTTCAGGGTTTCTTCATGACTGCTGCCGGCAATGACGCCGATTTTCTTGCCGATCAGGTCCTTGATTTTTTTCGGCCGTTTGTTGCCGGAAAGATAGACGATTTGCTGGGTGATCTTTTGATAGCTTTTGCTGAAGCGCACCTTGTCACGGCGTTGTTCGGTAATCGTCAGGCCGGCGGCAGCGACATGTGCCTTGCCATTGGCGATCATGGGAATGATCGCATCAAAGCTGTCCGGCACAATGAAGCGCGGCTTTACCTCGAGCGATTCGGCAAAGCGTTTGATCAGTTCGTACTCAAAGCCCTCTGGGCCTTCCGGGCCTTCATAAAAGGTGGTCGGGCCGTTGCGCGTGACAACACGCAATTCCCCGGCTTGCTGAATCTGGTCGATCAGATCCGGTGGCCGGTTGCATGCGGCAAGCAGCAATACGGATAACAACAACAGGTGTTTGAGTTGTTTTACGGTAGTTCGGCTGGACTCGATTAATGACATGAGAGGGTCTTGTTGTTTTTGTAATTTTCAATAGATGATCATATGCATTCTCAGACAAATATAAACCGCTGTTGTTGCAAAAAACAAAGCTGTATTTTCCCAGATGACAAATTAGTTGCTGCGAATATAGACGGCTATTAATAGATATTTATTGATAGGGGGAGTCTATATTGTGCCTGGATTTCATCAACATCCCTGTTTTTGAGCTGTTTTGCAGCGGAAATTGACACAAATCATGTCATTCAACGTCATCAGGCCAGAAAAACATTTAAGTTGAATTATTTTGTGTCGCTATTGATTTCAGAACAAAGCGTGAAATTTTGAAGGAATCAACCCGGTTTGGCAGTGATCAGGATGCTCACGCGCATGGATGCCTTAATCTGTAAATGGAATTTCCGTCCAAATGTAAAGCGTGCAGGGTGGCCACTATGGAATTATTTGGGTGCAAAAACTATAAAAACAGAATATTGCAGCTTGAAGGCAGCAATGCTCAACTCGTTGAAGAAAACACGGCACTGAAGCAACAACTGGAGACTCTGGAAAGAGCTCTGACGGAACAGCAATCAAGCGGTAACCGCGAACATCAACTCGGTGAGTTGATGACCTACCAGAATGAGAACCACAAGGCTTGTCTGGTCGATGTGCAGATGAATCTGGCCGAAGCCGTATCGACGGCCAAGGAAACACTGCAAAGCACAAGCGATATCCATGATGAATTTGATCATCTCAATGAACAGATACACAGCATGGCATCACGCCTTGGCAATCTCGAAAGCCTCAGCCGGCAATTCGGGGAATCGGTGTCCAGCATGTCACACCGTGCCGAGGAGATCAGCTCAATCCTGGCACTGATCAAGGGCATCGCCGAACAGACCAATCTGCTGGCACTGAATGCGGCGATTGAAGCCGCCAGAGCGGGTGAGCAGGGGCGCGGCTTTGCGGTCGTGGCAGATGAAGTCAGGGGACTGGCGGATAAGACCCAGCAGGCGATCTCGGAAACCAATGACGTCATTGTAGCGATGCAAAACAATGTCAAATCCGTAACGACCGGTTCCGAAGAAGTATTCCAGACGGTGGGATCGGTGAATCAATCATCCATGGATCTGCAAACCTCGGTAAACCAGGTTAACGATACCATTGCTGCGCAACTGAAAGACATTTCAATCACGTCTGACAATGTCTTCATGAGCCTGGCCAAGCTGGATCACATCATCTGGAAAACCAACACCTATTTATCGGTGAACAAAAAAGAGAAAGTGTTCCAGTTTGTGGATCACAATAATTGCCGTCTTGGTAAATGGTACACAGAAGGTGATGGCAAGGAATATTTCTCCCATACCGCATCGTTCAGCAGTCTCGAGCAACCGCATTCAAGGGTACACAACGGCACCCACAAAGTGTTTGACCTGATTGAGCACGAACAGCTGGATTATGCTGCACTGCTGGAGGCTTTCCGGGAAATCGAGGAAAACAGCCACAGGGTATTTGAATCACTGGACCAGATCTGGAATGAGGTCAAGGCGGGCATCAACCACCAGGATCGGGCGGAGCAGTAGGGCCAGTCAGCTTACATCAGCAGTTGCTGTATCAACGAGCGCACAGTGTCCGGACTGAAAGGTTTGTCGCAGATTGCCGACACACCGGCTTGCTGTACTGCAGCGAGCCGGTTTTCGCTTTCCTCGCTGGTCACCATGATCACAGGGATCGAAGCCTGCGAGCTGTGATTGCGTATCTGATCGACCAGTTCACTGCCATCCATGTTGGGCATGTTGTAATCGGTGACCACCAGGTCGTAGTAGTGGTCGGACAGCAGTTGCAGCGCCTCGACGCCGTCCTGTGCTTCGGTGAAATTTTCCACTCCAAATGAGTTGAGCACACGGCGGATGTGCTTTCTCGCCATACCGCTGTCGTCGACAATCAGCACATTCAGCTCCTCGGCCGAGATTTCGCCTTGCTGCAAGGCTTCCGGTTCGATCAGGTCGAGTGTGTTATTCATGGCGACGCGCAATTCATCAATGCTGAACGGCTTGGGCAGGATGGCGATGGCGCCAGCCTGACGGATCGGGTCCAGATACCGGAAGCGGGTCTCGCTGGAAATCAGGATGAAGGCGATGTCATGTGTGACTTCGTTTTCCCGCATGCGGTGCACCAGGTCGGTACCGCTCATGTCCGGCAGATACAGGGCGCTGACGACCGCATCCGGCATGGCCTCAGGCATGTCCGCCAGGGCCTCTTCGCCGCTGCCGTGCAGCAACACCTGGCTAACGCCGATACTGTTCAGCTGTTGCGTGATGATTTTCTGCTGGGTGGCCGAAGGTTCGACCAGCATGACAACGATGTCAGCGAGACTGAGAGTGCCCATATTATCCTGATTGTTATGGCTTTATTCCTTCAACGGCAGTAAGCCGGCGAACTTTAACCAGCCAGTCTCAGCCAGGTAGCTGGGCGACAAGCCTGTCAGGATAGGTGTCGCAAATGCTGCAGCACAAAGTCACAGACTTTGTCGACCTCATTAAGCGGCAAGATGGGGATGTCGACATCAATTGCCGGCTTGTCATCACAAACCAGTGCAATGATATCCGTGTCGCTCTTGCACAGAATCGGTTTCTCACGTGATGGTCGGTGCACTTCCAGTTTCGGGATCGCGGCCTGGCGGAAACCTTCCACCAGCACCAGGTCGAGCTTGTCCTGATCCAGCCTGGCCAGGCATTGCTGCAGCTCTGGTTCGGTGGAACGATCACCCTCGATGATGACGGCGGTGCGGTATTGTGATGCCAGAACGATCTGCTGTGCACCGGCCTCACGCAGCCGGTCGCTGTCCTTGCCCTTTTTATCGATTTCGAAATCGTGATGTGAGTGCTTGATGGCGGCGATGCGCAGTCCCTGCTGTTGCAGGCAGGGGATGAGTTTTTCCAGCAGCGTCGTTTTGCCTGTGCCGGAGTAGGCGACGATGCCGAGGATCGGAACCGGGAAGTCAATCATGAAGTGCTCTCAGGGTGCATGTATTTTGAATATTATGGTTTTTAATGCATCAGGCCTAAGAATAATGTTTTTTACGTAGCGGTTATAGTCTTCCTTGAGTCCGCCACGCAAAATGGCGACAGAAATATAGATGCCGGGCAGCAGCAACAGGCTCAACAGATAGCTGTACTGCCCGGGCAAGGCGAACGCTGCCAGCCCCATGAGATAAAGCGGCCAGCTGAACAACAGGCCCCTGAGTCCGTGTTTCAGACTCAGCGCGGCAACAATGGCTGCACGCCGCCTGCGTTGTTCAGTTGAGTCGTAGATGGCCTGGCAGACGCCGCGTTCAAATTCATTGTGAATACTGTCGAGTGGCCGTCCAGTCAAATGGCTGTCGGAAATAATCACGCCTGACCCGTCAGTGTTCTGGCATGATGCCAAACTGCGGCATGGCATCAAGGCCGGTTTCGCGGGCGTGCTCCACAAATCCCGCATTGCGCCAGAAAAACGCACCCGGCATGGTGGTTGGAATGACCAGTGCATAAAACAGCGCCCGACCGATCACGGCAGCTGTTACCAGCAGCGCCGCCAGCAGGCTCCAGCTGATCGCAGCCGCTTGCCCGGTCAGCGGTGAGAACAATAATACGCCTGTCAGAATAAAACCAAGCAGTAACCCGGCATTGCGCAGCCAGTAGCTGTTACCAAAGTCGGTGGTCTGCAGGTAAAACGCCGCTTGGGCCTCACCGCTGCCTCGTCGCAAGTCCCGAGCGTGAAACCACAGGCCAATGCCTTCCAGTAACAGGCCGGTTATGACCAGCAGAGCAAGGCTATCCCACAACCGGTCACTACCGAGCCAGTTGCTGATCAGGCCGACAAACAGCGCACCGAGCACCAGCATGTTACCGTAGAAACTGCTCAGCACCTGCCAGTGATTCCAGAAAGGTCGCGCGGGTATGCGATAGATGCGATGCATGAAATACAGTGCAGCAATGCCGCTGATGGCGGCGCCCCAGCCAGCGACGCTGACCAGAACAGACAGCCAGGCCGGTGGCAGCCAGTCAACCAGCGCCGGCAATCCGGTCAGCAAGGCATAGGCGCCAAGAAAGTTGTAGAAAAGGGCAACGCCGGCGACTTCACGGCTGACCGGCGAATAGCGCAGGTTGTTAAAGGCGCGGTAAAAACGATGCGGCCGGCCGAGATGCAAGGTCGATAACACCAGCGCAAAGGTCTGCAAGCCGATCATGCTGAACAAGGTGAGTGGCCAGGCGATTGGATGGGTATCAGGTCGGATCAGCGCCAGGCCGAGATCATCGGCAAAAAACAGCAACAGTAAAGCACCGACCATAGCCTGGGTAATCAGTGTGAACACGACCAGCGGATTTTCGCGGGTGCTGAGTTTTTTCAGTCCCCATTGCCGGGGACGGCCGTCGGCGTCCAGTCGTGCCGTGTAGCCGGCATTCTGCATCTGCTCATCGCGTTCGTAACGAATCGGCATGGAGTCGGTGCGTGACATTTTCTTCGGCATCGAGCGCACTTGCTGGAAGCGGACGTTTGGATGGGTGATTTCTGGTGTTGGAAAACCGGGAATCTGTGCCTGAAGCTGATCGCGGTTTTCCGGTTTGCTTTCGACGATGCCGAAGTCGAGTGCACCACCGAGACAGGCAGCGGCACAGGCCGGTTTCAGGCCAGCCTCGAGCCGATCAACACACATATTGCACTTGGAGACGTGGCCGGCCTTGGTATCGAGCTGCGGGGCGTTATAGGGGCATACCCAGGTGCAGTAACCGCAGCCGAAACAGATGTCCGGGTCCTGCAACACGGCGCCGTATTCAGCGAATTTGGTGTAGGCGCGCGTCGGGCAACCTTTCAGGCACACCGGGTTATCACAATGATTGCATGCCATGGAAATGTTCATGCGTTGATACGCCGGAAAGTTGCCACCTTCTAGATAACCGACCGAACGGAACGCCAGATAAGGCGGCAGATTGTTTTTCTCCGAGCAGGCCGCTTCGCAGGCATGACAGCCGATGCAGTTGTCCGCGGTGAAATAAAAGCCGTGTTGTTTGTAGCGATTCGGGTTATCCGAAACAGTGTTGTCGCCATTGATGTTCAGCGACTGGCCACGCATTTCATGACCATCCGGGACTGTTTCGATGTTTTGTCCGTAACGGTTTTGCTGTGGGTGCTTGCTATCCGGCAACCACGCGTATTTCTGCTCGCCAGGGCGTGCCTGAAACATGTTCAGTAAGCCCTCGCCACTTTGTTTTGCCGGGCGGCGGATTTCTGGTCGGTAATGGCTTCTACCTTGACTGCACATTGCTTGTAGGCCGGCTGGCGGGAATAGGGGTCGAGCAGGCCCAATGTCAGCAGGTTGACGCAGTCGTGGAAGTGAAACGGAATGAACACCATGTCGTTGGCGACGCGTTGGGTCAGTTGTACCAGCACCACGGCATCACCGCGACGAGAAATCACACGCGCATACTGGCCATGTTGCACCCCAAGCCGGGCGGCCGCATCGGGATTCATTTCCATGTAAGGTGTCGGGCTGAACTTGTTCTGGTTGCCGACCTTGCCGGTGCGTGTGCGGGTGTGGAAATGCTCGACCACACGGCCGGTGTTGAGCCAGAACGGATATTGTTCATCGGGTCGCTCATTGTTGTCGACAAATGGTAATGGAATCAGTTTGGCGCGGCCGTCGGCAAAAGCAAAACGACCGTCGGTATACAGGCGCTTGGTGCCGCCGGAAGAATCATTACCGGCCCATTCACTTTCCGAGTCGGAGCACGGCCACTGCAGGCCGCGGTTTTTTTCAATTTTTTCATAGCTCATGCCGGAGTAGTCGAGCATACGCCCGCGCGATAATCGCTTGAGTTCTTCAAATACCTGTTCGGCTTTTTCCGGAAATTCCATTTTCTGACCTTGCTCAAAACGCTTGGCCAGGTTGTTGAATATCCACAAATCCGGTTTGGCTTCGCCGGGCGGGTCAATGACATTGCTGATCAGGTTGACGCGACGTTCGGTATTGGTGAACACGCCTTCCTTTTCGGCCCACAGGGCGGCTGGCAGATAGACGTGGCTGTACTGGTTGGTTTCAACGTCTTCATAGGCATCCTGTACCACCAGGAACTCGAGCTTCTCAAGCGTTTTGCGAATGCGTGGTGTATTCGGCATCGACGTCATCGGGTTGGTGGCGATCAGCCACAGTCCCTTGATCTGACCGGTTTCAATCGCCGGCAGGATGTCGGTCATGAACATACCGCGTTTATCCGGAAGAAACTGTTCGTCGATGCCCCAGAACGCGGCAATGTCGTCGCGATCCTGCTGGTTTTCCAGCGTGCGGTAACCGGGCAGGCCGGAAGCCGATGACCACTCGCGTGTGCCCATGGCGTTGCACTGGCCGGTGATGGACAGCGATGATCCGCCGGGCTTGCCGATGTTGCCGGTAATCAGGTTGAGATTATTGATCGCCACCACACCGTCGGAGCCGTGCGTCGACTGGTTGATGCCCATGGTCCAGATAGTCATGGCAGCGTTGGCCTTGCCATAAAGCCGCGCTACATTGCGGATGGTGTCTTCATCGATACCGCAGATCTGCGACGCGGTATAGGGATCCCAGTTCTCGATCTCGGCGGCAAATTCCGCGTAGCCGTTGGTGTGAGACTCGATGTAATTCATGTCGGCCAGGCCTTCTTTGAGAATCACATGTGCTAATGCGTTAAGCAGTACTACATCAGTACCCGGCGTGATGGCCAGGTGTACATCAGCGAATTGCGACAGCATGGTGACGCGCGGGTCCACCACGATCAGCGGGAAATGTTTTTTCTCGCGCATTTCCCGCATGCGCCAGAAGATGATCGGATGCTGCTCCGGCAGGTTGGAGCCGATCGCCAGCAGGCAGTCGGTGTGTTCGAAGTCTTCATAACAGCCGGGCGGGCCGTCCGAACCGAAAGAACGTTTGTAACCTGATACCGCCGATGCCATACACAAAGTGGTATTGCCGTCGTAGTTGTTGGTGCCGAGCACGCCGCGCGATAACTTGCCAAGTGTGTAGAATTCCTCGGTCATGATCTGGCCGGTGGAAATGATGGCAAAGGCGTCACGCCCGTAGTCATTTTGAATCCGCTGAATTTCAGCCGCAGTTTTATCCAGTGCCACATCCCAACTGGTGGCTTCGAACTCATCCCAGCGGTTGTTGCGAATCAACGGCTTGAGGCCACGTCCAGCCGATGTGAACAGCTCGTTTTCGAAAATACCCTTGATGCACAGCTTGCCGCGATTGACGTCGGCGTCGGCGACGCCGCGTGATGCAACCGCCTTACCTTGCTGGTCAAGCCCGACTTCAATCGAACAGCCGGTGGAACAATAACCACAGGTGGCGTATTTCCATTCGATCACACCCTTGTCGGCCAGCTTGATGGGGTTTTTATGTTTGCGTCCAAACAGCATGACGACGGATTCCTGTGTTTGCCTTTCCTGTTATGGCAGCCGTGATTTCAGGCCGCATGTTTCGAGCCGGAAAGACTCTGGTGGAAAATGGCTTTGTGGATATCACCCAGGCTGATGATGCCGACCAGTTGCTTGCTTTCCGCCACCGGCATGCGCCTGAAGCGATTGTTGGCGATGATCACCGCGGCCTTGAGCACTGGCATGTCGGGTGACAGGCTGCGCACGTTTTTGGTCATGAGCGAACCCACCGATAATTTCATGAGTGAACGATATTCGCGCGCCTTGCCATGGAAATCGATCATGGCCATGCCCTGCATGGCGTCTTCGAGGCTGGGAAACAGTTCCGCCAGAATATCTTTTTCGGCGATCAGTCCGACCAGTTCATTGTTTCTTAGCACCGGCAAGCCGCTGTAACGGTAGAGACACATTAATGATGCAGCTTCCATGAGTGGTGTGTCTTCCGTGACGGCTTTGACATTAGGATTCATAATGTCCCTGACAAGCATTGCTACTCCTCCTTTATTTAATAATGTGCTACAGGCTTAGAAATACGCGGCCATCTTCCACCTTGGTTGAAAATGTGTTGGTGCAACCTTCGTCCGGACCCAGCGCTTCACCCGAGGCCAGGTCGATTTTCCAGTTGTGCAATGGGCAGGTCACTGAGGTGCCGTGCACGATGCCTTGCGACAAGGGCCCCTTCTTGTGGGGACACTGATCGCGGACGGCGAAGATTTCATCATTGGCGGTGCGGAAGACCGCCACATCCATGGTTTCGGTTTTAAGTACCCGGGCACCGAGTTTCGGGATATCGTCGAGTAAGGCTATTTCGATCCAGTTGCTCATCTTGGTTTTCTCATTAATTGATCAGGCGCTGATTTTCAGCGTGTTGAATTCATGGGCTTCTGCTCCCTCGGCACGCGCTTTCCAGGGATCAATCTGGGCGTATTGCTGGCTGACCTTGAAACGTTCCAGCAATGCCTGGCGCTCGGTTGCATCATTGAGGATGCAGTCCTTGATGTATTGCAGGCCTACGCGCTCTACCCAGGGAGCGGTGCGTTCCAGGTAGTGGGCTTCCTCACGGTATTTCTGGATAAAGGCGCCGCAGTACTCGAGCACTTCCTCTTCGGTGTCGACCTTGCAGAGCAGGTCGGTGACGCGCACCTTGATGCCGCCGTTGCCGCCGATGTGCAGTTCGTAACCGGAATCGACGCAGACTACGCCAAAGTCCTTGATAGTGGCTTCGGCACAGTTGCGCGGGCAACCGGATACCGCCAGTTTGAATTTGTGCGGCATCCACGAACCCCAGGTGAGTTCCTCGAGTTGTACACCGAGACCGGTGGAATTCTGGGTGCCGAAGCGGCACCAGGTTTTGCCGGCGCAGGTTTTGACCGTGCGCATCGCTTTGCCGTAGGCGTGGCCGGAAACAAAGCCCGCGGCTGATAAATCTTTCCACATGGCCGGCAGGTCTTCTTTCTTGACGCCGAACAGATCAATGCGTTGGCCGCCGGTGACTTTCATTTCCGGCACCTGATATTTTTCGCAGGCGTCTGCAATGGCGCGTAAATCTGACGGTGTGCACAAGCCACCGAACATGCGTGGTACCACTGAATAGGTACCGTCTTTCTGGATGTTGCCGTGGGCGCGTTCGTTGATGAAACGTGACTGGGCGTCGTCCTGGTAATCTTCCGGCCAATGGGCCAGCAGGTAATAGTTCAGCGCCGGCCGACAGGCAGCGCAGCCGTCCGGGGTTTTCCATTCCATGAAGTTGAACACGGAACGCATGTCCTTGAGTTCGTTGGCCTTGATCGCGGTGATGACTTCATCATGGCTGTGTTCGGTGCATTTGCACATCGGCTTTTTGCTCGGTGCGGCGTCATAACCTTCACCAACCGTACTGGCGAGAATCGATTCGACCAGGCCGGTACAGGAGCCGCACGAACTGGATGCCTTGGTGTGGGCGCGCACATCATCGAGGGTGAATAAACCTTTCTTGACAATGGCATCGACGATGTCGCCCTTGCAGACACCGTTACAGCCGCAGATTTCAGCATCGTTGGACAGATTGGCGATGCGCGCCTCGTCGCCGTGACCGGCATCGCCGAGATCGTGCTGGCCAAACAGGATGGTCTTGCGGAAGCCGGAGATGTCGGTGCCGTCGCGCAGCAGTTGGAAGTACCAGGTACCGTCCATGGTGTCGCCATACAAGACGGCGCCCTTGATACGGCCATCGCGCACCACCAGCTTTTTATAGCTACCCTGTGCCGGGTCCTGGGTCAGCAGGACTTCATCGCCTTCCTGTTCGATGAAGTCACCGGCCGAGAACAGGTCGATGCCGGTGACCTTGAGTTTGGTTGAGGTGACCGAGCCCTCATAACGCGCGATACCGAGACTGGCGAGATGATTGGCGGCGACCTTGGCCTGATCGAACAGCGGCGCGACCAGGCCGTAACAATTGTTTCTGTGTTGCACACATTCGCCCACGGCGTAGATCTTGGGGTCGTAGGTCTGCATGGTGTCGTTGACGACAATGCCGCGTTCGCAATGAATGCCGGCATTTTGCGCCAGTTCGACGTTGGGCCGGATGCCGACAGCCATCACGACCAGGTCGGCATCGGTTTCGCTGCCATCGGCAAAACGCACACCGGTGACCCGATCATCGCCCAGGATTTCCGAGGTGGATGCTTCCATGAGAAATTTCAGGCCTTTCTGCTCGAGTGAGGCTTTCAGTAAAGTTGCGGCCGGCTTGTCGAGCTGGCGTTCCATGAGTTTGTCCATGAGGTGCACCACGGTAACGTCCATGCCGTTGAGCATGAGGCCGTTGGCGGCTTCCAGGCCGAGCAGACCACCACCGATGACAACCGCCTTTTTGTACTGCTTGGCAGATGCCAGCATGTTTTCCACATCAGCAATATCACGAAAGCCGATGACGCCCTGTTTATCATGACCGGGCACCGGAATGATGAACGGATTGGAACCGGTGGCGATCAGCAGCCGGTCATAGTCGGCGGCTACGCCACTGGCTGTTTTGACTTTCTGATTGACGCGGTCAATGACCTCGACTGTCTCGCCGGTGTAAAGGCGAATACCGTTTTGCTCGTACCATTCAGTCGTATTGAGAATGATGTCGTCGATGGTCTTGTCTCCCGCCAGTACCGGCGAGAGCATGATGCGGTTGTAATTGGGATGTGGTTCAGAACCGAAAACGGTGATGTCGTAACGGTCTGCATCGAGTTTGAGTAGTTCTTCCAGGGTGCGTACTCCGGCCATGCCGTTGCCGATAAGTACCAGACGTTCTTTCATATACTGCCTCGGATGTTGTGGTATTGGTATTTGACTGGTTCATCCAGCCGGCTATGCAGGCTGTTGAGCAATTAACTTGCCAGTTATTGATAATTTATTTAAAACAGGCAGTTAAGATGCATCTTTTAAAATAATGCGCAGACTCAATAGCTTATACGCACCAGTCTGGTGCGAAAAAAATTTTATTTGCACCAGAAATTGTGCGGCCCTTGCTGTCGCACGCTTCGTGATTGTGCAATCATTTCAAGGCGTACAGCTTCCAGATTGTGGACAGGATTGTTTACTGGTTGGATAGCGATCATTTAGAAAAGGAGTCGAAATGCCGGAGACAACAACAGTCTATGGTGGCCAGCAAGTCGCGGTTGATGAGGAGGGGTTCCTACTCAATGTTGATGACTGGCAACGCGAGATGGTTGCGGATATCGCCCGCAGTGTCGGCATTGAAATGACCGACAGGCACTGGGAAGTGGTTGACTATATTCGTGATTATTTTGAAGCCAACCATGCGGTGCCGGAATTGCGCACCTTTCTCAAACACCTGCGCGAGAAATACGACCAGCAGACGGCGACGCGTAAGTATGTCTACAGCCTGTTCCCCTACGGTTTTGGCCAACAGGCCTGCAAGATCGCCGGCATGCGCAAACCACGTAAGTTGATGCTGGATGTGTAGCCGGGAAGCCTGGCTGAGCCTCCACGGTTGCCAGGGTGGGCTGAATGTAAGCGTATTTACATAATTTAGTAATGAAAATGTAAGTAAATTGTCATATTCTCTGCGGCTGAATATTTTCCCGGGACATTCAGGACAACCGCATGGAACTCAAAAACATCAGTCAAATTGAACAAGCCGCCCGATCCGGGCAGGGCGAACACTTTCGGCTGGGTTTCGGTTTTCTCTTTATCGTCGCCATCATGTTGTTTGCCGGCAGCAGTTTTACCGGTATCGAGGGCGGCTACATGCTGATCACCGCCGCCATGATCGGCGGCTATATGGCGATGAACATCGGCGCCAACGATGTCGCCAATAACGTCGGGCCGGCGGTCGGTTCCAAGGCCTTGACACTGACCGGTGCGATCCTGATTGCGGCGATATTTGAGGCTTCCGGTGCCCTGGTTGCCGGGGGTGATGTGGTCAGCACCATCAAAAAAGGCATCATTGATCCGTCCATGATTGCCGACAAGGACGCTTTTATCTGGCTGATGATGGCCGCGCTGCTGGCGGGCGCCATCTGGCTGAACATTGCCACGGCGCTGGGTGCGCCGGTTTCCACCACACATTCGATTGTCGGCGGTGTGCTCGGAGCCGGCATTGCAGCCGGTGGTTTTGGCATCGCCAACTGGCCGACCATGGGCAAGATTGCCGCCAGCTGGGTGATCTCTCCGGTACTTGGCGGGCTGATTGCGGCCGGTTTTTTGTATCTGATCAAACGCCTCATCACCTACCGCACTGATATGCGGGAGGCCGCCAAGAAGGTGGTGCCGTTACTGATCGCCGTCATGGTCTGGGCATTTTCGACGTACCTGATCATCAAGGGGCTGAAAAAAATCTGGAAAACCGATTTCGCCAGTGCCCTGGGTATCGGCCTGGTGATCGCGGCGGCGATTTATGTGCTGATCAAACCGATGGTTGCCAAGGTTGCGGACAAACTGGCTAACGACAAGCCGAGCATCAATCGCCTGTTCACCGTGCCGTTGATTTTTGCTGCGGCGCTGCTGAGTTTCGCGCACGGCGCCAACGACGTCGCCAATGCGGTCGGCCCACTGGCCGCCATCAATGACGCCATCCTGCACGGTGGTGTGGCTAAGAAGGCGGCGATTCCGATGTGGGTCATGATGGTCGGTGCACTCGGCATTGCCGTGGGCCTGGCCCTGTATGGCCCGAAACTGATCCGCACGGTTGGCTCGGAAATTACCGAACTGGACCAGATGCGGGCCTTTTCCATCGCCATGGCCGCAGCGATTACGGTGATTATCGCCAGCCAGCTTGGCTTGCCGGTCAGCTCCACACATATTGCTGTTGGCGCGGTGTTTGGCGTCGGCTTTCTGCGTGAATTCCTCAAGGCCAGCTATGCACGCATGATCGATGAAATCGTCGCGCACCACGGCGGCCAGGATCATGCCGTGGTGGAAAAGTTCCTGCTCGAGTTCAAGGCGGCGTCGGTCGACCAGAAAGGCATCATGTTGCAGCAACTCAAACGCAAATCCACCCAGGCGGAACTGACCAAAAAGGAGCGCAAGGACCTGCGCAGGATTTATCGCAAGGAGCTGGTCAAGCGTTCGGCCTTCATGAAGATTGTTGCTGCCTGGCTGGTCACGGTGCCGGCATCCGGTCTCATGGCGGCGATTCTGTATTTCACCATCCGCGGCATGATGTTGCCATAGAGCCTAAGGTTGTTGCGCTTCGTTGGCGTGAATCACCAGTTTGACGCGCCGGTTGGCCTTGCGACCGGCTGCTGTGGCGTTGCTTTGTAGCGGCCGGGTGTCGGCATAACCCACTGCCTTGAGGCGTGACATCGGTATGCCCAGCTGCACCAGTTTGCGGATGACCACCGAAGCGCGTGCGGTGGACAGCTCCCAATTGGATGGGAACAGCTGGCTTTCGATTGGCACGTTGTCGGTATGGCCTTCGACCGAGATCGGGTAATCGTTCTGTTGCAATACCGGCACGATCCGGGCGAGCAGGGCGCTGGCTTCCTCCAGCAGCGTGCTTTTGCCGGTTTCAAACAGAATGGCTTCCGGTAACTGCAGGTTGACCTGTCCCGCTTCGACCTCGATTTTCACTTCCCGGCCGTCGATAAAATCCAGGCTGCGCAACAGTTGGTCGGCCAGCTGCTGATTGAGTGTTGGCTTGGCCTGTTCGACCGGTTTTGGCTGGATCTCCGTGGTCTGGATTTGCGGTTTTTCCACCTGGAACTGTTGCTGTGGCTGGTTCACCAGCAAGATGAACATCGCCAGTAGCAGGGTAATGATGTCCAGATAGACGATCAGCCAGGATTGCGGATCGTTTCTGGCCGGTTTGAGCAGCAGGATTTGCTGCAGCCGGTTACCGGCCCGATTGAGGCTGGCCAGCTGTTTTTTGTTGACCGCGGGACTAGCCCTCATCGGTTTGCGGGCGACTGCTGAAACCGACACGGTTGTCGGCCAGTTCGTCGTCGTAATTGGCGGCGAAGGATTCCAGCGTCTGACGTACGATGCCGGGACTGCGCTGCTCGCGCAACAGTAGAACACCTTCGAGCGCCATGTTCATGAGCATGACGCGTTTTTCGGTGCGTCGTTCGAGTTTCAGTGCAATCGGCTTGAACAGCAGGTTAGCGAGGATGATGCCGTACAGTGTGGTCATCAACGCCATGGCCATGTGATAGGCAACCTGACTGACATCGCCATCGGTCAGCGAAAACAGCATGTTGACCAGCCCAACCAGGGTGCCGAACATGCCGAAAGCCGGCGCAAAATTGCTCATGCTGTGAAAGATGTCGGCGTTGGCCTGCTCCTCGGCCTGCAGTCGCGAAATACGCCATTGCAGCAGGTTGGTGATGTCTTCCGTGGTGGAGCCGTCGATCACCAGCTGGATGCCGGTGCGCAGAAATGGATTGTTGACCGTATCAAGATGGTCCTCGATCTTGCTGACCTTGTATTGCATGCTCAGCTTGGCGACATTGACAATGTCATGCACCAGCCCTGGCACCGGGTTTTCCTCTTTTTTCATGACGGTAGCCACGGCCTGGCGCACGTTTTGCAATTCTGCGATCGGGTAGCTGATGAAGGTGGCGGCAAATGTGCCGGTGACCACGATGAAAAAGCCGGGCAGATTGAAAAACACACTGATGTGATCGGTCGACAGCCAGATACTGCCTATGACCAGCAGCAGGCTGGCAATGATGCCGATAACCGTGGAAGCGTTCATGTTCATTTGTGCATTGTCTTGTCAGGCGGCAAACGTTTGCCGTTGCCTGGAAATATGCACAATGAATGCCAGAAATAAACGATTTAGCGATTATTCAACGAAGTACTGCCAGGGTGCTGGCGTTTGGCCAGCAGGGGAAAGTAAGAGCCGACCCGACGGTCGGCTCAGCTGTACAGATCAGACGCAGCCGGTCGGTTTGGGCAGGCCGCCGTATTTGGTGATCGGTTTCATCGGGCCGGTTTTCCAGAGTTTGAACATTTCTTTCTGGTCCTGGCCAACGAATTTGGCGAATTTCCTGATCGGCGGCACGACGGCTTCTTCTTCGTAGTATTCACGGGCTTTCAGGATATGTTCCCATTTGACGTCGTCGAGTTCGACTTCATCGGCTTCCGCCATCGCGCGGCCGATTTCCGGGGTCCAGTCCGCCATGCTCACCAGATAACCGTCGCCATCGCGTTCCGGTAATTCAACACTCATTTTTGTCTCCTGATAATAACCAAGTAAAAAGGTATGTTTTTATGAAACTATACCTGATTTGCCGGCATTATATATCCATTGGAAATTCAGGGATTAGTTGATGACCGGGTCGGAGACCGGTTTGCCGATGAAATATCCCTGGCCATAGTCGACACCGTAAGAAGATAACAGCCTGACAGTTTCATCGTCGCCGACAAATTCGGCAATGGTTTTCTTGCCGAGCCCCTGGATGACCTCAGTGATGGCGCGAACAAACAATTGATCTTCCTTGCTGCTGGGCAGGTTTCGAATGAAGGCGCCGTCGATTTTTACGTATTTGGCGGGTAACTGTTTCAGGTAGTAGAAAGATGAAAAGCCGATGCCGAAGTCATCCAGCGCAAATTCGCAACCGAGTGCGTTGATCTGTTTCATGATCGCCGAAGTGGTCAGGAAATCGGATACCGCAGCGGTTTCCGTAATTTCAAAAATGATCCGCTCAGGTTTGACCTGATAGCGAGCGAGTAGCGTCCGGATGGTAGGCACCAGCCTGGCGTCATTCATGGTTTTACCGGACAGGTTAATGGCGATGGTGTGCTGGTTGTTGCCGGATTCGGACAGGAATTTCAGCGCCAGTTCCAGCACACAGAAATCCACATCGCGAATCAGACCGGACGATTCGGCTTCCGGAATGAAATTGCCCGGAGGTAACAGTTCACCATCACTGCTGAGGATTCTGACCAGCGCCTCATGGTGCGAAACCCGGTTGCTGGCCAGGTTCAGGATCGGTTGAAAATGCAGTATCAGGCGGTTTTCCGTCAGAGCATCGGAAATGATTTCCTTCCAGGCAATTCTGCGATGCAGTGTTTCAACTGCGCCGTCGTGCGTCGAGAACAGATGGTGCTGACCAAGACCGCTGTCCTTGGCCTGGTACATGGCGATATCGCCATGGGCAAGCAGCTCCGGCACACTGCTGCCATGATCGGGAAATATGACGATGCCGATACTGGCGCTGATTTTGTGGACGTATCCATTTGCCGGCAGGCTGATCTGCGCCAGCGTTTCGTGGATTTTTTCCGCCATTCTGACGGCTCCAATCGTATGGGTTTCCGGCAGTAATATGGCGAATTCATCCCCGCCGAGGCGGGCGAATTCATCGGTATTGCGGATGATTTTTTGCAAGCGGTCGGCAACTACCCTGAGCAGGGTATCGCCGGACTGATGACCACTGGTGTCGTTGATGTACTTGAACTGGTCGAGGTCAAAATACAGCAGCGCGCCGTGATGGTTGAAGCGGATGGCTGTGTTGAGGATGCGGGTGAAATCCTCATTGAAGCAATGGCGGTTTTTCAGGCCCGTCAGCGAATCATGCTCGGCCTGCCAGATTAGGTCACGTTCTGACATTTCCAGCTGGCTGGCCAGCTGGATCGATGTCTGCTCCAGCAGATCAAGTTCGTCGCAAAACATGTGGTTTTCCGATTCAGAATGGAACTTCTCACGAAATTTCTGGTGCTGGTTGGCTGATAATAGCGGCAGGTGTTGTGACAGATTCTGGACGCGTGCCACTGGTCGTGTCAGCAACAGGAACAGCATGATCTCGGAAAACACCAGGCCAGCCAGTCCCAGCAACATACTCTGCCTGGTCGATTGCTCAATCGATGACAGCCTGGTAGTGATGTCAGTGAGCACCATGAACTGGTGACGATCATCCGGTAACGAAACCTTGTTGATACTGAAGCTTCTGTCATTGTGTTGAATGGCGTTATTAAGACCTGCCGAGTTTATGTATGAATGTTGCCGTTCAAGTATTCGCTGCACCAGTAGCTGTCGGCTTTCCGCATGAGTGATGGCAAAAATTCTCTTATCCGCCTGATTGACCAAGGCCACATCGCTGCCGGAAATGCTGCTGAAATCCTCGAGAAGTTGGGCGACCGACTTGGACAGGAATAGTATACCGGTGCTGCCATCTTTCCTGAGTAGTGGCACAACAGCATATATGTGGCAGGCCGTGTTACAGAAAATGCCTGTGATCGGCTTTTCGTTTTGGAAAGCGGCATGCAGCAATGTCTGGTAGTTTCGTGGTAGCTGATTTTTATTGGCCAATGGTATGTTGAAATTTTCCGGTTGCTGGAAAAACTGCAGGTAATCCAGGTCCATTTCAACCAGCATGGTAGTGTTGTTTTTATAGAAGCGATCCAGCGTCACCTCATCACCAGGTACAGCATTGATGCTGAGGTGACTGATGTAGGCTGCCTGAATCAGTGCTTCACGGGAGTTGTCCAGCATGCCAAGCAGCTGTTGCATTTGCTGCTTGTTCTGGCTTTGTTGTTGCTGGTCGAACTGTTTTTTCAGTGAGTGGCTCGACAGCAGGGACAGGCCAAAATTGACTGCAAACAGCACGATGGTGAAATACAGCAGGTACTTCCATTTGATACTGACAAAACGCTGTGCTTTTTGTCGTGCTTCCATCGATTCATCCGGGCGGCCTAGAAATGATATGAAAGCAGCAGGTTGAACATCTCCCATTCACGCACCATTTCTGAAAATGGTGTTTCGCGGGAGGACAACCAGGCAGTGCCTTCAACATTGTGATATTCGGCGCGCAGCATCAAATCTTTAGTCAGGTCCCAACGCACACCGGCTGTCCAGTCAATGGCGTAATTGCGGTAAGAAGGCATACCCAACAGCATACCTAATGGCGAACTAGCTGTTACTATGCCCTTTGGGTCATCTTCGTTAAGCTGGCTTTTATCATATCGCAGGAAAAATTCCAGATCGGGGCGATGGCGGTAGGTGCCTTGTACATACCAACCTGTAGCGGTCTGGTTAACACCGTTGAACAGAACACCAAGACCTTTTACGCTGACATCCTGTTCCCAGTATTCTGTCGTTAAGCTCCAACGGTCATCGTTGAATTCAAAAGAGAAGATATCAATGTCGATATCGACGACCCCGGCTTCCAGATCCACTGGTGGAAGCAGTGCTGGCTCATAGGCAAAGTTCCCCAGGGTTTTTGTGTATCCCAGACGTAGAGTTCCACCATCCCATTCATAGAGCAGGCGGGTCATGGATATGGGGTCCTCGGTTTCCGTGGAGCCAGGAAAGTCTGTAATCAAAAAGGCGTATTCGACATTTTTGTCAATTTCTGGCACGCCATATGAACTCTGGAAATAAATATCCGAATTATCCAGCTGGATATCGGCGTAAACCTGCAGACCATCACCATGTAATACAAGGTTTCTAACCTTATCAAAATAGATCGATTGTGGCAGGAAAATACCTGGCCGTGTAACAGCGACATCGCGGCTATCATTATAGAATCCATATGGATTTTTGATGCGGCCAATACGCAGGCCACCCATCCAGTCGACCTTGTTTACCAGAGTGAAATCCAGCAGACCGTAATCCAGGATTGGCTTGGCATCATAAAACTCGCCGGCTTTGCGTGACAGGATTTGTGCCGAAGCAAAGATATCAGGCTTCAATCTGCCGGAGGCATTGAAACCGATTTCGGTGAATTCAAAACTGCCGGATCCTTTGCTGGATTGGCCGAAGAAATTGTTGTCTGTGGTATTGGTATAACCCTGTGTCAGAAAGCCGTGGAACTGAAAATCCTTGGAAAATTCGAAAAATCCTTCTGCCTGGGTGATACCTGGCAACAACAGAATAGCTAGTAACAACTGCGAAAGCTTAGGGCGCATGATTTGTTCCTTCAAAATTCAGGATTTTCACAGTGTCGTCACTGTTGCCGTCGGAGAGGTAGCCGATACTTCCCGGTGTATTGGCAACTTGCTCCAGCATATCCTGCTCGGAGGCGACTTCGGTTGGCGCCTGGCCGGTGCCGGTGAATACCAGTCGGTTCCATTTTTTACGCAGTCGGTGCGGAAAAATGCTGAGTACATTTTTACTGAAACTGCGATGTAGGGGATGGTTGTCGTCCAGCACAAACACATGGATCGGTGTGCCATCGGCCCAACTGCGGCGGCGCATGGTGAAAATTGAGCGTAATTCGTTCTTGCTGATGGATTGCTTGACCTGCCGGTTGATGATGACAATTTCACCGGACACGGCTGTACTTGTCATCGAAACTGACAACAGGACAAGCACGACAACAGGGATAAGGATGCGAGTGCTGATAAGCTGAAAAACCTTTTGTTATTCTTGTTGTTACATGGCTATGAGTTTAGCCGAAAAAAACGATTTTGTGCAGGAATGCGCCAATCCCGGCCGGCAACAAAGTTTGAACTGCATCACATTCCTGTCAGTTGCGACAAAATTGTCCGTCTTAAAGGACGCTGATTTTCCGCAGCTGCGCCTGCAGATTCTGCAGGGCCTGGCGCATGGCCTCTAGCTTGTCACGTTCTTTCTGCACCACCGCTTGCGGCGCCTTGTCGACAAAATTCGGGTTGGCCAGCTTTTTCTCGATTCGCTCGACCTCGGCGTCAGTTTTGCCGATTTCCTTTTCGAGGCGTTGCCTTTCCGCCTGCACATCGATGAGTCCAGCCAGCGGAATCAGGATTTTCATATTGCCAACCAGCGACATGGCGGATTCCGGTGCCTTGTCGTCTTCGGACAACACGTCGATCGACTCGGTGCGTGCCAGGAAATGCAGGTAATGTTGCGTATGCCCTAATTTGTCCAGGTCATCCCGGGTTGTATTTTCCAGCAGCACCGGCAAAGGCTTGCCGGGTGAGATGTTCATCTCACCGCGAATCTGGCGAATGCCGAGAATGAATTGTTTGAGCCACTCCATATCGGCTTCGGCTGTGGCATCCTGCAATGTTGCATCCGTCTCTGGAAATGGCTGCAACATGATGGTGTCCGCCTCGATGCCGGCCAGGGGGGCAACCCGTTGCCAGATTTCCTCGGTGATGAACGGCATGATCGGGTGGGTCAGGCGCAACAGGCTTTCCAGTACTTCAACCAGTGTTTTACGTGTGCCGCGTTTGGCGGCATCGCTGGCGTTGTCGTCATTGAGCACCGGCTTGGATAGTTCCAGATACCAGTCGCAGTATTCGTTCCAGACAAACTCATAAATGGCCTGGGCGGCCTGATCCAGGCGATAACCCTCGATGGCATCGGTGACGGTCTTGGTGGTTTTCTGCAGTTTCGAGACAATCCAGCGGTCCGCAATGGTCAGACTGATGTCACCGTTCTGGCCACAATCCTGGCCTTCGGTGTTCATGAGCACGTAACGTGACGCATTCCAGATCTTGTTGCAGAAGTTGCGGTAACCTTCGATGCGGTTCATGTCGAACTTGATATCGCGTCCGGTTGCCGCCAGTGCGGCAAAGGTGAAGCGCAGGGCATCGGTGCCGAAGCTGGGAATGCCGTCGGGAAATTCCTTGCGCGTCTGCTTCTCGATCTTCTTGGCCAGCTGTGGCTGCATCATGCCGCCAGTGCGCTTGTTCACCAGGTCTTCGAGTTCAATACCATCGATGAGATCGATCGGATCGAGCACGTTGCCCTTGGACTTGGACATCTTGTGACCCAGCGAATCGCGCACCAGGCCATGCACATAGACCTCGTGAAACGGTACGTCACCCATGAACTTCAGGCCCATCATGATCATGCGCGCGACCCAGAAGAAGATGATGTCAAAGCCGGTGATCAACACATTGGTCGGATAAAACAGTTTCAAGCGTTCGGTGTTTTCCGGCCAGCCGAGCGTCGAGAACGGCCACAATGCCGAGCTGAACCAGGTGTCGAGCACGTCTTCATCCTGGGTCAGCGGATAGTCAGCGGCCAGTTTGTGTTTTGTGCGTACCTCGGCTTCGGTGCGACCGACGTAGGTGTTGCCTTCGTCGTCGTACCAGGCCGGGATGCGATGGCCCCACCAGATCTGGCGGCTGATGCACCAGTCCTGGATGTTGCGCATCCATTCATAATAGGTGTTCTTCCAGTTATCCGGCACAAAGCGGATGCTGCCGTTTTCCACCGCTTCGATGGCGGGTTTGGCGAGTGGCTCGACCTTGACGTACCACTGGTCGGTGAGGAACGGCTCGATGACCACACCGGAACGATCACCGCGCGGCACCATCAGTTTGTGATCCTTGATTTGCTCCAGCAGGCCGGCGGCTTCCAGATCGGCAACGATGGACTTACGGGCCTCATAGCGATCCATGCCAATGTACTTGGCCGGAATGACCGGACCTTCTTCGGCGTTATTGCTGCGTATGGTGGCATCGACCGTGAAAATATTGATCAGGCCGCCATGTACCTGCGAGCTGATGGCGTTCTCGTCGCGATGACGCTGCCATACCTCGTAGTCGTTGAAATCGTGTGCCGGCGTGATCTTGACGCAACCGGTGCCGAACTCGGGGTCGGCGTGTTCATCGGCGACAATCGGGATCTTGCGCCCGGTCAGCGGCAGCTCGAGCAACTCGCCGATCAGGTGTTTGTAGCGTTCATCTTCCGGATTCACCGCCACGGCGCAGTCGCCGAGCATGGTCTCGGGGCGCGTGGTGGATACCACCAGGTGGCCGGTGCCGTTGCTGAGCGGATAACGCATATCCCACATGTGGCCGCTTTCTTCCTCGGAAATGACTTCGAGGTCGGACACCGCAGTATGCAGTTTCGGGTCCCAGTTGACCAGGCGTTTGCCGCGATAGATCAGGCCTTCTTCATAAAGACGGACAAACACTTCCTTGACCGCTTCGGACAGGCCGTCGTCCATGGTGAAGCGTTCGTGCTGCCAGTCGAGTGACGAGCCGAGCCGGCGCAGCTGGCGGGTGATGTTGCCGCCGGATTCCTCTTTCCATTCCCAGATGCGCTTGATGAAGTCGTCACGGCCGAGATCGTGGCGGCTTTTGCCGTCGGCCTCGAGCTGGCGTTCGACCACCATCTGGGTGGCGATACCGGCATGGTCGGTGCCGGGCTGCCACAGGGTGGGGCGGCCACGCATGCGATTGAAGCGGATCAGGGTATCCATCACGGTGTTGTTGAAGCCATGGCCCATGTGCAGGCTGCCGGTGACATTGGGCGGCGGGATCATGATGCAGTAGGCGAGGTTGTCACTGCTGCTGTCCGGCGCGAAATAGTTGTTGTTTTCCCAGGTCTGGTACCAGCGTTGTTCTATCGCGTGAGGATCGTAGGTTTTTTCCATGTTCGACTGTTATTGTTTACTGCGAAAATTGACCCGGGATTATACCGATCTGGCCAGGCGGCGTAAGTAAAAATCCGGTGCCGGTCAGCTATCGGCCCGGTATCGGCATCGCCAGGTTCAACGGCTACAGCGGAGAAATCGAATGTCCGGCGCTGCTAGGAGGGACAAGCCTGTTGCGCGATAAACTGGCTTGCGCTGCGGTTCGGTATTATGGCTGGAATGGCCGCCGAGACGGTGTAGAATAGTCGCCAAATAACGATAAACGCTAACCAGGTTGTAAAGAGGTTTCTGACTATCTCGCCCGTCGTCATTGCCAGATCGGACCATATTATTTCGCGCAGTAACATTTCCGAAAATGCGCTCAAGGTATTGCGCCGTCTGCAGAAAGCCGGTTATCAGGCGCATCTGGTCGGTGGTGGTGTGCGCGACCTGCTGCTCGGTCGTGAACCGAAAGACTTTGACGTTGCCACCGATGCCAGCCCGGAAGAGGTGCGCGACACTTTCCGCAACTGTCGCCTGATCGGCCGGCGTTTCCGCCTCGCGCATGTGCACTTCGGGCGCGACATCATCGAGGTGGCGACGTTTCGTGGCAGTCACAACGGTGAAGATTCGATTGCCGCACAAAGCGACCAGGGCATGATCCTGCGCGACAACGTGTTCGGCACCATCGAGGAAGATGCGCTGCGCCGCGATTTCACCGTCAATGCCCTGTATTACAACCTCAAGGACTTTTCCGTCATCGACTATGTTGGCGGCGTTGAGGACCTGCAGGCCGGCCTGCTGCGCCTGATCGGCGATCCGGAAACCCGTTTCCGTGAAGACCCGGTGCGCCTGCTGCGCGCCATACGCTTTGCCGCCAAGCTCGGTTTCAATATCCACAAAGACAGTGAAGCGCCAATTTTCCAGCTCGGCGATCTGCTCGACGAGGTGCCGGCGGCACGCCTGTTCGAGGAAGTGCTGAAACTGTTTCTCGGCGGGGTGGCGGTGCACACCTTCGAGAAGTTGCGCCATTACGATTTGTTTCGCCACCTGTTTCCGTCCACCGACAAGAGCCTGGAAATCGAGGAACAGCAATTCCCGATCCAGTTTGTGTTGCAGGGCCTGAAAAATACCGACACACGCATCCGCGAAGACAAGCCGGTGACGCCGGCGTTTTTGTTTGCCGTGTTATTGTGGGAACCGGTGCGCCAGCGTGCGCAACAGGCCATGGAGCGTGGCGTGATACCCCAGCAGGCCATGTTTGACGCGGCCGACGAAGTCATCTCGGAGCAGGTGCAGAAGATCGCCATACCAAGGCGTTTCAGCTCGCAGATGAAGGAAATCTGGAGCATGCAGTCGCGCCTCGAAAAAAGCCGCAGCGGCAAACGTGCGCGCCGCCTGCTGGAAAATCCACGTTTTCGCGCCGCTTACGATTTTCTGCTGTTGCGAGCCGCAGCCAGCGAGGCCGATCAACAGCTGGCCGACTGGTGGACCCGCTATCAGGAAAACCAGCCGCAGGCGCAATCGACCGGCAAAAGCTCACCACCGCGCAAGCGGCGCCCCCGCAGTCGTCGCCGCAAGCCGGCGGCGGCCGGAGGGCAATAGATGCGGCAGGATCGCGTCACCGCCTACATCGGACTGGGAAGCAATCTGCACAACCCGATTGAACAACTGCAGCAGGCGCTGGCGGCACTGGACCATATGCCGCACACCAAGGTGAAAAAAGTTTCATCGTTTTATCGCAGCGCACCGCTGGGTCCGGCCGGACAGCCGGATTACGTTAATGCCGTAGCGCAGCTGGATACCGAGTTGTCGGCGTCGGAGCTGTTGCAATGGCTGCACAGCATTGAGGACATACACGGGCGCGAGCGTATGGTGCGCTGGGGAGCACGCACGCTGGATCTGGATATTCTGCTGTACGATGATTTGCGCATCGATTTACCGCATTTGCACATACCGCACCGCGAAATGGCCAATCGTGCCTTCGTGTTGCAACCCTTGCTGGAGATCGCCGCTGGCGATCTACCGATACCGGGACAGGGCACGCTGCAGCAACTGGTCGATGCCTGCCCGGACAGCCGCATCGAAAAGCTCGCCATGGAGCACAGCCCGTCATGAGTCTCAGCGACAAGCTGCCGTCGGCGCCGCGCTTCCTCGTTGTCGAAGGCCCGATCGGTGTCGGCAAGACCAGCCTGGTGAAGCGTCTGGCCAACACCTTCAATTCTGAAATACTGCTTGAGGAGGCCGAGGAAAACCCTTTCCTGCAGGGCTTTTATCGCGACCGGCGCGCCGCGGCATTTCCGACCCAGCTGTTTTTCCTGTTCCAGCGCAGTCGCCAGCTGTCCGGCCTGCAGCAACACGATATGTTCATGCAGTCGATGATTGCCGATTTCATGCTCGACAAGGATCGCTTGTTCGCCGAACTCAATCTCGACGACAACGAGCTGCAGCTCTACAACCAGGTCTATCAGACCTTACAGTTGCAGGCGCCGCGGCCCGATCTGGTGGTGTACCTGCAGGCGCCGGTCGAGGTGCTGCAGAACCGTGTGCAAAAACGCAACCGCGCCAACGAACGCAGCATGGACGCCGGTTACCTGAAACGCCTGCTGGATGCCTACAACGGTTACTTCAGTCGTTACGATGCGTCGCCGCTGCTGATCATCAACGCGGCCGAAATCAATCCGCTCGAGTCGGACGCCGATTACCAGTTGCTGGTGGAAAAAATCTGCACCATCAAGGCCGGCCGGCATTTCTTCAACCCGGGGCCGTCTTTGTTGTAAAGCACAGCTCAGGGTAGAATCGCGCCTCAACCCAGCAACCTTGACGGAATCGGCCTTGATCACAATCAACACGCTCAACGAACTCAAGCAGCGCGGCGAAAAAATCGCCGTACTCACCAGCTACGACGCCAGCTTTACCATGCTTGCCGAGCAGGCCGGTGTCGAAGTGCTGTTGGTGGGCGATTCGCTCAGCATGGTGGTGCAGGGACACGACAGTACCTTGCCGGTCAGCATGGACGACATGGTGTATCACACGGCCAATGTCAGCCGCGCCAATCACCAGTTGTTCGTCGTTGCCGACATGCCGTTCATGAGTTATGCCACGCCGGAGCAGGCGCTGCAAAACGCCGGTCGTCTCATGAAGCAGGGCGGCGCGCACATGGTCAAGCTCGAGGGCGGTCACAACCAGCTGGAGACGGTGGAGCGGTTGACGCAACACGCCGTGCCGGTGTGTGCCCATCTTGGCTTGCTGCCGCAGTCGGTGCGCCAACTGGGCGGTTACTCGGTGCAGGGGCGCGAACCACAGCAGGCGGACCAGATTCGCCAGGACGCACAGGACCTACAAAGCGCCGGCGCCCAGATGCTGGTGCTGGAATGCGTGCCGGCCGGACTGGCGACCGACATCAGCCGGCAACTGCGTATTCCGGTGATCGGCATCGGCGCCGGACCCGGCACCGACGGCCAGGTGCTGGTGGTGTACGACATGCTCGGCATCAGCTGCGGCGACCAGCCGAGGTTTGTGAAAAATTTCCTGCAACCGGCAGGCTCCGTGCTCAACGCCATGAGCGATTACGTCAATGCCGTGAAAGACGGTTCCTTCCCTGGCGTGGAACACAGCTACTAGGCTGCCAATTCCATGCAGGTAGTTCAGACCATTGATGAATTACGTCAGGTGATTCGCGGCTGGCGTAGCCAGCAACAGCGCATCGCCTTTGTGCCGACCATGGGCAATCTGCACGACGGCCATTTACAACTGGTGCAGCGCGCCGGGCAACTGGCCGAGCGCGTGGTGTGCAGCATTTTCGTCAATCCGATGCAGTTCGGTCCGAATGAGGATTTCGAGCGCTACCCGCGCACCCACGAGGCCGATATCAGCAAGCTCGAACAGCAATCCTGTGACCTGCTGTTTCTGCCGGAAGTCAGTGACATCTACCCGCAGGACCTGGCACAGCAAACGCGCGTCGAAGTGCCGGGCCTGTCCGACATCCTCTGTGGCGTATCACGTCCCGGCCATTTTGTCGGCGTCACCACTGTGGTGTGCAAGCTGTTTAATATGGTGCAGCCGGATGTCGCGGTGTTTGGCGAAAAAGATTTCCAGCAACTGCTGTTGATCCGTCGCATGACCGCAGACCTGTGCCTGCCGATCGAGATCGTCGGTGCACCGATTGTGCGCGAAAGCGACGGCCTGGCGATGAGTTCACGCAATGCCTACCTGGATGCGCCACAGCGGGCCAAAGCCACGGTGCTGTATCAAATGCTGCAGCAGTTGCAGGATGCCATGCTCGGCGGCGAAACCAATTATGCCGCACTACAGCAGCAGGCGATTCAACAACTGCAACAACAGGGCTTTGATGTGGATTATGTCGAAATACGCAACGCGGAAAACCTGCAGGTCCCGCAGCCGCAGGACCGCGAACTGGTCATTCTGCTGGCCGCACGCGTTGGCAGCACACGTTTGATCGACAACCTGCAGGTCAGCCTGCCAATAGCCACGGTCACATAAGCCATAACAAAAAATGCAAAGAGTGAAATCATGAACACGTTGATCAAACAACTGCTGTGGTTGCTGTTGCTGGCCGGTTTGCTGTCACTGGCGCCGCTGCACGCCGAGCAGTCCGCTGCTGAAACCGACAGTGCCAGCAAGCCGGCCGAGGCCAAACCGGTACCGGAAACGCTTAAATCGCCGCGTGCCACCATGGCGACGTTCATTCACGCCATGAACGACATCAAACGCGGCGATGTTGATCGCATCAGCGATGCCATCAGCACACTGGATCTGGAATCGATCAATCCGCTGATTCGCAAGGAGCAGGGCGAGAACCTCGCCTGGCTGCTGCTCGAAGTCATGGACCGCACGCAACTGGTCGATCTGGATAAAATCAGCAATCGGACTGAAGGCCAGCCCTGGGTGTTTCATCGTTATGACGCCGGCGCGATACGCATTGCGCGTTATCCGGATGGCCGCTGGCTGTTTGACAGCGGCAGCGTCGAGAAGCTGAAAGCCATCTGGGAAGAGGTGTCGGACAAGAGCAAGGTCAAGGGCCTGGAAGATACCAGCGATCATCTGCCGCTGTATCTGCGCATTCGCCAGCAGTTGCCGGACAGTCTGAAACGGGTGCATTTCCTGCTCGAAACCTGGCGCTGGATCGGCATTTTCGTGATCATTCTGGTCGGTGTGGTGCTGGACCGCCTGATATCGCTGTTGCTGAAGTTCATGGTGCGCCACTGGCAGACTCGCCACGAGGAAAGCTCCATCAGCGAAGTCGATGAAGGCGTACTACGGCCGCTGGGGCTGATGGTCATGGCGGCGGTCTGGTGGGTGGGCCTGAACCTGCTTGGCCTGCCGGAACAGGCCATGCTGATCCTGCTGGTGGCGGTCAAATTCCTCGCCGGCATTTCCGGTGTCTGGGCGGCGTACCGGCTGGTCGACCTGGTTGGCGCCTATTTGGGCAAACGTGCACGCCACACCGACACGCGCATGGACGATGCGCTGGTGCCGCTGATTCCGAAAACCCTGAAAATCTTCGTCACCGTGGTTGGCGTGGTGTTTGTCGCCGACAACCTCAACATCAACGTTTCCGGGCTGATCGCCGGTCTCGGCCTGGGTGGTTTGGCGTTTGCTCTGGCCGCCAAGGACATGGTGCAGAACCTGTTCGGCTCGGTGACCATTCTGCTGGACCGCACCTTTGCCGTGGGCGACTGGATCATCGTCGATGGCAAGGAAGGCTCGGTTGAACGCATCGGCTTTCGCAGCACGCGCATCCGCACTTTTTACAATTCACTGCTGACCGTGCCCAACTCGCTGTTCATCACCGCCAACGTCGATAACATGGGCGAGCGTCGCTACCGGCGCCTGTCGACCAAACTCGGCCTGACCTACGACACGCCGGCCGACAAGATCGAAGCCTTCTGCGAAGGTGTGCGCGAACTGGTGCGCCAGCATCCCTACATGCGCAAGGATTATTACCACGTGTATTTCAACGGTTACGCCGACAGCGCGCTGGAGATTCTCGTCTATGTGTTCTGGGAAACGCCGGATTGGAGCACCGAGCTGCGCGAGCGCCATCGCTTCCTGCTCGACATCCTGCGCCTGGCGAAAAGCCTCGATGTGGAATTCGCCTATCCGACGCAGACGCTGTACATGAAAAAAGGCGACGACATCGAAGCCGTGCAACATAGCGAAATTTCGCAGCAGAACGCGTTCGAACAGGGCAGAAACAGCGCCAAAAGCATTGTTGAACAAACCACAGGGCTGGCGGTCAAACCACCACCGGTGAGCTTTTAGCAACTGAATTCATTAACAATTTGTGACGTTTATTTGTGGCGCTGCGGCGATTGCCGCTATAATAGCCATCCTTTTTCCGGAATTGATTTTTTGAAATGCAACTGACCTTTCTCAAATCAAAACTGCATCGCGCCTGCGTGACGCACGCCGAGCTCGAATACGAAGGCTCCTGCGCCATCGACACCGCGCTCATGCGTATGGCCAATATCCGCCCCTACGAGCAGTTGCAGATCTATAATGTGACCAACGGCGAAAGGTTCACTACCTATGCGATCGAAGCCGAAGAGGGCTCGCGCATCATTTCGATCAACGGCGCCGCCGCACACAAGGCCAACCCGCAAGACCGCATCATCATCTGCACCTATGCCGTGCTCAGCGAGCAGGAAGCCGAAAACTTCAAACCGACGCTGGTGTATCTCGACGAGGAAAACCATGTCATTGGCACCGGCGACAAAATCGCCGTGCAGGCCGCCTGAGGGCGGGCAAAGTGCTTGAAACCGCGGCCTGACTCATCTATCATGCGCCGCTTTCAGGGACAACAGTCCCACAGGCAGAACAAGAAAAACAACAACCAGTTAATGGTGGATATAGCTCAGTTGGTAGAGCCCCGGATTGTGATTCCGGTCGTCGTGGGTTCGAGTCCCATTATCCACCCCAAATTTTCGTTTTACCGCACACGGGCCATTAGCTCAGCTGGTAGAGCAGTGGACTCTTAATCCATTGGTCGTAGGTTCGAATCCTACATGGCCCACCATTTCTCTAAATAGGCATATCTAAGCGGAATCATTTAAGGGTTTCGTAAAAAGCACCATTCGAACCTACGACAATCAAAATGGCCTGGTTCGACAGCCGAGCACTGCGAGGCTGAACATGGGAGCATAGCGACTATGGCCCGAAGGGCG
>JASFVP010000090.1:0-6951 GCA_050049775.1 Chromatiales bacterium
CAATCATGGCGAGATCCGTACGCACCTGCACCTCGACGCCGAAGGGTTCGGCCTGTTGCTTGATCCAGTTGATATCTTTTTCTGCGGTACCGGCGTTGACCACCATGCGAAACCAGTTTTCGTTCATGTGGTAAACGATCAGGTCATCGATAACGCCGCCGTTCTCGTTGAGCATGCAACTGTACAAGGCCTTGCCGGTCGACTTGAGTTTGGCCACGTCATTGGCCAGCAAATAGCGCAGCAATTCGGTGGTTCTGGCGCCGTGCAGGTCGAGAGTCTGCATGTGCGAAACATCAAACATGCCGGCCTTGTTGCGCACCGCATGATGTTCCTCGATTTGCGAGCCGTAGTTGACCGGCATATCCCAGCCGCCGAAATCGACCATGCGCGCCTTGAGGTCGCGGTGAGTCTGGTTAAGAACAGTTTTTTTCACAATGGATGCTTTCTTGTTGTGCGGGAAATATGGATTTTTGGCGAAGTATCGCACAAAGCGGCGGCCACAACATCCCAGCAAATCGAACGGAAATAACTAACAGTTCGACCGAGGTCGGGAGTGAAAGCGTCTTAGCGACGCAGGGATTTGCGGATCAGAATAACCACCGGCGCCAATCCAACCAGTACCAGTGCCGTGGCCGGCAGGGCGGCACGTTCCCATTCGCCTTCAGAAGTCATTTCATAAATACGTACCGCCAGTGTATCCCAACCAAACGGGCGTAACAGCAAGGTCGCCGGCATTTCCTTCATGGTGTCGACCAGCACCAGCAACGTGGCAGTCAGCAAGCCCGGCCGCAGCATCGGGATGTAAATGCGCTGTACAGTCTCCCAGCCACTGGCGCCGAGGCTGCGCGCCGCATCACGAATCGCCGGTCGAATGCTTTCCAGTGCACTTTCGATCGGTCCGTAAGCCACGGCCTGGAAGCGCGCAAAATAGGCCAGCAACAAGGCAATGACACTGCCGCTGAGCAACAGGGCGCTGCTGTTGCCGGTAACCATCTCGATCAGGTCCGCCAGTTGCTGGTCAAACCAGGTCAGCGAGATCATGACACCCACGGCCAGCACCGAGCCCGGCAAGGCGTAACCGAGGGTGCCGATGCGCACCGCCAGCCTGGACCAGCGGTCGGTATGCAGGCGCCGATTGTAGGCCAGCACAAAGGCACCGATCACGGTCAACACGGCAGCGCTGACGCCCAGAATCAGGGTATGCGAAAACAGGTCCAGATAACGGCTGTCGAGTTCGGCGCGCGACTGCCAGGCCCACAGCAACAGTTGCACCAGTGGCAACACAAAGGCCAGTGAAAATACCAGTCCGCAGTAAAAACTGGCCAGCAAGCGACGCTTGCCAGTCAGATTAATACGCCGCCAGCGGGTGGCGCGATGTTCGTCATAGCGCGCATTGCCGCGCAGGTATTTTTCCAGCGTCAACGCAATCAGTACCAGCAACAGCAGCATCGACGCCAGCTGTGCCGCCGCATGCAGGTCAAAAAAACCGAACCAGGCTTTGTAGATCGCGGTAGTGAAAGTATCGAAGTTGAATACCGCCACGGCACCGAAATCCGACAGCGCTTCCATCAAGGCCAAGCTCAGGCCGGCGACGATGCCAGGCCGCGCCATCGGCAGCGCCACCTTGGCGAAGGCCTGCAACGGCGAAAGACCCAGGCTGCGACCGGCGTCAAACACCGCTTGGCCCTGACTCAGAAACGCCACGCGCGCCAGCATGTAGACGTAGGGATACAACACCAGCGTCATGACCGTAACCACGCCGGCGGCATTGCGCACTTCAAAAAACCAGTTGCCCGGCAAATCAAACAGGCTGCGCAGGCCAGCCTGCAGCGGACCACTGAAATCAAACAGGCCGAGAAACACGAACGCCAGCACATAGGCCGGCATGGCGAACGGCAGCATCAGCGCCCAGTCGAAAAAACGCCGCCCGGGAAAATCACACATGCTGGTCAGCCAGGCCAGGCTGACACCGAGCAACAACACACCAGCCGCGACACCGGTCACCAGAATCGCCGTATTGAGCAACACTTCCGGCAGAATGGTGGTCGCGATGTGCGACCAGATGGCGTTGTCGACCGACTGCCATGCCAGTGCCAGCACCAGCAGCGGCATCAACACGACCAGCGCCAAGGCGATACTGGCCCAACGCCAACGCCGCTCGACGTTAATCGAACGGCGTTGTTGTCCTGGCAATGCCAGAGTCAGGGAGCGCATACGGTCAGCGCCTTGTATATGTTGAAGCCGATTGCATTAACGATAGCCGGCGCGATCCATGAGCTGCACAGCCTCTGACTGCAGTTTACCGGCCTGCGACAGATTGGTCTGATCCGGTTTGAAACCGCCCCATTTGGCCACGATGTCGGACATCGGCACGGCCGCATTGACCGGGTACTCCATATTGAGTTCGGCGAACATGTCCTGAGCTTCTTCGGATGCCAGCCATTCCAGTAATTTGACGGCGGCTTCGCGATGCGGTGCATGAGCGGTTACGCCGGCGCCGGATACATTGACATGCACACCGGTACTACTCTGATTGGGCCAGAACAACGCCAGGTTGATGTTCGGATCTTTCTTCTGAAGACGCCCGAAGTAGTAAGTGTTTACTATACCGACATCACACTGACCGGCAGTGATCGCTTCCATGGTTTTGGTATCGTTGGAAAACGGCGGCAAGGCCAGGTTTTTGACCCAACCCTCGACAATCCGTGTCGCCTGGTCGGCACCGTGATGGCTGATCAGCATCGCCACCAGTGACTGGTTGTAAACTTTCTTGGAAGTGCGCAGGCATAACCGACCGCGCCATTTTTCATCGGCGAGGTCTTCATAACTGCTGAGTTCGGCTGGCGTGACCTTATCGGTGTTGTAGACAATGGTTCTTGCACGTACCGACAAACCAAACCAGTGGTTCTGCGGGTCCTTCAGATGTGCCGGCACGGCTGTATCAAGCGCGGCGGAGTCCACACTGGCCAACACACCTTCATTGGCCGCATGCCAGAGATTGCCGGCGTCCACAGTGATCAACATATCCGCCGGCGTGCGCTTGCCTTCCGCCTTGAGACGCTGCAGCAAAGGTCCGGCCTTGTCGGTGATGTAACGCACTTCAACACCGGTCTTGGCCTGGTAACGATCAAACAGAGGCTTGATCAGGTGTTCCTTGCGAGCGGAATACACCACCACTTCTTCCGCGAAAAGTGGTGCAATCGGCAGCATGCTAGCCGCCAGTAATACAGAAAAAATCAATCGAGACATAACAACTCCATAGCTAGACTACAAATGATAATGATTCGCAATTATATTACTTAACGGAATCAGGTCAATGTTTTTCCGGCCGGAGGAATCAATAGAAAATACAGGGGTTCTGGTCGAAACCAGAAAGTACCGGACCGATACACGGCCCCGGAGGGCGCTCAGGTATGGAAACGTGGCCGCACCAACGGCGGCAAATCTCCCTGCAAACCCATGGCGTAGGACACCAGGAAATTTTTCAGCGGTGAAAACACATCCGCAATCGACAGCCCGGCATTGCGAGCCAGTTTCACCGGCAACAGCTGGCTGCCAAACAGGCGTTTGAAACCATCCATTGCCGCCAGCATGCCCATATTCGAGCCTTTGCGGCTGCGCTCATAACGACGCAAGCTGTGTAGACCACCGAGTTCACGACCCTGCTGGCGCACCTGCAGCAGCACATCCACCAACGACGCCACATCCAGAAAACCGAGATTGACGCCCTGCCCGGCCAGCGGATGCACTGCATGCGCGGCGTCGCCAATCAGTACAAAGCCTTCGCTTATATAAGTGTCGGCGTGTTTGAGTTCGAGCGGGAAAATGGCGCGCGCCTGTACCGACGTTACCTCGCCCAGGCGCGTTTCGCTGGCTTGTGTCAAGGCCGTACAAAATTGATCGTCCGGTAATTGCTTGAGCTCAGCCGCCTGTTCCGGCGTGGTCGACCAGACAATCGAACTGTAATTGTCATGTAACGGTAAATACGCCAGCGGACCGTTCGGCAAAAAACGCTGCCACGCGGTATCCGCATGCCCGGCCGCAGTGGTTACCGTCGCCACCAGTGCATGCTGGTCATACGGCCAGCCGTGTGTGCCGATACCAAGCAGGTCGCGCATGGCCGACTGACGACCATCGGCAGCCACGACCAGTCCAGCCCTTACTTCACCACCGGATGCCAGTTGCAACACACTCTGACCGGCTTCACGCTTGAGCTGCACCACCTTGTCAGGGCAGATGATTTCAATGTTGTCATGTGCACTGATCGCCTGCCACAACGCCAGTTGCGTGACATGATTCTCCACAATGTGGCCCAGGCAAGGCTCGGCGATATCGGCGGCATCAAAATGAATCACACCCTTGCCGCCGGCATCCCAGACGTGCATGTCGCTGTAGGGCGTGACGCGCATGCCCTGCATGGCCGACCAGACACCGAGATTCTCCAGCAGATTTTGTGAAGCGCGCGTCAACGCTGATACGCGATTGTCGATGACAGCCGCATCAAAGCCGCTTTGCGGCTCATGCACTTCAATCTGGATTACCCGAAAACCCTGTTGCGCCAGCGCCAGGCTGGTTGCGGCACCGACCATGCCGGCACCCACGACGGCGACATCACACTGCCTGGTCTGCAACTCAGTCAAGTCTCACCCCGCGCGACAGTTTTGCCTGGCGTCCGGCCAAGCCCATGGCCCGCCGGGCAATCCAGTGCCTGGCGCCCGGCAACAAATCGGCCGCCAGGATGCCGATGTTGCGTGCCGCCTGCACGACTTTCAGTGGATTGGTGAACAGACGCACCATTGAATCGGTGGCAAAAATCACCGATTTCTGGTCGTCACGACGCCAGTCGGCATAGCGCTTCAATACGGACAGGTCACCGATGTCGAGACCGCCGCGCCAGGCATCCAGAATGACTTCGGCCAGCACCGCGACATCACGGATACCGAGATTAAACCCCTGGCCGGCAATCGGATGCACGGTATGGGCGGCATTGCCGGCCAATGCCACGCGCGGGCGCACATGTTCGGCCACCTGCATGAGACGCAATGGATAGGCCACTCGCTCACCAATGCGGGTAAAGCGGCCGAGCCGATAGCCAAAACGCTGTTGCAACAAGTCCAGGAAGTCTGCATCGGACATTGCCAGCACGGACTCGGCATTTTCACTGGACACGGTATAAACCAGCGCCATACGGTTGTCGGTCATCGGCAACAGCGCCAACGGGCCGCTGTCGGTGAAACGCTCATAAGCAACATTGTCATGTGATTGCTGGATAGACACATTGCTGACAATCGCGGTCTGGCCGTAATCCTCATCCCGGACATCAATACCGAGCCTTTCGCGCACCATGGACCGGCCACCATCGGCCGCAACCAGCAGGCGCGCTGTCAGGCTCCTGGGCTCACCTTCCACTTCGAGCGATACCTGTACCTGTTGTTCAGTGATGTTGAAATCGAGCAATTGCGCCGGACAGAGAAACTGTACATCGGCCTGTCCGGACAAGGCCGGCAACAAGGCCTGGCCAAGATCACGCGCGGTCACCACATAACCCAGCGCCGCCACATTTTCTTCGGCCTGATCGAGACGGGCAAAACCAAAATGGCCCCGGTCGGACACATGAATCTGTTTGATGGCTTCCGCAGCATCCTTTAGTTGCGGCCAGACACCGAGTGCATCGAGTATGCGCTGGCTGCCATAAGACAACGCAATGGCACGGTCATCATAACTGGGTTGTTGCACCGCGGATGGCGCATACGCCTCGATGACAGCAACCTTGAGACCATGTCCGAACAACGCATGCGCCAGGCTTGCACCCACCATGCCGCCACCGGCGATGATTACATCAACATCGGTGCTCATCCGGCCGCCATCAAGGCTTCGATCTCGGCAATCTGCTTGGGCGCATTTTTGCTGAGAATGTCATGGCCATCGCGCGTCACCACCACATCGTCTTCAATGCGGATGCCGATGCCACGATATTTTTTTGCCACGCCGCTGGCGTTTTCCGGAATGTAGATTCCCGGCTCGACCGTCAGCACCATACCGGGTTCAAGCAAACGCCACGCGCCATCAACCTTGTAATCACCGACATCATGCACATCCATACCAAGCCAATGACCGGTGCGATGCATGTAATATTTTCGATAGCTTTCCTTTTTCATGGCATTGGCGTAGGTGCCCTTGAGGATGCCCAGACGCAACAGCCCCCTGCAGATCACACGCACGGCCGCTTCATGCGGATCATTCCAGTGATTACCCGGCCGCACCTTGTCGATCGCCGCCAGCTGCGCATCCAGCACAATCTGGTAAAGCTCGGCCTGCGCCGGACTGAAACGGCCATTGACCGGGAAGGTACGCGTGATATCAGAGGCGTAATAATCAAGTTCGCAACCGGCATCAATGAGCAGCAACTTGCCGTCAGCCAGTTCATCGTGGTTGTCGATGTAATGCAGCACGCAGGCATTGTCGCCACAGCCGACGATGGAAGGATAAGCCTGCTCGCGCGCACCCTGCATGGCGCACTCGTGCTCAAACACGGTTTCCAGTTGATACTCCTTCATGCCCGGCTTGCTCGCCTGCATGACTTTTTTGTGCGCACTGGCGGAGATGTTGGCCGCCTTGCGCATCAGGCTGATTTCCGAACGGCTTTTATAGAGGCGCAAGTCATGCAGGTAATGATCCAGTTCAATGATTTCCAGCGGGCTTTGCAGGCCGGAACGCGACTGGCATTTTATCGAGGTAATCCATTCGGACAGACGCCGGTCCAGTTCCTGATTGCAGCCCATGGCGTAAAAAATCCGGCTTTTCTGTTCCAGCATACGCGGCAAGATTTCATCAAGATCATCAATCGGAAATGAGTCATCGGCACCATATTCTTCAATGGCGCCTTCCTGACCGGCCATGTGACCGTCCCACATCGCCTTGGTGGCGTCTTTGGAACGGCAAAACAACACA
>JASFVP010000004.1:0-98720 GCA_050049775.1 Chromatiales bacterium
CACGACAGCGAAACCCCGTCCCTGTTCGCCGGCGCGCGCGGCTTCAATCGCAGCATTCAACGCCAGCAGATTGGTCTGCTCGGCAATACCGCGGATCACATCCAGTACCGTACCGATTTTCTGGCTATCCTGTTCCAGCTGCGTGATGACATTGAATGCCTGTTCCACTTCAGTGGCCAGCGCATTGATAGAAGACACGGTCTCGCCCACAACCTGCCCGCCTTCCATTGCGGCAGCGTTGGCGTTCTGCGCTTCCTCTGAGGCCGTGCGTGCCTTGTCACTGACGCTTTCCGAGGTCGCCAGCATTTCTGTCATCGCCGTGGCCACCTGGGCTGTTTCCGATTGCTGCTGCACGATGCCGGAAGTTGACTGACTGGTCACCGCCGACATCTGCGAACTCGCCTCATTGAGCTGGCCAACAGCCGAGCTGACCTCACAAATGGTCTTGCGGATGCGTTCGATAAACTGGTTGAACTCACGCGCCAACGCACCCAGTTCATCCCGGCCACCAATATCCAGTTGCTTGGTCAAATCACCTTCGCCAGCGGAAATTTCACGCATGGCCGTCGACGCCTTGCAAAGTTTGCCCGCCACATCGACACTCATGACCCAAGCGATACCACCGCCCATGACAATGCCGACGATCAGCATCACCATCAGCAATGTCATTACCGCGGAACTCTTGTCATTCATGCTGGCGACCGACTGTTCCGACAACTGCCGTAATTCGTTGACCAGCTCCTCGATGTGCTGACCGGTACGAATCATGAGTGGGCCAATTTCGGTCTTGATCAGGTAAGTATCCTGATAGGCTTTTTCGCCGCCGTGAATGGTCAGCACGTTATTCATTTCACTGGCATAGCTTTGAAACGCTTGTTTGACTCGGTCGAAAGCATCCACCTGCTCAAAAGTGAGCAACTCAGCCTGTTCGTCGACCTGCTCGATCAGGTTCTGAAACTGCTCCAGATACAGGGCCGCATTGTCCTTGAAAGACGCTGAACCCAATCCGATGAAGCCCCGGGTCGCGCTAACCACCTGCATCAACGCATAGCGCATGTTTTGCATCTGGGTATTGAGTTCACGCCGCTCTTCCGTGACCTCCTCATCCTGCTCCGCAGCCAGCATTTCACTCAGGCCCTGCGTCATCACCTGCACAGCTGGATTGAGTTTCTGCTGCATCAAACCCAGCGCCGTGGTGTTGACCGCCGGATCCGAGACCAGCTTGATGATACGATCACGGTAAGCAATAAAGCGCTCCACTTCGCCACCAATCAAGCCAATGCGATCGATCAACTCCGGATGACGCTGCCAGGATTCGGAACTTTCCAGACTCGCCATGCGCTCGGACAGTTTCTGCAGCCCCTGCTCGTATTCGTTCTTGTAGTGCTGTTCGGCGCTTTTTACATACAGACCGAGTGAAGCGCCGGCTTCCTGAATAGCGATCTGCAAATCCAGCGCGGCCACCACCGTTGGCTGAATGTCTTCGGTAATGCCATGAATATCCTTGTTGACGTCACGCAAAGCAATCCATGCGGCCGCAGATACGATGGCGAGAATCGCCAGGATAATGCCATAGGAAAACCAGAGTTTACGTCTGATCGAGATATTGCCAAGAAACGCCAGCATACAGTCCTCCAGAGCTCAAATTGGATGCAGCCACGAGAAAACTACGACTCGCAACAAACAGGCTTCTTAAGTATTGATAGCTTCGGCAAGCCGACAGAGAACTTTAATTTCGCGTGAGAATAGTACGGCTGGCAGGATTTTAAATCCCTGAAGTACGGCTTTATTGGTTCGAGATGAGAGGAAAAAGCCGAACAGGCGGAATCAACAACGTTCCTTGGGTACAACCGATCCGGTCAGATCCCAGGAAAAAGTGCAATCCAGTTCGGACAATACGGCGATCAGGCCACTTTCACCGTCGTTGAGAATGATGTGCAGTGGAGTGCGCCGCCCGAAACGGCGATGGCGCATGCGAATCCAGCGACCGGCCATTTCCGGGTTGCACGGGTAAGTGGTGCGCAATGCATCAGAAATACGCAGCAGATAACCGGCGCGGCGCAATACCTTCTCATCGTCCGGCAAGACTTCTTGCCCTTCACGTAACTTGTTGAATTTACGGGCCCGATAGTTTTCCGGCAAAGCCAGCAGACTCTGCATATCGCGGGTTTCTATCGCCCAGGATTCGAGCAGCTGGACCACTGCGCGGGACAGGTCCGCGATGGCATTCGACTGGGTGTCTGTGGCATTCATGATGGGTCACCGAATTGCATACTACTATCGCAAGTCTAACAAATCGGTCCGCACAATTCCTGAGTATTTAACAAGGGAATTATCAGCCGAACAGCTTGCGCCACCAGTTCTTGCGATTGTTCGGTACGATCTGGGTGGTGACCAGGTCCACCGGCGGGATTTTGCTCAATATCCAGCCCGGCAGTGGCGGATTGTCACTGAAGCCACAGACCACGCCGAGGTTGTTGGGGTCGTAAATCTTGATCATCTGCGGCTGCTTGAGATTATCAGCATAGACAATACCGCAATAATCTTCCTCGTGTTCCTGGCGCAGCAACTGGTCGATTTTGTCGATAAATTGCAGCAGTTCGGCATGTGTGGAAGGCTGTTGTGGCACGTCACTGCCGATGGCGTAAATAAACCAGTCATCCAGCGGATCATCGCGCAGCACCTGCCACAATTCATCCAGGTTGTGCCAGCGCAATGCTGAAGTGAAGCTGCCTTTTAAAGCTGCAAGATAATTTGCCTGCGTGGTTTGCTGGTCCATATTTGCCTATGAGCTCGCCGAAGAACCTGGATATAATAGCCTTTTATCCAGCGGATCTCATCCATGAACGCCCTGCTCGAATCCGACCTGCCCCAACTGCAATTGATCAACCGCGGCAAGGTGCGCGACATTTATGCCGTGGATGACCGGCACATGCTGATTGTCACCACCGATCGCCTGTCCGCGTTTGATGTGATCATGTCGCAACCGATTCCCGGCAAGGGCGAAGTGCTGACGCGTGTGGCCAACTTCTGGTTTGAGCGCACCGCCGGGCTGATTCCGAATCATCTGTCCGACATCCCGCTGGCCGACATCATCACCGATCCGGCACAGCTTGAGCAACTGGGCGATCGCGCCATCGTGGTGAAAAGGCTCAAACCGCTGCCGGTGGAAGCCATTGTGCGGGGTTACATCATCGGTTCCGGCTGGAAAGACTACCAGCGCACCGGCCAGGTCTGTGGCATCGACTTACCCGCCGGCCTGCGCCTGGCCGACAAGCTGCCACAGCCGATCTACACGCCATCGACCAAAGCCGAGGTTGGCGATCACGACGTCAACGTCGACTTCGATACCACCGTACAATTAATGGGCCAGGACATCGCCGAGCAGGTCCGCGATATCAGCCTGCGCATTTACACGGAATGCGCCGCTTACGCCCTGGAAAAAGGCATCATCATCGCCGATACCAAATTCGAGTTTGGCCTCGATGACAATGGCGTTTTGCACATCATCGATGAGATGCTGACACCGGATTCATCGCGCTTCTGGCCGGCCGACCAGTACCAGCCCGGCATCAGCCCACCGAGTTTCGACAAGCAGTTTGTGCGCGATTACCTGGAAAGCCTCGACTGGGGCAAAAAACCACCGGCGCCGCAGCTGCCGCAAGAGATCATCGACAAGACGGCGGAAAAATACCGTGAAGCCGAACGCCGTCTGACCGGTCGTTGATCGCAGCGTTTGCCACGTGCCCAGCAAAACCGGCAGCCGTATCCGCATCACCCTGTACAGCAGTAGCAACTGCCCCAATTGCCGCCAGCTCAAACAGCTGCTGCAGAAACACAAACTGGCTTTCACCGAATTCAACGTGGAAAAAAGCCGCCGCGCCTTTATCGAATTGCAGCGCCTTGGCAGTCGTGGCGTGCCGGTATTGTTGATCGGCAAGGCGCGTATCGATGGCTTTCAGCCACAGAAGGTCGACCAGGAACTGCGCCGCCAGGGACTGATCGGAAAATGAGCCATCCCTATGACCGTCTGTCGCCCGACCTGATTCTCGACGCAATCGATTCGCTGGGTTTTGTCACCGACGGTCGCCTGTTCAATCTCAACAGTTATGAAAATCGCGTCATCCAGGTCGGTATCGAAGATGCGGCGCCATTGATCGCCAAGTTTTACCGTCCGGATCGCTGGAGTGACGCTGCCATCCTCGAGGAACACACCTTCAGCCTGGCGCTGGCAGGCGAAGACATCCCTGTGATCGCCCCCATCCAGCGTGACGGCCGCAGCCTGTTTGAACACGAGGGTTTCCGCTTTGCCGTGTTTCCGCGCAACGGCGGCCGCTGGCCGGAACTCGACAATGCAGACAACCTGCGCTGGCTGGGCCGTTTCCTGGCACGCATCCACCAACTGGGCAGCGCCAGCCGCTTTGAACACCGGCCGGCAACCGACGCCGCCGCACTGGGGCGCGAGCCGGCCGACTGGCTGTTGGCGTCCGGCATGTTACCGGCTCACTTCGAGTCAACCTACGCTACGCTGGTGACGCAACTGCTGGAGCAGATCGAAACACGCTTTGTACAGGTGCAACCATTTATTTTGCGCCTGCACGGCGACTGTCATCCCGGCAATATTCTCTGGACCGATAGCGGTCCGCATTTTGTCGACATGGATGACTGCCGCAATGGTCCGATGATGCAGGATTTGTGGATGCTGCTGTCCGGCGACAGCGATGCAATGCGACAACAATTAAACCACCTGCTCGAAGGTTACGAAATGTTTCGCCACTTCGACGATGCCGAAATACAGTTGATCGAACCTTTGCGCAGCTTACGCATGATTCATTACGCCGCGTGGCTGGCGCGGCGCTGGGACGACCCGGCTTTCCCGGTCGCGTTCACCTGGTTTGGCAGCAGCGCCTACTGGGAAGAACACCTGCGATTGCTCGAAGACCAGTTAAACCTCATCAGCTGAATACGGCCGGTAAATAACGGACAATAAAAAAGGCGCCACAGTTGCCTGTGGCACCTTTTTTGTCACACGGTCGCTTTCTTATTTGTAGAAATCGACCATGGTTTCCAGGCTTTTCGCCGTGATTTTGGAAGCGTGACCGGCACAGCCGAATGCTTCGTAACGTGCTTTACAGATTTCCATCATGCCCTTGGTGGATTCCTTGAGGAATTTGCGCGGGTCGAAGTTGGACGGGTTATCCATCAGATGCTTACGGATAGAACCGGTAGACGCCATACGCAGGTCGGTATCGATGTTGACCTTGCGTACACCGTGCTTGATGCCTTCAACGATTTCTTCAACCGGCACACCGTAAGTCTGGCCCATTTCACCACCGTGGGTGTTGATGATTTCCAGCCAGTCCTGCGGTACGGAAGAAGAACCGTGCATGACCAGGTGGGTGTTCGGAATGCGTTCGTGAATTTCCTTGATGCGGTCGATACGCAGGATTTCACCGGTCGGTTCCTTGGTGAACTTGTAAGCACCGTGGGAAGTACCGATGGCAATCGCCAGCGCATCCACTCCGGTTTTTTCAACGAAGTCAGCCGCTTCTTCAACACCGGTCAGCAACTGATCCATGTCCAGCTTGCCTTCAGCGCCGTGGCCGTCTTCCTCACCCATTTCACCGGTTTCCAGTGACCCCAGGCAACCCAGTTCGCCTTCGACGGAAACACCGCCGGCGTGGGCCATTTCAACCACCTTGCGGGTAGTTTCAACGTTGTATTCATAGCTGGACGGGGTTTTCATGTCCGGCATCAATGAGCCGTCCATCATGACCGAGCTGAAACCGGACTGGATGGAGCGCAGGCACACTGCCGGCTCGGAACCGTGGTCCTGGTGCATGACGATGGGAATGTGCGGATACATCTCAATCGCTGCAGAAATCAGGTGGCGCAGGAACGGTTCGCCTGCATAGGAACGCGCACCCGCGGAACCCTGCATGATGACCGGCGCATCGACAGCGTCAGCGGCCTGCATGATCGCGTGGACCTGCTCCATGTTGTTAACGTTAAACGCCGGCATGCCAAAATCATGCTCTGCCGCGTAATCAAGCAATTGACGCATGGAAATTAAAGCCATGTTTCTCTCCTCACATTAATAAAAGGGTTCAGTTTTCAACCTTATCGGGCAGGATGTGTTCACCCACCCGCAATATCTTCATCACATTGGTGCCGCCCTGCACACCATTGAGATCGCCTTTGGTGATGATCACCAGATCGCCGTTTCGAACCGCGCCGCGCCGTTGCAGCTCTTCGATCACTTCCTCGTTGGCTTTCTGGCTGTCCATTCCCGTCACATCAAAGCTGACCGGATAGACACCTCGATACAATGTTACCTTGCGGCGTGTAGCGACAGGCGAGGCCATTGCATAAATCGGGATGCCAGAGGAAATTCTCGACATCCACTTCGGCGTCGAGCCGGATTCGGTCAAGGCTGCAATCGCCGCCACCCCCAGGTGATTGGCGGTGTACATGGTCGACATGGCAATGGCTTCGTCGATACGGCCAAACACCGTATGCAGACGATGGTCCGATTCGCGCGTGGTACGGGATTTTTCCGCTTCACGACAGACGCGGTCCATCGCCGCCACCGCCTTGACCGGATAACGCCCGGCAGCGGTTTCACCCGACAGCATGACGGCATCGGTGCCATCCATAACCGCATTGGCGACGTCAAACACTTCGGCGCGCGTCGGGATCGGGCTTTCGATCATCGACTGCATCATCTGTGTCGCGGTGATGGTAACGGTGTTTTTCTCTCTGGCCGCCTTGATCAGGCTTTTCTGGATGGCCGGCAATTCGGCGTCGCCGACTTCCACACCGAGATCGCCGCGCGCCACCATGATCACGTCGGAGGCGTCGAGGATTTCATCAATACTTTCCAATGCTTCGGCGCGCTCGATCTTGGAAACGATGTGACCGTGGCCACCGGCTTCACGCAGCAGGCGACGCGCTTCGTGCACATCATCGGCATTCTGCACAAAAGACACCGCCACATAATCGGCCTTGATCTTGGCCGCGAATTTGATGTCTTCACGGTCCTTGTCGGTCAGCGCCGGCGCCGACAGGCCGCCGCCCTGTTTATTGATGCCCTTGTTGTTGGACAGTTTGCCGCCGACCACAACCTTACAGTCGATGACCGGACCCTTGACATCACAAACCCACAACACTACGGCGCCATCATCGAGCAGCAGGGTATCGCCACGTGTGACATCATCGGCAAGACTCGGATAAGTGACACCAACCTGATGGATATCGCCCTCGTTGAGGTCGAGTTCCATGTTGAGTGCAAAATGCGCATCTTCTTTCAGGTCCACCACACCGTCGGTGAAACGGCCGATGCGAATTTTCGGACCCTGAAGATCCGCCAGCACACCGACCTGGCGGCCACTGGCACGCGCGCGGTTGCGCACGGTCTCAGCGCGGCTGGCATGTTCCTCGTGACTGCCGTGCGACAGGTTGATTCTGACGACATCAACCCCGGCCGCAATCAGCTCATCCACCACTTTCGGATCATCGGTGGAAGGCCCCATGGTTGCGACTATCTTGGTGCGTCTCAGCATATATCTGTCTCTGTTAATTTCTCTGGCTGGTCAGGCGCGGATTATTTCGCTTTTTCTTCCAGCATCGCAACCGCCGGCAGGGTCTTGCCTTCGAGATACTCGAGGAAAGCACCGCCTGCGGTGGAGATGTAGGACACCTTGTCATAGATGTCGTATTTCTGGATCGCCGCGATGGTATCGCCACCACCGGCCAGACTGAAACCATCGGCATCGGCAATCGCCATGGACACGGTCTTGGTGCCTTCGCCGAACTGGTCGAATTCGAATACGCCAACCGGACCGTTCCAGACAATGGTGCCGGCCTTGCTGATGATGTCAGCCAGTTCCTTGGCGGATTCGGGACCGATGTCAAAAATCATGTCGTCATCTTCCACTTCGTCGGGCTTTTTCAGCACAGCCGGTTCGTTTTCATCAAATTTCTTGCCGCACACCACATCGACCGCAATCGGAATGTTGGCGCCGCGTGCTTGCATCTTGTCGATCAACGCCTTGGCAGTGTCGATCAGATCGTCTTCACACAAGGACTTGCCGACCGGATGACCCATGGCCTTGAGGAAGGTGTTGGCGATGCCGCCACCGACCACCAGCTGATCCACCTTTTCCGACAGCGCCTCGAGCACGGTCAGCTTGGTTGAAACCTTGGAGCCGCCGACAATCGCCACCATCGGGCGCGCCGGGTTGGCCAGCGCCTTGGCCAGGTTGTCGAGTTCGTCGGACAGCAACAGACCGGCACAGGCGACCGGGGCAAACTTGCCGGCACCATGCGTGGAAGCCTGGGCGCGATGCGCGGTGCCGAAGGCATCCATGACAAACACGTCACACAGGGCGGCGTATTTTTTCGCCAGCGCTTCATCGTCTTTTTTCTCACCGGCGTTGAAACGCACATTTTCAAACAATACCACTTCACCGTCGGCGATTTCCGGTGTGTTTTCAAGGTAATCCTTGATCAGACGCACCGGCTTGCCAAGCTTGGCCGACATATCATCGGCGATCGGCTGCATCGAGTTTTCCTCGTCAGCCTTGCCTTCTTCCGGACGGCCGCGATGCGACATGACCTGCACCTTGGCGCCGGCTTGCATGCAATGCTCAACGGTCGGCATGGAAGCGGTGATGCGCGCATCCGAAGTCACCTTGCCGTCTTTGACAGGCACGTTGAGGTCGGCGCGAATCAGCACGCGTTTGCCGGCAAGATCAAGATCGGTAAGTTTAATAAAAGACATGATGAACTCCTTTATCGTTCATTTTTGAATGCAATTTTTAATTGTGGATTCTGTCGCTGACAGCTCCAGAATCCAGAATTAAAAACCCCGCGGGGCGGGCATTGCGCCAGAGCCGCGGTGGCCCTGGCACAATGCACCTGAACGGGAAACCCGCTCAGCTCTTAGTTGGCCGCAACGTGACGGACGAAACGCAGCATGTTGCAGGTATAACCGTATTCGTTGTCATACCAGGAAACCACTTTGACAAAAGTGCTGTCCAGCGCAATACCGGCTTCGGCATCAAAGATGGAAGAAAAACCACAACCACGGAAGTCAGTGGAAACGACTTTCTCATCGGTGTAAGCCAGAGTGTCACCGATACCAGCGGTCTCGGACGCTTTCTTCATGGCGGCACAGATGTCGTCGTAAGAAGCTTCCTTGTCCAGTTCGACGGTCAGGTCAACCACGGAAACGTCAGAAGTCGGTACGCGGAACGCCATACCGGTCAGTTTGCCATTCAGCTCAGGCAGAACCACACCAACCGCTTTGGCAGCACCGGTGGAAGACGGAATGATGTTTTCCAGGATACCGCGACCACCGCGCCAGTCTTTCATGGAAGGACCGTCAACGGTTTTCTGGGTAGCGGTAGCAGCGTGAACAGTGGTCATCAGGCCACGCTTGATGCCCCAGTTGTCGTGCAGAACCTTGGCGACCGGCGCCAGGCAGTTGGTAGTACAGGAAGCGGCGGAGATGATGTTCTGGCCAGCATAGGTTTCATGGTTAACGCCATAAACGAACATCGGTGTGCCGTCTTTGGAAGGAGCAGACATAACCACTTTCTTGGCGCCGGCATCTATGTGCTTCTGGCAGGTTTCTTCAGTCAGGAAGAAGCCGGTGCACTCGATGACGATATCGACATCGACATCACCCCAGGCCAGGTTGGCCGGGTCACGTTCGGCAGTCAGGCGGATGGTGTTGCCATTGACCACCAGGTTGTTGCCATCAACAGCGATGGTACCGTCGAAGTTGCCGTGGACCGAGTCGTATTTCAGCATGTAAGCCAGGTAATCGGCATCCAGCAAGTCATTGATCGCAACCACCTGGATGTCGGAAAAGTCCTTGGAAATCGCACGAAACGCCATACGACCGATACGGCCAAAACCGTTAATACCAACTTTAATAGTCATACATCTTTCTCCTGAAAATTGTATAAAAAAATACTCCCCCGCTTTTCAGTCAGGCAGGGGGAGCTTGGAATAGTTAGGCTACGCTGTTGATGGCGTTAACCACGTTGTCGACGGTGAAACCGAAGTGTTTGAACAGATCGCCAGCCGGAGCGGATTCACCGAAGGTGTCGATACCGACAACCGTGCCGTTGAGGCCGACGTACTTGAGCCAGAAGCCGGTGACACCGGCTTCAACCGCGACACGTGCAGTCACGGCAGACGGCAATACGGCTTCTTTATAATCTGCATCCTGGGCATCAAACATATCAGTCGAAGGCATGGAAACCACGCGGACTTTCTTGTCGCTGGCCGCTGCGGCATCCATAGCCAGGCCGACTTCGGAACCGGTGGCAATGACAATCACATCCGGCGTACCGTCGCAGTCTTTCAGGATGTAACCGCCACGTTCGATGTCAGCGATCTGCGCATCGGTACGCTCCTGGTGAGCCAGGTTCTGACGCGACAGGATCAGTGAAGTCGGGCCGTTTTTCTTCTGCACGGCCATTTTCCAGGCCACCGCGGTTTCAACCGCATCACAGGGACGCCAGACAGACATACGCGGGATCATGCGCAAGGTGGCAGTCTGCTCGACCGGCTGGTGCGTCGGGCCATCTTCACCCAGACCGATGGAGTCGTGGGTGAACACTTCGATGTGCTGGATCTGCATCAGTGCCGCCATACGCAGCGCATTACGGGCGTATTCCGAGAACATCAGGAAGGTCGCACCATAAGGTACAAAACCACCGTGCAAGGAGATGCCATTGATCATCGCGGCCATACCGAATTCACGCACACCGTAGTTGAGGTAGTTGGCATCCGGGATATGCGCACGCATGGAAACGGAATTGGAAACCACGGTCAGGTTGGAACCGGCCAGGTCGGCAGAACCTCCCATGAAATGGGTGAACGAAGACAGGCCTTCAATGGAGTTCTGTGAGGCCTTGCGTGAAGCGATGCTGTCGCCTTTTTCGGCAACTGATTTGACGAAGGCGTCAGCCTTGGCTTCCCAGTCGGCGCCGAGATCGCCGTTCATACGCTTGACGAATTCCTGCGCCAGCAGCGGGTGTTCGGCTTCATAAGCGGCAAACTTCTTGTTCCATTCTGCTTCTGCCGCAGCACCACTTTCTTTTGCGTCCCAGCCGGCATAGATTTCATCGGGAATCTCAAACGGACCGTGCGACCAACCCAGAGCTTCGCGGGTCAGGGCGATTTCGTCGTCACCCAGCGGTGCGCCATGACATTCTTCCTTACCGCCCTTGTTCGGCGAGCCAAAACCGATGGTGGTTTTGCAGCAGATGATAGACGGCTTGTCGGTTACCGCTCTGGCTTCCTGGATGGCCTTGCTGATGGCGTCAGCATCATGGCCGTCGACATCGGCGACGACGTGCCAGCCATAGGCTTCAAAGCGTTTCGGTGTGTTGTCGGTGAACCAGCCTTCCACTTCACCATCGATGGAGATGTTGTTGTCATCGTAGAAGGCGACCAGTTTGCCCAGTCCCAGGGTGCCGGCCAACGAGCAGGCTTCGTGGGAAATACCTTCCATGAGACAGCCGTCACCGAGGAATACATAGGTATAGTGATCAACAATATCGTGACCGTCGCGGTTGAAATGTGCCGCCAGGGCTTTTTCAGCAATCGCCATACCGACACCATTGGTGATGCCCTGGCCGAGCGGACCAGTGGTGGTCTCAATACCCGGCGCATAACCGTATTCCGGGTGACCCGGTGTCTTCGAGTGCAGCTGGCGGAATTTCTTCAGCTCATCCATCGGCAGATCGTAGCCAGTCAGGTGCAACACCGAGTATGGCAGCATGGAGCCGTGGCCGTTGGACATGATGAAACGATCGCGGTCGACCCATTTCGGGTTGGCCGGGTTGTGATTCATGTAATCATTAAAAAGCACTTCGGCGATGTCAGCCATGCCCATCGGCGCGCCCGGGTGGCCTGAATTGGCCTTCTGGACCGCATCCATACTCAAGGCGCGAATAGCATTAGCAAGTTCTCTGCGTGAGGACATATGCCCCTCCTGTCACAAAATGAAAAAATAACAAATAAGCTCACAGACGAAGAATCGCCATTGACCCGGCGTTGCTACGTCGGGCCTGAAATCTGTCTCTCCACTCGATTACATAACCGGATAGATCAGGCAATCCGGGCGTGCCGGATTCTACCCGCCGGCTTAAAAGGTCGGCTATTCTCTCCCAACTTGCCAACTCGGGCAACCTCAAGGCCCCTAATCAAATAAATGCGGCCATAAGCGGATTGTTAAGTAATTAATTTTATTTCCATTTTATGGAACAACCCATGCTGGGGATCTGCTCCTGCGGGCCTTTACCGGTCGACGCCACCTGTCGCATGGCTTCAAACAGATCTCGCCGCACCTCGCCAGCCGCAGTTTCCTTGCGGCTGGCATCGAGCCGGCCGCGATATTGCAGCTGCAAATCGGCGTTGTAGCCAAAGAAGTCCGGCGTGCAGACCGCGCCATACGTTTTTGCCACCTGCTGGGACTCATCTAATAGGTATGGAAAGTTGAAACCGAATTCCTCGGCGACCCGGCGCATATTGTCAAACGAGTCTTCCGGATATTCGGCCGGATCGTTGGACATGATCGCCACGCTGTTGATGCCGAGTTCGCGCAGTTCGCCAGTATCGCGCACAATGCGCTCGCGAATCGCCTGCACATAGGGACAATGATTGCAGATGAACATGACCAGCAGACCGGCCTCGCCACGGCACTCGGCCAGACTCCAGTTGCGGCCATCGACACCGGGCAGATTAAAGTCTGGCGCCGGCAGGCCGAAATCACACACAGGTGTTTCCAGTGAAACCATTTTTATCACCTTGTTAAATCGTTTAATTACGGGGTTTTGGAGTATGAAACAAAATCCCAACTGTTGTAATATCCCGCAACAATAAAAATGACTGCCAACCCCACCTACAAGAATCCCTATTAACTCAAGGACCCGATTTACATGGCCAATGAATATATTTTTACTTCTGAATCCGTTTCTGAAGGACACCCGGACAAGATGTCCGACCAGGTTTCAGATGCAATACTTGATGCAATCCTGAGCGAAGACAAACACGCGCGCGTCGCCTGTGAAACCCTGTTCAAAACCGGCATGGCCTTGATTGCCGGAGAGATCACCACCACCGCCAAGCCGGATTACGAAGCGGTGATTCGCCAGACCATCAAGGAAATCGGCTATGACAGTTCCGAGATGGGATTCGACTGGGAGACCTGCGCGGTCATGACCGCCATCGGCGTGCAGTCGCCCGACATCAACCAGGGCGTCGATCGCGCTCGCCCGGAAGACCAGGGCGCCGGTGACCAAGGGCTCATGTTCGGCTACGCCACCAATGAAACCGACGTACTGATGCCGGCACCGATCACCTATGCGCACCGTCTGGTCGAGCGCCAGGCGCATGTGCGCAAACGCGGCACGCTGTCGTGGCTGCGACCGGACGCCAAAAGCCAGGTCAGCTTCCATTACCAGGACGGCAAACCGGTCAGCATCGATGCCGTGGTGCTTTCCACCCAGCATAGCCCTGACGTCAGCCAGGCCGCGCTCGAGGAAGGCATCATGGAAGAAGTCATCAAGCCCGTGCTCGGTGACACCGGCTGGCTGACCAAAAACACGCGTTTCCACATCAATCCGACCGGCGCTTTTGTCATCGGTGGGCCGATGGGCGACGCCGGCCTGACCGGTCGCAAGATCATCGTCGACACCTACGGCGGTTCGGCGCGCCATGGCGGCGGCGCCTTCTCCGGCAAGGACCCGTCCAAGGTCGACCGCTCGGCCGCTTATGCCGGGCGCTATGTCGCCAAGAACATCGTCGCCGCCGGCCTGGCCGACAAATGTGAAATCCAGGTGTCCTACGCCATCGGCGTGGCCGAACCGACCTCCATCATGGTCGAGACGTTCGGCACCGGCAAGATCAGTGACGAAAAAATCACCGAACTGGTCGACACGCATTTCGACCTTCGCCCTTACGGCATCCTGAAAATGCTCGACCTGCTCAACAGCGATCAGATCAAGTATCGCAAGACCGCCGCCTATGGCCACTTCGGCCGCGAAAACGAAGGCTTCACCTGGGAAAACATCGACCGCGCCGAAATGCTGAAAAACGACGCCGGCCTGTAACACCAAATCCATTCCGAGGAGCGCTGCAACAGGATGACCTGCCAGGCTCGGGACGTTAACTTTATGTCAACGGCGCTCAGTTTTTTTAAATGATTTAAGGAGACTGATCAATGAACGCAGCCAGCGAAACCTTTTCCGATTACAAAGTAGCTGACATGTCCCTGGCCGAATGGGGCCACAAGGAAATCGCCATCGCCGAGACCGAAATGCCGGGCCTGATGGCGCTGCAAAGAAAGTACGGTGATTCCAAACCGCTCCAGGGCGCGCGCATCACCGGCTCGTTGCACATGACCATCCAGACCGCGGTGCTGATCCAGACGCTGGTCAAACTCGGCGCTGAAGTGCGCTGGTGTTCGTGCAACATCTTTTCCACCCAGGACCATGCCGCCGCGGCAATCGCCGACATGGGTGTGCCGGTGTATGCCTGGAAAGGCGAAACCCTGGAAGAATACTGGTGGTGCACCGAGCAGGTGCTCAACTGGCCAGACGGCGGTGTGCCCAACATGATTCTCGACGATGGCGGCGACGCCACGCTGCTGGTGCACAAGGGAGTCGAATACGCCGATGCCGGCGCCGTACCGGAACCGAAAGACGGCGATCCGGCGGAATGGAAAGTCATCCTTGGCGTACTCAAACGCAGCCTCGCCGAAGATCCGAAGCGTTATCACAAAATGGCCGAATCGATTCGCGGCGTCACCGAAGAAACCACCACCGGTGTGCATCGCCTCTACCAGATGCTCGACGAAGGCAAGCTGCTGTTTCCGGGTATGAACGTCAACGACTCGGTCACCAAATCCAAGTTCGACAACCTGTACGGCTGCCGCGAATCGCTGGTTGACGGCATCAAGCGCGCCACCGACGTCATGATCGCGGGCAAGATCGCCGTGGTCTGTGGTTACGGCGATGTCGGCAAAGGCTCTGCTCAATCCTTGCGCGGTCTCGGCGCCACCGTCTGGGTCACGGAAATCGATCCGATCTGCGCGTTGCAAGCCGCCATGGAAGGTTTCCGCGTCGTGACCCTCGACGACGTTGCCAGCATGGGCGACATCTTCGTCACCACCACCGGCAACAAGGACATCATCACCCACGATCACATGGCCGCGATGAAAAACGAGGCCATCGTCTGCAACATCGGCCACTTCGACAACGAGATCGACATCGCCAGCGTGCAGAAATACCAGTGGGAAAACATCAAGCCTCAGGTCGACCACATCATTTTCCCGGATGGCAAGCGCATCATCATGCTGGCCGAAGGTCGTCTGGTGAACCTCGGTTGCGCCACCGGTCATCCGTCGTTTGTGATGTCCAACTCGTTCACCAACCAGGTACTGGCGCAGATCGAACTGTTCACCAAAACCAAGGATTATCCGGTTGGCGTGTACATTCTGCCGAAGAAGCTCGACGAGGAAGTCGCGCGCCTGCATCTGGAAAAAATCGGTGCCAAGCTCACGGTGCTTTCCCAGGACCAGGCCGACTACATCGGCGTACCGGTCGATGGCCCGTACAAGGCCGAGCATTACCGCTATTGATCGAACGCCACAAGGCACACGGAGCACTCTGGCTCCGTGCGCTTTGTGAGCTACGTGGTGAAATATGACAACACAAGCCAAAACCTACAGTTTCGAACTGTTCCCGCCCAAAACGGAAACCGGTTTCGACAAACTGAAAACCACCGTCACCAGCCTGAATGAACTCGGGCCGGAATTTTTTTCGGTCACTTATGGCGCCGGCGGTTCCACCCAGGATCGGACCTTCGCCACCGTCGACTGGCTGCGTGAACAGAACATCGAAACCGCACCGCACCTCTCGTGCATCGGTTCCAGCAGTGACGAGATCCTCGACATCCTCAACCGTTACCGCAACCAGGGCATCAGACGCGTGGTGGCCTTGCGCGGCGATTTGCCGTCCGGCGCCGGCCTCGGCAGTCTTGGTGAACTCAATTACGCCAACGAACTGGTGGCATTGATGCGCGCCGATTTTGGTAACGAGTTCCACATCGAAGTGGCGGCCTACCCGGAAGTACATCCGCAGTCGCCGTCGGCCAGCAGCGACCTGAAAAATTTCAAACGCAAGGTCGACGCCGGCGCCAGTTCGGCGATCACCCAGTATTTCTACAATGCCGACGCCTACTTTGCCTTTCTCGACAGCTGCCAGGCGCTCGGCATCGACATCCCGATCGTGCCGGGCATCATGCCGATCACCAATTACACCCAGCTGGCGCGTTTCTCCGATGCCTGCGGCGCTGAGATTCCGCGCTGGATTCGCAAACGCCTGCAGGACTTTGGCGACGATCTCGATAGCATTCGCGCCTTCGGCGAAGACATGGTGACGGCCATGTGCCAGCGCCTGCTCGACAACGGCGCGCCCGGTCTGCATTTCTACACCATGAACCAGGCCGCGCCGACGCTGGCGATCTGGCAACGCCTCGGCCTGTCATAGCAGTCCATTGGTTGGCGCCTGCCTGCATGCGCATCCCGCGAATCTACACCGAACAGCCACTCAGCGAACAACAACAGCTCCGGCTGGATACTGCCGCCAGCCATTATCTGGTACAGGTGCTGCGCCTGCGTGAACAGGCGGAACTGATTCTGTTCAACGGCGATGGCTACGATTATCCGGCGCAGCTGCTGGATGCCAACAAAAAACAGACCCTGGTGTCTATTGGGCAACGTAGCGATATCGAAGCACTGCCAACCCTGCCCATCCACCTGGGCTTGGGCATTTCCAAGGGAGAGCGTCTCGAATATGCTTTGCAGAAAGCCGTGGAACTTGGCGTCACGGAAATCAGTCTCCTCGATACCGAATTCAATGCCGTCAAACTGCCGCCAGAACGGCTGCAGAAAAAAATGACACACTGGCAGAAAATCATGATTGCCGCCTGTGAACAATCCGGTCGCAAACGCCTGCCACAACTACACGCATTGCAGCCGTTGCAACAATGGATCAATCAAGCTGATGCTGAACTCAAACTAATGCTGCATCCGACGGCAAACCGGCGTTTGATGGACTACGGCAAACCGGCTTCGGTTTGCCTGTTGATCGGCCCTGAAGGTGGTTTTTCGGAACAGGAAATCCGGCAAGCACAACAACAGGACTTCCAGCCGCTGCGACTCGGTCGCTTTGTCTTGCGCACCGAAACCGCACCACTGGCGGCGATTGCAGCCGTACAAACCTTATGGGGTGACTTTACGAGTCAGTGAGATTCCCGGATCAGCGAAAAGCGTTCTGCATCACTCGGCCGGAAACAGATAACCGCTGGCGGCCTCAGCCAGTGCTTCCAGATTCGGAATCCAGACAGTTTCGCCATTGTAGCTGAGTTTTTTCAGCGTCATGTCCGGCAGCTCTTCAGCACCGTCGACTTCCGCGATGGTTTCGTCATTGACACGCGCCAACCTTGGAATGCTGTCACACAAAATGCCGAGATAGGGCATTTTTAAATCGGCCGTAAGGTTATGACACAAGGCAATCCTGGCGCGGAAACCGGGCGCATCGAACTGCTGGTTGAGGAAATATTCAAACGCCACCAGCGGCACCTTGCGTTGACGCCAGGTGAAACGCCCGAGCAGCCAGTCCGGCGCATTATCCAGCGCCACCGCCTCGCGATAACCGATCACCTCGCTGACCGTGAGGTTTGGCAACAGCAAACTGGTGTGCTGGATTGGCAGCAGCACGCCCCTGACCTGCATGTTTGTCTGGGCCTGGCTCATGCTTCATCCCCGGCCAAAGCGATATAGATGTTCTCGAGCAATTCCTCTTCCTGATAAGGCTTGCCGAGATAGCTGTTCACACCGATATCCAGGGCGCGATTGCGATGCTTGTCGCCGGTTCTCGATGTGATCATGATGATCGGGATCGATTTGAGTTCTTCGGTATTTTTCATGTGGCGCGCCAGTTCGAAGCCATCCATGCGCGGCATTTCAATATCCAGCAACATGACATCAGGGATGCGTTCCTGCAGCAGCGCCAATGCATCGACGCCATCTTTGGCGGTGATGACGTCCATATTGTGACGCGCCAGCAGACGACTGGTGACCTTGCGCACCGTAATCGAATCGTCCACCACCATGACCACCACGCCACCGCTGGCTTCGGTCTCGGTTTCAACCGCCGTCGGTGTGCGATGCGCCAGGTCGCTGCGAATCAGCGAGTTGACGTCGATGATCAAGGCAACACTGCCATCGCCGAGAATGGTGCCACCGGAAACCCAGCGTACCGTGCTCAACTGCACGCCGACCGACTTGACCACCACCTGGCGGTTACCGAGCAGATGATCTACCAGCAAGGCCAGACGACTTTCACCGGAGCGCACCAGCAACACCGGATACCATTTTTTCTGCTCCAACGCTGCCACCTGTGCGGTACCCAGCATGCCGCCAAGATAGCGCACCGGATAAAAATGACCGGCATAGTCGATATCCACGACCTCGCCTTCCAGATGTTTTTCGAACTGCTCACGCGACACACGCATCACACCTTCGATCGACGTGTGCGGAATCGCATAGGTTTCTTCGGCAATGCGCACCAGCATGGCATCGGTGATCGCCAGGGTATAAGGCAAGCGAATGTTGAAACTGGTGCCCTGTCCCGGTGCCGAATCAATCTGCAACGAACCACCCAGTTGTTTGACCTGGCTGGTGACCACATCCATACCCACGCCACGACCGGAAATCTGCGTGACTTCTTCAGCCGTGGAAAAGCCCGGCTCCAGAATGAACTGCATGATGTCATCGTCACCGAGGGCGGCATCTTCCGTCATCAGGCCCATGTCGGTGGCTCGTGCACGGATCGAATCGAGGTTCAGGCCGCGGCCATCATCCGCGACCGACAACAAAATATCCGTGCCTTCACGTTCCAGCGCCATGGTGACGCGGCCTTCGGCCGGCTTGCCGACCGCTTCGCGGTCCTGTGGATTTTCGATACCGTGACCGACAGCGTTGCGCATCAAATGCTCCAGCGGACCCATGATGTTGTCGAGAATACGGCGGTCCATCTCGCCAACGGTACCGGCCATTTCGAGATGGGCCTTTTTACCAAGCGTGCGTGCTGTCTGGCGCACTACACGTTGCAGGCGGTTGACCTGCTGGGAAATCGGCACCATGCGGGTACGTAACAAACCGTCCTGCAGATCGGTAGTCACACGCGATTGTTGCAGCAACAGGGTGTCGGTCTCACGCACCAGGTCATCCATGGCGCCCTTGATCGAGGTCAGGTCGTTGACGGTTTCTGACAAACTGCGCGACAGCTCCTGGATGGTGGAGAAGCGGTCCAGTTCCAGTGGATCAAAATCTTTCTGGTGTCCCGGCAGATCGGTATTTTCGCGCTCGTAACGGAACAGAATTTGCGCTTCGGTTTCAATTTCCATCTGCCGCAACTGGTTGTGCAGACGTTCGACGGTCTGTTCCAGTTCGGTAAGGTTGAAGTTCAGCGTTGAATTCTGCTGCTCCAGACGCGAACGAAAAATCGACACCTCACCGGCGTTATTGACGAGTTTGTCGAGCAGGTCCGAGTTGACCCGGACCTGCTCGCGCGGCACCTGCTTTTTTTCCTGATCTTCCTCCAGCGGCTTTTCGTTGAGATCAAAGTGCAGGATTTCCGTGGTCTGGCTTTCCGAGAAGATATCGGAATCACCCAGGTCATTGGTTTCAATCAGCGCTGATTCCCGCAACAACTCGGTGTCGGTCAGCAACTGGGAATCCGACAGCAAACGTGAATCCACCAGTTGAGACGATGGCTGTTGTTCACTGTCGTTAGCAGCTGCATCAGCGGAAATGCCATTGACCAGTTCGGACAACTCTTCGGACAGCGCCCCGATATCTTGCGAAGCCGGCTCACCGGCCTCATCCAGCAATTCGGTTGTGGCATCAATATCCGCTGGCGCTGCTTCATCCGCCAACTCGATGTTGATGGAATCCGCATCAAGCACATCCGTGGACAATAATTCGGATTCGGGCTCAGGTTCTGCAGGCGGCTGTGTTTCAGCCTCAATTACAGCGGCTGCCGGCTTCTCTGGCTCTGGCTCTGGCTCTGGCTCGGGTTCGGGTTCGGGTTCGGGTTCGACGTCCTGCGTACTTTCCGACTCGGGCAACTGCAAATCGGAAATGGCTTCCATTGCAGTTTCCGCCAGGCTTGTCTCATCCACTTCCGGTGTTTGTGGCGCCGCTGCGTCGGCATTCGTCAAGGCTTCCAGCGAAGCATCGTCCTTCACGTTTTCGAGCAGCGAGAGCAATTCCGGTGCCGGACGTACGCGCGCACGGCTGGACAATTCATCGATCTGAGTGGCAATGCGGTCGGCCGCGCGTTGCGTCAGTTGCAAGGCGTCGTCCGACGGCGTGATGGCGCCCTGATCAATCCTGACCAGGAAGCTTTCCATGGCGTGACTGAGGTCTCCCAGCGCTGTCACACCGGCCAGTCGCGCGCCGCCTTTGAGGGTGTGCAGGGTGCGCTGCAAATCGGCAATGGCGGCCAGATCGTCCGGCGCATCCGACCAGGCCTGCATGGCTTCATCAATGCTTTCCTGCAATTCAGCGGCTTCTTCGAGGAAGATTTCCACCAGCTCTTCGTCCAGTTCCTCGGCCGCTTCCTCTTCCAACGCAGCCTCCGGCTCTGGCTCTGGCTCTGGCTCTGGCTCTGGCTCTGGCTCTGGCTCTGGCTCTGGCTCTGGCTCTGGCTCTGGCTCTGGCTCTGGCTCTGGCTCTGGCAACACCGTATCTTCGGCTTCCGCCAGGTCAAGATCTGCCGCCGGGCTGATCGCATCAAGGTCGCTGTCAGCCAGCAACTCTTCCGAATACGTGAAGTCCGAACTGTTCTCTGCCTGATTCAGACTGTTCTGGATGTAACGAATGCGCGACTCGATCTGTTCAACCAGGGTTTCCCAGTCCGGCGTCGGACAATCACCCTGATTGATGCAATCGACGATTGCGCTCATGGCATCGTGACCGCTTTGCAACAATTTGATGTCTTCCGGTTGGACCGCGACTTCGTGCGCAGCAATGCCATTGACCAGTTTTTCCAGACCCGCAGCAATCTCGGCAACCGAATCCACCTCTGCCATATGCGCGCTGCCGCGCAAGGTATGCACGGCTCGAGACAATACATCGCTGACGAAAACCGCCTGTTCGGCTTGCTCGCTTTGTTGCAGAAACTGTTTTATCTCGTCAAGATGTTCCTTGCTTTCCGAGGTGAAAATTTCCTGCAGCACCGAATCCATCACCACATCGGCAGCACGGCCCTCGGTTGCTTCTTCCGCCGCTACTTCTTCAGACAGTGGTTCGACATCAACGGTGTCAGGCGCAGTCTCGGTCTCCAGATCACGCGTGACCTCATCCAGTTCGGAGAGGATTTCGGCGACATCGGCTTCTTCCACCAGGTCTTCAGGCAGTTCAAAACCGTAATCATCCAGACCTTGCTGCGACAGACTGTCGACGTCAGCTTCCAGTTGTTCATCAAGCAGGATACTGTGCGGCAGGTCTTCCGTTTCCGTGTCCAGCTCGGCAAGCTGCTCTTCCTGTTCCGGTGCTATCTCGTTTTCTTCAACCTGGATATCCGGAATGTCCAGTACAGTTTCCGCTTCAGCTGTTGCACCCGATTCGGGCACCTCTCCTGCCGCCAGGGCATCGGCACGCGCGCGCATGGCATCCACATCAAACGGTGCCGGCGTGCCCTGTTGCTGCGCCTTGACCAGCTCCGGCAAGACTTCGATGACATCATCCATGAGCTTGAACACGGCCGGACTTTCCTGGATGCTGCCATCAATGATGTGGTTGAGCATGTTCTCGACCGACCAGGCGAGCTCACCAATGGTGTAGGCGCCGACCAGGCGGCCGCTGCCTTTCAGGGTATGAAACGAACGCCGGAAACGTTCCAGCGGGGTTCGGTTCTCCGGCTGCTCACGCCATTGCGGATATTGTTCATGAATGACGTCGACTTCTTCTTCGGCTTCTTCAATGAAGATGTCGAGGATCTCGGAATCGATGTCGTCCAACAGTGCCGGCTTATCAGTCTGCGGCTCGGCATCTGTTACCTGTGCTTCAGACTCGGCTGTTTCCTGTTGCGACAGTTCGCTGGCGACATCCAGCTCCAGTGCTTCGAGTTCCAGTTCCGATGCCACTTCATCGACCGAGGTCGATTCGACTTCCTCGGCATCGACATCAATACCGTGGTGCTGCGCCAGTTGTTCGACATCATCCACGGAAAGCTGTAAAAAATCTTCTTCCTCAGCTTCGGCGGCCGCCATCATTTCGGCTTTAGCATCTGTCGACTCAGTGAGGATTTCCTCAACAGGCGCGTCCGGCAACTCCAGTGTCAGGTCTTCTTCGACCTCATCGGCGCCTTCCTCGGGTAATTCCAGTGACAACCCGGCAGTTTCGTCGGCTGTACTGTCATCGGGTGGTTCCAGCGACAATTCTTCTGTGGATTCCTGTTCGAGTGTTTCGGGCAGTTCCAGCGAAACCTCATCAAAGCTTTCCGGCAGCTCCAGCGATTCGTCTTCAGCCAAGCCGCCTGTCACTTCCAGATCATCCACAGGTTCGAGCGTCAGCTCACCGGCATCGGATGCCACAGGAGTTTCATCAACGGCTTCTGTTGCTTCAGCAGCTTCTTCCGGCATTCCCTCCAGTGACAACGATGCTTCCTGCGTATCTTCATCGGGAAGCTCCGGACTGGTGCTGGCATCCAAACGCTCGATGCTGGTGGCTTCATGGTATTCCCCGGTTGTTTCTTCCGGCTGCTCATCATCATCCGCGACAATCGCGCCCGGCAGCAATTGGTCAAGACTTTCACGGGCAAACTGCAAAATATCCGCGCTGTCCGCCGAGTCATCGAGTAAGGCTTCCATGAAATATTCGATACCGGTAACCACTTCGGCCAGCAAATCCAGCTGCTGTCGTTCCGGCACCTCACCCTGCAACAGGTGGTCGGCGACAAAATTATTGAGTGCCTTGACGATGTCGCCCGCTAGCGGTTGATCAATGATCTGGAAAGCGCCGGCCAGCCGCGTGAAACGTTCCGGCACATCATTCAGAATGGTGGTGTTTTCCGGTGATTCAAAATAGGCCGCCAATGCATCCTTTACCTGACGAATCTCGCTGCTGGATTCGTGCAGCACGGCGACGATGTGCGATGCCAGCTCACCTTGCGGCAGGGCATTGTCATTGTCAGCAGCCTGCTCGCCGCCGAGCTCGGACAGGTTCGCCAGCGATGACTCGACAAACAACAGGTCACTGGCCATCGACATGAGTTCGTCATCGGTCGGCTCATGACCGTTGGCAACCTGTTCCCGTACAAAATCGCCCTGTTTGCGCATGCGGTTTTGCAGGCCGGTCTGACCGATCATGCCAAAGGTATCTGCCACCTTGCCGAACACGTCCTGCATTTCCAGCAGGGAAGTCATGTCCGAGCGATCGCTGCGAATGTACAGGTCAATGGTGTCCTTGATCTGGGTGAGGTCTTCCTGGATGGCACTGCGCACGGCTGCCAGCAGGTTTTCATCCATGAGGCCGGTATCCGAGCTGCCCAGGCCGATCGCATCAATGGCCTGCTTGAGTTGATATCTGTCTTGCAGCGCCTTGATCAGGCGGTTATCGGAATCGGCCGATGCAATATAAAAAAGTATGTTCTTCAACAGGCCCAGCGCAAAACCGCATTCGGTCGCCACTTCACCTTTCTCGATCACATATTTGATTTCACGGTCAATGTGACCGATCAGCAGTTTGACACTGATCGAGGCTTCGATGCTTTCTTCCTGTACGCCCACGATCAGCGCCTGGGCGGCTTCCCAGATGCGCTTGCTGCAACTCAGGCCGGAGTATTTGTAGAGCCGCTGGAAAACCTGACTGATCAGGGTCAGGCTTTTTTCGGGTTCAATCTTTTTGTACCAGCCGAGCAGGCCACGGTGAAAATGCTTGCGCAACTGGCTGGCAATTTCCTTGAGTTCAGGATTGGCTTCACCCTGGGTGTCGTCTTCCACCAGCATCTGGTTGATGTGTGGCGCGAAAAACGCCGACTCCGACAACAGGCCTGCATCGCGCGAAGCACGCAGGTCGTTGAGAATGGAAATAATCGCAAACGGCAGATCCGGCTCGCCTTTTTCCAGGCGCTCGAGATAATCCGGCAACTGCACCAAAGCCACCATGAGCGCTTCCGCAGCGTCACGTTTGCTGCCGCTTTGTTCACTGGCGAGAATTTTTGCGACCTGCTCCATTTCATCGGTCAGCATGACCGCGCCATGCAGGCCGACCATGCTGAGCGTGCCATTGACCTTGTGGATCAGATCGACACAATCCTGCGTCAACAAACTGTTTGAGCCGGCTTCAACAAAATCACCCAGGTGCTGGGTAGCCTGACCGATCAGGTCATTGAGGTCATTCTTTAACCATTTGAGAGCGCTCCGGTCCTGGCCGCTTGCTTTGCTCATACTGTATTCACCTGTATCGGTTTGACACTCAGTCCGGCAAACGGAAACCTGCTACCGAACGGCTGAGTTCATCGGCCAGATCCGCCAGGGTGCCGATCGACGCCGCTGACTGGTTCGAGCCTTCTCTGGTCTGCGAGGCAATTTCCTGAATGACACCCATGTTGGTTTTGACCTGGATAGCGCCATCGGCCTGTTGCTTGGCCGAAATCGCCATCTTGCCGGTGATGTCGGCGATATAGTTGGATACGTTTTCAATTTCGTTGAGCGCATCACCCGCACCCTCGGCGAGCTTGGCACCGCTGACTACCTCGGTGGTGGAGGTTTCCATCGAAGACACCGCTTCGTTGGTATCGGCCTGAATGGTTTTCACCAGCGCCTCGATCTGTTTGGTCGCATTGGAAGAACGCTCCGCCAGACGTTGCACCTCGTCGGCAACCACCGCAAAACCGCGACCCGCTTCACCGGCCATGGCCGCCTGCATGGCCGCGTTAAGAGCCAGAATGTTGGTCTGATCGGCGATGTCGTCAATCAGCTCAACGATGTCACCAATCTGCTGCGAACTCTCACCAAGGCGTTTGATACGTTTGGAGGTTTCCTGAATCTGTTCACGAATGTTGTCCATACCGTGAATCGTATCGCGCACCGCGGCGGCGCCCTTGTTGGCGATCTCAACCGAGCGCTGCGCCACATCGGCCGACTCGTTGGCGTCACCGGCCAGGTCTTCGAGCTCGGTACTCATGTTGGTGACCGATTCGGTCGCTGAGGTAATCTGCTCGGCCTGATGCTCGGAAGCCTCGGCCAGATGCATCGCGGTGGCACGGCTTTCCTGGGCCGAGGCCGATACCTGCACCGAGGTTTCGTTAATCGTGGTTACCAGGCTGCGCAGGGCTTCAATCGCGTAGTTGATGGAGTCGGCAATCGCGCCGGTGATGTCCTCGGTCACCGTCGCGGTTACCGTCAGGTCACCATCGGCCAGGTCGCCCATTTCATCGAGTAGTTTGAGAATCGCTTCCTGGTTACGTTCGTTCTGTTCGGCGGTTTCTTTTTGTCTGGCGTTGGCGCCGGCGACCAGCGACCAGGCCAGCAACACCAGGAACACCGCGGACAAAAATGCCAGACCGGTCACGATCGGCACACCGATCTGCACGTTGGCGATTTTCCAGAGTCCCGGCGACGCCGAGAAACGATCGATCAGGTCCTGCGAAGCCTCGTTGACGCGGTCGGAGACTCTCGCCACCTCGCCCGCTGCATCCAGTGCCGGCAGCAACACCGGCGTCACCTCAACCAGCTCGGCGGCGTGGTCATTGATGGAGGTAAACAGTTGCTCGATTTCCTGCAGCAGTTTGACCGCCTGGTCGTTCTTGACTTCAGCAATCTTGCGTTTGCTGTCACCCTTGAGCATGCCATTGAGCACCCGGCCGAATTCCTCGGTATCGCGGCTGAACTGGTCCAGCGCCGCAGCGGTCAGGGCGCCACCGGCCAGTACCTTGTTGACGTTGTGCTGAATACGCTGCGCCAGCATCAACTGGCGGGAAGCGGTATAAATCTGATCCTGTGGCACCTTGCTTTTAATCAGCAGCATCACGACCTGATCGGACAGTTCGGAAACCTCGGGAATGAACTGGTTGATCACGGCGATAAAGCGATCCACGGTCAGGATCGCGTCCTGACTGAGCAGCACCTCGTCAGCCACCTGGCGCAGTTCCAGCCAGCTGTTTTCCATGTTGCGAATGCTGTCGTGCATATTGTCCGGCGCCGGTGGCAATCCGCTTTTTGCATCACCGCTTTTGATTTCCTTCATGATGCGCTCGAAATAATCGCGCGCGTCTTTCAGCTGGGCGAATGCCTGGTTATTACCACCGGCCGCTTCCAGTGAGTACTTGGCAATCTCCTGGGCTACCACGCGCTGCTCAGCGGCCCGCAGCAGGTATTCCGCCTCGTGTTTCTCCCAAGTGGTGACGTGGATGAACGCGATGATCGCCAAAGCAATGGTAAACAAGGCCAGGCCAGTGAACAGATAGGTCCGGCGTACTGCTTGCGTCTGCCCCTTTAAGCTGAATTTCATGGATCTTTCTCCTTTAGGGAACTTCCTGTTTCCTCATTTCCTGCTTTGTTATAAATGTTATGCGGCAGCCATTCTGAAGGATTCATCATTGACCAGACGATCCATGCTCAGAACAGGCCAGATGCCCTGTTTGTTTTCAAAAGCCGCTTGCACGAAACGGCCAATGACTCCCTCGATGCGTGCCGAGCTGATGCGCTCTTCCTCGGTAAAATGACGCATGCCCTGCACATCGCCGACCAGCAAGCCGGTGGTCACACCGGAACGCGTAATCACCAGCACCCGTGAACGCCGGCCCGGCACCACGGATTTACCACCGAGAAACGCCTGCAGGTCGATGATCGGCAACAGATTGCCGCGCACGTTGGCGACACCCTTGACCCAGACGCGAGCGCCCGGCACGCGTGTAATCACAGCCGGAAAGTTGAGAATTTCACTGACCTCCCCCATTGGCGCCAGCACCCGGATCCCGGCCACCCGAAACGCCAATCCCGCCCAGGTGGTGATAGCCGTGGCCTCATCCTGCGTGTCATTGGCGCGTTCGACACTGCGCGCTTCTATGTCGCGCAGGATATCGATGGCATTTTGCTGGCTGCTGTTCATCTTTATTATTGCTAGACCAGAATAGATGCTATTTTCTCGATCAGCTCCTGTTTTTTGACTGGCTTGACCAGATAGGCCGTTGCTCCCTGTCGCAATCCCCACTCCTTGTCCGTGCGCTGATCCTTGGTCGTTACCATAACAATTGGAATCGATGCCGTCTCGGCATTTTTTGAAATCTTGCGGGTTGCCTGGAAACCGTTCATGCCGGGCATGACCACATCCATGAGAATCAGGTCCGGCTTTTCGCTGATCGCCCGCTCCACACCCGTCTCGCCATTTTCGGCCGTGATCACCACGTGGCCGTCCGCTTCGACAGCAGACTTGAGGATGTGCATTTCCGTCGGTGAATCATCAACAATGAGAATTTTTGCCATAGTCAATTATTCGATTGCCATCAGGCTGCATGCACAGCAAACTGGCGAATCGCTCCAAGTAATTCATCTTTGGTAAATGGTTTGGTCAGATACTGGTCAGAGCCGACCACACGCCCCCTGGCTCTGTCGAACAGACTGTCCTTGGAAGACAGCATGATCACCGGTGTCTGTTTAAAATCCTTGTTGTTCTTGATCAATGCACAGGTCTGATAACCATCCAGACGCGGCATCATGATATCTACAAAAATAATATCGGGATGGTTATCTGCAATCACCGACAGGGCTTCAAAACCGTCGGTGGCCGTGATCACGTCACAGCCGGCTTTTTTCAACAGCGTCTCGGCGGTACGGCGGATGGTTTTACTGTCATCAATCACCATCACCTTGAGTCCTGTGATATCAGCGTTATCTTCACTCACCTGGATGTCTCCCTCACCGGTCGGTTAATTATTTTGGTGTCACCGTGGTCAAGCCGAACAATTGCCACATCTGCATACCACCGCGGTAATAACGCAGTTTGTCCGCCGGGTAGCCGGCGTTCAGCAGGCCCTTGATCGCGCGCGGCGACTGCCCGCAGGATGGACCATTACACCAGAGTACCAGTTGCTTGGCGGCTGAAAAATCCCAGTCTTTGGTTTTATGCTTGCCATCGGTAACCCCCCACTGCTCCATGGTCAGCTCCAGGGTGCCGGCGTTACGTTTTTTACCACCGAACTGTTCCAGGTAAGCCTGCACCTCGGGCGATTTCGGGTCCTGCGTCAGTACAGTAAAAGGGATGTTGATCGAACCCGGGATTGTGCCTTTTTCAAACCAGGCAGGTGTGCGTGCATCGATCAGGACGCCTTCACCATCCCGGAGTTCGTTTTCCATGAACTCAAACACTTCCAGCTCGCCGATGGTTGCGACTCCCGGAGCGGCATGCATGGGCTTGATACAGAATGGCGGACACTTTCTGCCGGTCTTGGCAAAATAACCTTTCAGTTCGTAGTCCGGATCCTGGATGCGCTGCACCTTGACCGAACGGCCATCGTGTATGACATGCAGGTACGGCCTTTCCGGCGTCAGCTGAATCGCGTCGCCCTTGGCACCCACCTCAAGTTCGTCTGCAACTCCCGCAGACACCGGTATCAGGACAATCGCAACAATTAACAACAATCTCGACAAATGCAACAGCATAGTAATCTCCACTAATCGACAGGCCACGGCGAATTTGCAATGCGACTTGCATCAACGTTGCAAAAACCGATCGATAATTTTTTTTCGTATCTCTTCAAAAGGCGTTCCCTGTTCGTACTCATTGACAATTTCCTGCCGACTTCTTTCCGGCAGCTTCTGGTAGAACACGTAGCTGCCATGATATTTTTCATCCAGTATCTTCTCGAACTTGTCGCGCACATCCAGTGTCGCAGAGCCGGCATCCGTTTGTGGTGCTGGCGTTGCTTGCGTTTCACCCGAGTCGACATCCTGTTGCCTGGATTCCAGCTTGCCGGATTCCACTTCGATGGCTTTCAGGTAGTCGTCATCGGCAGCGAACGCAGCTCCAGACACACACAGGCACAACAACAAGACAAGCGGCTGACACAACATTTGATATCGATGTATACGCACAGGCATGCCCCAGTTGATTGGCTAACAAATATATCGACCAGGACAGTCGAGCCTTGGCCGCAAACTCTGTATCGACTATCTGAATGACTACTTTAGTTATTTCTGAGAATTTATCAGCAAAAATGCCCGGCATTGCGAAACGCATCAAACATTTTTCACCGTCCCGTTGCCAGCATGCCCGACTGTCCGGATATACGACTTGCAAAACCCTGAACTGCCAGCAGTATCAATGCTGTACATACAAAAAATTACCATTATGATGCAGCCATGAAGATTACACTCGGGATCGTCATGGATCCCATCGAACACATCAAAATCGCCAAGGACAGCAGTTTCGCTATGCTGCTTGAGGCCCAGGCACGTGGCTGGACCATCTGGTATATGCAACAGTACGACCTGTTTCTCGATCAGCAGAAAGTCCAGGCGCAGGCCAGACGTATAAAGTTGTTTGATGATAAAGAATGCTGGTTTGAGATCATCGATGAACAACGTATCGACTTGGCCGACCTGAATGTGGTGTTAATGCGCAAGGACCCGCCGTTTGACATGCGCTATATCTATACCACCTATTTGCTGGAGCTCAGTGGCAGCCTCATCGTCAACGACACCCGGGCGCTGCGTGATGCCAATGAAAAACTGTCCACCGCCTGGTTCCCGCAATGCTGCACCCCGACGCTGGTCGCCAGTGAGGCACAGCATTTTCGTGATTTCCTGCAGCAGCACGGCGATATCATCATCAAGCCGCTCGGCGGCATGGGCGGCAAATCAATTTTCCGCGTCAGACGCCAGGACCCCAACACCAATGTCATTATCGAAACACTGACCCAGGATGGCGCCGAGTTTGTCATGGCGCAAAAATTCATCCCGGAAATCAGCCAGGGCGACAAACGCATTTTGCTGATCGATGGCGAGCCCGTGCCCTATGCGCTGGCCAGAATACCACTGGCCGGCGAGAACCGCGGTAATCTGGCCGCTGGCGGCAGTGGTGTCGGTGTCGAGCTGAACGAGCGTGACCACTGGATTTGCGAGCAGATCGCCCCAACCCTGCGCGAACGTGGCATACTGTTTGCCGGCATTGACGTAATCGGCGATTATCTGACCGAAATCAACATCACCAGCCCCACCTGCATCCGGGAACTCGACCGGATCTACGACATCAACATCAGCGCCAGGCTACTGGATCGCATTGAGGAGAAACTCGCAGTATGAAGTTCCGCTTGCGTGAACCTGAATTTGTCACCTTCCTGCCGATACTGGCGATCATCTTGCTGGTCGTCGTGTGGCAATCCACACCCGACCAGCCCGTGCACAATGCCCGCTTTATGGCGTTTGGCACCCTCATGGATGTCGGTATTGTCGGCGTGCCGGAAGCGCTTGCCGAGCAGGCGGTCGAGGAACTGGAAAAGGACTTCCAGGAGATGCACCGCCTGTGGCATGCCTGGAACCCCGGCCCGCTGGGTATGGTTAATGAGAAAATCGCCGCAGGCAAAAGCTTCGCCGCGCCAACCTCGGTATTGCCGTTAATCAGGATCGGGCAGCAACTGGCCGAACAAAGCGACAACCTGTTTAACCCGGCCATTGGCAAGCTTATATCCGCCTGGGGGTTTCACAGCGACAATCCGCAAGACAAGAAGCCACCCAGTGATGAAGTTATTCAGGAACTGGTGCAACAGCAACCTAAAATGTCCGACCTGCACATCGACGGCTACCGTTTAACACCCGGCAATCCTGCGGTAAAGCTCGATTTTGGTGCCTTCGGCAAGGGCTATGGCATCGACCGGGCAATCCAGAAACTGCGTAAAATGGGCATCAACAATGCCATCGTCAACGCTGGCGGCGACCTGCGCGCCATCGGCTCACGCGCCGGCAACCCGTGGCGCATCGCCATTCGTCGCCCCAGTGGCGCCGGCGTACTCGGCGTCATCAAGACCGATACCGACGAAAGCATTTTCACCTCCGGTGACTATGAAAGAAACTACACCTGGCGCGGCAAGCGCTACCATCACATCATCGACCCACGCACCGGCTACCCGGCTGAAGGTGCGGCCTCGGTGACAGTGATTCACAGCGACGCCACCACCGCTGATGCCGCCGCCACCGCATTATTTGTCGCCGGCCCCAAAGACTGGCACAGAATTGCGCGGCAAATGGGCATAAAATATGTATTGATGATCGACAGCAACGGCGTATTGCACATGAATCCGGCCATGCAAAAACGCCTGGAACTGTTTCAGGAATATAAAAAGGTGGATATCAGCCCGCCGCTAACCTAGGCCTGTTTGGCCTTTACACATATGGCATCAATTGCACACAGCATCAACTCGACTGATCGACTGGGTGTCACCCTGTTGGCCGCCGTGGTGCTGCATGCCGTGATCATTCTCGGCATCGTCTTCGACCAGGAAACACCCAGGCAGGAAAACAGCGAACAAAGCCTCGACATCATTGTGGTACGCAACCCGCAGCAACCGATCAAGGAAAACAAGCAAGCGGACTTCCTGGCGCAGCAATCGCAGCAGGGCGGCGGTGAACTCAAGGAAAAAGCCCGCCTGACATCGCCACCGAGCAAACCGACCATCAACCCCAAACCGGTCAAGCAGGTTGAATTGCTGCCCAGCCAGGCCGACAAGGCCATCAAGGAAAAACAGACTGTCACGGTCAAACAGGCGAAAACATCCACCGCGGTCAAAAAGCCGGAAACCAAGCCGGTCAAAAAGGCAAAAAAGATTAATATGGACCAGTTGCTGGCCAGCACCCAGCAGGAAATCAACCTGCTGACCGCCGAAATTGACATCCGCCAGCAAAACCAGAGCAAACAGCCACGGCGCAAGTACATCAACAGCAGCACCCAGGAGTACAAGTACGCTTCCTACCTCGATGCCTGGCGCAAGAAAGTCGAAAACATTGGCAATCTCAATTATCCCGACGAAGCCAAGCGCAAAAAGATTTACGGCAATATCCTTATGACCGTGGTGTTACAGCCCGATGGTCGCGTATCGAGCATCCAGATTCGCAAATCCTCGGGCCACAAGATTCTCGACGACGCCGCCCAGCGCATCGTCAACCTGGCCAGCCCGTTTGCGCCGTTTCCGAAAAACATCCGTCAGGAAGTCGACGAACTGGTCATTACCCGCACCTGGCAGTTTGTCAGCGGCAACCGGCTGTTTGCCGGCGATCGCTGAACCGGCCGCCTGACAACACAACTTGCAGAAAAAACTCAGGCGAAGGATACTAGCGCCTATGGAAAACGGATCAAATCTGACCAACCATTTCCTCATCGCCATGCCGGCGCTCAACGACCCCAATTTTTTCCACACCGTCACCTACATCTGCGAGCACAACGACAATGGCGCGATGGGCATCATCATCAACCGCCCGCTGGATATGCAGTTGTCCGACGTGCTGCAACACATGGGCATCGAAACCAGCAACCAGAGCCTGGCCGACCGTCCCGTGTTCGTCGGTGGACCGGTGGAAGAAGACCGCGGTTTTGTGCTGCACAATTATGAGCGCACCTGGGATTCGACCATGAAAATCACCGATGAGCTGGCCATCACCACGTCGCGCGATATTCTCGAGTCGATTGCCGCCGAACAGGGACCGCAACAATTTCTGGTGGCGCTCGGTTACGCCGGCTGGGGCGAAGGCCAGCTGGAACAGGAACTGGCGCAGAACTCCTGGCTATCGGGGCCGGCCGATACGGCCACGCTGTTTGATTTACCGGTTGCCGAGCGCTGGCAAACCGCCGCGCGCAGCATCGGCGTCGACGTCAACCTGCTATCGAATATGGCCGGGCACGCCTGACATGACGACCGCGCTGGGGTTTGACTTCGGCACCCACAAAATCGGCATTGCAGTTGGACAATCGGTCACCGGCACCGCGACGCCGCTGACGACCTTGTCCTACGTCAAACAGAAACCCGATTGGCAAGGCATCAGCGCTCTTATTGAGGAATGGAAACCTGCTACACTGGTGGTCGGCCTGCCGTACCAGATGGACGATCAGGAAGCCGAATTGGCGACACGCGCCAAACGTTTCGCGCGCCAGCTCGAAGGCCGTTACCGCTTGCCGGTGGAAATGGTGGATGAACGCCTCACCTCCATTGAAGCCGCTCATGCGGTCGGCAAAAAAGCCGCCAAAGACGTCACCCTGATTGATTCGATGGCCGCCAAATTGATTCTTGAAACATGGTTAAACAAGTGACTTCAATCCAATTCATGCAGCAAGCCGCCATCCTCGACCTCATCGACGGCATGGCCGCCAAACTGAAAACCCAGCTGGCGCGACGCAAACGACAACAACCCGTCATGATCGGCATTCACACCGGCGGTGTCTGGGTGGCGCAGCGCCTGCACAAGCTGCTCGATATCGAAGAGCCGCTCGGCACACTGAACATTTCATTCTATCGCGACGACTTCACCCGCATCGGCCTCAATCCCAAGGTCAAGCCTTCGGACATCCCGTTTGAAGTCGAAGGCCGCCACATCATCCTGATCGATGATGTGCTACAAACCGGTCGCACCATTCGCGCCGCCATGAATGAGATTTCCGATTTCGGCCGACCGGCGTCGATCCTGCTGGCCGCACTGATCGACCGCGAAGGCCGTGAACTGCCGATTGAAGCCAGCGTCGTCGGCATCAAACCGACACTGCGCGAACAGGATTACGTGCGCCTTACCGGCCCCGAGCCGCTCGGACTGGAAATCAGCCAGGCCGACAGCCAGCGCAAGAACGGAGACAACTGACGTGGGCCAGACCAACCTGCAACTCGACAAACACGGCCAGCTGCGACATTTCCTCACCATCGAAGGACTCAGCAAACAATTGCTGACTGAGATACTCGACAATGCCGAATCGTTCGCCAGCCTTAGCAACCAGCAGCGCACGGTGAAAAAAGTACCTCTGCTGCGCGGCAAAACCATCACCAATCTGTTTTTTGAAAACAGCACGCGCACGCGCACGACGTTTGAACTGGCCGCCAAGCGCCTGTCAGCCGATGTGCTCAATCTCAACATCAGCACATCGGCGACCTCCAAGGGCGAATCCTTGCTGGACACCCTGCACAATCTCGAAGCCATGCACTGCGACATGTTCGTGGTGCGCCATGCCAGTTCCGGCGCTGCGCACTTCATTGCCAAACATTGTGCGCCGCACATCAGTGTCATCAACGCCGGCGATGGCAGTCACGCCCACCCGACCCAGGCGATGCTCGACATGTTCACCATCCGCCGGCACAAGGGCGACTTTACGCCACTGCGTGTCGCCATCGTCGGTGACATCCTGCATTCTCGCGTGGCGCGTTCACAGATACTGGCGCTCAACACGCTCGGCGTCACCGAAGTACGTGTAATTGCGCCGCGCACGCTGCTGCCGTTTGATGCGCGCACGCTGGGCGTACACGTTTATCAGGACTTGCTCAAGGGCATTAAGGACGTTGACGTCATCATCATGTTACGCCTGCAAAAAGAGCGCATGACTGGTGCACTGCTGCCGAGCGAGCAGGAATATTTCAATCTCTACGGCCTGTCCGAACAAAAGCTGCTCCACGCCAAACCCGACGTTATGGTCATGCATCCCGGCCCGATCAATCGCGGTGTGGAAATGGACTCGGCCGTGGCCGATGGCGACAAGTCCGTGATCCTCGAACAGGTCAGCAACGGCATTGCCATTCGCATGGCAATCATGTCGATGTGCCTTGGCGGCAAAAGCGATGCACATGAGACGGAGGCTTCGGCATGAGCGACGAGCCAATCTCGATCAGTATCATCAACGGCCACCTCATCGACCCGGCCAATGGCATTGATGAACAACTCGACCTGCACATCAGCCAGGGCGAGATTCTTGCCATTGGCAACAAGCCTTCCGGTTTTGAAGCCGAACGTATCATCGATGCCAGCGGCCAGGTGGTGTGCCCCGGCCTGATCGACCTGAGCGCACGCCTGCGTGAGCCAGGTTTTGAATACAAGGGCAACATCGCCTCGGAGACCCGCGCCGCGGCCAAAGGCGGCATCACCACGCTGATCTGCCCACCCGACACCGACCCGGTCATCGACACGCCGGCCGTGGTGGAACTCATTCGCCGCCGCGCCAAGCAGTCCGGTCATGCGCGTGTGCTTACCGTCGGTGCCCTGACCAAGGAACTGGCCGGCCAGCAGATCAGTGAAATGGTCGCTTTGAAACAGGCTGGTTGCGTCGCAGTCGGCAATGCCTGTGCGCCGATCGAAAACACCCTGATCGAACGCCGCGCCCTTGAATACGCCGCCACTTTCGACATCAAGGTGTTTCTCAAACCCGACGACCGCCATCTGAGCAACAACGGTTGCGTGCACGAAGGCATGGTCAGCGCGCGCATGGGCCTGCCCGGCATTCCGGAAGCCGCCGAGACCGTCGCCATCGCACGCGATATCGCACTGGCCGAAACCACCGGTGCACACATTCATTTTCGCGGCCTGTCAACGGCAGCCGGTATCAGCAAGATCCGTCGTGCCTGTCACGATGGCGTAAGCCTGACCGCCGACGTTGCCGCGCATCAGTTACACCTGACCGAAATGGACATCAACAACTTCAACAGCGAGTGTCACGTACTGCCGCCGCTGCGCACGCTGCGCGATCGCGATGCCTTGCGCCAGGCGGTCGCCGATGGTTCGATCAGCGCCATCTGCTCGGACCACCAGCCGCACGAACCGGACGCCAAGGAACTGCCGTTTCCCGACACCGAAGCCGGCATTTCCTCACTCGAAACCTTGCTACCGCTGACGCTGAAGCTGGTGCAGGAAAACGTGCTCGACCTGCCGCAGGCGATTGCGCGCCTGACCATCGGACCGGCGCAAATTGCCAGCCTGCCCTACGGCCGACTCGATGCCGGCAGCTCGGCCGACATCTGCATTTTTGACCCGAACCGGGTCTGGTCGCTGCAGAAATCCGCCATGTTGAGCCAGGGCAAAAACACACCTTTTGAACATTGGGAATTCACCGGCCAGGTAACCCATACACTGTTTGAAGGTCGCATCACTTACCAGCTTGAGCAGGAACACAACACATGACACCGGATCACTCGCATCGCGCCAGCATTTTCCAGGAGGATGCGCTCATCCTGTCGCACGAAGCCTTTGAAGGCGACCAGCATGTGCTCCGGCTACAGGCGCCGCAATGTGCCGCGCAGGCCCGGGCCGGCCAGTTCGTGCACCTGACCGTTCACCCCCTGCAGCCGTTGCGCCGACCGATCTCGATCATGCGTGTTTCAGCCAAACAGGGCTGGATCGACCTGTTATACAAGGTCGTCGGCAGTGGCACACAGAAACTGGCCGAGCGCCAGCCCGGTGAAAACATCAGCCTGCTCGGACCGATCGGCCAGCCGTTTCATGTCACGAAAAGCAAACCGCTGTTGATCGGTGGCGGTGTCGGTATGCCGCCGATGATTTACCTTGCCGATGAATTGCGCCAGGACAAACAGAAACAGCCGTTCGTCATTCTCGGATCGGAAGTGCCGTTTCCGTTTCGGCCACAACCCTCACAGATCATCGTCAATGGCTTGCCCGATGGCGTAATTGCCGGCATGCCGTTGCTCGACGACTGGGGCATCGCCAGCCGGTTGGCCAGCCTGCAAGGTTATGCGGGTTGCTTTGAAGGTTATGTCACCGATCTGGCGCGCCACTGGCTGGAATCACTGGATGCCGCCAGCCTTGAACAGGTTGAGATCTTCAGTTGCGGCCCGCACGTCATGCTCGAAGCCGTCGTCAATCTGGCGCGTGATTTCGATGTTCCGGTGCAGGTATCACTCGAGGAATACATGGCCTGCGGCGTCGGCGGTTGTGCCGGCTGCGTGGTTGAAGTGCAACAGGACAACGGGGCCGCGATGAAACGCGTCTGTGTGGATGGCCCGGTGTTTGATGGCTATGCGGTGTTCCAGCCAACACCCGCTCAATAATCACCCTCGATCAGTTCCGAATTACTGAACGGCCCGCTGTTATCGGTGTGCAAGTCCCCGAGACCGGCAACGCTGGAATCATCGCCGAGCTTGATCATGAGGCGCACCTCATTGGCTGAATCGGCGTGCAGGATGGCGTCATCGTAGGAAATCTCACCTTCCTGGTACAGTTTATACAACGCCTGATCGAAGGTGATCATGCCGTGTTCGGTGGAACGCTTCATGAGGTCCTTGAGATTGTGTACATCGCCTTTCTTGATCATCTCAGACGCCAACGGTGTATTCAGTAACACCTCCACAGCGGCGCGGCGACCCTGGCCATCCACCCGGCGTACCAGTTGCTGCGCAACAATGCCCTTGAGATTCAAAGACAGGTCGATCAACAACTGTTCACGCCTTTCTTCGGGAAAGAAATTGATGATGCGGTCCAGCGCCTGGTTGGCGTTATTGGCATGCAAGGTAGTTAGACACAGGTGACCGGTTTCGGCGAACGCGATGGCGTATTCCATCACCTCGCGGCTGCGTACCTCACCGATGAGAATCACATCCGGCGCCTGGCGCAGAGTGTTTTTCAATGCCACCTCATAGGATTCGGTATCGGTGCCGATTTCACGCTGCGTGACAATACAGCCGGCATGACTGTGCACAAACTCGATCGGGTCCTCGATGCTGATGATGTGGCCGGAGGAGTTGCGGTTGCGATACCCGAGCATGGCGGCCAGCGATGTTGATTTACCGGTACCGGTGGCGCCAACAAAAATCACCAGACCACGTTTGACCATGGCGAGGTCCTTGATCACCGGCGTCAGGCGCAGATCGTCGAGTTCCGGAATATTGTCCTCGATGCGGCGCAATACCATGCCCACATTGTCTTTCTGCACAAAGGCGCTGACACGAAAACGACCGATGCCTTTGGCATTGAAAGCAAAGTTGCTTTCCTTGGTATTGTGAAATTCATCGCGCTGATGCGGCGTCATCAGCGACAGGGTCAGTTCCCTGGCCTGCTGATCGTTGAGTACGGATTTGGAAACCGGCATGATGCGACCATGCAGTTTCATACTGGGCGCCACCCCCGCCGAGATGAACAGGTCGGACGCCTGCTTTTCCACCATTAACGCCAGAATACCATTGAAATCCATCTCGCCCCTCCCCCGGTGCTATTGATGGTCTGGATTAGCCTGCAAATTGTTCCTTGTTAACCGCTTTCGCGCGGGCATCCTGCCTTGATATCAAACCTCTCTGCAATAAATCCTGCAGGCACTGATCCAGTGTCTGCATACCGTGTGATTGCCCAGTCTGAATGGCCGAGTACATTTGTGCAACCTTGTCTTCACGCACCAGGTTGCGAATCGCCGGTGTACCGATCATGATTTCGTGCGCTGCCACACGACCGCCGCCATTGCGCTTCAGCAAAGTCTGCGCAATTACCGCACGCAAGGATTCCGACAACATGGAACGCACCATGGATTTTTCCGCCGCCGGGAACACGTCGACAATACGGTCGATGGTTTTCGCTGCGGAACTGGTGTGCAGGGTACCGAACACCAGGTGACCGGTCTCGGCCGCGGTCAGCGCCAGACGTATGGTTTCCAGGTCACGCAACTCACCCACCAAAATGGTGTCGGGGTCTTCACGCAAGGCTGAACGCAAGGCTTCGGAAAAGCCTAATGTATCGCGATGCACCTCGCGCTGGTTGACCAGGCACTTCTTGCTTTGGTGCACAAATTCGATCGGGTCTTCGATCGTAAGAATGTGACCGTAATCGTTGTCGTTTTTGTAATCGATCATGCCGGCCAGCGTAGTGGATTTACCGGAGCCGGTCGGACCGGTCACCAGCACAAGGCCGCGCGGATTGTCGGTGATGTCCTTGAAAATCGCCGGCGTCTGAAGCTCCTCGAGCGTCAATACCTTGGAAGGGATGGTACGAAACACCGCACCGGCGCCACGGTCATGATTGAAGGCGTTGACACGAAAGCGTGCCAGGCCGGGAATTTCAAACGAGAAGTCGGTTTCCAGAAATTCCTCAAAGTCCTTGCGTTGCTTATCGTTCATGATGTCATAGACCAGGCCATGCACGATCTTGTGGTCCAGCGCCGGCACGTTGATGCGGCGTATGTCGCCATCGACACGAATCATTGGCGGCAGACCGGCGGACAGATGCAGGTCCGACGCATTGTGTTTGACACTAAAAGCAAGTAGTTCAGCAATATCCATGCAAGGAGTCCTCGGGAACTTGGGTTACAACGATCAATACCAGTATGGATGAATCAATTACCAGGCACTCAAGTAAAGCGGCAAGCGGGTATAATTCTTTAAAGTCGATTGGCCCTCAGTATAGAACAGGATGCTTGAGCAATGAGCGATATCCGTCAACATTTACAACAGGTGCGACAGTGCATTGAGCAGGCGGCGGCCAGTGCCGGCCGCAACCCGGATGACATACGACTGCTGGCGGTGAGTAAAACCAAACCGGCCAGCGATATCGCAGAGGCCATCGAAGCCGGCCAAAGCGAATTTGGAGAAAACTATCTGCAGGAAGCACTGGCCAAGATCGAACAACTGCGTGGCTGCGATGTGGCCTGGCACTTCATCGGCCACATCCAGAGTAACAAGACGCGTCCGATTGCCGAACATTTTGACTGGGTACATACCGTCGATAATCTCAAACACGCGCGACGTCTGAACGATCAACGTCCCGAAGACATGCTGCCATTGAATGTCTGCATCCAGGTCAACATCAGCAGCGAAGCCAGCAAGAGCGGCATCTCGCCTGAACAACTGCCGGAACTTGCTCAAGCCATCAGCCAGTTGCCGCGCCTGCGATTGCGCGGACTCATGGCGATTCCGGCCGCAACCGACGACCCAACACAGCAACATGAGGCATTTGCCCAAATGCGTCAGTTGCTCGAACGTCTCAACAACAGCGGTTTTGAGCTGGACACGCTGTCGATGGGCATGTCCGGCGACCTGGAAGCCGCCATTGCTGAAGGTGCCACCATGGTGCGCATCGGTACCGCCATTTTCGGTCGTCGCAACTGATCGGCGGGTAAGTATTCACCATCAAAGACGCCAGAATGTAAAATATCCGCTTGACTTGACCGACCGGTCTATTATACTCAGGACCATGATTTCAGCCAAAGACACCCGCACCCGCATACTCAGCACCGCTCGCGAGCTGTTTCACAGCCGCAGTTATGCCGACGTCGGCATCAAGGAAATCTGCGACCTGGCGCAGGTGCAAAAAGGCAGTTTCTATCACTTTTTCCAGTCGAAACAGGATTTGGCCATGGCCGTCATCGATGACATGGCGGACGACTGGGCACACGGTTTTGTCGCCGAAGCCTTTGACCAGCAGCTGGCGCCGCTGGAACGCCTCGACTACCTGGTGGATGCTGCCTATTACTGGCAAAAAGCCGCCAAGGACCTGGAAGGCCGTATGCCGGGCTGCCTGTTTGGCAATCTGGCTCTGGAAATCAGTACCCGTGACGAAGTCATCCGCGCCAAAATCAATGCCGTGTTCGACAAAGCCAGCGAACGTTTTCACGAGACGCTTGATCAGGCCGTGGAAAACGGCGACCTGCCCCCACTCGATACCGAAGCCACCGCCTTTGCCATGCTAGCTTACCTTGAAGGTGTGATCCTGCTGGCCAAGTCACGCAATGACCCGGATGTAGTGCAAAAGCTCGGCCCGGCCATCAAAACCTTGCGTATCGAATTGAGCAAACCGAATTAAGATATTTTTTCGCTGATATTTGACCGACCAGTCATCTATTGATTTTAACCGACAGGAGACAACCCATGAACAGCAGTATGCACAAACTCGACGCGAGCGGCCTGAACTGTCCGCTGCCCATCCTGCGCACCAAAAAGGCGATCGCCGCCATGCAGTCCGGTGAATTGCTGGAAGTGATCGCCACCGACCCCGGCTCGGTGAAAGACCTGGAATCCTTCTGCAGCCAGACCGGCCACGAACTGCTCTCCAGCAACGAGGCTGACGGCCATTTTGTTTTCAACATTCGCAAAGCCTGAGACACAACAGGAGAATCCACATGACCACAGCAGCACCTTTAACCGACCTGTCGTTCGATCAGCTCGACCACTGGTTTGACCAGCGCTTTGAGGAAAAAATGCTCGAGCAGCAAGCCAACAAGACACCGGCGATGACGCTGATCGCCACCAAGGGCACGCTCGATATGGCCTACCCGCCGTTTATTCTCGCCTCCACCGCCGCGGCCCTCGGCTGGGATGTATCGATCTTTTTCACCTTCTACGGTCTCAACCTGCTCAAGCGTGACCTTGACCTGAAAATCAGCCCGCTAGGCAACCCGGCCATGCCGATGAAACTGCCGTCCGGACCGAACTGGATCAAGGGCAAATCACTCGACATCCCCAATTCGGTGATGAGCCTGCTGCCGGGTTTTGACGGCATCGCCACCAGCATGATGCAGAAGACCATGGACAATAAAGGCATCGCGCGTATCGAGGAGCTGCGCGAACTGTGCATCGAAGCCGACGTCAATCTGGTGGCCTGCCAGATGACCGTCGACCTGTTCGAATACCAGAAGCAGGAATTCATCGACGAAATCACCGAATGGGTCGGCGCCGCCAGCTTTTTACCGCGCGCCCTGCAGGCCGACGTCAACCTGTTTGTCTGATTCCGGACTCCCCCGCCTTAGAGGGGGCCTTGCCCCCTCATTTTTTTGCGGCCAGGCAGCCGAGCCATTCCGGCACAAGTGAAAAACACTTGAGATTCTTGCGCTTGTCCCCAATATTGTTTGATCGTTTCAGCAAATCGGATCAAGCATGTCATCGACTATCGCATTTATCGGCGCCGGCAATATGGCCAGCGCCCTGATTAACGGCCTGCTCAGCGACGGTTATGCCGCTGACAATATCATCGCCAGTGACCAGCTCGAGGAAAAACGCCAGACACTGGCGGCCTCCGGCGTGTTAACCACCGACAGCAACCTCGACGCAGTCGAAAAAGCCGATGTGGTGGTGCTGGCGGTCAAACCCCAGGTATTGCAACAAGTGTGCGAAGAAATCCGACCCGCCGTCGAGCAATGCCAGCCACTGGTCGTGTCGATCGCAGCCGGCATTCGTGAAGCCAGCCTGCAGCAATGGCTCGGCGAACAGACGGCAATCGTGCGTTGCATGCCTAACACTCCGGCCATGATCCAGGCCGGCGCCACCGTGTTGCACGCCAACCCGCAGGCCTCTGATGAACAAAAAGACCAGGCGGAATCCATTTTGCGTGCTGTCGGCGTGACCCGCTGGCTCGATAGCGAAGCGCTCATCGACACCGCTACAGCCGTGTCCGGCAGTGGTCCGGCGTATTTTTTCCTGATCATGGAAGCCATGGAAAGCGCCGCCATCGAACTCGGCCTGCCGCAGGAAACCGCCCACCTGCTGACATTACAGACGGCACTCGGTGCGGCGCGTATGGCGATGGAAAGTGATGACGATGCCGCTGAACTGCGCCGCAAGGTGACCTCACCGGGCGGCACCACCGAAGCGGCCATCAATCACATGCTGGATCAGGACTTGCCAGGCCTGTTCGCTCAAGCTATCAACAAGGCAAAACAACGCTCCGAGGAATTGTCGCAGATGTTGGCGCAATAATTGGTTAAAATGCTCCGATCCCAGCAAGAGACAGAATAATGGACAGCAGCTATTTCACCAATCCTCTGGTTTTCCTGGTGCAGGTTTTGTTTGAACTGTACCTGCTGGTCGTGATGTTGCGCTTTTTGCTGCAACTGGTACGCGCCGACTTTTACAACCCGCTGTCGCAGTTCATCGTCAAAGCCACTTCGCCCTTGCTGAAACCACTGCGCAGCGTGATTCCCGGTTTTGGTGGCCTGGATATGTCCAGCCTGCTGCTGGCCTGGCTGATCAAATCACTCGAGCTGTTCCTGATCCTGCTGATCAGCGGCAAGGGCGTGGTGCTGATCTACCCGATGCTGCAGGCGATCCCCGGCCTGCTTGAATTGGTACTGAACATTTTCCTGTTTTCGATTCTGATCATCGTCATTCTCAGCTGGATCGCACCCGGCAGCTACAACCCGGCCGTCAGCCTGTTGTACAGCCTGACCGATCCGTTGCTGCAGCCGGCACGCCGCATGCTGCCACCGATGGGTGGCCTTGATCTGTCTCCCATGGCAGTCATGATTGTGCTGGTACTGGCCAAAATGCTGCTGATCCCGCCACTTGAAGCGTTCGCCGTCGGCCTTGCCTTCTGACAACCACTGTGCGGTCTGGCAGGGTGATGATTTATTCCTCAACCTGCGCATTCAGCCCAAAGCCAGCAAGGACGAGTTTTGTGGTCCGCACGGAGAATTAGCTTATAAAGTGCGCATATGCGCCCCGCCGGTGGATGGCAAGGCCAACCAGTATCTGTGCAAATTCATCGCCAAAGCCTTTGGCGTGGCACCTTCCAGAGTCAATATAGTCAGCGGCGAAAACAGCCGCACCAAGCGCATTCGCATCAGCAATCCCCAACGTTTTCCGATCGACATACCGGACCGGCAGCACGGCTGAAATCCCAACCGCTTCACACTACGCTTCGATTGCTCATCTATACTGACCTGAAAGATCAAACACTTAGACGGTATTTTGATGGTCACGAAAAACATTGCCGAAGGACTCGACAAGTATGTGCTGTGGAAACAGCACATCCGCCAGACCCTGGACGAACTGCAGAACTGGCTGGATGACAATAAGCTGTTCAGCGAAGAAGCCTGGACGGCTTTCGCGCGTTGTCTGGAAAAACTCGAGACCGACCAGATCACGATCGCCTTTGTCGGGGAGTTCTCCCGCGGCAAGACCGAGCTGATCAATTCGCTGTTTTTCTCTGACTCCGGCAAGCGCCTGCTGCCATCGAACGCCGGCCGTACCACCATGTGCCCGACCGAAATCCTGTTCGACGAACAGGCGGATGCGCCGTATATGCGTCTGCTGCCGATCGAAACCCGGCTACGCGACGACAGCCTCAGCCAGTTGCGCCACTCACCGGAGGATTGGATCGAATTTATCCTCGACCCCAAAGACCCGGATGCGCTGGAAAACAGCCTGCTGGAACTGGCTGGCACCCGTCACGTCACACCGGAAGAAGCCGCACGTTATGGCCTGTTGAACGAAAGTTTTTTACAGACTGGAGAAGGCAAGCCAAGACGTGTTGACATCCCGAAATGGCGTCATGCCATCATCAGCTACCCGCACCCGCTGTTGAAAAAAGGCCTGACCATCCTCGACACGCCCGGACTCAACGCCATCGGTAGCGAACCGGAACTGACCCTGTCGATGTTGCCCGCCGCGCAGTCGGCTGTATTTGTGCTCGGCGCTGACACCGGTGTCACCCAGTCTGATCTGGATATCTGGCAAAACCATCTCAAGGGACATCACAAGACACGGCGCAAGGGCCTGACCGTGGTACTTAACAAGGTGGATACGCTGTGGGACGATTTGCGCGGCGACGATGCCATCGAACAAAGCATCAAATCACAGATTCTTTACACCGCACGGGTGCTGGGTGTGCCATTACGCCAGATTTATCCGGTATCGGCGCAGAAAGCACTGCTAGCGCTGGTGCGTGAAGATGAGGGACTGCTGGATCGCAGCGGCATCATCGAGCTTGAAGATCACCTGTACCACGAAGTTATGAACGCCAAACACCAGCTCATCATGGATGACATCAACAGTGAGGTCTGTGACATTTTGCATAACCTGCGTCATGCTATCCAGCAACGTCAGACCAGCATGCAACAGAAAATGGATGAAATCTCCGGCATCCACCAAAGCAGCGATGAAGCCATCGAACAGCTGCTGCACAAGACCCAGGAAGAACAGGGGCGCTACCGTGACAACTTCAATGCCTTTAACCAGTGCAGCCATGAGTTGACGGTTAAGGCACAGCAATTACAGCAGATGCTCGACCCGCAGATCATCACTCAAATGATCAGCAATACCGAACAGGCGATGCAGGCCAGCTGGACCAGTAGCGGCATCCGCAAAAGTATCGGTCAATTCATGCAGCAGCTTAAAAACCTCATGCAGGATGTTTCGGAAAGCTCGGCGCTGCATCGCCACATGGTGCGCGATATCTATCATCGTTTCCAGAAACACCATGGCATCGGCGTGATCCAGCCCAAAGCCTTCTCACTCATGAGTTTCCAGACCCGCCTGGAACTGATTCTTGACGAAGCCGATGCATTTCGGGCCGGCAAACGACTGGCGCTGACCCAGCAGTCGCAACTGGCAAAAAATTTCTTCGCCGGCATCGGCAACAAAAGCCAGCAGCTGTTTGCCGAGTTGCAACACGAACTCAATCACTGGTTACAAAATGCGCTACAGCCACTGGCGTTCCAGATCGAGGACCAGCGTGACATCCTCAGCCGCCTGGTGCAGGACCTCAAGCTTGCCAACCAGTCACGTGACACCATCGAACACAGTCTCGCCGAGCTGTCGCAACAAATCGAGCAACAGCAGGATCAGATACAACAGCTGCAGAAATTCCAACAACAGTTGAGTAACCTGCCCGATGGTCAAACGGACAGGCCGACACCCTACCTGGTTAAAAGCGACAGCCGCCAGGCGGCTGGCTGAATCATCCAGACAGCCCTGCCGCTTATCCCGACAGTCCCCAACGGCCATTTTGGCTGTGGGAATGGTCTATACTGATGGTTGAAAATAACAAGAAACAAAATGCCGGCCGCACCGGTCTGCATGACTATAACCATCATTCGAGGAACATGCATGAAACAGATTTTTGCCTTTGTTGTTGCCGCCCTGCTGACCCTGCCTTTCAGCGCCCAGGCAGAAAACAGCACCAAGATACCCGGATATACCATTCACCATAATGTCATTTCAACAGACTTTCTCGCACCCAACATCGCCAGCGCCTACCGCATCATCCGTTCGAAAAATCGTGGCATGCTCAATATCAGTGTGATTCAGGACGTACCCGGCACCACCGGCAAACCGGTCATGGCGAACATCACTGCACGCGCTATCAACCTGATCGGTCAAAGCCGTTTTATCCCGTTACGCCAGATCCGCGAAGGTGAAGCGATTTATTATATCGGCGACTTCATTGTGCCGAATAACGACACACTGGTGTTCATGCTGGAAGTCAAACCGGAAGGCAGTCAACAGAGCTACACCGCCAAGTTACAGCATCAGTTCAGCGGCGAGTAAGCTTCGGATCATCAGCCTGCCTCAGGGCATCGCCAGCCAGATGTTATAAACACCAAACAACAGGATAAGACTTCCGGCAAGCTGGCGCACCAGCGGTTTACGCGTCAACTGCGCAAGCTTGCCGGCCACCACTCCCATCGCCAGCAAATTTGGCAATGTGCCCAGTGCAAATGCCAGCATCAACAAAGCGCCTTCAATCACACCGCCGGCACTGACACACCAGATCAATACACTGTAAACCAGACCACACGGCAACCAGCCCCACAGCAATCCCAACAGAAACGCTTGGCGTGGTGTTTGCACCGGCAGAAAGCGTCGCCCGAGCGGTTCGATGCGACGCCAAAGCAAACCACCCACCTGTTCCAGGCGACGCAAAGCCATCCACCAGCCACTCAGATACAAGCCCAGTAACACCATGAACAGGCCTGCCAGCAGCAGTAACAGATGCTGTGTCATCGACACCGGTAACAAGGTCGCCAGCATGACACCCAGCCCCCCCATCAAACCACCGGCGATGACATAGCTGCTGATGCGTCCGCTGTTATAAGCCAGGTGATACGGCAGCATCTGCAGCAAGCCTTTTTCATGCTGCCGGTCGATACCCATGGTCAGGGCGCCAACAATGCCACCGCACATGCCTATGCAATGCACACCACCGAGCAGGCCGACCAGAAACGCCGAAAGCAGTGAGAGAGACTCGTTCACTCCTGTTTAACCCTGGTATAACGCCCGGCCAGCCAGACCAGTAAAAATACCGGCACGCCGATCATGGAGGCCGCAAGAAAGAAACTCTGGTAACCGATGGCATCGACGATCGAACCGGAATAACCGCCCAGCAGTTTTGGAAACAAGGTCATGAGCGAGCTGAAAATGGCGTACTGTACCGCTGTAAACGACAGACTGGTAAGACTCGACAGGTACGCGATGAACGCCGCACTGGCCAGTCCGGCCGTAATGTTATCCGCACCGATGACGACGTACAGCAACAACACATCCCCCGGATGGTTGGCCAGTGGAATAAACAGCAGATTGGTCACCACCGTCATCACCGCACCCAGCATCAGCACGCGAATTACACCGAAGCGCAAAGTCAAAAAGCCACCAAGGAACCCACCGAAAATCGTCATCCAGATACCGAAAACCTTGGTGACGGTGGCAATCTGGTCCTTGCTAAAACCCATGTCCTGATAAAACACATTGGATATGACACCCAACAGGATATCGGAAACGCGATAAAAACCCACCAGCAACAGAATCAGCACAGCCGCCTTGCCATAACGCTGAAAAAAATCCGCCACCGGATCGATGTAGGTATCACGCAGCATACGCTGATCGGCAACACCGATACGAACCAGAACCCAGCCGGTCAGAATCGCCATTGCCAATGCGATCAACAGGCGCAATGCCTCGGCCATGAATGCAGCCAGTTCCTCAAGATCGCCGACCTGTGCAAACCCGCTTTTTATGGTCTCGACAGGATCGGCCAGCACCAGATAGGAAAAGATGATGGCCAGTACAAAACCGGCAAACAACAACAGGAAACGAAAATAATCGCGCGGTCCATGTATGTAACTGGATTCACGCGTCTGTTCCGGCTCCCTGATCGACAGGGTCGTGGCAACGCCAATCAACATCGCAGCGGCCATGGCGATGTAGGTCATTTGCCAGGCAGCGTAGAGATAAGAGTCTTTCGTGGTACCCAGCCATTCGGCCAGGTACAAGGCCACGGCCCCGGCGACAATCATGCCGACCCGGTAACCGGCAACATAGGTCGCCGACATCAGCGCCTGCATGTCTTTTTGCACCGCTTCAATGCGGTATGCATCTATCACAATATCCTGGGTCGCCGAGGAAAAACCGAGCAACACTGCGGCGAATGCCATGTAGTGCAAGCCGCTGGCAGTGGCCGGGTCGTTCATGGCCATCCAGATCATCGCCGCCATCACCATGAGCTGGGCCAACAGCAGCCAGCTGCGCCGCTTGCCCAGCAAGCGATGCAGGAAAGGCAGCGGCAATTTATCCACCAGCGGCGACCAGACAAACTTGAACGAATAAGCCAACGCCGCCCAGCTGAAGTAAGTCACAGCGCCCCGATCGATACCGGCTTCACGCAGCCACAGCGACAGGGTCGAGAAAATCAGCAGCAACGGCAGACCGGCGGAAAAGCCGAGAAACAGCATCGCCAGCACACGCGGATTGCGAAAATCGTGCAGCGTCTGCAACCAGCCGGTCATGTGTTTTTGTCCAGCGCGTAATCGTAATCGATGATCAACGGCGCGTGATCCGAGAAACGTGTGTTTTTGTAAATTGACGTGCGCAACACCTTGCCGCGCAAGCCCGGTGTGACCACCTGATAATCGATACGCCAACCGACATTTTTTGCCCACGCCTGGCCGCGATTGGACCACCAGGTGTATTGATCCGGCGGCTGTTCGATCTCACGAAACGCATCCACATAACCGGTCTTGCCGAACAACTCGTCCATCCAGGCGCGTTCCTCAGGCAGGAAGCCCGAGTTTTTCTGGTTGCCACGCCAGTTTTTCAGATCCTCTTTTTTGTGGGCGATGTTCCAGTCACCGCAAATGATGTAGTCACGCCGTTTGCGCCGCAGGCCTTTTAAATACGGCATGAAACGATCGAGAAAATCAAACTTGATCTGCTGGCGTTCTTCGCTGGATGAGCCGGATTGCAGATACAAAGAAATCACACTCAAACGCCCGAATTTGGCTTCGATAAAACGGCCCTCGGCATCGACATCCGGCCAGCCGATGCCTTCGATAACGTCATCGGGTTCATGCCGACTGTACAATCCCACGCCGGAATAGCCTTTGCGTTGCGCCGCATGATAAAAGCAATAGTATCCCTCCGGGTGAAACAGTGGATCCTCGATCTGGTCCGGCTGCGCCTTGAGTTCCTGCAGACAAATAAAATCAGCCTGCTGTTCGGGCAGCCATTCAAAAAAACCTTTTCTGGCGGCGGCACGAATCCCGTTGAGATTGGCGGAAATAACTCGCATGTAAAAAATCGTTTGTGAAATCAGCCCGCATTATACCGGTTTGTCATGAGCGGAGTCTGATTCATTCCCGACCAGCCCGTATTGCTTTCAGCTTGCATGCCACAGACGCAAACGCGACAATAAAACAAAATTCAGGAGTCCCCCATGCAACAGTATCAACAGGATTTTCTCGACTTTGCGTTGAGCACCGGCGTCCTGCGCTTTGGTGAATTCAAACTCAAATCCGGCCGTATCAGCCCGTATTTTTTCAATGCCGGCCTGTTCAACACCGGCAGAAGCCTGGCGCAACTCGGCAGGTTTTATGCGCAGACCATTGTTGACTCCGGCATCGAGTTTGACCTGTTGTATGGCCCAGCCTACAAAGGCATTCCGCTGGCCGCCGTGACCGCTGCCGCTTTGGCCGAATACCACGACATCGACGTACCCTACGCCTTCAACCGCAAGGAGGCCAAGGACCATGGCGAAGGCGGCATCATCGTCGGCCATGAGCTGAGCGGTAAAATCCTCATCATCGATGACGTGATTTCCGCCGGCACCTCGGTGCGCGAATCTATGGACATCATCAAACAGCAAGACGCCGAACCCGGTGGCGTGGTGATCGCCCTGGACCGTCAGGAAAAAGGCCAGGGTGATTTATCCGCCATTCAGGAAGTTGAGCGCGACTACCAAATACCGGTGGCCGCGATCGTACGGCTGGAAAATCTCATCGAATACCTGCGTGGCAACGAAGACAACAGCCAGCATTTACAGGCCATTCAGGCCTATTCCGCGCAATACGGCAGCAGTTAAAACACCGTCAGCCGATAATCAGTTTCAGGCCAACCAGAATAGTGATGGTCTCGAAGCCACGCTTGATCCATTGATTGCCCTTGGTGATCGCCAGATGGGCGCCCAGATAACCGCCTAGCAGCGAACCGGCGAGCAATACCGGAATCCAGTCCCAGCGAATATCGCCGAGCAGGCCCAGGGTGACAGCACCACTGCCGTTCCAGAACACACCGACCAGAATCAGCGTATATGCCACGGCAGTGCGATAATCCAGCCCGAACCAGCGAATCAGCCACAGCGTCACAAACAGGCCGGTGCCCGATGTCAGTGAGCCGTTGAGCACACCGATGACAAACAGCACCAGACCACCAACCAGGTAGCCGCGGCGGTCACGATTGCGGTTTTCCAGCTGCTGGCCCAGCGTTTTCTTGAAAATCGAATACACGCCCAGAGACAGTGTCAGCAGCCCCAGCGCAATCTCGGCATAACGGTCTTCAATATTCAAAATCAGACTGGCGCCAAGAATCACACCGGGCACACCGGTTAGCAGAATAAAAAGCATGAAGCGGCGTTCCAGCGGCTTCTCCCTCAAGTGTCGAATGGTTGCGCCGATACCCAAAGCAACGGAAGCCAGCTTGTGTGTCGCCAGCGCCACGCCGAAAGGCAGGCCAAGAAAAATCAGTGTCGGCAACTGGATCAGGCCGGCCCCACCGCCCGAAAACGCGGAAAACACATTGGCCAGTAACGACACCAGAAAAAGAATGAACAGATCCATGGGAAGATTGTCCATAGGACGAGTAAGGAAAAATGTTGAACATCAGAGTATACTGCGTTGCCGGACCGGACACGACCGCATGCCCGGCCGCCCGGAACATGTTATGAAGTACCGATTAATGACAAAGCTGACCAGCCCGCTGGTCCTGACAGCACTGCTGACATTCGCCACTGCCGCCGATGCCGGCAAGCTGTACAAATGGGTTGACGATGAAGGCAACACCCATTTTTCCGATCATATTCCGCCAAAGTATTCACAGGACGCACACAGCCGCCTGAATGAAAAAGGCATTACCGTCGAAAAAAAATCGGCTGCCAAAACGGCTGAGGAAATCCAAAAGGAGCAGGAACTCGAACGGCTGCGCAAACAACAGGAAGAAGTCATCGCCAAGCAACGCGCCAAGGACCGGGTGCTGCTGAAAACCTTCCGCTCCGAAGACGACCTGCTGTTAGCCCGTGACGGCAAGATCCGCTCGGTTGACAACCTGATCACCATCACCCACGGTAATATCCGCCGCCTCAAGGCCAAGCTCAGTGAGATGCAGGCCAGCGCAGCGGCGCAGGAAAAAGCTGGCCAGAGCGTCAGCAAAAACACCCTCAAGGACATCGATTCACACAAGCGCCAGATCAACGAAGCCTACGCCTCCATCGTCAAGCGAGAGGAAACCAAGGAAGAAATCCGGCAGAAATTTGCCGATGACCTGACACGCTTCCGGACGCTGAAGAAAATCTATCAGGATGAGGCGGAGAAAACCGAGGTCAAACTGAAAAACAGCGAACTCAATACCGTGTTCCGCTGCCCCGACGGTGATTGTGAAAGCAGCTGGGAGCGCGGCAAGGAATACGTCATGCAGTACGCCACCACCAAGGTGCAGCTGATCGGCGATAACATCCTGATGACACGCGCACCGCGCGCCGATGAAGACATCAGCCTGACCATTTCGAGAATCACCGACAAGGACAGCGGCAAGAAAAAACTGTTTCTCGACCTGCAGTGCAAGCGCTCGATCATGGGTGAGGAACTCTGTGAAGGCCCCAAAGTACGCGAGATCAAGCTCGGCTTTATCCCGTTTGTCTCGGCGCAATAATATCGATCGAGCCGGTGGTCTGGCTCAGCTGTGAAACAGGCTGTGCTCCAGCAATTGCCAGTGCTCTTCCCAACCGGCGACCGGCGACCGTTTGAAATGCGTGCGCAGATACTGATGCATGCGCCCCTCCACCAGCGATACCAGCAAGGTACTCGCCGCATCCAGTGAAATCGACAGACGGATACCGTCACGCATTTCCGACTCGCGCAGAATCTGTTTGAACTGGGTTTCCAGGCGACTGAAAAACTGATCAACGCGCGTCTGCAATCGTTCCGTTTCACCCACCAGCGCATCGCCCAGCAAGACGCGGGTAATGCCCGGATTGCGCTCGGCAAACATCAGTTGCAAATACAACACCTTGGCACAACGTGTCAGCGTGGATTTTTCCTCTTCCATGATGCGATTGATGCGGCTGAACACGCTGTCTTCAGCAAACGCGATCAGCGCTTCAAACATTTTCGCCTTGCTGGCAAAGTGACGGTACAGGGCCGCCTCGGAAACACCGACGGCCCGCGCCAGGCCGGCGGTGGTGATGCGCTCGCCGGGACTGCGCTCCAGTTCATGCGCCAGTGATTCCAGAATCTGCTGCTTGCGGGATGGCTTTTGCATCGTTTCCATATCAACGCGCCTTGATCAGGGTGCCGATGCCTTCATCGGTAAACAGTTCCAGTAACACCGCGTGTTCCACCCGGCCGTCAATGATGTGCGCCGTGCGCACACCGGCATTGACCGCATCCAGCGCACAGGCAATTTTCGGCAACATGCCGCCGTGTATGGTGCCGTCATCAATCAGACGGTTGACCGTCTCGATGTCGAGACCGGTCAGCAGCTTGCCTTCCTTATCGAGCAGACCCTGTGTGTTGGTCAGCAGGATGAGCTTCTCGGCACCCAGCACTTCAGCCATCTTGCCAGCGACCAGATCGGCATTGATGTTATAGGAATAACCGTCGTCGCCGATGCCGATCGGCGCGATCACCGGAATGAAGTTGCCGCGCACCAGCATGTCCACCACCGAGGCATCGATGCTTTGCACTTCACCGACATGACCGAGATCGATGATTTCGGGTGCTTCGAGTTCCGGCGCATCGTTTTTCAGCATCAGCTTGCGCGCGCGTATCAGGTCGCCGTCTTTGCCGGTCAGGCCAACCGCAGAAGCGCCATGCTGGTTCAACAAATTGACGATCTCCTTGTTGACCAAGCCACCCAGCACCATCTCGACCACATCCATGGTCTCGCGGTCGGTAACGCGCATGCCTTGCACGAACTCGGACGTCTTGCCCAGCCGCTTTAGCAAATCACCGATCTGCGGTCCGCCGCCGTGCACCACCACCGGATTCAGGCCAACGGTTTTCATGAGCACGATGTCACGTGCAAAGCCCTGCTTGAGCTTTTCATCCACCATGGCGTTGCCGCCGTATTTGATGACAATGGTCTTGCCGCTGAAACGCTGGATGTAAGGCAGCGCCTCACTCAGCACGTGCGCAATATTACGGGCCTGTTCAGTCGTTAAACTCATAATTCAATCGTTCTTTATAATTTTAATTAGGGTCTGTTAACACATCAGAACGGCAGCTTGGCGTCCGGCAACACGCCGCTGATCACCTGACGGAAGAGCGCCTGTACCTTGGCGAGATTCTCCGGGGTATCTGCCTCAAACCGGAACACCAGCGATGGCGTGGTGTGTGAAGCACGCACCAGCCCCCACGCGCCCGGATATTCGGCGCGCACACCATCGATCTCGACGATCTTGGCATTGGGGAATTTTTCACCGCCGGCCAGTTGTCGCATTACTTCAAATTGCTTGCCTTCGGCTACTTCGAGCTGTAATTCCGGCGTACTCGCCGACTCGGGAATCTCGGCAAACATTTCGGCCGAACTGCGGCCGTCACCGGAAATCACTTCCAGCAGCCTGGCCGCGGCGTACAGGGCATCGTCAAAACCGTACCAGCGCTCCTTGAAGAAAATATGACCGCTGAATTCACCAGCCAGCAAGGCGCCGGTTTCACTGAGCTTGGCTTTCATGAGCGAATGACCGGACTTCCACATGATCGGGCGCCCGCCCGCCGACAGGATATGCGTGGCAAGATGCTTGCTCGATTTGACATCGTAAATTACATCGGCGCCCGGATTGCGCAGCAAGACATCACCGGCCAGCAACATCAACACCCGGTCCGGCATGATCACCTTGCCGGACGAGTCAACCACTCCGATACGATCGGCGTCGCCATCAAACGCCACACCAAGGTCGGCACCGTTTTCTGTCACGGCCGCCTGCAATGCCTTGAGGTTATCCGGATTACCCGGATCCGGATGGTGATTCGGGAAATTGCCATCAACATCGCAATACAACAGACTGACTTCGCAACCGAGCTGTTCAAACAGCGCCTTGGCGGCCACACCGGCAACACCGTTGCCGCAGTCAACCACCAGCTTGAGCGGCGCCAGCAGATGTACCTCTTCGGTAATCCGGTTGAGATAATCCGGAACGATGTCCTGTTCCGTCAAACTACCATCGCCACTGGCAAAATCCTGACTGGCGATTCTTTTATGCAGGCCACGAATGGCGTCCCCGCTGAGCGACTCACGGTTGATCACAACCTTGAAACCATTGTGGTCCAGTGGATTATGGCTGCCGGTTACCATGACGCCGGAACTGGCCGACAGGAAGTGCGTGGCAAAATACAGTACCGGTGTCGGCGCCATGCCGAGGTCGATCACCTGCAGCCCGGTACTGGTCAGACCACGTCCCATTGCGGTCGCCAGATCCTTGCTCGACAGGCGGCCATCGCGGCCCAGCAAGATGCTGGTCTCGCCCTGTTCGCGCGCCAGACTGCCAATCGCCTGACCAATGACAAAAGCAGATTCCAGTGTCAGGGTTTTGCCGACCACACCCCGGATATCGTATTCGCGGAAAATTTCTGTGGGCGGCACAACGGTGTCTGACACTTCCTCGTGCTGCACATCACTGGCCGACGGCCCGAGATCAAAATCGGCCGACTCTGTTTCAGCCTCGTCCGCATCCGATTCACGGCTGCCACTTGCCGAAGCCGCTTGTGGTTTGGCTCCGGATGGTCCATGCAGTTGTGACAGTATCGCCAGGGTATCCTTGTTTTCCAGCAGACTGACGTTGCCGAGATGGTGTTTGACCTTGCCCTGCAGTTTGGCTTCGACAATGCGAATCATACTGGCCTGGTCAAATTTCAATGCCTGCTTAAGCTGTGTGGTCTTCCAGAAAGCCACGATGGCGATCGGTAAAATACCGATCAGCAGAATGGCCGGCAACATCATCACATCCAGCAGACTGGCGCCGACAACCGACCGGTAAGCCACTTTCCAGATCGAACCTTCGATGTCTATCGTGCCATCGAAACTGTTCACATCCGATGAATAAGACGGCGAATTCGCCAGTACCACCGCCTGGCTGCCAACCACCTGCTGCAATACGACGATACCGGCAGATTCCGGCAGCCCCTCAAAAACCTGATCGAGCAGTAGTGGATTGCTGGCCAGATGTACGACACCGATGGGCTCACCGGCCGCATTCCGCACTGCGGCCCCCATGGCGATGTGCCGGCCGCCGCTGTTGGGTGAATGCACTTCGGCCGCCAGTACGCCTTGCTGCTTGAGAGCGCGGTGCAGCATGTCCAGCGAAGCGTGCGTCAATGGCGCCGCCGCATTCGGCTGGGTCTCGTTATAGTCCTTCGGCAAAAAACGCAGTTGCATAGAATCCGGCATTTTTTGCTGCATCTGTTTGGCCAGTTGCTGCAGCTTGTCCAGATCCTCGTCGATCAATGCGCTGCGGATTGCATCATTATCGGCCAGCAGGCTCAGCAATTCCGCCTTGTCGTTCACCAGACGCTGCACAGTGCGCGCCGTGCTTTCAGCTGCAAAGACAGCATTTTGCTGCGTCAATGTGCCGATGCTTTGTTGTTGCAACACATAAGCCGCACCCGCGCCAATCAGCAACACCACAGCAGCACTGATAAACACCGCGTTTATAAAACTGCGCAGTGAACGTCCGCTGCCAGAAGCGCCTTGCTGTTCAGCTGATGCGTCGGTATTTTTCTTCCTGGACAACTTTCAGATCCCCTTTAATGACGGAACACAGCCGGAACCGGTTATCAAACAACTAGTGTCGGCCGGAATGGCCAAATCCACCGCTGCCTCGTTCGGACTGCTCAAACTCCTCAACAATATCAAACTGCGCATGCACCACCGGTACGATAATCAGCTGGGCAATGCGCTCGCCAACTTCGATACGAAACGTCTGGTTGCCACGATTCCAGCAGGACACGTACAGCTGTCCCTGGTAATCCGAATCAATCAGGCCCACCAGGTTGCCCAGCACAATGCCGTGCTTGTGCCCCAGACCTGAACGCGGCAGGATCATGGCCGCCAGCCCCGGGTCTTCGATGTGCACCGCAATACCACAGGGAATCAGGTGGGTATGGCCGGGCGCGAGGTCGAGCGCCTCATCCAGCATAGCGCGCAAATCCATGCCGGCCGCACCCGGTGTGGCATAACTGGGTAGCGGGAATTTATTGCCTAAACGGTGATCAAGTATTTTTAACTGCAGCTTGTGCATGGTAGACATCCGTCACGAGTCGCACCAATTGCCGGGCGAGCTCTTTTTTATCCATCATTGGCAACAGTTTCTGGCCGTCCCGCCAGATCACTGTCAGCGCGTTGTTATCGTCTTCAAAACCACCCTGTGACTGGCCCACCTGATTGGCGGCAATCATGTCGATGCCCTTGCGTTCCAGTTTGGCCCGCGCATGCGCTTCGACCTGCTGTGTTTCCGCGGCAAAGCCCAGGGTGAACGGCGCATGGCTGAGTGCCGCCACCGTCGCCAGTATATCCGGGTTGGGCAACAGTTGCAGATGCATAGCCTGGTCATTGCGCTTGATTTTCTCGGCCGCAACATCCGCCACATGATAATCGGCCACCGCAGCGCAGGCGGCAAACAGATCACAAGCTCCGACACGCTGCATCACCGTTGCGTGCATTTGTGCCGCGGTGACCACGTCTACACGTTCCACACCGGCCGGTGTGGCCAGGTTGACCGGTCCAGCCACCAATGTCACATGGGCGCCAGCCTGGACGAAGGCTTCGGCCAGGGCAAATCCCATCTTGCCGGAAGAACGATTGCCGATAAAACGCACCGGGTCGATCGGTTCCTGGGTCGGACCGGCGGTCACCAACACCCGTGCATCCTGTAGCGGCCCGTTGTGCAACAGGCGGTCGAGACGCGCGAACAGTTCGGCTGGCTCCAGCATGCGACCGGCGCCGGTTTCGCCACAGGCCTGCTCGCCTTCAGCCGGCCCCCACAGCTGCACGCCTTGTTCGCGCAGACGGGCGACATTCTGCTGGGTCACCGGCTTGTGCCACATTACACGGTTCATGGCCGGCGCCAGCACCAGCGGGGCTTCCGTGGCCAGGCACAGGGTGGTCAGCAAATCATCGGCCAGACCCTGAGCCAGTTTGGCGATGGTATTGGCGCTGGCTGGCGCCACCAGCACCAGATCGGCCCAGCGCGCCAGCTCGATGTGGCTCATGCCGGCTTCCTGTTGCTGATCGAACAAATCACTGCGCACCGGCCGGCCGGACAGGGCCTGCAGGGTCAGCGGCGTGACAAACTGGCTGGCGCTTTGCGTCAGCACCACCTGCACCTCGGCGCCGGCCTTGCGGCACAGGCGCACCAGCTCGGCCGTCTTGTAGGCCGCAATACCGCCGGAGATACCCAGCAGAATGCGCCGCCCTGACAGCTTCGCCCCTGAAACACTCATGATGTGACCCGACCGGTTCTGTAGTTAGTACTTATTAACATCTCACCGCTAAGAGTAACCGGACTCCGCCAACAGTCAACATCGATTTGCCGCTTTGTGACATTCGCCGTAGCATTGGCCACTCGCCATTGTTCACAAGGATCGTGATATGAGCATCAAACACTGGCCGCAAGCCGAGCGGCCACGCGAAAAACTGTTGCATTCGGGTGCCGCCAGCCTGTCCGATGCCGAATTGCTGGCAATCTTCCTGCGCACTGGAATCCCGGGCAAAACCGCCGTCGATCTGGCGCGCGAACTCATCGCCCAGTTCGGCGGGCTGCGTCAGCTGCTGATGGCCAGCCAGACACAATTCTGCCAGGCCGCCGGGCTCGGCCAGGCCAAATACTCCCTGTTGCAGGCGACCCTGGAAATGGGCAAACGCCACCAGTGGCAAACCTTGCAACAGGGCGACGTACTGAGCGACCCGCAAGCCACCCAGCGCTATTTGTCGGCGCGGCTGCGCGACTATGGACACGAAGTGTTCGCCTGCCTGTATCTTGACAACAAACACCGTGTGATTGCGTTTGAGGAGCTGTTTCGCGGCACCATCGATGGCGCCAGCGTTTACCCGCGCGAGGTGGTCAAGCAGGCGCTGGGCCATCAGGCGGCGGCGATCATCCTGACCCACAACCACCCTTCCGGCGTCGCCGAACCGAGCCAGGCCGACCGGCAGATCACCGCCAAACTGGTCAGCGCGCTGCAACTGGTCGATATTCGTGTACTCGACCACATCGTCGTCGGCGACGGCCAGTGCTGCTCCTTTGCCGAGCGCGGCCTGATCTGAACATCGCGGAGGCCCCGGGCTTGAACTGCCCCGGCGCTTCTGATATAAATGCGCGTCTTTTCGCCCGCATCCCGAAAAAGGGGGCGGACACAGGATTAATTAACCAGGTGTTGTCGCCATGTCCAAAGTATGTCAGGTAACGGGAAAACGACCGGTAACCGGTAATAACGTATCCCACGCCCATAACAAAACTCGTCGCCGGTTCATGCCGAACCTGCATTACCATCGCTTCTGGGTGGAAAGTGAAAACCGCTGGGTACGCCTGCGGGTCTCTTCCAAAGGAATGCGCATCATTGATAAAAAGGGTATCGATTCTGTCTTGTCAGAGATTCGTTCCCGTGGTGAAAAGGTCTAGGAGTCTGAATCATGCGCGATAAAATCAAACTGGTATCCAGTGCCGGCACCGGCCACTTCTACACCACGACCAAAAACAAGCGTAACCAGACTGGCAAAATGGAGATCAAGAAATTCGATCCGGTTGTCAGAAAGCACGTGATGTACAAGGAAGCCAAGATCAAATAATTGCGGCTACCGCACAGAACCGCTAAAAAAAACCGCGACAACGCGGTTTTTTTATGTCGAAATTCAGACTGTTAACCAAGCAGCGGCTAAACTTGCAGTTCATGAATGACACCAATAACGAAATCTTCATCGGCCGCCAGGGCATCTACAACAGCCAGATGCAACTGTTTGGCTATGAACTGCTCTACCGCAGCAGCGACACCAGCGCCGCCAGTTTCAGCGATGCCGACCGCGCCTCGTCGGATGTGCTGCTTAACACTTTCCTGGAAATCGGCATCGAGCACATCGTCGGCCCCTACAAGGCCTTCATCAATCTGACACGCAAGTTTTTTGTCGACCTGCCGCCGCTGCCGTTCAGCCAGGACCAGGTGATTTTCGAATTGCTCGAAGACATCAATGTCGACCAGCGCCTGCTCGATGGCGTCAAAACACTGCACGAGCAGGGATACCAACTGGCAATTGACGATTTTGTCTTCGAAGACAAGTGGCAGCCGTTGTTACCGTATGTATCGATCATCAAGGTTGAAGTACCGCAGCTCGACTGGGACAACGCCGCCGACAAGCTGGCGCTGTTACGCCAGCACCCGGTCAAGCTGCTGGCCGAAAAAGTCGAGACCGAAGAGGAGTACACGCGCCTTAAACAGCTGGGGTTTGATCTGTACCAGGGTTACTTTTTCACCCGACCGAACATCGTTAGCGCCAAAAAAATTCCGGAAAACCAGATCATCATCCTGCGCCTGCTGGCGCGCCTGAACGATCCCGAAGTCACCATTGAGGAACTCGATCGGCTGATCGCCCAGGACCCGGCGCTCAGTTACAAGATTCTGCGTTACATCAATTCCGCCGCGATCGGCCTGGCCCGCAAGGTGGAATCGATCCGCCAGGCAGTGATTTTTATGGGCCTGAATCGCATCAAGGCCTGGGCCAGCCTCATGGTGATTTCCGGCATCGAGGGCCGCAGTAGCGATCTCATGACCAATGCGCTGGTGCGCGGCTACATGTGCCAGGCGCTGGTTGGCGCTACTGGCAGCGCCGATCCTGACACCGCCTTAACCGTCGGCATCCTGTCGATACTCGACGTACTCATGCAGCGTCCGATGGCCGACATCCTGCAGGAACTGCCGCTGGCCGAAGACATCATCGACGCCCTGCTCGACAAGAAAGGCAATCTCGGCGATGCGCTGTGCTGCACCCTGGCTTATGAACTGCATGAGTGGGACCAATGTGGCTTTGACAACCTGGATACCGCCGCGCTCAACGAAATCTATCTCAACAGCAGCCATGAAGCGTTTCGTGCTGTCATGGGACTGGATGATTAAACCGCTGTTGTCTTAATCGCGATGCAGATTCAGGCCGTGTCGACCTGAGCCACCTGCAATAACAGATTACCGAATTCATCCACCAGCGCATACCAGCCGGACGCCACCCAGGTCGTGGCGATGTCCTCGGCGACAATCGCCGGCCCGTCGATACGCTGCCCCAGCGTCAGAGAATCACGTTGATACACCGGTACACCATTACTGGTAACGGTATTTTGCTGACCTGCCCTGGCCGGGCTATATGACAAATCCAGCCGCAGACCAGCACCGGAAACCTGCACGCGAATATTGACCAACTCCACCGGCATGTCGAGCGCATGACCAAAGCGTTGTTCGTGTAATCGGTGGAAATCCGACTGTACCTGCTGCGAACCACTCCAGGCAATGTTCAACGTGTTCGACTGACCGGCGTAGCGCAAGTCCAGCGAACGCTTCGTTCGAATGTCGGCTTCATGCTGGCCTTCGGCCAGCAAATCGGCAACGCCTTGCTGGTGCAGCAGTTCAAACTGCTGCTGCAGATATTCCACGTCCAGTTGCTCAAGCAACGTTAAACGCGTGCGCGACAACTGCCGCCCCGGCGATGTCACCAGCATACCCAGTGCCGACAGCACACCGGCATTGGCCGGCACCAGTGCCTGCGACATGCCGAGGTCTTCGGCCAGCGCGCAGACATGCATGCCGCCGGCGCCGCCGAAACACACCAGTGTGAAATCGCGCGGGTCATAACCTTTCTGCACCGAAATGCGGCGCAAGGCGCGCGCCATGTGTTCGTTGGCGATGCGCACGATGCCAGCGGCGGTTTGTTCAACACTGAGTCCGGTTTGTTGTGCCAGCCGCTGCATGGCGTATTGCGCGGCTTCAACATCGAGTTTCAAACTGCCGCCAAACGCCGCATCATCCGGTATGCGGCCAAGCAACAGATTGGCGTCGGTCACGGTCGGCTGCTCACCACCCTGGCCGTAGCACACCGGACCTGGCTGGGCGCCGGCCGATTCCGGCCCGACCTGCAACATGCCGCCAGCATCCAGACGTGCGATCGAACCACCGCCCGCACCGATGGTGTGCATGTCGACCATCGGCACCGCCACCGGGTAAAAATCGATTTTACCGTTGCGGGTCAGACGGAAATCGCCATCGATGAGCGCCACGTCGGTCGAGGTACCGCCCATATCAAAGGTCATGAGGCGTTGTCGCCCGGAGGCGGCCGCCACGTATTTCGCCCCGACCAGACCACCGGCCGGCCCCGACAGCAACATGCGCACCGCCTGCTTTGCCGCCTGCCCAGCTGCCATGGTTTCACCGGAACTCTGCATCACCGCCACATGGCTGTGCGGCAAGGCTTGTTGCAGTCGCTGGATATAACCTTCGATCAGCGGACCCACCCAGGCATTGAGCCAGGTCGCCATGCCGCGTTCGTATTCACCAATCTCGGGCAACACCTCCGACGACAGACTGACGAACAGACCTTTCGGCAACAATTCACGCAGTTGCTGCTCGACCGACGCATCCAGATAGGAAAACAGCAGATTGATCGCCACGGCGCGCACCTGCAGCTGTGCAATTTTTTCCACCAGTTGTTGCAACTGTCGTGCATCCGGCCGTGCCAGCCATTTCCCGTCGGCCGTCATGCGACAATCCAGTTCCAGGCACAATTCCTCAGCCACCGGCGGCGCTATCGGCTGCGGTTGCAGGTTGTACAATTCACGCCGCGCCTGCCGGCCGATACTGAGCACATCCGCCAGACCGCGATTGGTCACATACGCAGTGCGCACACCCTTGCCTTCGAGCACAGCATTGGTCGCCACGGTTGAGCCGTGCACCAGTTGCAAACCTTGCCCCTCAAGGCCGAGTTCCCTGATTCCCTGCAAAATGGCCTGCTCCGGCGCCTGCGGCGTCGACAACACCTTGTGGGTGCGAATCGACTGGCCATCGTAGAGCACGAAGTCGGTAAATGTGCCGCCGGTGTCCACACCCAGAAACAATGTTGCGCTTTTATTCATGCGCGGATTTTACCGTTTGCACGACATAAAAACAGGTTGCACAGCAGGGTTTCCATGCCGCAGCAGTCTGTCATGCGCAACTTGATTTGCTGTATGATTTGCCACCATGTCAGCCGTACTTGAAATCAGCGACCTCAGGCATGCCTATGCCGGCAAACAGGTGCTTGATCACATTTCAGTCCGCCTGCAGCAGCAGGAAATTGTCGGCCTGCTCGGACTCAACGGCGCCGGCAAATCCACCCTGTTAAAACTGCTCGCCGGCGTGTTGCCGAGAAACATCGAACAGATCAAATTGCCGTCAGACTCTGACAGCGGCCAACACGCCGTCGGTTACCTGGCTGAACGACCGATGTTTTATCCGGAACTCAGCGTCGACGAAAACATCGCTTTCACAGCGCGGCTCAATGGCGTGCCAAAGCACAAACTCACACAGCGCCTGACCGAGGTGAAACGCGATTGCCAACTGGAAAAGTTTGATAACAAGCTGGCCGGCAATCTGTCCAAGGGTTATCAGCAGCGCCTCGGTCTCGCCATGGCGATCGCCCACGAACCGCAATTGCTGTTGCTCGACGAGCCGACCGACGGCCTTGACCCGGCACAGATGACCGAGACCCATGCACTGATCCGGCGGCTGGCCAACAACTGCTGCATCTTGTTGTCGAGTCACCGGCTCGATGAAATTCGCCAGCTGTGTTCACGTTTCCTGATTCTTGACCAGGGCAAGCTGCAGTTCGATTCGGACAACGCTACGCAAGCCGAACCGCTGCAGCAGGTGGCGGAGATCTTCAATCACATCACCGGAGCCGGCAATACATGATCCGGCTGATTGCCAGCAATGAACTGCGCCGCCTGTTCAGCACACCGCTGGCGTGGATGCTGCTGGCGATCGGCCAGCTGGTGGTCGCCTGGGCTTTATTTACCGAACTGGAAGCCTACGAAAACCTGCAGGCACAACTGGTTGCCAGTGAAAGCAAGCTCGGCCTCACCAGCCTGGTGCTGATACCAGCGCTACTCAACGGACTCAACATTGTCCTGTTAATGGCACCGTTGCTGACCATGCGTGCTTTTGCCTCCGACCGGCAACACGGCCAACTGCAACTGTTGCAGGCATCCCCGGCCAGGTCATCCGACATCCTTCTGGGCAAGTATCTATCCATCCTGCTGGTACTGGTGTTGTTCTGGCTGCTGAACCTGATCACGTTGCTGAGCCTGAACCTGTTCAGTGGCCTGGATCTCGGCAAGCTATTGGTGTTGTGGAGTGTCGGTCTGCTGGCGCTGAGCAGTTTTGTCGCCATCGGCCTGTGGTTTTCCAGCCTGACACGGCAACCGTTACTCGCGGCATTCGCTGCTTATGGCCTGTTGCTGTTACTGCAGTTGTTACCCACCGACAAACCCGACGGCCTGCTTGCCTGGTTTTCCATCCAGCAACATTTGCAGGCCGCGCAAAACGGCCTGCTGGCAACATCCGACCTGTTGTATTTTATTTTGCTCAGCCTGTTGTTCCTGAGTCTCACCTGGGTGCGCCTGAGCAACCAGCGTATTGCCCAGCAACAATGGTCCGCGCGCCTGCTCAGCCTGTTGATTCTGGTGTGTTTGGTGATGGCGCAGACCATTCTGTCGCACTTTGAGCAAAGCTGGGATTTGTCGCGCAATGCCGAAAACAGTGTCACACCGGCCACCCGGCAGTTACTGCGCCAGCTTGATGGCCCGATCTCGATGACGGTATATGTCACGGACAACCCGTTACTGCAACAACGCATCCAGCGCCTGTTGTTACCGTTCCGCCGTGAATTGCCACGACTGACCATCCAACTGGTGGACCCGCAGTTGCACCCGGAGGCCAGCCGCACGCTTGGCATTCGCCGCAATGGTGAAATCCTGGTCCGTTACAACGACCGCCAGCAACTGGTCAAACAACTGACACAGCAACAGATCACAGAAACCATCCGTCACCTGCAACAACGCGACCAGGGCTGGATCATCAACCTGCAAGGCCACGGCGAAGCCGACCTGCTCGATAACGGCCCGCATGGCCTGTCGCTGCTGACCAAGAACCTGCAGGCACGCGGTTACCTGTTACAGAACTACGACCTGGCACGCTTCGGCCAGTTGCCGAACAACACCCGACTGGTCATGATCGCTGCCGCCGAGGATGATTTACAACCTGTTGAGCAACAGTTATTGCAGCAATACCTCAACGAAGGCGGTAACCTGCTGTGGCTGAGCGATAACGACAAACACAACCTGTCGACGCAACTGCCGGCCTTGCCGCTGATTGAAATCCTGCCCGGTGTCATTGTTGATGCCGCCGCCGCGGCACATCAACTCGACTCGCCCGACAATGCCGTTGTCAGCAGCTATGGTTCCCACCCCATCACCAATACCTTGACGCGCCACAGTATTTTTCCGCGCGCCGCCGCGCTGCAAATTGCATCGACCAGCAACAACTGGCAAGCACAGAAGCTGTTGCAAACCGGCAGCCTGAGCTGGAATGAAACCGGCGAGATCAGCGGCAAGCTCGACCGTGATGCCTTGTTGTTTGAACAGCCGGGACCGCTGACGCTGGCTTATGCGCTAACGCACCCCCAAGAACAAACCGAACAAAAGGCCGTGGTGATTGGCGACAGCGACTTCCTGCGCAACAACCAGCTTGGCCGTGGCGACAATCTGCAACTGAGCCTGAACCTGTTTTACTGGTTGACTGATCAGAACATGTCCATAGCCAAGCAAACAACGGCGGTCACCGACCAACGCATCGACATCACCGATGCACAGCGCCTGTCACTGGTTGGCCTGTTTCTGTTTGCCGTTCCACTCGTATTATTGCTGACCGGCGTGTGGATTCCCTGGCGCAGGAAACGTCGCTGATGAAACCAGTCACCAAGGCACTGGCAGCCAGCCTGCTGCTGTTGCTGGCATTACTGGCCTTTTCCGCCTGGCAACATTGGCAAGAACACGACGCAACAGCATCATTGACCGCACTACAGCCCGAGCAAGTCCAACGCATTAATATCAACGACAAGCTACTGTTTGTAAAACACCAGGACCAATGGCAGTTGCAAGGCTCTGACCGGACAGTAGATCAGGAACGCATCAACAAACTGCTAGGTATCTGCAACACACCCAGCCTGCGCAACTTTGCCGCCACGGCGGACAACCTGCACAACTTCGGCTTGCAGTCACCGCGCTATCGTTTGCAACTGAATGACACGCAGTTGTTATTCGGCGATACCGAACCCTTATACCACTGGCGTTATGTCCAGGTCGGCCAGCAGATTCACCTTATCGGCGATGGCTTTTTGCATCACTTGCAAGCCAGGCCGGAAGATTTTCTCGTTACCAGCAACAACTAAAACCCATGCCGGAATTACCCGAAGTCGAAACCAGTTGCCGTGGCATTCGCCCGCATATTGAAAAGCATAAGGTTACCGATGTCATCGTGCGCGAAAAACGTTTGCGCTGGCCGATACCGAATGAACTGCCACAACTGCTGCGTGGTCGCAAACTGCTGTCGGTGCAGCGCCGCGCAAAATACCTGTTACTGGGTTTCACGCACGGCACCCTGATCCTGCACCTGGGCATGTCCGGCAGTCTGCGCATTGTGCCAACAAAGCAACCGGCATTGGCGCACGATCATTTTGATCTGGTATTCGGCAAGACCTGTTTGCGCTTGCGCGACCCGCGCAAGTTTGGCGCAGTATTGTGGACTGACGAGCCCGTTGAACAATACAAGCTCATCCAGCATCTTGGCCCGGAACCGCTCAGTGATGCCTTCAATACGGACTATTTGTTTAAAAGCAGTCGCAAGCGCAACGTCGCGATCAAGAACTTCATCATGAACGCACAGGTTGTCGTTGGTGTCGGCAACATCTACGCCAATGAATCGCTGTTCATGGCCGGCATTCATCCAAACGCCAAAGCCGGCAAGGTTTCGCGCGCTCGTTATGACAAACTGGTCGACGCCATCAAACAGGTATTGGCCAAAGCCATCGAACAGGGCGGCACCACCTTAAGGGACTTCACCAGCGGTGACGGTAAGCCCGGTTACTTCGCGCAGGAACTACAGGTATACGGAAGAACAGGTGAAGCCTGTTTGCATTGCAGCGCACCGATCCAGCAGGTACGCATCGGCCAACGATCGAGCTTTTTTTGTCCGGTATGTCAGAAGCGTTGATGTATTTACCGATCAAAGGAAAAGAAGATAACAGAGCAAAAAGATCAACCGTCAGACGCGAATCAGAACGGCAGTAATGGCAAAAGCGGATGCAAAAAAAGCCCCACCGAAGTGGGGCTTTCATGGTGAAGCTTATCGAATATCAGGCAGCGAAAAGCTCCTTGGCTTCTTTTGCCTTGCGTGCTTGCTCGGGATCATACGATTTTCCTGACCAGAGCATCTCGTAAGCAATTTCTTCATTGCCGTTTTCACAAAGTTCCAACACATTTTTAAACAACGGCTGAAACGTTTTGCTTTGATGCGACCTTTCATGATCTTCGAAGCTGTTCCAGAAAGTAATGATCAACGCTTCCCGATCTTTAAGTTCGCTGCTGACCGCCTGGCCAACCGTCGAACCTTCATTGGAAATATTGCCGCTGTTTAGCGCAACAAATCCGCCAACAAAGCCGGTTTCAGAGTGATATGTCTTCACATTCTCACACAACATGGCAACACGTTCCTGAAGGTCGTCAACCGTATAACCTTCTTTTAAAATGACGCGGTTTACAGTAACAACACCATCATGCGGAAAATCTGCAATTAAACCATTCATAATTAGCCTCCGTTTAACAGCGTATTCGAATATTCTGACTAATTTACTCAGGAATAGTTCCGGGTGTCCTAACATGCATTTTTTAGGGTTTTCTGTTGACTCCAAGTGTTCAGTAAGGCTGCGTGTTATTCAGTAGTTTCTGCTGGTCGCGCTGGGAAAGCCAGGTCGTATTGCAGCGCATCGGCCAGCGATCAAAGACTTTCTGTTCTGTGTGTCAGAAAGGTTGATGTGGTGTCATTCGGATGAAAGGGGGCGACAGAAGTAGATGAAGCCAAACTTCCCGAAAGTTACCAAGTCATCTCAGTCTGAAGCAAACATGAACGCTCACGGGGAAGGTTGTCGCCACAGTCGTTTGTTAGAGATCATTCTTAATAGACCTCACAGCAGACGCCAAAATCCACAAACCAACAATCACAAAGAATATTGAAAATGGAGTTGCATATTCAACAGATATTATGACGACATTCCCTCTAATCTCTGCATTAAGCAAAACGCCGGTTTTAAAAACAGTATAGCCATGCCAAATAAACCCAATTCCTAGAACGAAACCAAGCAACCTCCACAATATCTTTCTATTCCTTAGCTTCATAAACGCTTGTTAGGTTTGACCTCTAACAATTGAACTAGGAACCATGTCGATTAGGCGCGCCCATTGCCGAGCGAGCTATTATCGATTTATTTCTCTAAGCATTTCTTCACTGAGAAGCATATTCTGCGACTCAATCCCACCGTCTTCTAGCTGACTAAAACAGATTGCAGATATATTTAAATTTCTTTTATTATTTTCGGTTTGAGTTACTTTCGTTTGATACATCAATCCCAATGCCCTACGCCGGTATGGACGAAGATCGCCCCACTGATCAAGACTGATAGATTCAGAATGCTGAGATGGTTGAATTTCGTAATATTCGAGAATCCTTTCTATAAATTCCTGTATTTCATCAAAGCCAATCCTAAGAACACTTATTCCGCATATCTTGTTGTTGTATGTGTATTTGCTTTTTGATTTAGCCCCCGGGTTATCGGGAAACATGAGCAATACATTTCTTATTGGTGATAACTGCAAAAATACATGATCAACGATATTTGAATAATGCTGGTCTGCAATGCGATATTCTCGCAGCTTACTGCCACCGCCTTCACCCCAATACTTTGTATACAAATCTTTCAGCTCTTGAGGAAGATCATACCGATCCATCTTTTTTATTGTGTCCGAGATACTTCTAGGGATGTTAGTGCCTGATAATTTTCTAACTAAGTCGTTGGTAAGATCCTGCATTATTCGAAGAGAGGATAATAAAGGAGATATCTCGTTTTGAAGCGAAACCATTGATATTGAGTTAAATACAATTAAGTCTTCTTTGTTATCTATCTGCTCCTCGAATAGTTCAAACTCCCTAAAACAGTGTCTCTGTAGCTCGTCAATTCTGTTTATGCTCACGACGGAAGAAGTAGCGCGACTTAAAATGTCATTCAACAATTCTGCATAATTATGGTCTTTCCACAAGGTTGCAGCTCTGGGAAAAAATCCGTAGCTGTTCAATAAGTCAGCTAAATACATGTATTTATGAATAACGTTGCAATAAGGGGCCGGAGCAAGCGCGGCTTACGGAGGACCCAGCGAGCATGGCGGGCTCATTGAATGCCTTATTCTGTGTTGCGCTAAAGTCGGACATGCCTCGGCACCTTTGCCTTTAAGAGTTGAATTAGCTCAGGCTGCATACGCTCGTAGATGTCCGGAATATCAAGGACCGCAAGCTTTTTTCCTTTTAACAGAGGACCGAACTTCTTCGTGACCTTGTTTCGATGCGCCTTTTCCATAACCAGGATTACGTGAGCCCACTCTACCAAATCACCACTCAAAGGTGTTTCCGCATCACTATTGGTACCAGCCGCTATGGCCTTAACGCCATCGTACTCAGAGAACACGGCCTCTGCTGTGGGACTGCGAAGCCTGCATTCACTGCATACAAAGAGTATGTGCTTCATCCTTTCATACACATAACAGTGTTATTCATTAGTCATCCTTCCCCGGCTCAAACACATACTTCGGTTTGAACCAGTAAATCAGCAACGGCAAGAACATCAATGCCGTGAGTACATCGAGTATCAGTGCTTCGGAGATGTACAGACTCACCGACCAGGTATTGGCCAGTTCGGTGTTCATAAGCGGGATCATGCTGCCAAGCAAGACCACGACCGAGATCAACACGGCAGAACCGGTAGTACTCAGCGTCTTCTGCAAAGCCGTGCGCCAGTGCAGTTTGTTCTGCTGCATTTCCTCGCGCAGGCGCGACACCATGTAGACGCTGTAGTCGATACCCAGCCCCATGGCGATGCTGAGTGCCACCTGCACGTGGAACGCGAGGTTGGCCGACCATTCCTGGATCGAGGTCATGTAACCGGCCAGGCCGTATTGTGACATCAGCGTGATGAAACACAGGCTGATCAGGATGCCCGCGATCAGCCAGGAGCGGAACATGATCGCCGTCATGGCAAACACCGTCATCGACGTCATGGCCGGTGCATGCAGCCATTCTGCAAACGCCACATCGCGCGTCGCTTCGGTGACACCCAGGAAACCGCCAATCGCCGCCTTGCCACCCTTGATGCTTTCTTCGGTGACTATGGTCTTGCGTTCAGCGCCTTTACCGGTAACCAGAGTCTCGCCGGCTTCGATGCCGACACGCACTTTATCCATGCCGGGATCATTCTTGTGCTCTTGCAGGTAATTCTGGATATCAACAATGGTCTGATGGCTTTTCACCGGGTCCATGGTGTTCACGAAAGCGACAATGACACCTTCATCCCAGGTGCGCGTATTGACGAAGCTATCGAGTTCACCGGCGCCACTGTTGGCCAACAGGATGCCATTGTAGAGCTGGATCATACTTGCCGGATCGGGGCGGTAGTCCGGATCATATTCATCACGATAGGCATACCAGTTATCCTGGATGTGTTGCTGCGTCGGTGCTGCATACAGATTCATATGCTGCATTGGCGCTTCGCCATCCGGTGCGTTCAACATCATGTTGATGGTTTTGACAAACTGGATGTAAGAGCTCGAGAAACCGATATTGGGATGTTGACGCAACCAGTCCTCGAAATCGGACAAGGCGCCCAGCACGGTGGCATCATTGAAAATACCTCGCGGCGGATCATCGATTTCATCGTAACAACGATCCGGACCAATGATACGCTCGCCATCGGCATTGCGTGAGTCTTCACCACACAGCGGCAATACACCATTGCGCGAGCGAATCACCATGTTGGCGGTGATCGCACCCGGCATCATGTGTGACAATTTTTCCAGGTCATGGATCGGCCGGATTTTCCCATCACCGAACAGATCGCCGAGCAGGTAGGAGTCCTTGTAGGCAGCGCGCGGGTAGTTAATGCCTTTCTCCGCACCCGGCATGATGTCGAACTCATCCTGGATGCGCGCAACCTCCGGATCGCTGCGCCCAGCTTCACCGGCCAACAAGGCGCTGACACCACGACCGAGTTCGGCGTAGTGTGCCGAGGCCCACAGTACCAGCAACACCAGTGCCACCGGCAGCCACTTCCATCGACCGGTCAACAGATTGGCAATCGAACGCCCCATGGTCTGCTCCCAGACACGTTCCCTTTCGTCTTGTTTCAGCCGCGGCGGCATCACCACCATGAGCAGCGGGATCAGGGTGGTCGTCGTCAGAATCAGGGTCGCCATGCCGAAGATGCCGAAGTAGGCGTAGGCCTTGTAAAACGAGATATCGACAAAGGAGATCGCAAAGAAGCCGTGCAGATCGGTGCCAATCGACAGGGCCGCCGGCACGATGGTGTGACGAATCGACTGTAACGCCGCCGCTTCGGGATCACGACTTTTGTGCAACTCCTGCATGTAACGCCGTGTGATTTGCATTGCATGACCGATGCCGATCGCCAGCAACAACATCGGCGTCAACACCATCATCGTGGTCAGCTTGAACTGCGTATACCCCATCAGCCCCAGCGTCAGGACAATGGTCATACCCACGCCGAGCAGTGGCAGTACCGCACAACTCCAGTGACGGAATTCATACCAGAGCACCAGCAGGACAATCAGCAGCGAAATGCCAAACAACCACGCCTTGTTCCAGATCTCCTCGACCATGGAGGCGAGAAAATAAGGCTCACCGGAAATCAGGAATTCCACACGATCGCCGTAACGTTGCTCATAATCTGCCAGCAACTGCTTGGCGGAACGAATCCACTCGATGTGATGGTCCTTGAGCTCGTTGTCAAAATCACCAATGATGAAACTGGCCCGGGCAAGACATTGCTGATGCACGCGTGCGACCGAGGCGTTGGAAATCCGACCGCTGTCATCCAGCAACTCACACTTGTTGCCGTCGGGATCTTCGAAATACACCAGCAGCGGCTCCATGACCGGATGCTTCTCGATGCCGGTGCGCAGATAGGCCACCTGCTGCAACCGTTCCTGTTGATCTTCAGCCAGGCCATTGGCCGGAATCAGCCGTTTGAAATCCAGATTGCCGTCTTCGGTCAGGCTCAGGTTACGCATCTTGCCTGATGCAAGACCAATAAAGTTCTCACTGTTGGCATACGGCAGCCGACTGACGTCCTGGTAAAAGTCATACAGCAACTGCACAAACCAGGGCTGGTAGATATCACCCTGCTTGACCTTGAGCCCCCACACCATGATGTTGCCCATGCCGTAGGTGGCTTCGGTATAGAGATTGGTAGCAATGTAACGATTGGAAAGTGGCAGCAATGAATCCGGGTCATTGCGCAGATTGACCTTGCCGACATAAAAAGTGGCCAGCACGGTAAAGGCAAACAGCAACACAATGATGGCCCAGCGATGTCTGAGCACAAAACGCGCGTAACGCTCCGGATAATTACTCGCCGCCATGCCCGGCCGCAGCGACTGCAAACGGTTTAGCGATGACCATATTTCCTCAGCGTGGCTTCCGACCAGAACGAGTCTTCCACATCCTGGTTTAGCAGTACGGTGCTGCGCGGCACAAACACCATGCTGTCCACACCATCATCTTCGTTGACCGCATAGATGTAACGCGGGTAACCGATGCGCACATCCGGTTGTTCCAGTGACTGCCAGTCGACCACCACGGTTTTGACCAGCTTGCCGTCCTTGTAATACAAGGTGCGGTAGAGGAAAAAGCTTTCGGTGTCGATTTCACTGATGCGATAGTCATACCACCAGTTCTTGAATTTGGTGGTGCTCTTCACCACATACACCGGCCGTCCCTTGTGACCACATTGCGGCCCGGGCAACAGTTTGGTGTAACGATTCAGCTCCCACTTCTGCAAGTCCATCGCCAGCAGGCAGTCCTCAAACGTGCGCTGCTCCAGCAGTTCGTGTTCTTCGTGTTCCGGGCGACGCAGCACCAGCTCGCCATAGGTCAGGTTGGTGCCGCTCCAGGTGTCTTCATGCGCCGGTTCGTTCATGCGCCGCACCTTGCGCAAGGCCGGCAGCCAGATGCTCAGCACCCCGCCCTTGTCCGGATCGGCATAACTGATATACAGCACGCCAGTACCCTTGGCCTTGCCGGAACGGATGATCGCCATCTGCATTGATTCGATATCGGAATTCTGCGGCGTGCTGTTGCCATAGGTCTCAAAGGTGTTGACCAGCGGACGGCGTCCCGGCTTGCGTTTCTCACGTGGCACGCGCGTCACCACCATGGCGATGTCCTTATCGTTTTGCTTGCTCATCGCATTGTCGATGAGCTTGCCGTGTGATACCGCATACACCTGCTGCGTGATCTGCTCGCCATTGAGCTTGCCTTCGGGATAGGGCCACGACTGTGCAGCAGCGGCCAGCCCCGGCAACAACAGCAGCAGGATATGAAGATAACGGATTGACATAGCTGCAGTTTGCCACGAACCGCTGACGCACCACAAGCAAGCGGCGGCGCTGCAAAGCGGTGCAAAACCGGCGAATTCAGGTCAGGGCTGAGCGGTAGCGGAGAGCGGTTTCACCAGTGCCTGGCCGATGCCACGCGGATCGCTGGCGGCGTGAATTTTGCCCGACTGCCGGTCGTAAAACAGCGCCTGCATATTGCCGTAGTCGTGATCCAGCGGCTGCAGTTTGTGCCCCATCTCGCGCAGCTGCTGTTGCAATTGCTCTGACAGGGCCTTGGGTTCGAACTGCACCACATCGGGCAGGTACTGATGATGCAGCCGCGGCCGGCTGACCCAGTCCTGCGGCTGCAGGCTGTGGTCCATCTGCAGGACCGCCAGCAACACCATGCTGATGATGCGCGAACCGCCCGGCGTACCCAGCACGGCAACGCCCTGCGGCCCGTCGACAAAGGTCGGCGACATGCTCGACAGCATGCGTTTGCCCGGCGCGATTGCATTGGCTTCGTTGCCGACCAGGCCGTACACATTGGGACTGCCGGGCCTGGCAGAGAAGTCGTCCATTTCATCATTGAGCAGCACGCCGGTACCATCGGCGACAAAACCTGAGCCAAACGGATAGTTGATGCTCAGGGTCGCGGCAACGCGGTTGCCCTGGCTGTCGATGATTGAAAAGTGCGTGGTGTCATGGCCTTCCTCGACGGCCGCTGCGGCCTGGCTGGTCGAGGCATGCTTGGGATCGATATCCGCTGCCAGCTGGCGCGCATAATCCTTGCTGGTCAGCCCGACCACATCCACGCTCACATAATCACTGTCGCCGAGAAAACGCGCGCGATCCCGATAGGCGCGGCGCATGACTTCGATGAGCAGATGCACACGCTGCGCTTCGCTCATGCCGCCAAGGTCAAACCGCTCCAGCATGTTGAACATCTGCGCCAGCACCACACCGCCCGATGACGGCAAGGCCGCCGTGGTGATCTGCATATCGTGATAGCGGATGCGCACCGGCTCACGTTCAATCACCCGGTAGGAAGATAAATCCTGTTGCGTCCAGATACCGCCAGACCGCTGCACCGCGGTGACCAGTTTTTGCGCCACTTCACCGGCATAAAAACCGGCACGACCCTGGTCGGCCAGCGCCTGCAGGGTATTGGCCAGATCCGGCTGTTTAATCAGGAAACCGTTTTCCGGCACTTCGTTATTGTGCAGAAAAACATTGGCTGCCGTGGGTGATGCGCGTAACGCATCCAGGCGCCAGCCCGCCATGCGCCGGTAATAGTCATCGACGGCAAAGCCCTCGTTCGCCAGGCGGATCGCCGGCGCCAGACTGGTCGCCAGTGGCAATTGGCCATATTTTTCCGCGATGTGCGCCAGCGCGGCCGGTTCGCCCGGAATGCCGGCCGCCAGCGGACCGTCCACCGACAAACCCTTGACCACATTGCCATCGGCATCGAGATACATGTCGCGCTGCGCGTTGCCGGGCGCACGCTCACGACTGTCGACCATGACCTGCAGCCCATCGGACTGGCGCTGCAACAACCAGAAACCGCCACCGCCGATACCGGAGCTGTAGGGTTCGACTACCGCCAACGCCGCACTGACGGCCACCGCGGCATCAAACGCATTGCCGCCTTGCTGCAAAATTTCAAAACCGGCTTCGGTAGCGAGTGGATGGGCGCTGGCGATGCCTGCCTCGCCGGCGTGCAGCGATGGCTGCGCCAGCAACAGCAGTGCAATAAAAAGGCCCCTATGCGGGGCCTTGAGAACACGACGGATACTCAACAACGGTAGCTGAATCGATTCAGGCCCGATCAGGCAGCACCGGTCAGGTGCTTGTATTTTTCCTGCAGCTCTTCTTCGGTTTCAGTATGCTCCGGGTCAACGATGATGCAATCGACCGGACAGACTTCAACACATTGTGAAGTTTCATAGTGACCAACGCATTCGGTGCAGAGATTCGGGTCGATCTCATAAATCTCGTCACCCTGTGAAATCGCCTCGTTCGGACACTCCGGCTCACATACATCACAGTTAATGCATTCATCAGTAATCATTAAAGCCATTTTATTCTCCTGTTAAGCTTCTGCCGGTTGCCCGGACCAGTCAGCCTGATTTTGTTGATCCAACTTTACTCTGCAGCGCCTGCTCGACGATGGGATGTACAAAGTCGCTGACATCACCGCCCAGCATGGCCACTTCACGCACCAGACTAGAAGAAATATAAGCATATTTTTCTGCCGGTGTCAGAAAGATGGTTTCAATTTCAGGCGCCAGCTTGCGATTCATGCCGGCCAGCTGGAATTCGTACTCGAAATCCGAAACCGCCCGCAAGCCACGCAACACCACGCGCGCCTGTTGCTGTTTGGCAAATTCTACAAGCAGATTGTCAAAAGTAACCACGGCAACATTGGGTAAATCACTGAGCACTTCGGTGGCCAGATGCAATCTTTCCTCAATGCTGCAGACCGGCTGTTTGCCAGCATTGACCGCAACCGCAACAATCACTTCATCAAACAGGCCTGCCGCGCGGCGCACCAGATCGCTGTGACCGTGGGTGATCGGATCGAATGTACCCGGGTAAACCGCTTTAACCATTTTCTGACCGTTCGAATAGTAAGGCCACGGCGACAACCGGGCATTGATACATGACAAATTTCATAGGTTTTGTGATGTTACTGCGTCGCCGTCTTATTCGCCACACGCAATCAGGCTGTAGCTGACCTGGCCGGCCTGTTTATCACGCAGGATATGCCAGCCGGATGGCAGTTGCGGCAGGTCCTGGTTGCGGTCGCGTTCGATATACAGCAACGCCTGTGGCGCCAGCAAGCGAGAGGCATGCAGGGCATCGACCGCTTGCTGCAACACCGCATCGGCAAACGGCGGATCGAGAAATACCACATCAAAGGGTTCGGCCTGGCTGGCGGCCAGCCAGTTCATGGCCGCAGCGCTGACCACCTCGACCTGCTGCTGCAGACCCAACAAGTGCACATTCTGTTGCAGCTGCTGAATCACCGCCGGATTGTTATCCAGCATCACCACCTGTCCGGCGCCGCGTGAAGCCGCTTCAAAACCCAGCGCGCCGCTGCCGGCAAACAGATCCAGGCAACGGCTGCCTGCAATGTCATGCTGCAGCCAGTTAAACAGGGTTTCACGGATGCGGTCAGCCGTCGGCCGCAGACCTTTGGCGGACGGAAAAGACAGGATACGGCCACGCATGGAACCGCCGATGATGCGCAGCCGGTTGCTGCTGCCGGGGCGTTTAGCCATCGTGACCGTGCAACAGCATTATTTGCCGGGTTGTCCCACCACCACGGTGACCAGTTTGTCCGGCTGCAAGCGCCGCTCGAAAGCGTCACGAATCTGCTCGACCGTCACCGCCTCGACCCGTTTTACAAAGGCATCGAGATAATCCAGCGGCAAATCATAAAAGCCGATCATGGCGAGGTACTGGACGATGTCCTTGTTGCTGGCGACACGCAACGGGAAGCCGCCGGTGATGTTTTGTTTGGAACGTTGCAGCTCGGCATCACTCGGGCCGTTGCGCATGTATTTCTGCAGCGTGTCTTTCAGCACCGATAATGTCTGCTCCGCCTGGGCATTCTTGGTTTGCGCGCCCATCATGAACGGCCCGGCATTGCGCATCGGTGAAAAATAACTGTAGACGCTGTAGGCCAGGCCGCGCTTTTCCCGTACTTCCACCGACAGCTGTGAAATCAGGCCGCTGCCACCGAGCACGTGATTGCCAACATACAGGGCAAAATAATCCGGGTCCTGGCGGCTGAGCACCGGCTGACCGAGCAGGATATGCGCCTGCTGGGAAGGAAATTCAATCACCACATCCTTGCCGGCCTGCGGTGCTGTCACTTTCGGCAGCGCCGGTGAGTGCTGGCCTTGCGGCAAAGCGCTGATGACACGTTCGGCAATATCCTTCGCCTGCGCCATGTCAACGGCGCCGACGATCGCAATCACGGCATTGGCACCAACATAATAGCGTTGATGAAATTGCTGCACGGCCTGAACCGTCATGTCCGCCAGCGACTCCGGCGTACCATTGGACGGATGCGCATACGGATGTTCGCCGTACATCTCGCGGAAAAAGGCTTTCGACGCCACGTCGGAAGGCGATTGTTGTTCCTGGCGCAACAGGATTTTCAGCGCCTGCAGATTGCGCTGCAACGCGGTATCGCTAAAAGTCGGCCTTGCCAGGATGGCGGCGAAGGTGTCCAGCGCTGTGTTGAGCGCATTCGCTTCGGTGAGGCTGCGCAACGACACCACCGCCATGTCGCGCAATGAATCGCTGCCCAGCTCGGCGCCGACCGATTCCAGCCGCTCGGCAATCTGGTCAGCATCCCAGTCACCAGCGCCTTCCGCCAGCAAGGCGTTGGTCAGCATGGCGATGCCGGGAATGTCACCGTCGCGCGCACTGCCGGCGTCAAACACCACTCGCACATCAATCATCGGCAGGTCCGGCGCTTCGACAAACAGGACTTTCGCGCCATTGCTGGTGTGCCAGCTCTGGATTTGCGGTGTCGCCAGCGCCGGCAGGCTGAAGCAGACCAGCAGGAAGATCAAACCGCGCATCAGATTAACCACCATGACGGCCTCCCGCACTGACACCCGGCTGGCGTCGCTGCGCCTGTTGCATCGGCAGTGGTTCGAGCACGGCGACATACAGGTTGTCATCGGTCAGGTATTTTTGCGCCACCTGTTGCACCTGTTCTGCTGTGACCGCACGCAGCTTTCCGACGTGCTGATCGAGCAGTTGCCAGTCCAGTCCGATGGTTTCCAGCATGCCGAGTTGCATGGCCTGGTAAAAGACCGAATCCTGTTCGTACACCTTGGAAGCCACCACCTGGGTGACCACACGTTGCAGCTCCTGCTCGCTGACGGCTTCGTTGCGCAGACGTTCGATCTGCTGCTTAAAGGCGTTTTCCAGATCGGTCATGCTGTATTTGTCGGCCGGTGTGCCGTCGAGCAGCAGCATGTCGGGCAAACGGCTGTAGGCGCTGTAATCGGCATCGGCGACCACGGCGATTTCCTGGCCACGCACCAGTTCGCGACTCAGTCGCGCGCTGTCGCCACCGTCGAGAATCGCCGCCAGCACTTCGAGGGCATACGGCTCCCAATCTTCTGCCGCATGACCGATCACCGGCGTCTTGTAACCCATGATCAGGTACGGTTGTTTGGCCGGCAGCCTGACGGTCAGGCGCAACTGACTTTTCACATCGGCTTCCTGTTGCGACTTGACCTGACTGAACGACCGGCGCGGCACCTTGCCGTAATATTTTTTCGCCAGTTCGTATATCTGTTTCGGATCAACATCACCCACCACCACCAGCGTGGCATTGGCCGGCGAATACCATTGCTGGTACCAGTCGCGTAAATCCTCGATGCTCATGTCATCGAGGTCGGACATCCAGCCGATCACCGGGTTGCGGTATGGCGAACTGGGAAACGCTGCGGCGCGGAAGCGCTCAAAGGTCAGCGAAGTCGGTTTGTCTTCGGTGCGCAAGCGGCGCTCTTCCTTGACGACCTCAACTTCCTTTTTAAACTCGTTTTCATCGAGCAGCAGGTTTTGCATGCGATCGGCTTCAAGCTTGAAAGACACTTCGAGACGATCGCTTGCCAATGTCTGGAAATACGCCGTGTAGTCACGCCCGGTAAAGGCGTTTTCACGACCACCGTTGGCGGAGATGATTTCGGAAAACTCATTCGGGCCCAGATTGCTGGTGCCCTTGAACATCATGTGCTCCAGCACATGCGAGACACCGGTAATGCCGTTGTGCTCGTAGCTGGAACCGACCTTGTACCAGACCTGCGCTACGGCAATCGGTGCACGTTGATCCGGCTTGACCAGAATCTTCATGCCGTTATCGAGCTGAAACTCGCTGACCTTGTCAGCCACCGCTACCGACTGCGCCAGCAACTGGCCGGACAGCAGTAACGCGCTCACGGCCAACATCACAACCAGCAACAGCCTGGAATGCATACCTATTTTCATATTGTTCTCTTTGACGGATTGACGCCGGATTGTTGCAAAGCCGGCCGGACAAGTCCAAAAGTTCGTACAAGTTTGCAACAGTTACAGGTAGAATGACCGGCAATCGACATTCTGGTTCCCTACCCCCGTTGAATTTCATCATGTTTGGTTTCGGAAAACGCAACAAATCCAGCAGCGCGACAGACACCTCGCCCGCAGAAGCCCCTGAGCAACCTCAGGCAGACGACAGCAAACAGTCCCAGTCCCTGTTTGGCCGTTTGAAATCGCGGCTGTCGCGCTCGCGCAGCCATTTGCTGGACGGCCTGAGCAGCCTGCTGCTCGGTAAAAAACAGATCGACGACGAATTGCTCGAGGAACTCGAGACACTGCTACTGACCTCGGACGTCGGAGTTGAGGCAACCAGCCGCATCATTGGCGAGCTGACCGACAGCGTCAAACGCCAGGCGTTGAAAGACCCGCAACAGTTGGCCGACAGCCTGCGCCGGTTGCTCAGTGATTTACTCAACAGCGTCGACACCAGCGTGAAACTACCCAAGGCCGGTCATCCGCAGGTGATCCTCATGGTCGGCATCAACGGCGCCGGCAAAACTACCACTATCGGCAAGCTGGCCAAGCGCCTGCAAAACGAAGGCAACAGCGTCATGCTGGCCGCCGGCGACACCTTCCGCGCGGCCGCGGTCGAACAGCTCATTACCTGGGGCGAACGCAACCGGATCCCGGTAATCGCCCAACACAGCGGCGCCGATTCGGCCTCGGTGATTTTTGACGCCCTGCAGGCGGCCACATCGCGCAACATCGATGTGCTCATCGCCGACACCGCTGGACGGCTGCACACCAAAACCAATCTCATGGAAGAACTCGCCAAGATCGCGCGCGTCATGAAAAAAATCGACCCCGACGCGCCGCACGAAGTCATGTTGGTGGTGGACGCCGGCACCGGCCAGAACGCACTCAACCAGGCACAACAGTTTAACCAGTCGATACCGCTGACCGGCATCACATTGACCAAACTCGATGGCACCGCCAAGGGCGGTATCGTGTTTGCGATTACCGAAAAACTGCACATACCGATTCGCTTCATCGGCATCGGCGAAAGCATCGAGGACCTGCGCCCATTTGACGCCGAAGAATTCGTTACGGCATTATTTGAAAAATAGTCGCCGGCTTATCCGTACTGTAGGTATTGAACCAACACTGTCGTACGGGTCACGCTTTGCGGCGGTCACATGCTTTATGATGATTGATCAATACAGACGCGCCACCAGAATTACGACAAGCAGGTCTTCCATTGATTCGTTTTGATAATGTCAGCAAGCGTTACCCGGGCGGTCACGAAGGCCTGAGTAGCGTCAGCTTTCACATGCCACCGGGCGATATGGCCTTTCTCACCGGCCATTCCGGCGCCGGTAAAAGTACACTGCTGAAACTCATCGGCCTGCTCGAACACAGCACGCGCGGCCAGGTCATGGTCGACGGTCGTAACCTGGGCAAGGTCAAACGCCGCCAGGTCCCGTTTCACCGCCGCAAGATCGGCATGATCTTCCAGGATCATCGCCTGCTGCACGATCGCACCGTGTTCGACAACGTTGCCATGCCGCTGGTGGTGGCCGGCATCGGCAGGCAGGAAACCGGCCGACGCGTGCGCGCCGCACTCGACAAAGTCGGCCTGCTGAAACACGAGAAAGACTATCCGATCACCCTGTCCGGCGGCGAACAACAGCGCGTCGGCATCGCCCGCGCCGTGGTCAGCAAACCCCCGGTGGTGGTCGCCGACGAACCGACCGGCAATCTCGACCCGGAACTGTCGCGTGAAATCATGGACCTGTTTGTGCAGTTCAACCAGGTCGGCGTGACGCTGCTGATCGCCACGCATGACATCGAGCTGGTGCGGCAAATGCAACGCCGCGTGCTGACGCTCAGCAACGGCCGTTTGATCCAGGACACGGCGGCAGACTGATGGCCAAGCGCGCACCAAAGCCGCAAAAAACTAGCCGCAAAAAACCGGCCGCGCCGGTTGCCTGGCTGCTACGCCATGCCCAAGTAGCCCTGGCCAGCCTCGGCCGGCTGACGCGCTCACCGGTCGCCACCCTCATGACCGCCACCGTCATCGGCATTGCCGCTGCACTGCCGGCCGGTATGTGGGTGTTGCTGAATAATGTGCAGCAACTGAGCGGTTCCTGGGATGGCGCAGCCACCATTTCGATTTTTCTCAAGACCGACGTCAGCGATGCCGCCGCGCAGGAACTGCAACAGCAGCTGCGTAAAAAACCCGAAATCAGTGCCGTCCAGCTGATCAGCAAACAGCAGGCGATGCAGGAATTCCGCCAGCAAAGCGGCTTTGGCAAGGCGCTGGAAGTGCTCGACAGCAACCCGCTGCCGGCAGTGCTGGTGGTCACGCCGACGTTGCAGCACAGCGACCCGGCCAATGCCGAATTGCTGGTCAAACAGCTCGATCGCCTGGAACAGGCCGACTTCGCCCAACTCGACCTCGAGTGGGTGCGGCGTTTTCATGCCATTACCGAAATCGCCGCGCGCGCCGTGGTGGTGTTGGCCAGCCTGCTCAGCCTGGCGGTGCTGCTGATCATCGGCAATACCATTCGCCTGGAAATCCAGAACCGGCATGCCGAAATCGAGATCACCAAGCTCATCGGCGCCACCGACGCCTTCATCCAGCGGCCGTTCCTGTACAGCGGCTTCTGGTACGGCCTAGCCGGCGGCCTGATCGCCTGGCTGCTGGTCAGCCTGTCGCTGTGGTTGCTGTCGGGGCCGGTGGAAACCCTCACCGGCCTGTATCAAAGCGATTTCGGCCTGTCGCTGCTCGGGCTGCAGACTTCGTTGATCCTGGTGCTCGGCACCGCCCTGCTCGGTATTCTCGGCGCCCGCATCGCCGTTGGCCGCCACCTGAGCGCGATCGAACCGGAATAAAATTCCTGCTCAATATCCAGGCAATTTGGCCGAATCAGGCCCTGTTTTCCGTCAAAACGGGCAAAAAACTGTGGTTTTCCGGAACCATTCATATTTTTAGCACTCTTACTTCGCGAGTGCTAAAAACCGCTAGCCGTCTGCCAGGCAGAATGCTAGTCTAATACCAGAAATTGAAGTTTGAGGGAGTTTTACATGAGCAAAGAACTTGCTATTGCGCCGGCATTTCCGACAGGCAGTATCGAGTCCTACATCTCCGCCGCTTACCAGTTGCCGATGCTGTCGGCCGAGGAAGAGCATGATCTGGCGGTCAGATTTCATGAAAAACAGGATCTGGCGGCCGCCCAGGCGCTGGTGTTGTCACACATTCGTTTCGTGATCCGCATCGCGCGCGGTTATGCCGGATACGGCCTGCCACAGCAAGACCTGATTCAGGAAGGCACCGTCGGCCTGATGAAAGCGGTGCGCCGTTTTGACCCGAATATGGGCGTGCGCCTGGTTTCCTTTGCCGTGCACTGGATCAAGGCCGAGATGCACGAGTTCATCCTGCGCAACTGGCGTATTGTCAAAATCGCCACCACCAAGGCGCAGCGCAAACTGTTCTTCAACCTGCGCAGTTCTAAAAAACGTCTCGGCTGGTTTTCGCAGGATGAAATTGAAAGCGTCGCCAAAGACCTCGGCGTCAAACCCGAAACCGTGGTGGAAATGGAAGCGCGCCTCAGTAATCACGACGTCGCTTATGATCTCTCTGACAGCGATGACGATGACGCCCCAGTCACCGCTCCAGCCGCTTATCTGGCCGACATGAGCATGGAGCCGGAAAGCTATCTGGAAAAGACCGACCTGGAAGAGCAAAACCACGAGCACCTGCAGCTCGCGCTGGAAAAGCTCGATGAACGCAGCCTCGACATCATCCAGGAACGCTGGCTCACTGATGACAAAGCCACGCTGCACGACCTGGCCGATAAATACGGCGTTTCCGCCGAACGCATCCGCCAGATCGAAAAAGCCGCGATGAACAAGCTCAAGGGTGTGTTGGTCGCCTGAATCAGCTAATAACGTAACTAAAAGCCAAGGCCCGTCAGTGACGGGCCTTTTGTTTTTCAGGCCAACCGTAAAAGCTGTGCGCCCTATGCCTGGCGCTTTTCATCAACCATGTTTCCCGCCAGCCAGCCATGCAATGTTGTGCCGGTGAGCAAGATGCAAGGCAGTTGCAAAACCAGCAGATTCAACAGCAGCAAATCGCCAGGCAGCCAGACCCAGAAAACCAGCGTCGAAAAACTCACCGTGTAAAGCAACGCATGTAGCAGCTGTTGGCTTAACGGATAGCGCTTTTTCCAATGCGTCTGCAGCAACCACATGCCTGGCAATCGATATTGATGAAAAACGATAGCGACCAGATTTTCTGTAAAAAACAGCCCGACAAATATCAGCTTCAATTCAAGGCGATCAAAACTCCCGGCAAGAAACGGCAACAGGAAAACTAACGCAACAGCAGCATTGATCAGCGAAACCGCGAGTTTTTCCAGCGCTGACGTCGGCCTGCATGACAGGCTTGTCGCGGTGTCATTCACGACTGATCACACTGTTAACCGTCAACCAGCGCCCATCAAAACGCAGCCCGATTTCCGTACCATTTTTTGTTGCGCCGATATGCAGATGCGGCTCAAGCGAATTTCCCGAATTGCCGATTTCCGCCAGCCATTGACCCGTTTGCACATACTGCCCGGGCGTTACCCGAATACTGTTTTGTTTCAGGTGAGCCAACAGGATATCCGCCCCTGCACAGGACAGTGTCAGGTAGTTGCCCTCCGGATGATCGATATCCGGATTTCCTGGTTGGTTGTCCGGCAGGCCATCGCGAGTTTTTATCACCCTTGCCTGGCACGGGCTGTAAAGTTTCTCACCAAAGATTTCATAGTCGCTGAGCGCCTGCGGGGCTACGCCGTCAGCCCGATTGCCAAACGAGTTCAAGCTGACAATGTCCACTGCCAGCTTTTCACCGGCCAATGAGTGGAACGGGTTTGCCACGGCGTTGCCTCCTCCCTGGAGCACGTAATAAGTGCCCGGCCGGAACGGAAAATTCACGTTTACCGCCTCAGCGGCAGGAAAAAATGACATGACAGCCAGTACATTCAGCAGCAGAAAAACGGGAATAACCAGCAGAGACGCAACGATGCCTTTTGTGTTGCGCACAAGCACATACGCACCATTTTGCCGGTTGCGCCAGAACGACAAGCCGGCAACCAGAAGGAACAACCCGAGCAGCACATAGCGCAGGTAATAACTGGTAAAGGCCCAGGGCCCTGTCAGGAAAGCAAATGCAATCATGCTGACACAAGCCAGTGCGCCCAACAGCCAGTCCAGCCAGCTTTGCTTTTGCAGTCTGGACAACCAGACGAGCGCAATGCCGGAAAGAATCAGCGGGTAAGCCGCAAACACGATCGCCAGGTAGTCACTCATACATTTGACTCAGCCATGCATCAAACCTGCGCACCGACCTGACCAGCCTAGAAAACCAAAACCAGTAACAGGCTGGCAGCCACACACCAGAGCACCACAAACAGCGGAGACAACCGCCAGATCGCCAACATGCCGAAAGCGATAATGCCAATTGCCAGATCGGCGCCTGAGGTAATCCCGGACGTAAAAACCGGGTCATAAAGTGCCGCCGCCAGCACGCCAACCACCGCCGCATTGACACCCGCAATAGCGTTAGCTGCCGCCGGATTCTGCGACATGGCCTGCCACACCGGCAATGCTGCGGCTACCAAAAGAAACCCGGGCAAAAAGATAAACACCAGCGCAACCATGGAACCCGCCCAGGCGCTGTAGCCGGAAGGAATAATCGCGCCAAGGTAGGCCGAGAAAGCGAACATCGGGCCCGGAATAGCCTGCGCGGCGCCGTAGCCGGCGAGGAAACTTTCTTTTGTGACCCAGCCCGGTGTCACCACAGATTCCTCGAGCAGCGGCAAGACGACATGGCCGCCGCCAAACACCAGTGCGCCTGCCCGGTAGAAAGCTTCAGCAATCGCAAACAGCCCGGATTGAAGCGGCGCCAGAGCCAGGGTAAACAGCAAGCACAGGAAGACGGCAAACAGAATGGCGCTTAGGCGTCGACCATACGCCACCTGGATATGCCCATCACTGCCGGCAGCCGTTTCACGACAAAACAGCACCCCGGCTGCCGCGCCGGCCAAGACAACCAGAAGTTGCGCCCCGGCGGAACCCGACAGCAACAAGACGCCAGCCGCCAACACAGCGATGCCACGCCGACGATTGTCGGGACAAAGTTTTTTGAACATGCCCAAAACCGCGTCGGCAACGACAGCGCAGGCAACGAGTTTCAAACCATGAATTACGGCGTCGCCAATCCGGCCGGACAAAAGCGGCAGCATGGACGCAAAACCAACAAGCAACAATGCCGAGGGCAGTGTGAAAGCCAGAAAAGCCGCCATGGCTCCAGACCAGCCGGCACGCAAGAGACCAAGAGAGAAACCCAGCTGACTACTCGCCGGGCCGGGCAGAAATTGACAAATCGCGAGCAGCTGGCTGAATTGACTCTCTGTCACCCAGTTTTGACGCTCGACCAATTCCTTGCGGAAATACCCCAGATGCGCAATCGGACCACCGAACGAGGTCAGCCCCAGCTTCAGAAACGTCGTGAATACTTCAGCAGCACGTCCCCTGGAGACAATTTCCGGTTTGGCTTCAGACATCTTGCAAGCTTGTTATGGATGGGCGAGTCAGTACTTTAGCAGTAAAAATGTGGCGTGTGGCCCACATGATCGCCGTTCGAATGAAATGGCCCGGGCATTTGAAAGCGAGCTTCTATTATCCTGAAACTATCGCCGTGACCAACAGGAGCGCAACCGAAGGGAGTGAATCAAGCGGGGACCGATTGTTATGCATTTTTACCGATAATTTCATGACCGTATGAATTGTCGATAGAACACAGCCAGATGCCAGCAGGCGATTTATTGAATACATATGTGGCCTTACGCTCAGTGGCAGGAAAATCTGGACCAGATATAACAGTGTTTGCCAGCACTAAAGCCGTATCTCCTGACTCTAGTATTTCCATACCATCTTGTTTAACTTGTAGTCCATTTTTAAAATATACAGCTATCGCTTGAAATGCCTTTCTAATGGCATCTTTACCGACAGCATTCCTTCCTGGCTCAATAACCAACAGCGCATCATCGGTGTAAATATTGAGAAGACTGTCAAAATCTTCTGCAACTATTGCTCTATCTGCATTTTCTATTTGAGCGACTACTGAATGCTGTCCCATACAGTTCTTTCCTGATGTATAACGACTCATATCAACGTATAAGTGAACGAGTAGCGAGCTGAACGCGTTTGTTAGAGCTCATTCCACGATCACGCTCAAATTTCCATATTCTACCAATAACGCTCCTTCCTGATCGTGCCGGGTGCCAGTAAAAACCGGGGCAACCCCGAATACACCAATATTTACTTTTTCGACGGAGTCGGAATCATATTTACCGATGAAATTGGGGTTTGTACATACGACGAGATAATGCTCGCCCGCCTTCACAGGCGTAAATGAATGCTGCCACATCGGCTCAAGAAAAAAGGAACCGCCTTGAAAGTTGGTGTACGGCTGAACGACACGGGCTAAAGCCTTTTGCCTGTTCAGGAACATCAGAACGGGAAAGAACAGCTTCCCCCCACGGATGTAACTCTTGATCTCAACGGTAGAATCGACGGCTTTCGGCAGTAAGAATGCCGCCGCACGGCTTGGGCCTCCGTCACATTCTGCCACCTGGCTTCGCTCATCGATACGGATATCGTTTTCTGTCGCAGAGACTAAAAGCGTATATTCGAGCTCGCTGTACTCCAGTGGTACCGAAACACCAGCCTCAGCACTTTCCCTGACTGGAGAGGCCACACATCCACTAAGGGCTGCAACCAAGGCAAAACACAACAGGTTCTTCATTTTCCGCCCTAACGCCTGTACTTAGGGAAGACTGGCTAAGCCGGTCGTTCCAGTGAGGACCAAAGCGGAGAACATCTATAGCGCATTGCTAGTTTTTTCATAGTATTCATTAAAAAAACTCTCGCCTTTTTTGCTTTTAAAAAAATAATAAGAAAAAGCGAAATTGGTCATTAAGAACAATAACAGAGATACAAATAGGATAAGACTACCATCTGAAATTACCGTTTTCCTGATTAAGAAAAACACACCATTAACACTGATCCACGTTAACAGGGTTTTCATCGCCCATGGCTTATTTGTTATGTGCGCTAAAAATCTTGTTTTATCTTTAGCGATTAATACTATGAAAAGAATAATAAATATAAGAAATTCGAATCTGTCTGAGACAAGCACTAATGAAATGAATACCGGCAAGCCAAGTAATGCTGCAATTTTCTTTTCAAAGTCTTTTTTTGCCTGACTTTTCTAATAGGCGCCCGGCTGGGAGTGTAATTCAATTTCTTCAGCAGAAGCTGTTGCTGTCAAACCACATTTTGAACAATTTTCAAGGCCCTTGTCATTTATAGCTGAGCAGTAATGGCAAACCCAGTTGTAGTCACGCATCTCCGATCCCATTCCTACAGACTAACGCTTAAACTGCTGCACATATTTTCATCGACTGCCTTTACTCGTTATAGGGGAAAACACGATGTACCAAAGAATAAGAGATACAATATCTGGTATGAAATCCCAGAGCCCGGACCTTCTTCTTAATTGTATTTAATTTAATTTTTCTTCTTTCTTCTAGATAACCCGATTCCTGCAACACCGAGCCCAAGCAGCGCTAGAGAGCTAGGGGCGGGGACAGTGTTGATCTGTGTAAATATTGCAAACGGACCTGTCGTTCCAACTGAACGTGTAAAGGGCCCATTGACTGTGTCACTTGTTGAAAATGGCGCATAGAAGTCAACAAGAATATCTGTATAGCCACTAACTACCCATAAGCCAACAAAGCCAATACCACCAGGGTCAACAGTCCAATACGAATTTCCGGCATCATTGAACGCAGCATTTATGGCATCGGCCGCATCAAGTGCTAAAAGTGGGTCATCAGCGAAAGTTGTGACACTGGGATCGGAAATCAATACATCGGAAAACGATACATCGGTAGAATACCAATTCACATCATATAACAGACCACCAACATCCAGGTTTTGAATAGATGAGTAGCAAGTATCAACCCCATCCGCGCACAATCCAGTGTTAACAATCGGCAGTGCAGTTGCCGTATACGGAACCATTAGGATAGTGGCTGCAATAGCGCCTTTGATATGTTTCATTAAGTATTCTCCCTTACTTATTGTGATGTTTTCTATTATGTGGCGAATTTTAGCAGAAATATTCTTGTGCGATCTACAATAATAGCCAATGTGGCGCTACTGGTATATTCCATAATCCTATAACGTTCGGCTAAGAAGCGCAGAGTCTTGCGATGGCAGAGTGTCCCAGCGAGCATAGTGAGCGCATAGAGCCACTGAGCAGACTGCTAGTGATTTCGAATAGCCACTGAAAAACCAGTATGCCAAGAGCGGAATAAGGTACACAACTAAAACCATGCTTAGCCCCTCAGCTGTCTGGTACCCAACGCATGCCTCAATGTCGCGCTAGAGAAATATATAGGGTAGGTTCACAGCGACATGATGTACTTGTTAGGACTTTCACCGAATTAGATTGTGAAGATACGGCGAGTTTGGTGAAAGTTTTTGTTCATTTGCCCCCCTTTTCGCAGTGAACCTGAATACTGTTTTTTCTCCGGCTCGTTCAATCGTACGCACCCCGTCGAGTACGCAAAGCACACCAAACAATGTGGCTTCGGCGGCTTCATTCATGGCTTGACGCACCATTATTAGTTGATCAGCTTCAGGCAGCCTTTTGAACAATTCAGATATTTTTTCGAGTTGTTCAGGTAGCTTGCGGCCAGGCGGAGACTGAAAATCTTCCACGCAGTCTTCGTCCGCAGCACTTCTGCATACCTCTTGAAGTGATTTGACGAACTGTTCGGGAGTCATCTTTTTTGCCCCTAACGCTTAGGGTAAGACACGCGCGCTTTTTTGCGCGTCATTTTTGACCCGTTTGTTAGCGGGACTCACCAATCGAACTTCAAGATACAGCTTTCCAGCCCACGACTTCTTCCCAATAAGATCAAATATGAGCTCTCCGCCGGGTAATAATTCAAACATATCCTCTGTAATGCAAATGTAGCCAGGTAATGCTGTTTCGATCGACTTACCGGTAAGGCGATAATTGCAAGTAAATCGACCATGACTCCATTGCTTTTCAAGCTTTACAGATTCGGAGTACTTGAGTCCAGCTATAGCAGTATAAGCAGCAGGCACCCCATGACCGATAACAGCTAGGCTGAAAAATATCATAAGTGCAGGAAGCAGAATGACGAAAAGCCATTGAATAGTTTTTGACTTTTCGTCAGGACCGATAAATTTGTGACCGATTCGGCGAAACACGGTAATTGTTGCGACACCACCAATCAGAATCGAGCCATACAAACTAAATGATCGCATTTCGAATGACGGAACAAAATCAGCCCAACGCGCCCACCAGATAATCGCTACGACGATGAGCAATGCAAATATGGATCGCTTTCGCTGGACTGTAGGCTCTTCGACTCCGAATACCACTCTCCTCCATGAAACCATAAGATTTCCCTTAATGCGCTATCGCTCAGCATAAGGGGCCGTGCAAAGCGTCAGCTTTGCGCGGCCCCAGCCCGCGAAGCGGGCGACATTGATGCCCTTGTTAGGTTTCTGTGCTTCCAGAGTAGCCATAAGAACAAGACCGGTAAAACATTTAGACCGGCCACAATATCTGTGGACTCGTTTCCACTAACCCAGGCCAGATAAACCTTGAAATCTAAGACCAGGCCTTGGGAAAGCGAAAAGTCCCATGTGCCAATGCCCAACACAAGGATTGACGCTAAAATAAACCACTTGGCCCAGGCGAGAGCCTTGGCATTTTTTCTGAGTACCCCATACCCGATTGCGACAGAAACTACTTGGAAAAGAGCATATGACAGTACAAAAGAATAGATATTTATAACTTGCAGGCCAGACATGAGCATCCAGGCAGCAGCCGCCCATGCCACAAAGCCGTTCGCAATCAAATACCATCCGACTATGGCGCTGTAGTTACTTTTCTCGAACTTCTCGCTCAATTCCATTTTGAAACCAATCGTTCAATTGTGTGGCGCCGCATTTTTTGCGGCGTCCAAGCGACTGCAAGGAGTGAATATGAATTGCTTGTTAGTTTGATACTTACTCATACCAACCTACCCATTCTTCTGGTTCGAGATATTTTTGTTTGTATTTCCTAATTTCTACTTTAGAAGCATATTTAAAATATGGATGTATATATTCCATCAAATATGTTTCACCCGTTCCCATGCGCCAAAACATATCATAGCGGGAATAGTTGGGGTATTTTAACCAAGGTGGTAGAGGTGGATTCTCTTTTAATTCTTTTTCAAACCTTAGCTTTCTTTCCTGTTCATATTTTTTATTTATTTCTAGATGTTTTCCCACTCTTCCTGGCTCATTCCAGGAGGTGATTTATCTGCGTCATTTGCACCAGTACTCATAGATACTATCGCCAGCAATATTAGCGCTACATGTTTCATATTTATCAAACTAACGCCAATGATAAGGAGCCGAGGCGAAGCCGATGTCCCAGCCCGCTTGCGGGCGACTTGGTTTACTTGTTAGGTGCATTATTTGTCTTATCTGAGATGGAGCGGTATTTCCACATGCTAATGCTGTCCACAATCTCCTCCAGCGATGAATCGTAAATGTTAGGAAATGCCGCTTCTTTTGCCGATACGCTATCCCAAAGACAGGACCTATTATTTTTCTTCAAGTATTTATCATTGAATGTTATCAACATAACTTGCATTAGGCGAATTCGCGTAAGGTAGATGTCATTAATATCTTCCCACAATAGCTCTCTTTTCCCCCAAATTGTTTGGCTAATAATTCCATTCTTGTCGACACTAAGGGACATTGAGTTGCTAATTATGAGGTACAAAAGAACCAAGAAAATAAGCCCTGACACTCCAACTGCAATTGATCCGAGAATGGCACTTTCATTAAACAACAACGCACCGCTCGAAAGCGTCAACAAGGAAAATAGCGCTAATAAAAATAAACGTTTCTTGTCAACGCGAAATTCCTGCGGCTGATTCATTATGACCACCTAACGCCGCGCTCACAGGCAAAATTGCGAGCACCAGCGAGTAATTTTGTCCTTGTGCAGCAGATTGTTATGCGATTTACACGACACTCGTTCGCTCCTTGCACGTAACCAACCCACCAGTGCTGCTAACTAATTTTTCCTTAATTTCTTCGGATGACGTTTGCTTCGCTGCCTCTAACTCAGAAGGAGTGATGCCTACCACCTGCAATAAATCAACACGCCCTGATTTGATGGAGAAGTTTTCAGGGAAACTAACAGGACGAACAAACATCATTGTTTTTATTGATTCAGATAACGCCAAAGGCACTCGATGCCCATAGTCTAGAGGAGGAAATTCACCCATTTCCCCGGTTACCAGCAATAAGTTGTAGGCCATTAGTGTTTGAAGAACTTCAATTGCCCAAACCTCTTCATTTTCTGTTTCCATTAGAAACTCTACACCCAGACCAGAGTATTCATCGGGTTCTTCTGTTTCCCATGGATTAGACATTCCTGAAGTTACATATGCCCACGTACCCCTGCTGCCATTTGGCGGACTCTTAAAAACACCATGTGTAAGCCAGCGAGGATCGATTCCTTTCGCATTCATTCGATCAAAGATTTCATTTGACAGAGGAAAAATACCTGGCCCAGTATCACCAAATATTTCCTTATATGCTTTCTCTTCTCGCTCTTCCCACGATTCTTCAAGGAAGCTCATTCGTTCTCCTTCGCATAACGTTTAAGGCCAGTGGCGCTGCGTAGCAGCGTCAAACTGAACCGATTTGTTAGATGCCGATTCCATTTTAATTTTTTCTTATTGGCAATGATCTTATTTCAAGTGGCACCAATGCCTCGCGAATAATTTCTATAAAAAACCCCATTACGGAAACAATCACAGCACCAACATTTCCAAACCTACCGAGCACCCATAAAAATATATACACATATACAAGAAATATCGGTACAAAAATAAGAAAGCTCCAAATTTGATTTACACCTATTTTTGCACCGCATTTTTTGCATTGTGTCTGGAAGCCAAATATCCGAAACGCAGGAATACTTTTTTCTCTACAATTTGGGCAAGCTCTTTTCATTTTTTACGCATCTAACGCTTTAGGCCAGTGGCGCTGCGTAGCAGCGTCAAACTGGGCCGACTTGTTAGGCGTTCATTGCCCCGTATTTTGTTGGACATAGAAATATGACCAAATATAGAAGACAGATAGCATGACTATACCAGCTACAATCATATGTGGAAGAATGGCTTTTTGCGTTGACAGCAACCCCGTTGGCACTTGAGACAAAACTGGCCAGAACATAATTATGATAAAGACGAATGCAGTTATCATAGGGAACAAAAGATTTTTTGGAGAAATCGACCAATTGTAAATGGGCATAAGTGCAAAACATGTTACCCCCATTGAAATTGCCGCAACCATAGAATTGAAGATTAACTCTTTCCCGAGACCTGCTGCAGGGTCATTAACTAGAAATTCATGCCTCATGTATTCAAGTACTGGCAATGAAAGCCTTTGCAACATTCCAACCAAAAACTCGAATGCGAAACTAAAAGCAATAGCACATACAATTGATAGAAAAACACTAGATTGTATCGCTGATTGAATTTCGATCATCTTATTCGCCTAACGCTCATGCTTTGGGGCGCACGGCGAAGCCGGGCGTCCCAGTGAGGAGCAAAGCGACGAACGCCTAGAACTATTTGTTAGGTTTTTCACCATAAACCGCTTTCAACTCCTTGAAGGTTTCCATTCCCCCGGTGGTTAAGCCGTAGAAAGTGTTTTCAGATTTGTGCAAAAGATCGTTTTCTTCTCGAAGGGCTGCTTCTATTTCCGCAAGTGATGGAGTGAATAGACCGCGCTCCTTCTGGAGAGCCACCAGCATATGCTCAGAGAACATTTCGAACAGCAATATTTTCAGCTCTTCTTCGCTCAAACCATGTGATTCCATGTTCATAGCTTCTTCGATTTCTGGGCTTAGAAGATCACTAAGACACACAAACAACTCTTCGACATATCGAAAGAGCTGGTACTTCGCGAAGTTGACTCGATTCCTCTCCATGGCTTTTGTGAAACCTAACGTTTAAGGCCAGTGGCGCTGCGTAGCAGCGTCAAACTGGGCCGACTTGTTATATGCCTTCTAACCATATTTCTCCAACTCTGCCTTCGTACTTTTTTTCGAGCACGATCCAAGTTAAACCATCCATATTGTGCAGTTCGTATTCAATACCTTTTTTTCTAAGCTTTGCTTCCGTTTCTTCGAGAAAACCTGGTGCAGGCGAGAAGCTCCGATTCATTGGAATTATCTCTTCCGAAGCAGAACGCCCAAATTCGATGATTTTTTGCTCATTACCTTTAATAACTCGCACGACACCATTGGACTCCTGATACCAAATGACCTCTGAATCTAGACGCTGCACGATCATGTCCCGAATATCTTCGGGTACCAAAGGGTAGGCAACCGTAAACAATTGAATAAAGGCAAGGTATGTAGCCCCGACCAGCGCAAGGAGGAGAATAATTGTTGTTGCTAGTTTCTTGTTCATTGCCTATTGCATATAACGGTTGAGCTAAGGGGCGCGCGTCTTTTTGCGCGTCCCGTGCTTGAGCGATTTGTTATGTTTCGTCATTATTATTTTTTGCCGATTCAAAGTAATGAACGAGGACTCTTGTGACTGTATCAGCCTGGATATTCATTGAAGCCGATATTGAGTAAAGAGACCATATAATACACAGAGTAGATATAGCTATTGTAATGGCTAGAAATAACGAGGACGTAACACCCGTAAAATAAAACATTATTGCTATAGCTATTCCTAATAGAACTGCCGACTGCAGCACTCCTCTGAACCTGATGGATATTCCAATATTGTAAGAATTAACGCCCTGTTCCGCGAGAGATTGCTCTAATGAATTGGGTAATGCTTTGAGCATACTAGCCCTCCATCACAATACATTTATGTTTTAGGTTTGATATTTCTTATATCAAGAAACTTAACGCCCGTAATAAGGGGCGACGGCGAAGCCGACGTCCCAGCCCGTAGGGCGACTTGATTTGCTTGTTAGGCGCGCCATGTGGCATACGGGCTGACGCCCAACATTAAATACACCGACGCACTCGATATTGCGATACCTAAAGCGGCAGAAAATACGTGTGACACGAAAGCCCACCGGTAACTGTACCGACGCGCGTAAAGGCATATGGCGATTAATACCGTAGTTATTGCGGCATATGCTGTTGCTGCTGAAATACCTAAGGAGATTGTGCCCTCGTTGAATTTTACGTGAGACCACCAAACCGCCTGCACCCTGGAAATAACCGCTACGCTCATGAAATATGCGGCGATCAGCGCAAGGATGCCAACGATTAGGGCCGGAATACTGAAGGCCTCGGCTATTTCAGGTTTTTCGTGATGCTTTGGGCTTAAGGCGAGAACACCTCCTGCGCCAAATGCTAGTGGCAGCAAAAAGTAGACCGCAGACCATACATGGGACATGCCCCGAAACACGATTTCACCTGGAGCATTCCATGTAGCTAAGCAGGCAGCCAACACCAAACCGGACATGAGCCAGATTAGGAGGCCAGTTGTAACTCGGGAGGTTGATTCCATTATTCGCCTAACGTTTGAGGCCAGTGGCGCAGCGTAGCAGCGTCAAACTGGGCCGACTTGTTATGTGTTTTCTCGACATAAAGGCCATTAATCACCCCCTCCAAACTGCGCCCCGCAATGCCGGCAAGAAGTCGGATGCTGGAACAGCATTGCACCTGAAATACGTGCCCACGGGTGGAAAATCCTTTTTCCACAATTACTACAGACACTACTTGAAAGGTTGTAACCAGAATAAAGGATAAATAAAACAATTCCGAGAGCAATGAGAATATGAAGATCAATGCCCGCTACCTCAGGCCACCATGGACTTACAATCGATATAACAGCATTCATTCCGAATGCAATATATCCATACTTCAACATGCCTTGACGTTTATTTATTACTTCGAGATCGGTCATCTTTCACACACATAACGATTAAGGCCAGTGGCGCTGCGTAGCAGCGTCAAACTGGGCCGACTTGTTATGCGCTTTCTCACTAGATGGTTTCCACACTGAGGCCTGATGTTTTCCTGAACTTGATTGTTTTTGCCTCTATTCGCTCACCGTTCACCAGCAAGGGGGGAAGCGTTATCGAAAATTGCTCAAAAACAACCGATGTGCTCACTGAGTGATAAAAGGCGTAGTAGTTGTGAGACATGCACTCAGAACCAAATAGTGGTGGGACCTTACTGGGCAGGCTTTCCCCAACTAGAGCATCGGTTGGATCATAAGGCAAGTTTCTTTGCAAAGGGCCTTGGCCTAATAAATGATCTATTCGTACCAGCTTGGAATAACCATTGGGCCCCGCGATTAATATTTCGCTGCTGAGTAGATTTACGGTGACTCCTTTCGGGACTATGAACCAAATATTGAACCAAAGCTCATGTGGCCCGGTTTCGCTAAGGTTAAAAGACCCAGAAACAGAGAGTATTGCGCCCTGTGCTAAATCTGTTTCAAGCCTCGGTTGTTTCCAGTGAATGTCATATTTCAGTTTTGCCCCTTTTAAGTCGGGTTCGTAATAGTGCTTTACGACTGGAGCGCAGGATGAAACCAAAACGGCGCACAGGAGTAAGGCGCTAGCTTTTCGGTGGCTGTTTGCTCGCTTCTTACGCATAACGCCAAGCATATGGGGCGGGCCGCCGCGTAGCGGTGGCACGTCCCAGCTGCCCGAAGGGCAGCGACATGATGCACTTGTTATGTAACATTATGCCATTTTTCTAGATTTTTAATTAGGTACAACCATGCGATCACAGCGCACACAACACCAAGAGATCCATAAATAAGTATGAACCAGTATTCATAGATACTTTTTTGAAATGTGATGTTAACTGCTAATACGCCGCCAATACATCCAATTACAATATAGAGTGCTAAAAAATACGGTTCATCTATATATTTTCTTAACTTCATTAGAGGAATAGATAATATAAAAGAAGAAATAAAAGCTACAGGCAACATTACTAGTCCAAATATGACGCCAATAGAGCCATAAGAGACAGTAGACAGAATAATCATTACTAAGCTTCCAGCAATTGATCCTAAAAAGCTTGCTATAAATGCATATTTAATCATTACAGTACATAACGTTGCGCTAAGGGGCCGGAGCAAGCGTAGCTTGCGGAGGTCCCAGCGAGCATAGCGAGCGCTTTGAGTGCCTTGTTATGCATTGACCAAGCCCTCATCAAACCAGACGTCTTCGTAGCCATTGGGATCAATGAGAAACCGATAGCCTGGAGGCAAGCACAGATACGGCACTACTTGTGGGAGATACTCGCTCACATGCTCCACGTGTAGGGGCGAGAAAAAATCTGCCTCCTCCGATAGTTCCGCGCCGCACCAGATATACCAGCCATTAGTGCCGTTTTCTTCTTCGTGGCGTAGCCCGTTGATTGGGGTGCTGCCAAGCGTGCTTAGTGCAATGCCGAGCTTTGAGCCATTCATTGGCGCTTGGGGTTTGACCCCGAACTTTTCACAGACAGCCTGCTGGGCGTGATTTTTATGCATAACGCCCAACACAGCGGACGAATTGAGCGCAGCGAAATTTGTTCCGATGCTGTTGCTTGTTAGCGTACGATTTAGAAAGCAATTCCGTATCCATTTAAGACTTCTCTCCACGACTCCAATGATGAACTAACCAGGTCAGTTAATTCAAAGGTCTCTCCGGTATCTATTGAGACAGTGTATTCAATTTCTCCATAGCCCGTACCTGGCTGCCCGGGCTTTTGAATATGAATAGTCAAGCTCCGTCTACTTATTGCTGCGTCTTTCCTGATATGCCTATCAAGAGAGTAATGCTTCATTCGATTTGCAAGATCAGCAGCTATTTCTAAAGAAGGATGATTACTTATTTCGCTTTCTATAGTGTTAGTAATGGTGCGACCTAAATTTTTATCATTTTTGATGCGATCCTTTAGATTCCAACATTCTTGAAAGTACTGCCGCACATCATCTTCATACTCATGTTGATCTCTATTGATATTATTTAAGACTTTGTCCGAGAGTCTTTCGATGCGTTTAAATTGATTCTGTATCGTTTCCATTGAAATGCTATTTGCACGCTAACGCTCTGGTGAGTGGCCGAGTGGACGCGCAGCGTCCACGAGGTCCGAGCCCGATAGGGCGACCTCGACCAGCTTGTTAGCTGTGTTTAAGTAGCTGTTCATTATAGACTTCAAGTACCTTTGCTGTGCCAAAAACTCTTGACCCCTCGCAGACTTCTATTTCCATGCCTGGATTTAAACAATTAGGATAGGCTTCTGGAGTAATAAACTTAACGAATGCTTGTGTAGGTTCATTTGGTAGTGCTTCCCCATTTTCAATAAACCAATGGTGTGTAGATGTAAGATAATCAGCCATTACTTTGTATTGTGGTCGAAAGCCATTCAATGCAGGAGTTGTTCGATCAAAAAATGTAACTTCTACAAGTGCATCAGGCTCCCAATCAGGGTTTTCATTTCTATCAAATTTATTTGATATCACTCTAATCCCTTTTAACAGCTAACGTTTGAGGCCAGTGGCGCTGCGTAGCAGCGTCAAACTGGGCCGACTTGTTATGTTTCTATATTTTAATCAATCGCAGGAACCCGCCCAACATCAAACCCGCAACAAACCCAAGCAGCGAACCAAAAAATATCGCATTTTCAATTGACTGAAACCATTTTTTTGAGATTGTAGGGGCAGCGTTTCCTGCAAAATAGCCTATACCAAATGCTATAAATAGCCAAAATATTGAATGAGTTACAAGTACGTAACCAATCAATCCTGCAAATACAGCCGATATAATCCAGGCAATTTGAATCTTTCTTTTATATTTCCTATTTTCTTCGGATTCAATCACGATGTATTACAAAGAAACATAACGTTTGAGGCCAGTGGCGCTGCGTAGCAGCGTCAAACTGGGCCGACGTGTTAGGTGTTGCTCAGCACGCATTGTGGACAACATACATTACTGTTGGGACCAGCATGACCAAGGTGAGAGCACCGGACCCCATAGACCAGACGTAATCATTTGCGAAATGCTTAAACAAGCCACCATTAGAAAAGAACAACAGAATAAAAACCGCAACAACGAGCAGAGAGAAAACCCCCATTGATACCGTTTGGCCAAGTGCTTCCATGCTTTTTGAAATCACGCAGGACAACCCAACGAATGCACCAATTATGGCCGCATCTTGGATGAGGACTTTGCCTGACTCTTTAGCAGTGCTCATGTTCCTTTCTTACACCTAACGTTCAGGGTAAGGCGCGCGCGCTTTTTGCGCGTCGTATTTGACCCGTTTGTTAGGCGTGGTTGTTATCGACGTACTCACGGGCCTCTGCCAATTCTTCACAATCTGATACACCATCAATTTTCAGAGCATTTCTGTACCATTCAACTGCATCTTCCTTATAACCATGTTTTTGTAACAAGCGTGCCAACCAGATATGTGCTAGAAACTCCCCTGCAAATGCAGATTCCTGATAAAG
>JASFVP010000052.1:0-24895 GCA_050049775.1 Chromatiales bacterium
TACTGGATACCGACGCCCTGTCAATGATGGAAGGGGTGCTGAGCGTATCCGACATGCGGGTACGCGACATCATGATTCCCCGCGCGCAGATGGCGGTGGTCAACCGCAGTCAGAGCTTGCAGGAAATCCTGCCGATCATCATCGAATCCGCCCACTCACGTTTTCCGATTATCGGTGACGGTCGAGGTGAGGTGCTCGGCATTCTGCTGGCCAAGGATTTGCTGCAATTTTTTACCAATCCCGACGAATTCAATATCCGTGATGTGTTGCGTTCGGCCGTGTTTGTGCCAGAAAGCAAACGTCTCAATGTATTGCTCAAGGAATTTCGCTCCAGCCGCAATCACATGGCGATTGTGGTCGACGAATACGGCGCCGCCTGTGGTCTGGTGACGATCGAGGACGTGCTTGAACAGATCGTCGGCGAAATCGAGGATGAGCATGACTTTGACGAAGGCGCCGACATTCTCAAGCACAATGAGCACGAATTCACCGCCAAGGCGCTGACCACGATCGAGGAGTTCAACGACTACTTTGGCTGTGAACTCGATGACAGCGACTTCGATACCATCGGCGGGCTGGTGGTGAATGCGTTCGGCCATTTGCCGAAACGCGGTGATACGGTCGACATCAACCGCTTCCGCTTCAAGGTAATGCGCGCGGACAGTCGCAAGGTGCATTTGCTCAATATCACTTTGTTGCAGGAAGTACCGCTGGAGAATCCGGCCGGCTGATGCACGCCGGCAAAATTCGCTATGCAGTCAGCTTCCTGGCCGGTGCGGCCAGTGTGCTGGCGTTTTCCCCGTTTGATTTTTATCCGCTGGCGCTGCTTGGTGTGGCGTTGCTGTTTGGCCTGTGGCTGAATCGTTCGGCACGCGAAATGGCCTGGCTGGGCTATTTTTATGGCCTCGGCAAGATGCTGCTGGGCGTGTTCTGGCTGCATGTCAGCATCGCCCAGTTCGGTGGGGTGACCTTGCCGCTGGCGATGCTGGCGGCGGTACTGTTTGCGGCCTGCATGGCCCTGTTCTTTGCCCTGGCCGGCTGGCTGGCCGGCTGGTTGCAACAGCGCCTGGCGACACCGGAAACCCTGACGCTGTTGTTGCTGTTGCCGGCGGTCTGGGTGTTGATGGAATGGCTGCGGGCACATTTTTTCACCGGCTTTCCATGGCTCAGTCTGGGCTATTCACAAATCGATGCACCGCTGGCTGGTGTCGCACCGGTGCTGGGCGTGTTCGGTGTTAGCTGGCTGGTGGCGCTGACGGCCGGCTTGCTGGTGTTGCTGACGCGACCGACACTGACCGCCGGTCGGCGTTATGTGCTGCTGGCGCTGCTGGTAGTCGGCTGGCTGGCCGCACATTTCGCGACGGCGATTCAATGGACTTCACCGCTCGGTCAGCCGCTGTCCGTGCGCGTGGTGCAGGGCAATATTGCACAACAGATCAAATGGCATCCGTCGCAACTGGCGCCGACGCTGCAGCTGTATACCGGGCTGAGCTTTGAGCAACCGGCGGACCTGATCATCTGGCCGGAAACGGCGGTGCCGGCGTTTGCCAGCGACGTCGAACAGCGTTTGCTGCAGCCGTTGCATCAGCGTCTCCGGCAACAGCAGTCCGAGCTGCTCACCGGCCTGGTGACGCGCGCGGCCGATCAGGGCTATTACAACAGCGTCATTACTTTGGGCGGGCCGCGCAGTCAGTATGACAAGCGTCACCTGGTGCCGTTTGGCGAGTTTGCGCCGCTGGATTTTCTGTTGCGCCCGCTGGTGGATTATTTTCGTATCCCGATGTCGAACTTTCGCCGCGGCACGGCGGCACAGCCGCTGGTGTCCTTGAAGGGCATGCCGGTCGGCGTGTCGATCTGTTATGAAGACGCCTTCGGTGATGAGGTGATCGAGGCCTTGCCGGATGCGGCTTATCTGATCAATGTCTCCAATGACGCCTGGTTTGGCGACTCGCTGGCGCCGTATCAGCACTTGCAGATTGCACGCATGCGTTCACTGGAAACCGGTCGTTACCTGATCCGCTCCACCAACACCGGCATTTCCGCGCTGGTCAATCCGCAAGGTGAAATTGAGGCGCAAACGGCATTGCAGCAACAGGCGGTGCTGAGCGGACAGGTGCAGCCGCGGCAGGGGGCGACGCCTTATGTGCGCTGGGGCGATGGGCTGATTATTGCGTTGGCTTTGCTGAGTCTGTTGTCGGCGGGTCTGCTGGCGCGTCGTTCGCGGGATTCTGTTTAAGCGCTTCCAAAGCTTCCGCTTCGGTCTGCTGTTGTTTGAGTTGTTCGAGGCTGTGCCGGAGCGCCTCCTGTTTTTGAAACAGCAGTTCGTGCTGATCGGACCAGCGTTCCGGCGCTGGCTCTGTCCGTGCTGGCGCGTCGCTATCGCTGCAGCCGACCAACAACAACGCAGTGAGGCCCAGCGTCATTCGGCTCATACCGATTGCAATACCAGTTTGTCTTTTTCCCAACATGGCATGAGTTGGCCGTGGCGCATTTTGAGCAGGCTGTCGCCGGCGATTTTTTTACGCCAGCCGCGCAGCAATTCGGTGTCGTCGGAGCCGGCGATGATTTTTTCCAGGTCCTTGCGGCTGGCGATGGCGCTGGCGGTGATGTCATTGGCGTCGGCGATCAGGCGCAGGCCGCACATCAACAGGTCGGCGATGGCTTCCTCCTGGCGGTCGAGCTTGCGCGTCGGTATGTTTTCCACCGGCCAGGAATCGGCCGGCATCTGTTTGGCTTCCGCAATCAGCGTCAGTATTCGGTCGCCGGATTTGCGTATCTGTCCCGGCTCAAGGCCGCGGATACGCTCCAGTTGGCCGGCATTTTTGGGTGCGCGCCGCGCCAGATCAATCAGCACTTCATCCTTGAGAATCCAGCGCCGCGGGCGGTCACTGTCAATGGCCGTCTGTTCACGCCAGGCGGACAGCTTCTGCAGGACGGCGTATTGCACGCCCTTGAGGTGCTGGCGGCCCTTGACCTTTTTCCAGGCCTGCTCGGGGTGAATGCGGAACGTATCCGGATCGGCAAAATGCACGTATTCGGCATCCAGCCAGTTTTCACGGCCGAGACGGGTGATCTTTTCATGCAGTTTCTCGTAAATTTCACCGAGGTAAATGACGTCGTTCATGGCGTAACGCAGCTGGCGTTGATCGAGTGGCCGTTTCGACCAGTCGGTGCGCGCCTGGTCTTTTTCCAGGCTGACACTGAGCATTTGCTGCACCAGTCTGGCGTAGCCGATCTGATCGCCATAACCGGTAATCGCAGCCACCAGCTGGGTGTCGAAAATCGGTGTCGGCAGTCGTTGCCACAGGTGGTAAAAGATCTCCAGATCCTGATGCGCGGCATGTAACACCTTGACGATGGACTCGTCATACAGAATCTCCAGTAGTGGATCCAGCTGCGGCAGCGCCAGCGGGTCGACACAGGCGGTCACCTCGCCGTTGCTGATCTGCAGCAGGCAAAACACCGGGTAGTAGGTTTTTTCGCGGATAAATTCTGTATCGATGCTGAGCCACTTGCTATCCTTGAGCAAAAGGCAAAGCTGGTCGAGTTGTTCTTCGGTGTCTACGAATAATTCCTGCATAACGATTCCACTTTGGAAGGGCGCTTCAGCATAGCATTATTTTGCCTCATTTCATTTCCACAAATCCGGCCGATAACTGTCATTGTGCTGAAACTGTTTAATTTTTTTGTTGACCTGTGCCTGTTGCGCCGCGCGCCGCAGGATCTGCCGGCTTCCAGTAGCCTGTTTGCACTGACAGTGCTGCTCAATGTGTTGATCAGCACTGTCGGCGTCATGGACCTGATGCCGGGACCGGCGATGGCGTTGGCGGCGGCGGTGGTCGATGCCTTGTTACTGATAGTCGTTTTACGCCTGTTGTTGATGATGCAAAATCATGTGGGACGCTTCTTGCAAACGGCGACGGCCCTGTTTGGCTCCGGCGCATTGCTCAACCTGATTGCCTTGCCGTTGCAACTGGTGACCGGTGATAACAATTCAGAAGCCGGCGCCGGCCAGCCGATGATTTCGCTGGCTTATCTGTTGTTGATCATCTGGATACAGGTGGTGATCGGTCACATTCTGCGCCATGCGCTTGAGATAAAATTAAGCCTGGCCATCGGCCTGGCGCTGACCTATTCGATTCTTGCCGGTATGCTGATCAAATACCTGTTTTTAGCACCGGCGTCCTGACCAACGGAAACGACCATCACTATGCATATTCACATTCTCGGTATCTGTGGCACTTTCATGGGCGGCATCGCATTGCTGGCGCGTGCCCAGGGACACAAGGTCACCGGTTCCGACCAGAACGTTTATCCACCCATGAGCACCCAGCTGGAACAGGCCGGTATCGAACTCATGCAGGGTTATGCGGCCGAGCACCTGCAGCCGGCGCCCGATGTGGTGGTGGTTGGCAATGCCATGTCGCGTGGCAATGCCGCGGTCGAGTACATGCTCGATGCCGGCCTGCGCTATACCTCGGGGCCGCAATGGCTGGCCGAACATATTCTGCAGGATCGCTGGGTGCTGGCGGTGGCCGGTACGCATGGCAAGACCAGTACCGCTTCGCTGCTGGCCTGGATACTGGAAGATGCTGGTTTGGCGCCAGGCTTTTTGATCGGCGGTGTGCCGGAGAATTTCGGTGTGTCGGCACGGCTCGGTGAAGCGCCGTTTTTTGTGGTCGAGGCCGATGAATACGATACCGCGTTTTTCGACAAGCGCTCCAAGTTCATTCACTACCACCCGCGCACGCTGATTCTCAACAATCTCGAATTTGACCACGCCGATATTTTCGAAGACCTCGAACAGATCCAGAGGCAGTTTCACTTCCTGGTGCGCACGGTGCCATCGAGCGGCCTGATCATCAGCCCGTTGCTGGATGGTAATCTGCATGAAGTGCTCGACATGGGCTGCTGGACCGAGTTGCAGCATTTTGATGCCACCAACCTGGCGCAGTGGCATGCCGAGCTGCTGGCAGCCGATGGCAGCAGTTTCCGCCTGGTCAATGACGGTGAGGTTGCTGGTACCGTGAACTGGGAACTGACCGGTGAACACAACGTCAATAACGCGCTGGCGGCAGTTGCCGCGGCGCATCATGCCGGTGTGCCCCTGGCGGTGGCGATTGAAGCGCTGGGCCGCTTTAAAAACGTCAAACGCCGTATGCAAAAACGCGGTGAAGTCGCAGGTATTACGGTTTACGACGACTTTGCCCATCATCCGACCGCGATTCGCACCACGCTGGCGGGCCTGCGCGCCAGTGTCGGCGAGGCGCGCATTCTCGCGGTACTGGAGCCGCGCTCGAATACCATGCGCATGGGCATCCATGCACAGCAGTTGCCGGAATCACTCAGCGCTGCCGATCTGGTGTTTGTGCTGACGCCGCCGGATATCGGCTGGGATGTGGCGGCGGTATTTGCGCCATTGCATGGCAGGGCGGGCGTTTTTGACCATACTCAGGATATTATTGACCGCATTGCCGAACTGGCCCGGCCCGGCGATCAGGTGCTGATCATGAGCAACGGCGGTTTCGACAATATTCACGAGCGCCTGTTGCAGCGCCTGGCCGAGCCACGGCCGGAAACCGAATCCGAGGACAATACATGAGCCAGACCGACCAGCCCATTGCCGTCGCTTTTACCGGCGCTTCCGGTGCGGCCTATGGTTTGCGTCTGCTGCAAAGCCTGATCGAAGCCGGGCGCCAGGTGTACCTGATGTATTCGCAGGCAGCACAGATCGTGTTCAAAATGGAAGCCGACTTTGAACTGCCGTCCAACAGCGTGGAAGCGCAACGTCTGCTCAGTGACAAGTTCAATGCGGCCGACGGCCAGTTGCAGGTGTTTGGTCGCCAGCAATGGCTGGCGCCGGTGGCCTCGGGTTCCAATCCGCCGCAGGCCATGGTGGTCTGTCCCTGTACCACCGGCACGCTGGCGTCGATTGCCGCTGGTTTCAGTCAGGACCTCATCGACCGTGCCGCCGACGTGGTCATCAAGGAAAAGAAACAACTGATTCTGGTGGTGCGCGAAACACCGTTTTCCGATATTCATCTGGAAAACATGCTGCGCCTGTCACGCGCCGGCGTGACCATCATGCCGGCCAATCCGGGTTTTTATGAACGGCCGCAGTCGATTGATGATGTGATTGATTTCATGGTGGCCAGAGTACTTGATCATCTCGGCGTGCCGCATGAGCTGTGCAAACGCTGGGGCGATTAAAGCGTCAGTGGCTGGTTAGTGACTGACCAGATACTGCAGATAGCGATCATCGGTACCGCAACAGCCACCCAGTAATTGCAAACCGTAATCGCGATGTAATTGCAGCATCGCCTGACCCCAGTCCTCCAGCTCGTCGGCATGCAGGTGTTCGGCGCCGTCCAGCTCGCAATGATCCAGTGAGGAGGCATTGGCCTGAAGGCCGATGAGTCGCTCGAATAACTCGGGCGGTTGTTCGGCAGCGCGTAAAAAAGTCGGGTAGGCGCAATTGACCAGATAGGCCAAAGGCGGATTGTCGGTGCTGTCATCAATGCTTTGCACTGCATGCAGCAGACTGTTGCCATCGAGCAGCCGGCCGTCGCGATTGATCACAAAACTGATGAAATAAGGCAGGCCGGTATGTTGCATGGCCAGCGCAATGCCTTTGGCTTCTTCGAGCGCCGGTAGTGTTACGGCGATCAGGAAGTCGACATCAGCGGAAGCCAGTTGCTGGATCTGCCAGGCATGGAAGTCACGAGCCTCACCGACCGACAGCCCTTGTTCCGGGGTGTAACAGTCGTTTTTACAACCGATCATACCGCCGATATGGATTTCTCCAGCCGTGTCATGAGCGTCACGCAATTGCTGCATGAAGCGAGCGGCATCGATATTGATCGACTGCTTCAATCCGGATTGTTCAACGCGTTCACGATTGGCGCGCCAGGTTGGTGTACATAACAGCAGCGGCAAAGCCGCATGGCTGGCGACATCGATGTAACCGCGATATACCTGTTCAAGCGCCGCGCGGCCTGCGGTTGAGTAAATCAGCGGCGCATTGACCAGTTGTGGGTGTAACTGTATTCCCTGCTTGCGACGCAGGCGTTCGACCACGGCGGCTTCCATGAGGATCAGCTGCCGGTTTTCCAGCAGCTGTTGCATGCTGGACGTCACGGCTTTAACTGTGCACGCCCGGCCCAGTCGCGGGCAAATTGCCAGGCGCTGCGGCCGCTGCGTGCGCCACGTTGTTGCGCCCATTGCAGCGCCGCCAGGCGTGCATCGTCATCAAGCGACATGCCGTGATGCTTAAGCCAGTGATTGACGATGTCGAGATAGGTGTCCTGGTTGTAGCTGTAAAACGACAGCCACAGGCCAAAGCGTTCCGATAGCGAGATTTTCTCCTCGATGGCGTCGCCGAAATGAATCTCGCCGTCCATGGGATAACTCTCAAGATTGTCTTTCATGGGTTCCGGCATCAGGTGGCGGCGATTCGAGGTGGCGTAGATCAGCACATTGTCGGCTTGAGATGACACCGAACCGTCAAGCGCACTTTTCAACGCCTTGTAGCTGGCGTCATCGGTTTCAAACGAGAGATCGTCACAGAACAGGATGAATTTGTGCGGCTGTCCGTGCAGCAGCGTCATGATGTCATGCAGGTCTACCAGGTCCTGTTTGCCGAGTTCGACCAGACGCAAACCTTGCACATGTAGTTCATTCAACAACGCCTTGACCAGTGATGACTTGCCGGTGCCGCGTGCGCCCCACAGCAGCGCGTTATTGGCCGGCAGGTCTTGCAGGAACTGGCGGGTGTTGCGCAGCAAATCCTGCTTCTGCTGATCAACGCCGACCAGGTCATCCAGCTGGATGCGATGGGGTGTAGCCACTGCCTGCAGTCGCCTGCCGTGCAGATCAGACGTCCAGTTAAATGCGATGGCATCTGCCGGCACAGCGGTCTCATCGGCGGCCGGGTCGAACAGCTGCTCCAGGCGTGCGACCAGTTGGTCGAGGCGGTCCAGAATGGCTTCGGGTGTCATGCGAATATCGGGTTTCTAGTTTTTTGCGGTTTCATCGAAAGATTGGCAACAGGCGGCTTTAATCAATATCAAAAACACGCCGGATTTCCGGCAGCATACATTGCACACAATTTTTGCCTTCGTCGATGGCTTCCTGTGCGCGATAGAACTCCAGCAGGCCGATGTTCGCCAGCTTGGGCGATAACATCAGGTCGGGCGGATCACCGGCCATGCGGCTGCGCGTGATGCGATCCTGTGTGATGTTGATCGAGCCGGCGATGGCGTCAAACAGCCCCGGCGGCCGCTCGTGCTCTTCGGTCATCGGAAAAATCGAGCCGGTGTATTCACGCAGGAAGTCGCTGATGCTGCTGCCAAGATTGTTTTTGGTGGACTTATCGTCCTGGCGCTCGATGTGGCGGCCGACGATGTCACCGTTGAGGTTCACGGCGATGACCAGATCGGCGCCGAGTGCGCGACACACAGACACCGGCACAGGATTGACAAGACCACCATCGACCAGCCAGCTTTCATGGCTTCTGACCGCCGGAAACAGGCCGGGTAACGCGATCGAGGCCCAGACCGCCTGCAGCATCGATCCTTCGGTAAACCAGACCTCGCGGCCGGTTTCCAGATCGGTGGACACGGCGGCGAATTGCTGTGACATGCTTTCGATGTGCTCGTCGCTGTCGGCGACGTATTTCTGCATGAAAGCGTCGAATTTGTCGTTGTTGACGAAACCGTTGAACGACCATTTGATTTCGAAAAAGCGCACCGTTTCCATGCGGCTCAAAGAGCACACCCAGCGCTCCAGCTTGTCGAGCTTGCCGCTGACATAGGACGCGCCGACCAGCGAGCCGACCGAAGTGCCACAGACGATGTCGGGGCGGATGCCGATCTCGGCAAGCGCTCGAATGATGCCGATGTGCGCCCAGCCGCGTGCCGCACCGCTGCCCAGCGCCAGTCCGATTTTTGGTTTGGATTTCAAATGGCGGGTCCTTGGGTTATTCGGCCAGCAGGCTGACCTGCGTGTCAGCCGTGGTCTTGTCGATGGCAAACAGCAAGGTGGCGTATTCGCTGTATTCATCCATTGGCGTCGGGTCGTCCGCGCAGTTGCAGCCGGCAATCAGGCCTTTGAAAAACACGCCGGTTTTGATGTGAAGCTGATCGGCTTGTTCATTGCAGCTGATCAACATAACGCTAAAGCCATCCTGTTTTACGTGGGAGCTTTGCGACAACGCCTGCTGCAACGGCAGCAGGCGCGTGTCAAGCTGCTCGATTTCCTGTTTGAGCACGGCGTCAAAGTCGGCGTCTGGCCAGGCCGCCAGGGATTTGGGTAATCGGATCATGTCGGCAAGCATAAAGTTGTCCGTCGACGGCCGTCAAACCGGGGGCGATGCGTCAGGATTTTTTGCGGCCGGGCCGGTCCCAGATCCACCAGATCACAAAAATCAGCGCTACAGCGCCAGCCGGAATCAGCCAGCGCAACGGATGGCTGTCGGTGGCCGCCGAACCGACCAGCATGCCCGGCAGCAGGTAGGCTGGCGCCCACACCAGTGCCGATAGCACGTTGACGATGTAAAAGCGTTTCGGCGGCATGCGCAACAGGCCGGCGATCAAGGGTACGATGGCGCGGATCGGGCCAAAAAAGCGTCCCAGCGCGACGCTGATGTCGCCGTATTTTTCGAAAAAATGAATGCCTTTTTGCAGCACTTCCGGGTGTACGCGTAACCACGGCCAGCGTTCGGCGGCGTACTCGAAATGATGGCCGAGCCAGTAACTCAGGCCGTCACCGATGATGGCGCCGGCGACCGCCCACAAACAGCTGCTCCAGAAATCGATGACGCCTGCGCCGATTAAGGTGCCGGCGCCGAACAGAATGATGACGCCCGGAATCAACACGCCGACAATGGCCAGCGATTCGGCCAGCGCCATGCTGAAAATCACCAGTCCGGCGGACTCGGGGTTTTGCTCGATCCAGTGCAGCAGTTGCTCGAAATAGTCGATCATCTGCCGGTTACCTCAGACGGTTACAGACTGGCGAACGCCTCGGCGGCGGCTGACAGCGTGGTGGCAATGTCGTCGTCGCTGTGTGCGGCCGAGACAAAGCCGGCTTCAAAGGCCGACGGCGCCAGGTAGACGCCGCGGTCGAGCATGGCGTGGAAGAATGTTTTGAACCTGTCCTGATCGCAAGCCATCGAGCCGGCAAAATCGGTGACCTGGTCGGCATCGGTGAAAAACAGGCCGAACATGCCGCCGACCTGATTGGCGGTCAGGCCGACATTGGCGGATTTCGCCAGGTCCAGCATGCCGGCGACGAGTTGTTTGGTTTTCTGCGTCAGGTTCTCGAAGAAGTTTGGTGCGGAAATCAGCTCCAGTGTTTTCAGTCCAGCGGTCATGGCGACCGGATTGCCGGACAGGGTACCGGCCTGGTAGACCGGACCGAGTGGGGCAATTTTCTGCATGATGTCGAGTTTGCCGCCGAAGGCGCCGACCGGCATGCCGCCGCCGATGACCTTGCCGAGCGTGGTCAGGTCGGGTTTGACATCATACAGGCCTTGCACGCCGCCGAGACCGGCGCGGAAACCGGTCATGACTTCGTCGAAAATCAGTACGCTGCCGTACTGGTCACAGACTTCACGCAGACCTTCAAGGAATCCGGGAACCGGCGGGATGCAGTTCATGTTGCCGGCCACCGGTTCGACGATGATACAGGCGATCTGCTCGCCGACTTCGGCAAACGCGGCCTTGACCTGGTCGAGATCGTTGTAGGTCAGCGTGATGGTGTGTTCGGCCAGCGCTGCCGGCACGCCCGGTGAACTGGGTTCGCCGAGGGTGAGCATGCCGGAGCCAGCCTTGACCAATAGCGAATCGGAATGGCCGTGGTAGCAGCCCTCGAATTTGACGATTTTGTCGCGCCCGGTGAAACCGCGCGCCAGACGGATCGCCGACATGGTGGCCTCGGTGCCGGACGATACCATGCGTACCATATCCATCGATGGCACAAGCTCGCAGACCTTGTTGGCCATGCGGGTTTCCAGCTCGGTCGGCGCGCCGAATGACAGGCCCTTGTTGATGATGTCGCTGACCGCGGCGATGACTTCGGGATGGGCGTGGCCAAGAATCATCGGCCCCCAGGAGCCGACATAATCGATGTATTGCTGACCGTCAGCATCATACAGATAAGCGCCTTTGGCGGAATCCACAAACACCGGGTCGCCGCCGACGCCCTTGAACGCGCGCACCGGCGAATTGACGCCTCCGGGAATATGCTGTTGGGCGGCGGCAAATAAATCGTGTGAACGGCTCATGCTGGATTCCTTACTGGTTAAATAACGATACAAACTGCCGGGTCGCGTGGCCGATGTCCGGCTGGCCAAACACGCCGTGAATGACGGCGACCATATCGGCACCGGCCTCGATCAGGCTGGCCGCATTGTCGGGTGTAATGCCGCCGATGGCAACTATCGGCAGTTGCAACTGGGCTCTGGCGGTCTGCAACAAAGCCACATTGGCCTGCACGGCTTCGGGTTTGCTGCTGGAGCTGAAAAAACGCCCGAAAGCGACATAGTCCGCGCCTTGTTGCTGGGCGCTGACGGCCAGTCCCAGCCGGTTGTAACAGGACAGGCCGATGATGGCTGCAGCGCCGAGCAATGTGCGCGCCTGTTGCAATGCCGCATCGTCGCGGCCGAGATGTACGCCATCGGCCTGAATCGCATGTGCCAGCTCGACATCGTCATTGATGATGAGACGGGCGTCGTACGTGCGGCACAATTGCTTGAGCGCCTGTGCTTGCTGGCGGCGCTTTTCCGCCTCAGCGCTTTTGTCACGATACTGGATCAGGCGCGCACCGGCCTGCAGCGCCTGTTCAATATCTTCGAGCAGGCGGCGGGTGCTGTGTTGGTCGTGACTGGTCAGCAGGTAGAGGCCGTTGAAAAGCTGGTGGCTCATGTTTACTCTTCGGGGCGCCAGCGCAGCGGGAATTGTTGGCCACGACCGGGCTGCTCGGCGGCCAGTAAACTGGCGTAGGTGTATTGCTGGCCACGCCGCACCGCGTCGATTACGGAACGTCCCCGTGCCAGCTGCGCGGCGATACTGCTCGCGAGTGTGCAACCGGAACCGTGATAATCTCCGTCGAGTCGCTGGCAACGCAGCGCCTGTTCACTGCCGTCGCTCAGGAACAGGCGATTAACCACATTTTTGCTGGCTTCATGTGTGCCGGTAATCAGGCTATTTTTACAGCCGGCCTGACGCAGGCGGGTTGCGCTGGCCTCGATTGAGTCGGCGCCACTGAGGCGTCGTGCTTCCAGGCTGTTGGGCGTGATCAGGGTGGTCAAGGGGCAGAGTTGCTGCAGGATGGTTTTGACCAAAGCCCGATCGGCGACTTCGGCGCCGCCGCCGGCGGCCAGCACCGGGTCCAGCACCACCGGGACACCGGACAGCTGGCCGAGCAGTTCGGCCACCACGGCGGCCGTCTCGGCGCTGCCGAGCAGGCCGATCTTGACCGCGTCGATGCGCAGGTCTGCAACCAGGGCCTGAAATTGCTGCCGAATCAGCCCGGTCTCAACCATCGAGATCGCGCTCAGATTGGTCGAATTTTGTACGGTCAGCGCCGTGACGATGCTGCTGGCGCGGCCGCCGTTGGCGTTAATCGCTTCGATGTCGGCCTGTATGCCGGCGCCGCCGGTTGGATCCAGTCCGGAAAAGCAAAGTACTGTGGGTCGGTCAATCATTGGCCGGCATTGTGAAGGATATTGTAATGAAAAAATACATGTGCATTGTGTGTGGTTTTATCTATGACGAAGAGCTGGGCTGGCCCGATGACGGCATTGCCCCGGGTACACGTTGGGAGGACGTCCCAGACGACTGGGAATGTCCCGAATGCGGCGCCGGTAAAAACGATTTCGAGATGACTGAAATCTAGTCAACTGATTTCGGTCAGATGAAATCTTTAAATTCTTGGCTACAATCTGTTTACCCCATCAACGAGTTCCAGGGAGTCAATATGACCCAGAGATACACTGAGCTAATGGACGCAGCGCGGGCATATTGTGCATTGATTGAGCAGGCTGATGACGGACATCAGCAGATCCTGCCGCAACTGATCGAAGTTCTGCCAAGATTGCACGCCAGTATTGCCGCTTTTAACCAGCAAAAGGACGATGATTGTCATGTCATGGATGCGGATCTGGATGCCCGGTTCGAGCTGTTTTCCCGTCTGCGCCAGTTGCTCGGTGAGCGCGACAGCTACTGGCTGGAATACGACGTGCAAACCGACGAAGAATGCAAAAGCGGCAGTCTCGCCGACGATCTGACCGACATCTATTGTGAGCTGAAAAACGGCCTGCTGTCTCTGGAAGAGCACAGCAAGGAGCCGGATGAAGCAGTCGACAGCTGGCGTTGTGGCTACAAGGTTCACTGGGGCAAGCACCTGGTGGATGCCGAAAAACATCTCTACGATCTGCAGAGTCGCAACCAGATCTAGACCTCCGCCAGAACTTTGGTGACGGCAAATGGTCTAGCGTGTAGAATTTCCTCGATTGACTCAACATCAGGAGCATATTGATGACTGGTACAGTATTAAGTTCGTCAGATCTCGGTCTGACAGCGCCGGCGCAGGCCAAAATGGCCGAGCTGTTTTCCCAGGTGGAAGAAAACATCGAAGGCGTGCGGGTTTTCGCCACACCGGGCGGTTGCAGCGGCGTCAACTTCGGTATGACTTTCACCGACCAACTAAACGCCAACGACGGCACCCTGGAATTCGACGGATTCAAGGTGATTGTTGATGACGCCACCTTGCAGTACCTGCAGGGCGCGGAAATCGATTTTGTCGATCGTGGTGACGGCAACGCCAGCTTCGTGTTCAATAATCTGCCACAGATGAACACCGGTGGGGGTTGCGGCACTTGCGGTTCTTCCGGTGGTGGTTGCGGCTGATCCCGGGAACTCAATTACTCGAAAATCGGCAGCATACCAGCCCGATTGACTCCTGGAAAAGCGGCTATCAGCTTTTAAATCAAGGAGTTATATAAGCCTTATCGGAATACTTCGATAAGGCTTTTTTATGTCTTTAAAACTTTCTTACTTTATAATTTTCTAATATAATCGCCCGAATTTTTGGCCATCACGGCCTGTATTCAAACTTTTCGAGGACGGCGATTATGATCACCGATCAAATGCTCACTGACTACGCGCTGCCGGTTTTGCTGTCGGCATTGATGCTGTACATGTTGTTCATCATCTACAACCTGGGACGTAAATCCAATGCCGGCAAGTACGGTATGTTCGTCATGTATCTGGGGCTGTCGGTCGGCATTTTCGGCTTTGTCATGAAGTACGTTATCAACTTCTTTGTCGGCCAGACCATCTGATCCGCCCTGACCCTGGCTGGCCCTAGAAAGACTTTCTCACCGCCAGCAACACAATCACAATCAGGAAAATCACCGGTACTTCGTTGAACCAGCGAAACCAGACGTGGCTTTTGCTGTTGCGGTTGTGTTTGAAGTCATTGAGCAGCTTGCCACAGTAAATGTGGTAGGCGACCAGCACGGCGATCAACGCCAGTTTGACGTGCAGCCAGCCCATACTGCCGAATGCAGCCCAGGCATAGTCGTACAGCATCCAGAAACCAAAAATCAGGGTGATGACACCGCCCGGCGTCATGATGCCGTAAAACAGCTTTCTCTCCATGATCTTGAAGCGTTCATCGCTGATCTGGTCATTGCTCATGGCGTGGTAGACAAACAGTCGCGGCAGGTAAAACATGCCGGCGAACCAGGTCACCATTGCGATCAGATGCCAAGCTTTTGCCCAAGTGCCCATAATGTGTATCCCTGTTCGTCAGTGGGTGGATAAATGCGTGCGGATTTGCTGGTGCAGCTGTTGGTAATCAAACACGCCGGTGTATCTTGCCAGGATTTCGCCCTGTTGTGACAGCAGCAGGCTGGTCGGCACCGCCGCTACCGCAAATGCCTGGCTGTGATGGCTCAGGCTATCCAGGGCGATCGGATACGGCAGTTGCTTGCGTTGCTGTGTTTCCAGCACCAGGTCGGGCCGATCATACGGCATGGCGATGCCGATAATGGCCAGCTGTGTTTCGGTGAACTCGCCACGCAACTGTGTCAGCAGCGGCATTTCCTCAAAACAGGGCGGGCAAGACACCGACCAGAAATTCACCAGTAGCAGCTTGCCGTGGTAGTCCTGCAGGGTTTTCTGCTGACCGTCGATAAACTTCAACGCTGCCTGGTCATGTGTCGGCGGCCGGCCATCGCAGGCTGTGCCCGAGATCAGCAACACCAGTATCAGTAAGACTATCTTATTTGGGCTCGCTGTTGTCATGGTACAATTGGCGCAATACGTCCTGGCGGTTGTGTGGGCGCTGATACTCCGGATCGACCTGTTTTTTTGCACTGAAAAAGTTGCCGATCGCCCGCGCGATGCGTTTCAGGGCGCGCCAGATTTTCGGCAACAGCCAGATCGCTAACGCAATGAAAATCAGTAAGGCGATGACGAACAGCCAGGGATAATTCAGCGCCGTCCACAAACCGCCGACCACGGCCAGATCCTCGGCAATCGAGGCGGTCCAGTTGGTGACCGGCTCCGGTGAGGTATTGATCAGGGCGCGCGTGCCGGCCTTGGTGGCGTGGCTGGTGGCGGCCAGGCCACCTCCGACCAGCAGGGCGGCGAATTCGGTGGCGGCATTGACGTCGATGCCCTGCGCGATGCCGGCAGCCAGCACCGCACCGGCCGGAATGCGGATGAAGGTATGGATGGCGTCCCAGCCAGTATCGACGCCTGGCACCTTGTCGGCGAAAAACTCGACGCAATACATAAAGCCGGCCGCCAGCATGACGCCGGGATCGGTCAACAGTTGCAGCTCTTCGGGTAACACAATCTGACCGGTGCTGCCGAAGTAACCCAGCACCAGCACGGCGGCGTACAGGTTAATGCCCGAAGCCCAGGCAGCGCCCAGCATCAGGGAAATGATTTCAATGGTTTCCATAAGGGTCTTCCTTGTTGATATCGGCGCTATTTTGCCACGATAACAGTTAATTGAATCATTTTTGTGCCGAACGGCGGATGAAGGCCTCAGCCAAAGCGGCATACAGCGGCTTAGGGCAGACCAGGTGGGAAGTGCCGTAAGCGATGAAGGCAGTCGACATCAGCGCCAGGATCATGTCGTGATTGTTGGTCATTTCCATGACGATGATGAGCGCGGTCAGCGGCGCCTGCACGACGCCGGTGAAGTAAGCCACCATGCCGAGCATGATCATGACCGACAAGGGCGCGATCGGCAGCCAGTGGCCGAGGTTGGCGCCAATGCCGGCGCCGGTCGCCAGCGATGGCGCAAATATACCGCCGGGGATGCCGGTCAGATAGGAGGCTAGCGTGGCGGAAAATTTTGCCACGGGATACCAGGGATCGAATTCACCGCTTTCATCGATGATGGCCTGGGCTTCCTGGTAGCCGGTGCCGCTGCTGCTGTAATCCGAATAAAAATTAATCAAAGCCAGCGCCAGCCCGGCCAGTAAGGCGACCAGCAACGGCTTGCTTCTGGCAATAGGTGCGATTTTTCGTGTCGATTGGATCAGCAGGGTGGCGAACAGTCCACCGATGGCGCCGCCAATGATGCCAAGCACCGGGATCGCCAGCCACGGCAGTGGGGTCGATGGCATCGAGGCCGAGGAATGACCGAAGTAATGATATTGGCCAAGCACCACAATCGCGGTGATGCCGGCCAGCACCACGGCGGTGGTGACCATGCCGCTGATGCGCTGTTCAAAGGTGCGATTCATCTCCTCGATCGCAAACACGATACCGGCCAGCGGCGTGTTGAATGCCGCCGCGACGCCGGCAGCGCCACCGGCCAGGATCAGGCCGCGCTCCATATAATGGGGCGGAAAGCGCACATAACGCCCGAGCGAATACATGATCGAGGCGCCGATGTGCACCGAAGGTCCCTCGCGACCGATGGAGGCGCCCGACATCAGGCCGCCGACGGTTAGCAGGATTTTGCCGAAGGCGATACGCAGCGACAGAATCAGCGGTTTGTCGGCAATTTCCAGCGCGGCGACGGTTTGCGGGATGCCGGAGCCTTCCGAACCCGGGAAAAAACGTTTAGTCACCCAGGCGATGCCGACCAGCGCCAGCGGCGTCAGCAATAGCGGCAGCAGCGGGTCGGACTTGCTGATGTTGAGAAACAGGCCATTGGCGAATTCCGCCAGTTCGGCAAACAGGGCGCAAATCAGACCTACCAGAATTGCCCCGAGCCAGAAGACCAGGCGAATTTTCCAGGCTTTGGGGGAGAACAGGCGGCGCTTCGAGCGTCTGATGTGCTGATACATGGTGGGTTAACCGTACTGTAAAGTCATTGGGCTGCATAGTAACACGCGACGAATTTTGTTCTTTTGCTGCTGTGGCTATATCATGTGCGCCTGTTTTTGAAGTGGAAAAACTTATGCTCTCAGTTGGAATCGTTGGCGGTACGGGTTATACCGGCGTCGAATTGTTGCGCTTGCTGGCGCTACACCCGCAGGTCAGCCTGGATGTAATCACTTCACGTTCGAATGCGGGCACGGCTGTGGCCGACATGTTCCCGAGCCTGCGCGGCCATCTGGAGCTGCAATTTACCTTGCCCGACAGCGAACGCCTCAAGCAGTGCGACCTGGTGTTTTTCGCCACGCCCAATGGTACCGCCATGACGCTGGTACCGGAGTTGCTGGACGCCGGCGTCAAGGTGATCGACCTGGCAGCGGACTTTCGCCTGTCGGACGAAATGCTGTGGGAAAAGTGGTACGGCATGCCGCACGCCTGTGCAGATTTGCTGGCCGAGGCGGTTTATGGTCTGCCGGAAATGAATCGCGACGCAATCGCTGCCGCGCGGCTGGTCGCTAATCCCGGTTGTTACCCGACGGCGGTGACGCTGGGTTTGCTGCCCTTGCTGGAGCAGGGTCTGATCAAGACCGACAGCATCATTGCCGACTGCAAATCCGGCGTCAGCGGCGCCGGCCGCGGCGCCAATGTTGGCATGCTCATGGGCGAGGTCGGTGAAAGCTTCAAGGCCTATGGCGTGCCTGGGCATCGGCATCTGCCGGAAATCCGCCAGAATCTGCAGGTTGTTGCGGGTGGGGATGTGGAAGTCACTTTTGTGCCGCATCTGCTGCCAATGATCCGCGGTATCCATGCGACCCTGTATGCGCGTGTCGAAAGCGAGCACAACTGGCAGAAGCTGTTTGAGCAAAGATACCAGGATGAGTATTTCGTGGATGTGTTGCCACCGGGCAGTCATCCGGAAACGCGCACCGTGCGCGGCGTTAACTTCAATCGGATTGCGGTGCACCAGCCGCAGGGCGGCGATGTGCTGGTGATACTGTCGGTGATCGACAATCTGGTCAAGGGTGCTGCCGGCCAGGCGGTGCAGAACATGAACATCATGTTCGGACTGCCTGAGTCCACCGGTCTCGAAGCGGTCGCCTTATTGCCCTGACATGCTGTTCTCCCCCAAACGACTGCGTACCCCGAAAATCGTCCAGCCCAATGCGCGTGTGCGCAAGGGCTGGGTGGTACTGTGGGTGGGCTTGTTGCTGGTATGGAGCTGGTTTGTGTTCGATTTCGGCCGCCAGCAGGCCGGTTTTGATTCGACAATAGCCACGCAAGAGGCGGATAAGCTGCAGCAGAAAATCGAGCATCTCAACCAGCAGATCGATCAGCTGCGCTTGCAGGCAGCTTCGTTCGAACGGGCCGGCCAGGTGGATCGGCAGGCGGCGGAACAGGCGCAGCAGGAATTTCGTCAGTTGCAGCAAGAGCAGGCACGTCTGAAAAAGGAAGTGGCATTCCTGAATGGTTTGCTGACCGATAAAACCACCTCGGCGCTGCTGCGCGTGAAAAACTTCCGCATTACCCGGCTCAGCGGTGAAACCAACTACGCGCTCAGTTTTACATTGGTGCATCTGACCAAGGTCGGTGGGCTGGTCGAGGGTGACGTGACGCTGGAAATTGTCGGCACCCTGAACGACAAGGACAAGAAGCTGTCTCTGGAAGAGGCGACCAGGGAAAAGCAGAAATCCATGAAAATGCGTTTCAAAAATTTTCAAAAGTTTGAAGCGGATCTGGTTTTTCCAAAGAATTATCAGCCTGAAGCTGTGATAATTTCGACAGAATTAAAGAGCAAGAAAATCGAGAGTTTGCGCGAAACAGTCGACTGGGTGGTTTCCAGTCCGGACTGACATCAGAATTTACGGAGAGATTAGCGTGATGAAAAAATTCAAAACAGCCAAGGTGAGTACGGTCATTGGCGCTGGCACCGAAATCAGTGGCGACCTTGTGTTTACCGATGGCTTGCATCTGGATGGTCGAATAAAAGGCGATATTTCAGGCGAGGCATCGAGCGAAGCGACCCTGACAGTGAGTGAAAAAGGCGAAGTGGTTGGCGATGTGCGGGTCAACCACATGATCCTCAATGGCTCGGTCGTCGGTGACGTGTATGTCTCGGGCCGGGTGGAACTGGCGCCACGCGCCAAGGTGACCGGCTCGCTGTATTACAATCTGCTGGAGATGGCGATGGGTGCCGAAGTCAACGGCCAGCTGATCCATACAGACGGTGAACCGAAAAAACTCGAGTACGACCAGAAGCAGCAGTCCCAAGTAGAACTGGGCGAAGGCCACAGCGAACCCGTCTAGCTATCGCTTTGTCTGATAGGGGCGGTTTGTGACGGGGAATTTCAGGATTCTCTATTCTTGACTGTTTTGCTGGGTAATTGCATACTTGGCCAATCGACAATGTTTTCTGGTCAACAGAATTGGTGATTTTATGAACGATACAGCTATGGTCAGTGAAGACCTGACCTTCACAAGTGCGGCGGCAGCCAAGGTTTCCGAGTTGATCGCAGAAGAGGGTAACCCGGATTTGATGCTGCGAATTTATGTGCAGGGCGGTGGTTGCTCCGGCTTTCAGTACGGCTTTACCTTTGATGAAACCGTCAATGATGGTGACAGCAAGGTCGTGACCGACGGTGTGACGTTGCTGATCGACCCGATGAGCATCCAGTACCTGAACGGCGCTGAAGTGGATTACACCGAAGGTCTGCAGGGTGCCCAGTTTGTCATCCGCAATCCGAATGCCACCACAACCTGCGGCTGCGGTTCATCGTTTTCCGTCTGATCCGCACGGGCCAACGCTAACCAAAAGGCGCCATAGAGGCGCCTTTTTTTATGCCGGGTAAATGCCGCCGAGAATGCGAAACCCTTGCGCGCCGGTCACGGCCGGATTGTTGCCGGCGCGACCAAGCAGGGTCTGGCGCGCCAGCCAGGCAAAGGCGATAGCCTCGACCCAGTCGGGAGCGACACCGAAATTTTCACTGGATTGCACCGGAATGTGCGGATTGAGTTTGGCCAGGTTGTGCATCAGATGCTTGTTATGCACGCCGCCGCCACACACCAGGATGCGCTGGCAGTCGCTGGCAGCTTGATTGATGGCGTCGCTGATGCTTTGTGCCGTCAGCATGCTCAAAGTGGCCTGGACATTCTCGGCCGTTTCATCCAGCCATTGCTGTAGGTAGCGATCAAGCCAGGCTAGGTTGAAATAGTCGCTGCCAGTGCTTTTGGGTGCCGGCAGGCGGAAGTAGTCGTTGCCCAGCAAGGCATTCAGCAGCGGCTGGTTGACCTGGCCGCTTTGAGCTAAGCGGCCGTCTTCGTCATAGCTTTTATGGAAATGGCGCTGATACCAGTCGTCCATCAAGCGATTGGCCGGGCCGGTATCAAAGCCGCTGACCTTGTCGCCATCCAGGATGGTGATGTTGGCAATGCCGCCGAGATTGAGCACCACGCGTTTTTCGTTGGCATCGGCAAAGACCGCCTGGTGGAACACCGGTGCCAGCGGTGCGCCCTGACCGCCAGCGGCGATGTCGCGGTTGCGAAAATCGGCCACGGTGGTAATGCCGGTCAGTTCGGCAATCCGATTCGGATTGCCAATCTGCAGGCTGTAAGCCGGTTGCTGGTTGGGTACGTGGCGCACGGTCTGGCCATGGCTGCCGATGGCAGTGATTTCGCCGCTTTGCATGCTGGCTTCGGACAACACCGCATTTGCGGCAGCGGCGAATTGATGTGCACACAGATGATCGAGTTCCAGTAATTCGTCGATGGCGTTGTTTTCCTGCAAGATCAGCGCAGTCAGTCGTTTGCGGATGTCGCTCGGCCAGGGTTGCGATTTTGTGGCAACGACTCGCGGTTGGCCATTGCTGTCAAATTGCGCCAGACAGGCGTCGATGCCATCGAGGCTGGTGCCTGACATCAGGCCGATGTAATAAACGTCAGTTGGCATCCTGGGCCGGGTTCTCCAATTGCGCGACCTGATGCTCGGTATAGGTCCGCAGTTCTGCAATGATAGGCGCTGTGTCCTGATCGAAATCCTCGCGGTATTTCTTGTCGATGGGTTCGGCTTTAGGCAATTTGATCGTCAGCGGATTGCGGTGTACGCCATTGACCCGGAATTCATAATGCAGATGCGGGCCGGTCGCCAGGCCGGATTGGCCGACATAGCCGATGATCTGGCCCTGTTGTACCTGTTTGCCTTGGCGGCTGGCGCGTGCGTACTTCGACAGGTGCGCGTATACGGTGGTGTACTTGGAGCCGTGCTGGATAAATATGACGCGACCATAACCGCCTTTCCAGCCGCGGAAAGTGACTTTGCCATTGCCGGCCGCCTTGACCGGGGTGCCGGTGGGGGCAGCGTAATCCACGCCGCGGTGGGCGCGCCACTTTTTCAGCTTGGGGTGATAGCGGCTGGTGGTGAAGCCGGAACTGATGCGGGCGAACTTGACCGGGGTGCGAATAAAGGCGCGTTTTTTGTTGCGGCCGTCTTGTGGGTCAAAGTAACCGGTTTCATTGTCCGGGTTGGTGTAGCGCACCGCTCGGTACACCTTGCCGTCATTGCGAAACTCGGCGGCGAGGATGGGGCCGTTCCGGAGTTTCTCGCCGTCGAGAAAATGTTCTTCGTATAACAGTTTGAATTCATCGCCACGGCGGATTTCCAGGGCGAAGTCGATGTCCCAGCCGAAGATGCCGGCCATTTCCATGATTTGAGCATCGGTCAGACCGGCGCTCTGGCCGTCGACAAACAGGGATGAATTGATGATGCCGTGGGCATAGGCGTGGCGTACTTCGACGTCGCGCGTGACGACCTCCGCGGAATAGCCGCCGTCGTCGTTGCGGTTGATGTTGAGGCTTTCGGTCGGGCTACGTTGCACCACCAGTTCCAGCAACTTGCCGGCGTCATCACGCAGTAATTTAAGTTCTTCGCCCGGATGGATGTCCGCCAGGCTTTTGCCGAGCTTCGGGCCGTTGACGATGTTGTGCAGCGTGGTGGCGCTGAGGTTCCAGCTTTTGAAAATATTGGCGAGGCTGTCGCCGGATTTAACCGTGTAGCTTTCCCAGGTCGCCGTCATGACCGGTGCGGTGGTAGTGCCGAATGCCGGAGCTACGGACTCAGCTGGCACCGTCGTAGTCGGCTCGCCGGCATCGGACGGGCTCTCGATGAAATCCCGTTTGATTGTTGTGGCGGCCTGCTGTGGTGTGGGTTGGCCGATGCCGGGCAACGGCAACGGTTTGATCTGGGTTGCAGCAGGCCGTTCCAGGGAAGGCGCCTGTTGTTCGGTTTTCAAAAAATACAGCGTGGCGATGCTGGCGATGAAAATGAACAGGATGATTTTGCGTGATAAAAGGCGTTTACTGGTTTTGATTTGTGGTTTGTAGTCTCGCATCAATCTGCTTTTAGCGCTCTGCTCGGGTCGGTTTGATTATCACTTAATCGATTGCATCTGTCCGTAAAAATTCCGCAATGCTTATAAATTTTTGCGTTTTCATATAAATTACACAGCTTTTTAATTGCCTGGAAAAATCATGACAGCAATTGCCGATGCGCTGGCGATCATTTCGCGCGGTGTCGATGAAATTCTGGTGGAAGCCGAACTGACCAAGAAGCTGGAGCAGGGGCGGCCATTACGCGTCAAGGCTGGCTTCGACCCAACCGCGCCGGATCTGCATCTGGGCCATACTGTGCTGGTCAACAAGCTGCGGCAGTTTCAGGAACTGGGCCATGAGGTGCTGTTCCTGATCGGCGATTTTACCGCCATGATCGGTGACCCGACCGGCAAGAGCGCCACCCGACCACCACTGACGCGTGATGAGGTCATCGAGAACGCCAAGACCTACGAGCATCAGGTGTTCAAGATTCTCGACGCGGAAAAAACCACCGTGCTGTTCAATTCGCAGTGGATGGGCGAGATGAATGCCTCCGGCATGATTCAACTGGCGGCGCAGCACACGGTGGCGCGCATGCTCGAGCGCGACGACTTCAGTAAACGTTATAAGGGCGGTCAGTCGATTTCGGTGCACGAGTTTCTGTATCCGTTGGTACAGGGTTATGACTCGGTGGCGATGAAGGCCGATATCGAACTCGGCGGTACCGACCAGAAGTTCAACCTGCTGGTCGGGCGGCAGTTGCAGGAGAACTACGGACAGGAACCGCAGGTGGCCATCACTATGCCGATTCTTGAAGGGCTGGACGGTGTGCAGAAAATGTCCAAGTCGCTCGGTAATTACATCGGTATCACCGATGCGCCCAATGACATGTTCGGCAAAATCATGTCGGTTTCCGATGAATTGATGTGGCGTTATTTTGAGTTGCTGAGTTTCCGCAGTCTCGGGGAAATTGCGGCTTTCAAGCAGCGAGTCGAGCAGGGTGGTAATCCGCGCGATGTGAAATTCGAACTGGCTGCTGAACTGGTGAGCCGTTTTCATTCACCGTCCGAGGCGGACAAGGCGCGCGAAGACTTCATCAATCGTTTCCGCAAGGGCGCCATGCCGGATGAAATCGATGAGGTCGAACTGCAGTGCGCGGGCGCGGCGATTTCGATCGCCAATCTGCTCAAGGATGCCGGGCTGGTATCGAGTACGTCAGAAGGTTTTCGCATGATCAAGCAGGGTGCGGTAAAGGTCGACGGTGAGAAAGTCGAGGATAAAAACCTGCAGCTGCCGGCTGGCTTTGCGGGTGTGGTGCAGGTCGGTAAAAGGCGCTTCGCCAGGGTCTCGTTAAAATAATTTCAGATTTGTGAAAGAAAGTGTTGACGTTAAAAAAATCCTGCCTATAATGCGCCGCTCTTGTGACAACAAGCCCGCAAAAACAGCCGCAACAGCGAACGGATTTTCGGGTCGGATTGGTTGAAAATTGGCCATCCACCACAAGGTAAATCCTCAGGGATTTGCGGCATTGAAAATAAATTTGAAAAATTTGTTGACGGTGTCAAAAACGACGTTTAAGATTGAACGTCTTTGCTGCAGCGAATGTGGCAACGCTCTTTAAAAATTGAATCAAGTAATTTGTGTGGGTGCTCCGTTGATAGTTGGCGATAGCCAATAAAAGATATCGACGAAGCAAACAAAATTTAGTTAATTCCAAATTAGTTAGCGAGTCGAGCAAGGATTTGTCACACTTTATAGTGACTACTCAAACTTAAACTGAAGAGTTTGATCCTGGCTCAGATTGAACGCTGGCGGTATGCTTAACACATGCAAGTCGAACGGAAACGATGGAAGCTTGCTTCCAGGCGTCGAGTGGCGGACGGGTGCGTAACGCGTAGGAATCTGCCTAGTAGCGGGGGATAACTCGGGGAAACTCGAGCTAATACCGCATACGCCCTACGGGGGAAAGAGGGCCTCTTCTTGAAAGCTCTCACTATTAGATGAGCCTGCGTCGGATTAGCTTGTTGGTGGGGTAATGGCCTACCAAGGCGACGATCCGTAGCTGGTCTGAGAGGACGATCAGCCACACTGGGACTGAGACACGGCCCAGACTCCTACGGGAGGCAGCAGTGGGGAATATTGGACAATGGGCGCAAGCCTGATCCAGCAATGCCGCGTGTGTGAAG
>JASFVP010000005.1:0-96895 GCA_050049775.1 Chromatiales bacterium
GGTTGTGACCAGGATCTTGTTGCGTTTGGCAAAACCATAAGGCAAGGGAGGCTGGTTATTCAAGTGATTCTGAGTGGAATCATTCATGACAGCTTAGAAATCCAGAAAGGGATTAATACTTACCGGGGTATGGCCGGCTGACGATGGGAAAGTCAGGTGTTCGGTCTCTTCAGAAGTTTCCTCAGCGCTTATGGCTCGCTGGGTTGTACTTAATTGTTGGTTTGTTGAATTTTCCCGGTCGGGACTTTTTTCAATTTCAGGTAATAGTGGTGTTTTTTCACCAGGTAACAATTGTACCTGGCCAGAATTTTTTTCTATTTGCTGGTTGCGTATGCGGAGATATTCATCAAGCGATATTTTCTGGCTGGCCATTTTGTCACGTAATATTTGTGGGCGGAGAAATACCATCAGGTTTTTTTTCTCGCGTATGGTTCTCTTACTGCTAAAAAGCAGGTTGAGGCCGGGGATGTCACCGAGGACAGGGACTTTGGATTGTGTCTCGGTCAGCGCATCATCAATGAGCCCACCGAGGACCACAATTTCTCCATCATCGACGAGAACAGTGGTATTGATGGTTCTTTTGTTCGTGATCAGCCCTTCTGCGGATGTGCCTGGCTCGACACTGGACACCTCTTGCTCAATTTTTAATTCGATGGTGTCTCCTTCATTGATATGTGGCGTCACATTGAGCTTGATTCCGACATCGTGGCGTTCAATGGTCTGGAACGGATTTGTCGATGAACTGCTGTCGTTATTCGTATATTGGCCTGTCACGAAGGGCACGTTTTTTCCGACATGAATGGATGCTTCTTCATTATCCAGGGTGACAAGTGACGGAGTTGAGAGAATGTTGTTGTCTCCATTCGAGCTGAATGCCTTGAGTAAAGTTCGAATGTCACCGCCGGATAGGTAACCAAAATTGAAGCCGCTGCCTATTGTCCCGGGGAAAGTGGAGATATTGGACCCAGATGCACCTGTCAATGGCAGTCTGGTACCGCTATAAATTCCGTCATCTGGCAGCGATGTTTGCCATTCTACGCCGAGTTCTATGGCTTTATCATCCTTTAGTTCTACGATGATTGCTTCGATGTGCACCTGAACACGGCGGATATCCAGTTTTTGGATGACTTTGGTGAGTGATTTCATCAAGCCTGGTGGAGCTGTAAGTACCAGGGAATTTGTTGCTTCATCAGCCTGTATATCAAATATGTTCGAATTGTTTGCACCTTTGTCCTGATCACTTTTGGCAATTTTGTCGCCGATACTTTTCAATACCTCAGACAGACTTTTTGCATTGGCATAATGTAGATAAATAACTTCGGTATTGCCTTCGTCCTCAACTTCCGTATCAAGTTGTGTGATGGCATCAATAATGTTTTTACGCCAATCAGGTTCGCCGTTCAGAATCAGGCTGTTCGTTCTGTCATCTACAGAGATACTCTGTCCTTGTGCCGAACTTTTATTTTTGGCCAATTCGCTTTTGATCACGGGTGACAGCGCTGCTAGTACATTATCCGCCTGTGCATGTTCAAGCTTGACAATCTGAATGCCAAATTTGGTTGGTTGGTCGATTCGCCGGATGATGGTAAGTAGCCGATTTACGTTCGCTGCAGTATCGGTGATTACTAGCATATTGCTGTTAGCATGTGCAGTGATACTGGATTGTTGTGGGAGTAGGGGGGCGAGTGTAGAGGCTAACTGTGATGCATCGGCGTGTTTGATTTGTATTACCTGAGTGATAATTTTATCATTATTGTTTTGTTCACTTTCAATTACAGTGGGGATGCTATCCTGTTTTGCTCCTGTATTGGGTACGATCTTAATGGCATTACCACTGGGCACTGCAGCAAAGCCATGCACTTTCAGCACGGATAGAAAAATGTCATATATGTTTTCTGAGGTTGTTGGTGTCGAAAACACAACAGTAACTCGCCCCTGGACTCTTGGATCAATGATAAAGTTCTTTCCAGTCATTTCAGAAACAGTGGTTATGAATGCTCGAATGTCGGCATCATTAAGATTGAGCGTCATAATTTTTTCTGTCTGTGCACTGGCGTGACAAGAAAACGCAAGGAAAAATATCGCTATCAAGAGCTTTTTGTGCATTAACTTAGATTCCGTTTGTAAGATTTCATGTTTATGTCCAAAAAATACACATATGCTCTTTGCAGTTAGTGGTTGTGTTGCCAGCTATCTTCTCTATTTTGCTGAAGTTCTTTTCTGAAGAAATTTAGGTGTCGAAGGCAAGCGAATTCTACTTCCAGTTTCTGGTGAAGCGGTCTCTTCTGGCTTTTTTAATGCCAGCGATTCGAGGCGGTCATTACGTTTAAGTATGACGCGATTTTTTTCGACCGCGTATAGCACTGCATTTCCTGGCAGATTATCACCAGTGTGATACGTTTTATGCTGCTTGCCATCCTGGGAAATAATTGCAAAGCCATCATTTGAAGTTGAGTTGGAGACTGTACCTAAGAGCTCAAGTTTTAATCGAGTTTCAGCTGTCGGAACGGGTTTTGCCGTAGGTATTTTGTTGGCATCTTTTTTTATGGGCACACCGAACAGATTCCAGCTGGCTAGCTTGGAGTAGTCGCGTCTGGAGGTACTGGTTATTGTATTTTCCTTTTTCTCAAAGGCACTTGCAGTAGGTTTATTCGATTCATTGTTCATAAAAGTTTGTACAGCAAATGCGATTGCTACGCCCATCAGGGTAAAAGAGATTAGTGTTGCAAGCCGGATAGGTGAAATGCTATCTGTTATGAACTTTGGCGCAGTCATAGATGTTGAGTATCGCAATGTCATGTTAAAAAAGAAGTCACTAAAAACTTTAAAAAAGTTATTTGTGATATCAATTTATAATTAAATTTTATTATCATTATAATTATTTTAATCGATTGATTTTATTACAACACGTTCTATTTTCGATCGATTATTCAAATGCACATGTTACGGAATAAAAGCAGATTGTTCCATGTGATTTTCGTGTATTGATAGTAAGTAAGATGCTATAAACAATTATTAAAACAATAACTTAATCCATTTTTTTGATATAAGAGTACGGAGCGTTGAGGGCTCATGGCAATATGAAGGCAGCAAATGCAGTAACGAAAATGAGGGGGTTTACTCTTATTGAAATCATGGTTGTTGTAGTCATTCTAAGCATACTGGCTGCAGCCGTTGTGCCAAGGATTATGACTCGTCCTGATCAGGCCAGGACAGCAAGGGCTCAGCAGGATATACGTGCTCTCGAAGCCGCTCTTGATCTCTACCGATTAGATAACTATCGATACCCAACTACAGATGAAGGGCTTGATGCATTGGTTAAAAGGCCTGATGGTCTTACATCTGGCGGGAACTGGAAAGACGGGGGGTATGTGAAAAAACTGCCGAAGGACCCATGGGGTAGAGAATACCTTTATATTCAGCCAGGTAGTAGCGGGGAATATGACCTTTATACTTTTGGTGCTGATGGTGTGGCAGGAGGCGAAGGTATCAATCAAGATATCGGGAACTGGAACCTGGAGTGATAAATACTTCAAACTTTTTTGGTCTGAAGAAAAATAACGGTTTTACACTGATAGAGATAATCGTCGTTGTATTAATAATCGGCCTGGTCAGTGGATATGTAATTATTAACGTAAAAGCTTTTCAGTTCGAGCGATCAGTGGAATCAGAGGCCAGTCGATTAGAACAATTACTGCGATATGCATCAAGCCAAGCTGTAGTAAACAGCCAGGACTTGGGAGTTTATCTGAATTCGGAAGGTTATAAATTTTTCATTTATGGAAAAAATAGCTGGAAGGAACTGCATAAGAATTCGCAACTACGGTTTCATGCTTTCTATAAAAATCTTGCTCTGGAAATAATTGCTGACGATCAAATGGCGGTACCTGAAAATTCGGGAAATGTTTCTTCACGAGATGTTTTAACACCACAAATTATTTTTGCTTCCAGTGGTGAGATCAATAAATTCGAAATTGGTTTATATGATGAAAGCGAGTCGGTTGGATACAAGGTTAGACTATCAAATCAGGGCGCGATTGAAATTGTTCCTCTGAATAGTGACACGTTATGAGGTATCGAAATATAAAAGGGTTTACTTTGCTGGAGGTTCTTATTGCCTTATCGATTTTGAGCATTGCCTTGGCTGCCTTGATAAAGGGTGCTAGTCAGTATGTTAGCAATCAAACATATCTTGAAGATCGTACATTTTCCCAGTGGGTTGCATTAAATACGATGGCAAGATTGGAATTGAATCCGTATTCCATAATACCTGGCAAGGAGAGTGGCGTAGAGCAAATGGCTGGGAGAGGCTGGGCGTGGTCACGAACAGTAAGTTCTACCCCTGACAAAAACGTCTATGAGGCACTGGTATCAGTTTCCCCTGAAGATTTAAATGGACAATCTTTTGCAGAAATAATTGGCTTTATTCCAGTAGTTTCTGAATGAAACATAGTGTTGAAAAAGGATTTACATTAGTAGAGCTCTTGGTGGCGATTTCAATATTTTCAATTGTGGCCATCATGGCGTATGGCGGGCTGAATACAATTATTATGAGTCAAGGGGGTATTGATTATTCCGCAGACCGACTTAGAAAAATCCAGACTACTTTTGTCCTGTTACAACAAGATATTTCTCAAGCTATACCTCGCAGTGTGCGTGATGAATTTGGAGATTCGGAGATTCCATTTGCTAGTAGAGATTCCTATGATCAGCTTTTACGCCTGACAAGAGGAGGCGCATCGGATTTTCAGGGTAGTAAATCAACATTGCGTAGAGTGGAATATCATTTTAACGATGGCAAGTTGTTTCGAACTGTCTGGCCAGTTCTTGACCGAGTCCATGGCACCGGGGCGAGTAATTTATTGCTTCTGGATGAGATTGAAGCAGTTGAAATTCGTTTTTTGGGGGAGGGGAATTCTCAAAAATGGGTTTCTGGCTGGCCAATTCACGTGCAAGATGAACATTTGCCTCTACTGCCACGTGCGGTTGAAGTGGTTTTGAATGTAAAACCATGGGGTAGAGTAAATCGAGTTTTTATCACAGGGTCGGAATGAGATCGGTTAAGCGGCAGAAAGGAGTGGCAATTTTGGTTGCGATGCTAACGACAGCAGTCGCCGCCTACATTGTTACCACTATGATGTCGGCACAATATCAAAATATCAGCAGAACAGAGAGCCTTCTTCACCATGAACAGGGCTGGCTTTATAGCAGGGGGATTGATGCATGGGCAATCGGCGCTCTGAATGCAGATTTGGAGAAAAATTCTATCGATAGCGGTTTCGACATCTGGAATTACCCAATTAAGCAGACAGCAATTAAAGGGGGTTCACTTTCAGCGTCAATTATCGATCTGCAAGCTTTTTTTAATCTAAATAATTTGGTTGGCGCCAGGGGGCCAAATGGCCTTGAAATTATGAGATTTAACCGTCTGCTCAGGAATCTTGAATTGCCTCTGGATGTGACTGATTCAATAGTAGATTGGATTGATGGTAATAGTACGGTTACATATCCAAACGGTGCAGAGGACGATTATTATACAAATAAGGAACAGCCCTATCGAACTGCAAACAATATGATTTATCACACAAGCGAGTTAATGCTGATAAAGGGTATTTCATATGATGTTTATGAGAAACTGAAACCACATATTGCTTCATTACCAGTTAATATTCCTATAAATGTAAACACAGCATCAATTGAGGTCCTTAGGACATTGGCAGATGGAATTACTGTTGAGGATGCGGAGAATATCATTGCGACCAGGTCAGATAAGCCATTTGCAAGCGTGGAGGAGTTTATCGAGCACCCGGCTTTGGCGGGAAGAGAAATATCAGCAGAAAAATTATCAGTTTCCACAAGCTATTTCCATGTATCCGGGATTGTTTCTATTGGAAACCACATGCTTCATTATGCCTCAGTAATCAATCGTGACAGTGTGAAACGTAGCCATGTAATCCAAAAAACACGTGAAAGGATATTTCATGACTGACGAGGTCATTGTAAGGGTGATGCCGGATGATTCTGGCAGAATTGAATGGTTAGAAATTACTAAGGAGGACCGCGAGAAGATTTCGGCTGTAAAGCATGGCGCGCTGCTGGATTTTTCAGAAGAATTGAAAAAAAAGCGCGTCATTTTGTTAATTCCGGGGGAGCACGCCTTAATTACACACGTAAAGGCCCCTGGGGGAAGTGTGCGAGACCAGCATGCTTCGTTACCTTACTTGTTGGAAGAGAGGCTTATAGAGGATGTGGAAAAACTGCATTTTGTTGCAGGGCCAAAACAAGCCTCAGGGCTTCTTCCAGTCGTTATCATTTCTAAAAATATTCTCGATAAGCAGTTAAATCAGTTTTGGTCTGCTGGTGTTTTTCCATCGCAGGTAATTCCTGAACCCCTTGCCTTGTCATATGTCGATGGTGAATGGTCAATATTGATAGATGGAAAACGGGCAGTAGTGCGATATGGGGAATATAGTGGATTTGGCTGTTCTTCAGAACAAGTTGTTGAAATTTTAGCAAGATTGAGAGATGAATCCTTGTACACGGGCGGAATGGAGAATTCCAAAGAATCAGCCATGACCGTCAATATTTATGCAGATAGCCCGAGCCCGGAGCTAATGCAGCAACTTGAGAATAAACGTTTTGTAATAAACGCGCATACAGGATTTGGCTTATCTCAACTATTAGCCATTGGGCACAAAAAGCCTGTAATCGATCTAGCACAGGGATACGCGGGGCCGAGTGAGTTTGCTAATAGGCGAGAAAACCGGTGGTTACCTTCTATATTTCTCGTTGCCGCCTTTGTAATTTATATTGGTGTTTCAGGTTATCAATATTGGTCTCAGTATAAAGATGAAGAGAAAATACAGTCAGATATCTACAGCCTGTTTCAGTCAACATTCCCGGAAGTAAAGAGAATTGTAGATCCAATGAAGCAGGGTCGTCATCTATTAAATGAAAAGCGAAAAATTCATAAAAAAGGAGACGATGACCTACTGTCCCTTATGTACATTTCAGGGGAGGCTTTTCAGGCTAATCCAAATCTTAGTTTTAGCGCATTCGAATTTAGACAGGGCGTCATGCAAATACGTTTGAAGGGTGGAAATTTACAAACTATTGAGGAGTTCAAGAATTACGTGGAGTCTGACAAAACTGTCATTGTAGAAATCCTTTCGACAGTAGCCGACGGTAATGAAATTGAGGCAAAAATCAAACTTAAGCGAATCTGAAGATGACTGCTTGGTTTTTATCATTAAATAAGCGAGATAGAAAGGCTGTAAGTACAGGCATAATGATAATTGCTGCAGTATTATTTTATTTATTAGTCTTTGAGCCTTTGAATCACGTTCTCCAAGAACAACGCCTGCGAGTAGAATCACGAAATGAAAATTTGTCTAATTTTCGGGAATTAGTAAGGGAATATCAGAGTCTTGATGGTAAAGCGGAAAATAAGCATGCAGATGAGAATCGTTCGTTAATATCAATTATTGACCAAAGTAGTAAATCGAGCCTTATTAGCCAGTCGATAAAACGGTTAACTCCCGAAGGTGAAGAGCGGGTAAGGGTTCATTTTGAGGAAGCAGAATTTAATCGAGTCATTAACTGGCTAATCATGAATTATGAACAAAATGGTGTCCGGGCGGAGTCTTTGTCTCTCAGGGAAACTGAAATGCCTGGCGTTGTTAGTGGTGTTGTAGTGATGGATAGATGAGGGTGCTCATATATTGAAGTAGCACAAATGTTGTAAGTTAGCATTCGAGTATTTTGTCTCGACGGTAGGTTGGGTGGAAAGCGTCATTTGGAATTACAAAAGGTATCAGGAGGTAGAAGACTGCTGTATTGACCAGATGCAACTTATGTACCCTTGGGCACTAAAGGCGCTGGTAGGCTTTCCGACATTGCTGGGGATGACCACTGCGATGGAGACGTATGGCAGATTTGGCGGAAAGAGCAAGCATTTATATATGATCGATAATGTTGATTGTTGGAATGAACAACAATAAGGAGAAAAGAAAAAGTGGGGAGATAATAATTGAGAATAATTCTATTAAAATTATTATGCTCCTAAACATAAAGGGTAGCAATAAAATCAAGGATACTGGTTTGATTAAATGGATAATATTAAGCAGATATAAGGACCAAGCGTGATGAAACAATTATATATATTATTTTTCTTGATTATCGCACTGCCTGTTTTTGCTGCACCACAGGGTGATACTGTTGGGACAGTGTCGGCCGTACGGGTTATAAGTACAAATGCATACGGTGGAGTTTCTGCATTTGAAATTTGGTTGAATAACCCTTCAAATGATAGATGGGGATGTTTGCCTTCAAAGGATTATATAGTCGTGAGGGAAAACGCTAGCGGCGTGTCACCTGAGTCCTTTAAAATGATATTTACTGTGGCACTGATAGCCCATCAAAATGGAAAAATTATTGCGTTGGACTCGAGTTCGATTGATCCATGTACTAGTGTCAATACGGCTTGGATTATTGATTAATCCTAATTGGTTTATCGATCTCCCATCATTAGCTAGGTCATATTGATCCTCAAGAATGAATTATTGCGATCACACTCTCATCACACGGGTGGGCTCGAAGTAACGCTATCCAACACAACCGCATACAAATAAACTGTTGATTTTATTGAACGCAGTGGTGTAGGTTTGTGCCCATAGGTTGTCAAAACCGACTCATAACCCGAAGGTCGTAGGTTCAAATCCTGCCCCCGCTACCAATACAACAATCACTTAACTGCTCCTGAGTGATCAGAAAAGCCTTTCCGGAATACCCGGAAAGGCTTTTTTATTTGTCGTCATTATCTGTTTTTTCTGTTGTCTGGCCACGATCCCCGAAATACCGGAACCGGGCATTTCCCGCAAAGTTTGTGGCATCTCTCACACTGCCGCATGGCACCGTCTGAAATTCAGGATTATTGATACAGGTCAACAGGCTCGCCCCTGTGGAATGTTAGCGTAGCAGGTCATGCGAATCAGCTCATGTCTGTCAGAAGGGGAGTGAACATGTTTCCGGTTCCTGCACAGCTGCTATCACGTTTTCCTCAGTCGCCACCGCGCTATCTGTTAAGTCGGGTGCTGAATACCTTGTTTCGCAATGCCATCATTGATGGTGAGCTGGATTTTCTCGATGGTCGTCGCTTGCAGGTGGACGTGTCCGATATCTCCATCACCTTTGATGTGACGCTGCAGGGTGACAGGCTGAAATTAAGCCTGCCCACTGATGGCTGGGACCTGCGCATCAGCGGCGGCACTTACGATTTCATGTTGCTGGCTTCGCGCCGTGAAGATGCCGACACGCTGTTTTTCCAGCGCCGCCTGAAAACCGAAGGCGATACCGAGCTGGGCCTTTATCTAAAAAACTTTCTCGATTCGCAGGACCTGTCTGATTTGCCTTACTCGGGCTTTTTCGAGTCTGCTCTGAAGCATGCCATTAACATTCACGACAAGCTATTGCTGGTCAGGCACGGCCTGCAGCATTGATGCATTCTGGCTGTTGCGGATGATGGCGGATGAACAGCGATACCAACGGCAGCAGCACTGGGAGCAGGTTTATGAATCACGGGCCGAACAGCAGTTAAGCTGGTTTCAGCCAAAGCCGGCTTTGTCACTGAGACTGATTCGGTCCGCCGGGCTGAAGAAACAGGATGCGATCATCGATATCGGCGGCGGCACATCGACACTGGTGGATCTGTTACTTCAGGCAGGGTATACCAATCTGTCGGTGCTGGATATCGCTGAAAAGGCATTGCGCCTGTCACAACAGCGCCTGGCGCAACGGGCCGCAGCGGTGAACTGGATACGAGCCGACATCACTGCAGGCCTGGGTAATGAAAGCTACATACTGTGGCACGACCGTGCCGTGTTTCATTTCCTGACCAATCCACTGGACCGGGACTGTTACCTGGCAGTATTACATGCAGCATTATTGCCGGGCGGTTTTGTCATCATCGCGACTTTTTCACCACAAGGGCCAGACGAATGCAGCGGCTTGCCGGTGCAGCGTTACAGCACACAGATGCTGTCCGACCTACTCGGTGCTGAATTTCAATTGTTAAAACAACAGGTGGAAGTGCATCAAACCCCTGCCGGTAAACGGCAGGATTTCATTTATTGCCTGTTTCAGAGGAGCTTGAAGTAATGGACCTGGTCTGTCCGGCAGGTAATCTGCCATCCCTGAAAGCAGCAGTCGATAACGGCGCCAGTGCGGTGTATATGGGCTTTCGCGATGATACCAATGCGCGTCATTTTGCCGGCCTGAATTTCAATGACAAGCGCGCCGTTGAAGGTATTCAATATGCGCATGCGCGCGGTGCCAAAGTCTTTCTGGCAATCAATACCTATCCACAGCCGGCCGGCTGGCTGCGTTGGCAGGAGGCTGTTGAAAAAGCCGCAGGCCTGGGCATTGATGCACTGATCTGCGCTGACATCGGCGTTATGCAGTTTGCCCATGAGTTTGCGCCTGATCTGAATCTGCACCTGTCGGTGCAAGGCTCTGCCACCAGCGCCGAGGCGATTGGTTTTTATCACGAGCACTTTGGCATCAAGCGCGCCGTGTTGCCGCGGGTGCTGTCCTTGCAGCAACTCGAGCGAGTGGTGGCCGACAGCCCGGTGCCGATCGAGGTATTCGGCTTTGGCAGCCTGTGCGTCATGGTGGAGGGGCGCTGCCTGCTGTCATCCTATGTCACCGGTCAGTCGCCCAATACCTATGGCGCCTGCTCACCTGCCTCGGCGGTGCGCTGGGACGAGACGCCCAAGGGCCTGGAATCACGCCTCAACGGTGTACTGATTGACTGTTATGCCAAGGGTGAGAACGCCGGCTATCCGACCTTGTGCAAGGGGCGCTTCGAAGTCGGCGGCAAGACCGGCTATGCGATCGAAGAACCGGTCAGCCTCAACACCATGGTGCTGCTGCCGCAACTGCGGGAGATGGGCGTGGCGGCGATCAAGATCGAGGGTCGCCAGCGCAGCCCTGCCTATGTGGCACAGGTTACCAGGGTCTGGCGCGCGGCACTCGATGCAAGCCAGCGTGACCCGGCCGGCTTCCGCCCGCAGCCGGACTGGCTACAGACCTTGCAGTCCGTTTCCGAAGGCGCCCAGACCACCTTCGGCGCCTATCACAGGCCATGGCAATGAATGTCGCTATCCCTGCGCGCTTATCCCTGGGTCCGGTGTTGTATCACTGGCCACGTGACACCCTGCTGGAGTTTTATCAGGACATGGCCGACAGCGCACTCGACATCATCTACCTCGGTGAAACTGTGTGCTCCAAACGCCGTAGCTTGCGCCTGGATGACTGGCTCGGTATTGGACGAGAGCTGACTGAAGCCGGCAAGGAAGTGGTGTTATCCAGCCTGGCGCTGATCGAGGCGGATTCCGAACTGCGCAGTCTGCAGCGTATTTGTGAAAACGGGGAATTCAAGGTTGAAGCCAATGACATGGCAGCGGTGCATATGCTGGAAATACTGGGACTGCCGTTTGTTGGCGGGCCAACCCTGAATCTGTATAACCAGCACAGCATTGCCGTCCTGGCCAAAGCCGGCCTGCAACGCTGGGTCATGCCGGTGGAACTGTCGCGCCAGACCTTTCTCGATATCCGGGACGCATTACCGGCTGGTGTGGAGACCGAAGTGTTCGCCTATGGCCGTTTGCCACTGGCCTATTCGGCACGTTGTTTTACAGCGCGTGCGCATAACCTGCCCAAGGATGACTGCCAGCTGCGTTGCCTGGATGACCCGGATGGCCTGTTGTTAAAAACGCGTGAGCAGCAAGATTTTCTGGTGCTCAACGGCATCCAGACACAGTCGGCGCACAGCTTTAACCTGTTGTCGGCCCAGCCCGAACCGGAGCCGGATATCGACGTATTGCGCATCAGTCCGCAGTCTTCCCATACCCTGAACATCGTGCATGCCTATGACTGCTGGCGTACCGGCAATGCCGCGGCGGCTGACCTGGCGCAGCTGCTGGAGAAATTCATGCCGACCGGTGCATGCAATGGCTACTGGCTGGGGAATTCCGGTATGCACAACCTGTCGGTACAAACGCCGGCGACATGACGCATCCAGCAAAGCCGCACAGCGTTCTGTCCGACGTCGTCAACACCTTTGGCCAGGCCATGCTGCAACGCTATGGCGAGCGTGTGCACAAGCTGACCATCAATGCATCTTTCACTTGCCCCAACCGTGACGGCAGCAAGGGCAGGGGCGGTTGCAGTTTCTGCAACAACGCCTCGTTCAACCCCAACGCAAAGAATCCACCAACCGTGGCCCAACAGATTGAGGCGGGCAGGTGGGTGCTGCGCAAACGCACCGGCGCACAAAAATACATCGCCTATTTCCAGGCTTACAGCAACACCTATGCCGAGCTCGAAGTGTTGCGCGCGCTGTATGAGCAGGCGCTGGCCGAGCCGGATGTCATCGGCCTGTCGGTCGGTACGCGGCCGGATTGTGTCAGCAAGGGTGTGCTCAACCTGCTGGCAAGTTATCGTGACCGGGGCTATGAAGTCTGGCTGGAACTGGGCCTGCAGTCATCCTTTGACGACACCCTGCAGCGCGTCAACCGGGGGCATGGTTTCAGCGAATACAAAAACACGGCGCTGGCGGCCCGTGCACGCGGCCTGCAGGTCTGCACCCATCTGATTCTCGGCTTGCCCGGAGAAACCCGCACACACTGGCGGCAAACCCTCGACCGGGTGCTGGAACTCGGCGTCGACGGTCTCAAGCTGCATCCCTTGCACGTCGTCAAACACACGCTGCTGGCGCACCAGTGGCGGCGTGGCGAATACCAGCCGCTCAGCCGAGAGGCTTATGTGCAAGCTGCCGCTGACCTGATCCGCCAGACACCGGCGGACATTATTTTCCACCGGGTGACAGCAACTGCCTCGGCCGATATCCTGTTGGCTCCGGACTGGTGTGCGCAAAAATGGCCGGTACTTAACGCCATTCACCAGCAGCTTTGTACCTGATGCAACTGTTGAATCAAACATGAACCGAAAACCCCGCCCGCAAAATGAAACCGGCAAATTGCAACAAGACCTGGCCGGTTACCTGAAAGACTGGCATGTGCGGTTGATCAGTCGGCGACGCTTTCTTGTCGGGCTAGCAGGTGGCGGTATTGCCACCCTGTTTCCGTTGGGCGCCTTGGGAGCTGATGCCAATGATGCAAAACCAGCGACGTCGGATCCCTGGCCAATCATCGATATGGTGCAGCAACATCTGTTTCCGGACGAACCCGATGCACCGGGTGCGCGGCAAATCAATGCGTTGGGTTACCTGCAGTTTGTGGTGACGGATACCACGTTGGATGCCGGGGAACGAGATTTCATTTTGCTAGGCACGGTCTGGCTGGAAGATATGTCGCAGCAACTGGAAAAGCAGGCGTTTGTCGATCTGGACGAAGCCGGGCGTGAACAGGTGCTGCGTGAGATTGCAGCCAGCGATGCCGGCGAGAACTGGTTGTCGACCTTGTTGCTGTATATCTTTGAAGCGTTGCTGACCGATCCGGTTTACGGCGGCAATACCGATCAGCTTGGCTGGCGCTGGCTGCAGCATGTGCCGGGTTTTCCGCGGCCGCCGCAAGACAAGACTTTTGAGAAGCTGCTGTCATGAAGGATTTCGATGTTTGCGTGATTGGCAGCGGTGCCGGTGGCGGACCGGTGGCGCTGACGCTGGCCGAGGCGGGTTATTCGGTGGTGGTGCTGGAGAAGGGGCCCTGGTTTAAGGAAGATGATTTTTACAAGGATGAACTGGCCTGTTGCCGGCGCAGCGTGTATACGCCGAACCTGCGCGATGAGCAGCATGTCATCGAAGACCAGGATGATGCCGGAGTCTGGCGCGCCACGCCGACCTCACAATCCGGTTGGGATTTCTGGAACGGCAACTGCGTGGGTGGTTCAAGCAATTTCATGAGCGGTTTCTTCCATCGCCTCAAACCGGTGGATTTTCACCAGCTGTCGGAGTTTGGACCGATCGAAGGTGCGAACCGGGTCGACTGGCCGATCAGTTATGCCGAGCTGGAGCCATACTACGACAAGGTGGAAAAACAGGTTGGTGTATCCGGCAGCTTTGTGGCGAGCGCAAATTCGGAACCGCGTTCCAGCGCTGACTTTCCGTATCCGCCAACCGTCGAACACGGTATTTCCGCGTGGATTGATTCGGCTTGTGACAAACTGGGTTATCACAGCCTGTGTGTACCGCGTGCGATTCTGTCACAACCGGATCAGGGACGTCGTGCCTGTGAATACTCGGGTTATTGCGGCAGCTTTGGTTGTTCCAGTGGCGCCAAGGGCAGTTCGCGTGCCGCCTTGCTGGATCGGGCCGTCGCCACCGGCCGTTGTGAGATACGCTCGCACAGCAAGGTTACTTGCCTGGTCAGTAACGCCAATGGTCGCATCACAAACGTCGAGTATTTCGATCGTGCCGGCAACAAACAACGTCTGGATGCGCGCATCTATGTTGTCGCCTGCCAGGCAATTGAAACTTCGCGCCTGCTGCTTTGTTCAACCGGTCCGGCTTTTGCCAATGGCCTGGCGAACAATCATGGCCAGGTGGGTAGAAATCTGTTGTTCTCGGCGGGCGGTTCCGGCAGTGGTGATTTTAACTATGCCGATCTGTCGCCTGAGCGGCTGGCGCAGCTCAAACAGGTTGGCCCGTTTGTCAATCGCGCACTGGATGACTGGTATGTGATCAATGAGGCGGCGATGGGCGGCAAGCCAATCAAGGGCGGCATTGTGGAGTTCCTGTTCAGCCATCCGAATCCAACTTCCAAAGCCAACGGCCTGAAGTGGGGCGACGAAGGGCTGGTCTGGGGCAAGCCGCTAAAGCGCCGCCTGGAAAGCTGGTTCACCACCGATCGCACGCTGAAGTTTGAAGTGTTTAATGACTGGCTGCCAACCGATGACTGTTTCGTCAGCCTTGACCCACAGGTCAAGGATCGTTGGGGAACACCAGTGGCTAAGGTGCGCATCGGCTATCATCCGCATGACCTCGAAGTGGGTGCCTATCTGACACAAAAAGGTGAAAACGTTTTGCAGCAGATGGGGGCGGTGCGTATCGATTCCAGCGTCAGTGGTGCACCGCCAGCCAACCTCGTCGCGGGTGGTTGTCGCTTTGGTGACGATCCGGCGACGTCCGTGCTGGACAGGGATTGCCGTGCTCATGAAGTGGACAACCTGTTTGTCACCGATGGCAGCTTCATGCCGACCGGTGGCAGCGTGCCTTATACCTGGACCATCTATGCCAATGCATTCCGGGTGGCGGATATCATCAAGCGGCAGATATAGGCACATCTCGACAGGCTGTTTGCGTTTGGTCGATGTGAAAAAGTCCTCGGTTTCCCGGGGCGTCAATAAATTCTATTGCCTGGTCAAAAAGTGGGTTGCCTAACCTTTGCCTTCCGCCAGGAATTCGATCACGTTGGCGATGTCCTCGTCAGACAGTTTTTTGAACTTTTTCTTCATTTTCCTGGGCATGGTTCTTTCGCCGGAATTGTAAAGCTTGAATTGTTCCTCAAGGTAAGGTTTCCACTGTCCCAGCAGGAGACCGGCATCATCCTCTGCGGCGGTGCCGGCTTCCGAGTGACACTTGTCACAGTACTTGTCAAAAGCCTTTTTACCTTTGGCGGCTTTGCCGGCGTCAACGGCCTGTTCATGAACCTTGAAAGACTTGCCCGCATAATAGGCTGCCACTTTCTCAATAGCATCAACGGACAGCTTATTGGATATGGTCGCCATGTCGGTTTCATCACCATTTTCTGGTTTGTATTTGATGCCCGGCCGCTCCTTGTTGTTGTAGTTTTCAAAACTGTCCATGATGTACTGCGCGGAGAAACCCGCGATGCTCGGTACCTTGCCATCTTCACTGTTACCATCTTTGCCATGACAGTTATCACAACCATCGATCAGTTCATCAGCGGAAACAACAGCAGTAAAAAAGGATATTGAAATTACCAGGGCAAGGGCGAACAGTTTTTGCATTAATCAATCTCCGGTAGCTGAATGAGATTTCGGAGCAGCTGCAGCAATTATTTCCAGCAGACCGCCAATTTATTTACAGGCGGACACCCATGTTTCTCCTCGTTAACGGTCGCCAGTTCCAGGCGATGGCAGGGGATGACTTTGTTAATGCCTGAGATGCCGCAGTATAAGGTCTACTGGTTCGATGATCGGTGACTTTAGTCAAGAGCGAAGTTCGACATGTTCAAACAGACGTTCGGCCGTCGCCAGAATATCGGACTGTTGCCAGTCAGGCCGCGGATAGGGCGCCGTCAGGTCAATCATGTTTTGCGGCCGGCATTGTTGCAGCGCAATCCTCGGCACATTCATTGCCGCCAGGCGCTCCAGCAGCTGCATCAGCCTGGGCTGTGGCAGGAATTGGCTGTGCACGGTGATGCGGACTTCAAAGTCTGTCTTGCTTTGCAACAGCAGACGCAGGCTTTCCCAAGCCTTGTCGCCACTGCCGGGGACGCCGGTCAGCTGCGGGTAGTCTTCGGCCAACGCCTTGATATCGAGTCCTACCCAGTCGAGCCAGGGCAACAGTTGTTGCAGGCGATCCGGATAGCAGCCGGCCGTGTGCAGGCCGGTCTCGAAGCCCAATTCAATCACCTCATCGAGTGCAGCAGCCAGGCCGGTTTGCAGAGTGGGTTCACCACCGGAAAACACTACGCCATCCAGCAGGCTGATGCGCTGTCGCAAGTGGCTGAGAATATCCGGCCAACTGTAGCGTGAAGGTGTATTGCGGGAGAGCAGGTGCAGGTTTTGACAGTAGCGGCAGCGCCACGGACAACCCTGGCAGAAGATAACTGCTGCCAGTCGACCGGGGAAATCAATGGTTGTCAGGGGTGTGACGCCGCCGATCTGTAGTGGCTGAGAGGATAGCTCAGCCATGTGAACGGACTTGCGGTTCTTTGAAATAACAGCGTTCCCGGTGTTCGGACTGTTTGCCCCGGTTCCACGAGGATACCGGTCGGTGGTATCCCATGACGCGGGTCCAGATTTCGCAACGAGTACGCTCTTCGTCTTTCAGTTCAATGGCTTTGTTGTGCATGGGATTGCTCCTTGGTTTGTTTGGCGAGAATCAGATTTTCATCGCAGCGTGGACAGAATTCGTGCTCGCCGGACAGATAGCCGTGTTCCGGGCAGATCGAAAACGTCGGTGTGATGGTGATGTAGGGCAAACGAAAATTTTCCAGTGAACGCTTGACCAGTTTTTTACAGGCGGTAGCACTGGAGATGCGTTCACCCATGTAAAGATGCAGCACCGTGCCACCGGTGTATTTTGTTTGCAGATCATCCTGCAGTTGCAGCACTTCAAACGGGTCGTCGCTGTAACCCACCGGCAGTTGCGAGCTGTTGGTGTAATAGGGTGATTCTGCTGTGCCGGCCTGTAAGATATCGGCGTAACGTTTTTTGTCCTCCCGGGCGAAGCGGTAGGTGGTGCCTTCTGCCGGCGTCGCTTCCAGGTTATACATATGGCCGGTTGCTTCCTGGAATTCTTTCATACGTTCACGGATATGATCGAGCAGCTCGATGGCGAAGTTGCGCCCCCATCCGGACGTGATGTCGTGTGCATTGTCGGTAAAGTTGCGGATCAATTCGTTAATGCCGTTTACGCCGATGGTGGAGAAATGGTTACGCAGTGTGCCGAGGTAGCGTTTGGTATAGGGAAACAGTCCGGCATCCATATGCCGCTGGATCACCTTACGCTTGATCTCCAGGCTGTTGCGTGCCAGCTCCAGTAAACGATCGATGTTTTGATACAGAGCCTGCCTCTCGCCTTTGTGCAGATAACCCAGTCGCGCGCAGTTGAGCGTGACGACACCCAGCGAACCGGTTTGCTCGGCAGAACCGAACAGGCCATTGCCGCGCTTGAGTAGTTCGCGTAAATCCAGTTGCAGCCGGCAACACATGCTGCGGATCATGTTGGGTTTGAGTTCTGAATTGAGAAAGTTCTGGAAATACGGCAGGCCGTATTTGGCGGTCATGGCGAACAGCAGCTCGGCGTTATCGCTGTCCCAGTTGAAGTCCGGCGTGATGTTGTAGGTCGGTATCGGGAAGGTGAATACCCGGCCTTTGGCATCGCCTGCAGTCATTACCTCGATATAGGCGCGATTGATCAGGTCCATTTCGTATTGTAGATCGCCATAGGTAAATGACATCTCTTCACCACCGATGACCGGCACCTGTTCACACAGGTCTTCGGGGCAGACCCAGTCAAAGGTGAGATTGGTGAACGGTGTTTGCGTACCCCAACGTGACGGTACGTTCAAGTTATAGATCAGTTCCTGGATGTATTGTTTGACCTGTTGATAGCTGAGGCTGTCCTTGCGCACAAACGGTGCCATGTAAGTATCAAATGAGCTGAAAGCCTGCGCGCCGGCCCATTCGTTTTGCAGGGTGCCGAGAAAATTGACGATCTGGCCGACGGCGCTGGACATATGTTTTGGTGGGCCGGCTTCCACCTTGCCCGGCACACCATTGAGACCTTCATGCAGTAATGTTCGTAGCGACCAGCCGGCACAATAGCCGGCCAGCATGTCCAGGTCATGGATATGAATGTCGCCGTCACGATGCGCCTGACCGACTTCGGGCGGATAAACATGCGACAACCAGTAATTAGCGATCATTTTTCCCGAGGAGTTTAATATCAGTCCGCCCAGCGAATAACCCTGGTTGGCATTGGCGTTGACGCGCCAGTCGAGTTGTTCGAGGTATTCATTGATGGAGTCGGTGACATCCACCAGGGTTTGTTTATCGCGGCGCAGTTGCTGGTGTTTCTCACGGTAGACAATGTAGGCGCGGGCGGTGGCGAAGTGATTGGCGGCGATCAGCGTTTGTTCGACGATATCCTGGATGCGTTCCACTTCCAGGGAATCCTGCGGGAAGTGACCGTGGGTCAGCACCTTGATGACCTGCGAGGTCAGCAGTTGCACTTCTTCTTCATCAAACTCGGTGGTGGCTTCGCCGGCGCGTTTGATGGCGGAATAAATCCGCTGGCGATCAAATGCGACCTTGGTGCCATTTCTGCGATGAACCGTGGCGGGTAGTTGCGACAGGGCGTTAACGGGCATTTTGCATATCCTCATCCTTTGTTTTTTATAGTGTGGTGAAAACTATATATAGTGGACAGATGATGAGGCTACATACAATATAATGTGTTTTATTTGATTAAGGTCAATAAATTGAAATTGTTTGCTATGTAGTGTTGAGAGTAACAACAGATAGAATCATTCTGATCTTGCTTGTAGCCAAAAACGGTCGAAGAAGGTTCGCATCAGGTCCGAGCGCGTTAGCACGCCGACCACATTATGTGGCTGGTCGCAGACCAGTAAACGCTTGACCCGGTGCTGTTTCATCAATGCCAACGCGTCATGCATGCAATGGTCAGGAGAGATACAGATGACGCTCTCTACCATATAGGCAGAGACGGGATCATCCGGGCTTTTTAATTCGGCGTGATGCGCCAGATGACTGAACAGGGATTCCAGCGTCTGCCAGAGATTGTGTGTTGGCTGGTGAGCCGGCACGCCCAGGGCGCGCAGGAAATCGGCTTCGGTAATGATGCCGACGAGCTGGTCTTTGTCATTAACGACGGGCAGGCCACTGATGCGTTCGCTGACCATCAGGTGTGCTGCTTCCGACATGGGCGTTTCCGGATGTACGAACAGCACCGGCTGGCCCATGATGCGTTTGACGGGCAGGGATTCCGTCTGGCGTTGAGCGGCAAAATGTTCGGCTCTTTCAGCCAGCAGCATCAAATCATTCAGGCCAATGTCCATGTAGCTGCCCATGCTGCGCATGGCGCGTTCGTAATCCTCGCGGCGTGGCCGAGAGGTTTTGGGTTTATCGTTCATGAGGTTTCTCCTTTCCTGACTCGCCATGCGCTGTCTTTATTGCCATGGCCGCAGCCGGATAACGTCGCCACGGGAACGGGTAATTGAACAGCAGGGCGACCAGCAGGATGATGGTGGTATTCAGCATCACGGGTGTCAGTACGTAGTGGAACCCCAGTTGATGGACGGCATCACCGCCGACTACGGCATACAATGCCGTCGCTCCGCCAGGCGGGTGAGTGCAGCGCAGGTAATACATGCCGGTAATCGCCAGCCCGACAGCCACCGGAGCGGCGTAGAACGGGTCTGCGATGAGTTTGACGGTAGCGACGCCAACGATTGCGGATACCAGGTGACCGCCAAAGACCGACCAGGGTTGTGACAGCGGGCCGTGCGGAACCGCATACAACAGCACCGCGGAAGCTCCCATGGACGCCACCACGCCGACGCTGCCGGCCGCCCCCAGTTTCATCTGGCTGATCAGCATGACCCCGGCCAGTCCGGCGAAGCCACCAGCGCCCGATAGCCACTTTTCCAGATGACCGGCGGTGTCGGGACCAATCCCGGCAAAGCGCTTGAGCAGCGCCAAAATGCCTCGCGCCGCGACGGACATCAGCGGTTCCGGACCAGCATGTTGGCCGTGCGCAGGCAAGCCGGCATTCGGATTGCTTTGTCGTGTTGTCCGAATTGCGGAATAACTGTTGCGGTAACTCTGACCACAGCTGTATTACTCATTGCTACTCCCGTAGTTTCAGCGTTGGAAGAGTATATTTATGCATGTATCCTTTTGACTAACGATATTAAATGCACGATAGTATCGACATTATCGATATAAAAAGAGCATTTCCAGAAAATGGACATCGATCAGGCCCGGACCTTTCTCGCCATCGCCGCCCACGGCAGCTTCCTGGAAGCCGCCAAACGTTTATATGTCACCCAATCGACCGTCAGTGCGCGGATCCAGAATCTGGAGTCGGAACTCGGCGTTAAGCTGTTTGTGCGTAATCGTGCCGGGGCCAGCCTGACGCCGGCCGGTCAGCGCTTTTTACAACATGCCAAAACCCTGGTGCTGACAGTGGAGCAGGCGCGTCATGATGTCGGTCTGCCGAGTCGTTATCGCGCGACGCTCCGGGTCGGCGGACGTATTGCCTTGTGGGAAGATTTTTTACCGAATTGGGTGGGCTGGATGCGGCAAGCCGCATCGGATGTTTCCATCCGCAGTGAGATCGGCTTTGAGGAAGATCTCATGCGGCGCCTGATCGAGGGCACACTGGACATTGGCCTGATGTATACGCCAAGCCATGCGCCAGGCCTGGTGGTGGAACACCTGTTTGATGAAACCCTGGTGATGGTCAGCTCAAAGCCCGATACGCGCTGGCCGGGCGATGATTACATCTATGTGGAATGGGGGCCGGGTTTTTATGCCAAGCATCGCGAGAACTACCCGGATCTGGAAAGGCCGGCGCAAGTGGTAAACATCGGCTGGCTTGGCATCCAGCTGATTCTTGCCAATGGCGGTTCCTGTTTCCTGCCGATTCGCATGGCGCGATCATTTATTCAGGAGGGTCGCCTGTTTCAGGTGGAAGAAGCGCCGGAGTTCAATCACCCGGCCTACATGGTGTTCCCGCGTGAAGCCGACAATGAGGTGCAGCAACTGGCGCTGCAAGGCTTGCGTGAGCTGGCGCTGGAGGAGCAGGCGAGAGCTGATTCCAGCCGTTAAAGGACAACTGGCCGGCTGGCCAGTTTCAGTGTTCGCCCTTGGTGCGCAGCAGCCCGGCCAAACGATTGCCCTGTTTTTGCGGACCGCCATGTGGAAACAGCTTGTGCAGGTAGCGGTTGGACGAGCGTTCCTGGCCCCAGACCTTGCGGAAGTGGCGCATCATGTCACGCACACTGGCCTGATGGCCACGGCCGGCATAATGCTCACGCAGATATCGGATCAGCTCCCAATGTTCCGCATTGAGTTGCAGCCCCTCGAACGCCGCGCGAGCCTTGACGAAGTCTTCCGACCAGTCGGCCGGGTCGACCAGGTAGCCTTCACTGTCGGTCAGAATGCTCTTGCCATTCACGTCAATTGCCCGGGTGATCATGTTGGGATAGGCATTGCTACCGGACGGGAAATTACCCTGCCTGCCGGTGGAGGCATTCTCCGACTGGGTGATGGACCACAACTCGATGACAATCTCGCCGTCCAGTCGGCCATGGTAACGTTCGACTCCGGATACCAGCACCTTGCCGCTGCCCGCCGGCAAGTCGAAATACGCGATACCGGTACGGTCTGTTGCAACCGGATCTGTCCTGATGCCATCGGCATCCATTTGCAGTTCAACCGGTGTGCGTTTCAGCGGTTCATTGGAAAATTTCATAACGACTCGTACTGCAATCATCCGGGCTTACCTCGGTTGTTGGATGAATTTCGACTGTTTTGTCTCTTGCCGCAGGCCGGCAACGGACACCCGGGGAGACGATAAAAAAATACGTCAACAGCTTGATTCTGTATAACGATATTTATCAAACGCAATTATCGATAATTTCGATATTAAATCGCACAATTGCCCACTGTAAGGCTGATTGCATGCAAATCGCATGAATTACATCTTGCTGTTGATTGCGCGAAACAAGCGATAAGCCTTCAGCAGGTTGAGCAATAACAGTAATGCGGATACAACCAGCATGACGCCGCCTGCCCGAGCGGTTGATATACCAGGCCAGGCGGTCAGGGCAAGCAAGATCAGTGCAGCTACGAGTGTCGCCAGTTGCCAGCGTGCTGCGGTCTCACCGATGAATTGTTGCATGGTAGGTAATTTCACGTCTGTGCGGCGCAACATCACCTTGCGGCTTTGCAAGTGATACCAGCTGAGAAAGGGGACAATCTTGTACAGCGTGCCATTGGTGAAAGCCATGCCGCTGCCGATGGCGAGGATACCCAAAAGGCTGGCCGGCATGTCGGTCAGCCAGGCGATAACGGTCAGTACAATTCCGGTTTGGCCGAGCCACCAGAAGCCCAGTGTTGCGTCCCAACGCGGTCGGCGGCGTCGATATTGCAGCACAAAACTGGCGATGGCGAAGGAGCTGAAAGCGATCAGCAGGCCGGTCTGGACAGTACGCAATACCGCAGGCTGTTCGTGTTGCCACAGCGGCCAGAACAGCAAGGCCAACAGGAACAACAGGATTGCTGGTAAGTGTTGCTTCAGCCAGCCTGGATACGCGGGACTCAGGTAAAACATCGGCATCAGTTCACTGGCTATACCGATCAGCAACAGCCCCATCCAGCCAATCAGCCCCCAGCTGAGGTGGATGTCCACCCACGTCTGGTGTGCCGGCAGGGTCAGCCAGCCAGCCCGGCTACCGCCAAGCACCAAACCCAGCACCACAGCAACCGTCAGTGCAAGAATACTCATGCCGACAGTGACACGAGCACGACCGGGACCGCCGGCGCTGAGCAAGGCACGACCTGCCAGTACCATGAATAACATCAGCGTGATGGCTGCCAGCAATGCACCCATGAACAATATGCTGTGTTCGGTAAAGTGGAAACCGCTTGCCAACAACATGGTGCCAAGCGTCAGTCCAACAACCATCAGAGTACCTTGTCTCGTGGATGCAGAACCGGTAGCACCTAGCAGCACCGGCAGTATCTGTAGCAGTGCACCCATCATGATCATGCTGATGAAACCCAGCACCAGCAGGTGCACCAGGGCCAGGGTGCCAGGCATCCAGCGGGACAGTATCAGCGACTCACCTTCGAAGACAATCATCAGGCCTGCAACAATGGCGAACCAGGGTGCGCTCAGAAAGAAATGCAAGGGCAAGACAATGGGTGGTGAATTCGCCAGCGACAGGCCTTTGGTATTCAACACGGTGGCGACTTTCCCTGGCTTGTCGGCCAGATCAGGATTTCAAATCGTCCCGGCCCGGTCCGGTGTGTCTGCCAACGGTATCCCATGCTTTCCAGCATGCCGTACAGCGGCTGTGGCTCACGTCGATGCAGCACCAGCAGGCAGTCGGTTTTGGGTAGATCAGCCAGTGCGTCGAGAATGCGTTCCAGTGGTTCAGGCGGGTAAAGTTCGCTGACGTCCAGTGTTGTTTTCATTCAGCCATGGCCTGCATCTTTTCAAGTATTTCAGTTTTAATCTCGTCCGGCAGACGTTCCGCTATCGGATAAAGTATCTGTTCTTCCTTGGCATTGTGCTGTTGTAACAGAATGACCAGCGTATCGCCGAGCGCGTAGAGGGTTTCGCCATCCCGGCGGTTGATCGCTAGCGACAGTTCATCGAGCAATAGCCGTATCTCGACATGCTCGAGACGCATCACCTCGGTCGGCCCGTTACACTGGCCCAGCATGTCCTCCAGCGCCGGGAATAACAGTGCTTCTTCCAACTGGAAGTGTTCAAGTGTGGCCTGCTGGAATTCCGTCATCGCTTGTCTGGCGAGCAGCCAATCGTGTTCATGTGCAGCGCGTTCAAGTTTCGCAAAGTGGTCATCACAGCTGCGGTGGTCCTGGGTAAGAAATTCATAAATACGCATGATGAAGCTGTTTTCCATTACTCAATTTGACGCTGGTCAGGAGACTAAACACATATGACATCCGTTCCTTGACGTAAGTCAGCTGGTGAAATGACGTTGTCAGGCTCATTGCATGTGATGTTGCCGAATTTCACTTTTAGAGTGATTCCACTTATCTTGATATTGATCAAGGCGGTGTTGCAGTGTATGGCGCAGCGTTGCATGCCATGAACTTACAACCCTTGCTCAGCCATCGACCTTCAAGGTGGTTTATCCAGATTTTGTTGCTGATTGCCCTGGCGCTCATGGCTGAGTTTGTCTACGCCTCATCCATGGAGCAGTACCTGGAAAAAGTTCGGGTGATGTTTCCGGATGTCCAGCGCCTTGGCCCGGTTGAAGGCGATCCGCCTTCAGCAGCCGTTTACGGTGAGCATGAATTGCTTGGCTATGTGTTGCTGACCGACGACATCGTACGTATACCGGCCTATTCCGGCAAGCCGGTCAATTGCCTGGTGGGGTTTGATTTGCGCGGCAAAATACGCGGCGTGAAAATTGTCGCGCATCAGGAACCTATCCTGGTAGTTGGTATCTCGGATAATGACCTGGCTTCCTACGCGGACCAGTACAGCGGCCTGGCTGTGACCGATGATGTCCGCATCGGTGGCGACGCCGCTGCCGGACGCCCGGTTATTGACGGCATCACCGGCGCCACCATCACCGTCATGGTGATCAACCGGGCGGTGTCTCTCAGTGTAAAGCGTGTGGCAACTGCGCGAGGCCTGCTGGTTGCTGATGGCGATGTCGTACAGTTTACGCCGCCAGGACCGTTCTGGCTTACGCTGTGGTATGAAAACAGCTGGCAAGTAATCTTTCTGACAATGGGGTTGATTGTGTTGTTGCTGATCCTGTTATTCCAGGATTGGCTGGCGCGTCATCCGACCCTGTTGACGCGCATTCGTACTGCATATCTTTTATATACGCTGCTGTTCATCGGCGCTTATGGCATGGCGCAACTGTCGGTGGTGAATGTACTGACCTTCATCAATGCGCTGTTACACGGCTTTGAGTGGGAAGGTTTCCTGATGGACCCGCTGATTTTCCTGTTGTGGTCGTTCGTTGCGTTCACGGTGCTGTTGTGGGGGCGCGGCGTTTACTGCGGCTGGTTGTGTCCTTTCGGCGCCCTGCAGGAGCTGTTGTTTCGTCTGGGGCAGCGCCTGCGCATACCGGAGTGGGAACCTCCGGCCGTGGTGCATGAACGCTTATGGGCAATCAAGTATGTATTGTTGATCGGCCTGTTTGGCTTGTCGCTGCAGTCGCTGGAAAATGCCGAGCGGGCTGCCGAGGTGGAGCCGTTCAAGACAGTATTTGCCCTGCAATTCTTACGCGACTGGCCGTTCGTGGTCTATGCGCTGATTTTGCTGGCTATCGGCCTCTTCATCCGTAAGGCCTACTGTCGTTACCTGTGTCCACTCGGTGCGGCGCTGACTTTCCCATCACGTTTTCGCATCTTTGACTGGTTGCGTCGGCGCAAGGAGTGCGGACGGCCCTGCCAGGTGTGCGTGCGTGAATGCGAAGTGCAGGCCATCAAGGTCACCGGCGAGATTATTGAAAATGAATGTCACTACTGTCTTGACTGCCAGGTAACCTACTGGGATGCGCACAAATGTCCGCCATTGAAGGAACGTCGTTTAAAACGCCAGCGTCGTGAGAAGAAAGCAAATGAATAAAACCACACTTAAATTAAAGGATTTTGATAAATGTCAAGGTTATCTCTTGATCAAACCTTAGTCTGCGTTCGAGGCCTGATGTTCATTCTTGACATGCATCAAGGTGAATGAATAAGTCAGTTAAGATACTGACCCTGCCGCGACTAAACCCTTAGTTCATCGCCCCGACCGGGGCAGGAGAATCGATACATGAAACATCGAAAACTAATTGGAAGCACTTTCATCCTGTCAACGCTGGCACTGGCGATGGGGGCGGCGGTTGCTGCCGACAGCGGCCATCCGGGCACGCCAAAAGAAGGTATGGCATATGAAGGCGCGCCGGTAGCTACCGATCCTTCACTGACCAAAGACCTGATTGGCGGCGATGGCCCCGCCATGACCAAAACCGAATTTGACCGTGCCAAGCAAATCTTTTTTGAACGCTGTGCTGGCTGTCATGGTGTATTGCGGAAAGGCGCCACCGGCAAACCGTTGACAACCGATATCACACGCCAACGCGGTACGGAATATCTCAAGGCCTTCATCAATTATGGCTCACCGGCCGGTATGCCCAACTGGGGTAGCTCCGGGGAATTGAGTTCCGCAGATGTCGACCTGATGGCGCGCTACCTGCAACACGAGCCACCACAGCCACCAGAATACGGCATGAAGGAAATGAAGGCGACCTGGAAGGTGATTGTGCCGCCTGAGAAGCGTCCCAAGAAACAAATGAACAATATCAATCTGTCCAATCTGTTTTCCGTGACCTTGCGCGACAGCGGGCAGGTGGCTCTGATTGATGGTGATACCAAGAAGATCGTCAATATCGTCAAGACCGGTTACGCGGTACACATCTCGCGCCTTTCTGCTTCGGGTCGATATCTGTTTGTCATTGGCCGCGACGCCAAGATCAACCTGATCGATCTGTGGATGAAGACACCGGACAATGTTGCCGAGATCAAGGTCGGTATGGAAGCCCGTTCTGTGGAAACCTCCAAGTACAAGGGCTGGGAAGACAAGTACGCTATTGCCGGTACCTACTGGCCGCCGCAGTACGTCATCATGGACGGCGATACACTGGAGCCGAAGAAAATCGTCGGCACTCGTGGCATGACCGTTGATACCCAGGAATTCCACCCGGAACCACGTGTTGCCGCAATTGTGGCATCACATGAGCATCCCGAATTTATCGTTAACGTCAAAGAGACCGGTAAGATTCTACTGGTCGATTACAGTGACCTGGCCAATCTCAAGGTGACCGAAATCGAGGCTGCTCGCTTCCTGCATGATGGTGGCTGGGATGTCACCCAACGCTACTTCCTGACCGCCGCCAACAAGTCCAACAAGATTGCTGTGGTGGACTCCAAGGAAGGCAAACTGACCGCGCTGGTTGATGTCGGCCAGATACCGCATCCGGGACGCGGCGCCAACTTCAAGCACCCCAAATTTGGTCCGGTTTGGGCGACAAGCCATCTCGGCGATCAGACCATCGCCATGATCGGTACCGATCCGAAGGGGCATCCGAAACAGGCGTGGAAACTGGTACAGTCCATCGATGGCCAGGGCGGTGGGTCATTGTTCATCAAAACCCATCCGAAGTCGAAAAACCTGTATGTTGATACAGCACTTAACCCTGACACCAAGATCAGCCAATCGGTTGCCGTGTTTGACATCAACAACCTCGACAAGGGTTTCGACGTATTGCCAATTGCCGAATGGGCCAAGCTTGGCGAAGGACCCAAGCGTGTTGTCCAGCCGGAGTACAACAAGGCTGGCGATGAAGTCTGGTTCTCTGTCTGGAACGGTAAGACCGAGGAATCGGCACTGGTGGTGGTCGATGACAAGACGCGCAAGCTGAAGACTGTGATCAAGGACAAACGCCTGATCACTCCGACTGGCAAGTTTAATGTCTACAACACCATGCATGACGTTTACTGAGTGAGGGCAGGGCGCGGGACTGTTTCTCGCGCCCTGATTCGGAAAGCCTGATTCTTCAATGCATTAAAGAGGGCGACTTCACATGAACAAGCAAGGCAAAGTCTATCTGGTGGGTGCCGGCCCGGGCGATGCAGAACTGTTGACGCTCAAGGCATTACGCCTGATCGAGCAGGCCGATGTGGTGGTATACGATCGTCTGGTGTCGCAGGATATTCTCGACATGATACCGGGCGGTGTGTCGCGCATCAGTGTTGGCAAGGCAGCCGGACGGCACAGTGTGCCGCAGCATGAAATCAACGAGCTGCTGGTCAACCTGGCCCGGCATGATCGCCTTATAGTTCGGCTAAAAGGCGGCGATCCCTTTATTTTTGGCCGTGGCAGTGAAGAGGCTTTGTATCTGCGTCGTCACGGTATTCGTTTTGAAGTGGTGCCCGGCATTACCGCGGCTGCGGCCTGCAGTGCTTATGCCGGTGTGCCGCTGACACATCGCGGTCTCAGTCGTGGCGTCCGTCTGGTGACCGGACATTTCCGGGATGACGAACCCATTGATCTGGACTGGCGTGCACTGGCCGATCCTGATTCGACACTGGTAGTTTATATGGGACTGGCGAACCTGGCCCGTATCAGCGGCCATTTGCTGGCGGCTGGACTGGCCTCTGACACACCAGCGATGGCGGTGCAAAATGGCGCCTCATCAGCGCAACGACGGGTGTTCGCGAATCTGGCTACGTTGCCGGAACGTGTGGCCGAAGCCGGCCTGAGTGCGCCGGTGTTGATCATCATCGGCCGCACCGTGGCGCTGGCCGACGAACTGGACTGGTATCTGTCCGACGAGGAGGCACGCCATGTGGCGCTGGATCGCAGCCTGCATGCTTAGCCTGTCGCTGCCTTTGTCGGTGACTGCGGCACCGGATGCTGCCCGGCAGGCCGAGTTGCGCAATTTACTGCAACAGGATTGTGGCTCCTGTCACGGCCTCACGCTCAAGGGTGGCCTGGGTCCGGCGCTGCTACCGGAAAACCTCGCCGGCAAACCACGCGAACTGTTATTGAACACGGTACGTTATGGTCGACCTGGTACGGCCATGCCGCCATGGGGACCATTGCTCAGTGAAACCGATATTGCCTGGTTGGTGGATCGTCTGCTGGCAGGTAATGGAGTTGAAAAATGAATCGTGAATTGCTGCAGGAAACTGCTGTATCCACCGGCAAGCCGCAACTGCGTGACATGCTGCAGACGGTCACATTGTTTGCGCTGCTGTTCGGGCTGTTGTTCTCATCGATCGCTCAAGCCGGGACACAGCTGCGCGGTACCGGTGACCTGGCGGTGATTGTAGAGCGTGCCAGTGGTGCACTGAAGGTCGTTGAAACCAGCGGCAACAGCGTCATCGGCCGGGTCGAAGGCTTGGGCGATCTGTCGCATGCCTCGGTGGTGTATTCACGCGATGGCCGTTACGCCTATGTGTTTGGCCGCGATGGTGGTCTCAGCAAGGTTGATCTGCTGACGGCGCAACTGGTCGGACGCACACTGCAGTCAGGCAACAGTATCGGTGGCGCGATTTCACAGGACGGTCGCCTGGTAGCGGTTTCGAACTATCAGCCGGGTGGCGTCAAGGTATTTGATGCAAACAGCCTGGAGCTGGTTGCGGATATCCCCGCTGAGTATGCAGCGGGATTGCGTTCCAAGGTCATCGGCCTGGTGGACGCACCGGGACAGCAATTTGTCTTCAGCCTGTGGGATGCCGGCGAGATCTGGCTGGCTGACATGGCCAACCCGAAGCAGCCGAAGATCCGCAAGTTCAAAAACATCGGCGTGAATCCTTACGATGCCTTGATCACACCGGACGGACGTTATTACATCGCCGGCCTGTTCGGCGAAGACGGCATGGCATTACTGGACCTGTGGCATCCGGAACAAGGCGTGCACCGCATACTGCCGGAATACGGCAAGGGTGAGCAGAAGCTCCCGGTATACAAGATGCCGCATCTGGAAGGCTGGGCAGTCGCCGGTGACCGGGCTTTTGTACCGGCGGTCGGACACCACAGCGTGCTGGTCATGGATACACACAGCTGGCAGGAGGTGGGTCGCATCCCGGTTCACGGCCAGCCGGTATTTGTCATGGCCCGTCCGGATGGCCGCCAGGTGTGGGTTAACTTTGCACATCCTTTAAATGACACAGTTCAGGTGATTGATACCGAAAGTTTGCAGATCGTCAAAACTTTCCAGCCGGGCAAAGGTGTGTTGCATATGGAATTCGAGCCACGCGGTGAGGAGGTGTGGATATCGGTGCGCGACGCCGATCAGGTGCAGGTGTATGACACGGCCAGCCTGGAACGCCTCGTTACCTTACCGGTAACCAAACCCAGTGGCATCTTCATGAGCGCACGCGCCCATCGCATTGGTTTGTGAACAGGAGCAAGCATGGCTGACACTGATCTGCATCTGAACGAAACCGAACGTAGCCTGCTGAACGATTTCCAGCACGGCCTGCCGCTGGAATCACGTCCGTTCGCCCGTGTCGCCGAAGCACTCGGCGTCAGTGAAGCCGAGGTGCTGGACGGCCTGCAGGCATTGCAGTCTGCTGGCGTGGTGAGCCGGGTCGGTCCTGTGTTTCGCCCCAACCGGTTGGGGGTCAGTACACTGGCGGCGCTGTCGGTGCCGCAAGAGCGACTGGCTGAGGTGGCGGAACTGGTCAACGCCTATGCGGAAGTCAATCACAACTATGAACGCGAACACGAGTTTAACCTGTGGTTTGTGGTAACTGCGCCGGATGTGCACCGGCTGCAGGCGGTGTTGGACGAGATCGCTGCACGCACCGGACTGGAGATGCTCGATCTGCCCATGCTGGAAGACTATTTCATCGACCTGGGGTTCCGACTGCAATGGACATGATCGTCACTCCGCATCCGGCGTTAAGTGATCCACGCCAGCAGGCGTTGATCGAAGCCATCCAGGGTGGACTGCCGTTGGTACCACGCCCTTATGCCTCAATTGGTGAACGTATCGGCCTGTCGGAACAGGAAGTCATCCATCGTCTTCAGGCGCTGCTCGACCAGGGTGTCATCAAACGCCTGGGTGTGGTGGTGCGCCACCGTGAGCTCGGCTACCATGCCAATGCCATGGTGGTCTGGGATATCCCGGATGAACAGGTGCAGCAGCTTGGCGCCTGCCTGGGGCAGTTCCCGTTTGTCACGCTGTGTTACCGTCGGCCACGTCGCCTGCCGGCCTGGCCGTACAATCTGTTCACCATGATTCACGGCCGTGACCGCGACGAAGTGCTGGCACGCGTTGATGAACTGGTGGAGCGTTGTGGTCTGCAGGATATTCCACATCGGCCACTGTTCAGTCGCCAGCGTTTCAAGCAGCGTGGCGCCTGCTACAGAAACAGTCCCGATAATGACACGGCGGCAAAAAAAGCTGCAGGACAAGGCAGATGAATGGCTCGGCGATAAATGAGTTGAGTCCTCTGGCAGTGGAATTCATTAACCGGTTTCAGGGTGGTTTCCCGTTGTCCGGGCGACCTTTTTCCCGGGTCGCGGCAAAGCTCGGCACGACCGAGACCGCCCTGACTCAAACCATCGGCGAGTTACTCGATGCTGGTTTCCTGAGTCGTTTCGGTCCGCTTTACGATGCGGCCCGTCTTGGCGGCGGCCTGACACTGGCGGCCATGGCGGTGCCCGAGGCCGATTTCGAGATTGTTACCCAACAGGTCAATGCGTTGCCCGGCGTAGCGCACAACTATCGTCGTGATCACCGGCTCAACATGTGGTTTGTGGTAGCCACCGATACTCCAGACGGTGTTGCCAAGGTGCTGGCGCGGATCGAACAACTCACCGGTTTGCCGGTGTACAACTTTCCCAAGCAGCGTGAGTTTTATCTCGGCCTGTGGCTGCAATTGAATGCCGATGGCAGCATCGATACCGTGCCAGTGCCCAGGTCCCGTTTATCGCCAGCCCATCCGCTGGATGAAACCGACCGGCGTCTTGTTGCTGCCACCCAGGCGGGATTGCCGTTAGTGGCCCAACCCTATGATGCGATTGCCGAGCAGCTGGACCTGTCGGTTGATGAGGTGTTGCAACGTTTGCAGGCCATGCTTGACTGCGGTGTGATCCGCCGTATTGGCGCCGTGCCGAATCACTACAAACTCGGCCTGCGCGGTAACGGCATGACGGTGTGGAATGTACCGGATGACAAGCTCGAAGAGCTGGGTGCGCGTATCGGCGCACTCGATTTTGTCAGCCATTGTTACCAGCGACCGCGTCATGCAGACGTCTGGCCCTACAACCTGTTCGCCATGGTGCATGGTCGTGATCGCATCGAAGTGCTGGCCAAAACCGAACAGCTACAGGCGCTGCTCGGTGAGCATTACCGTGCTCATGAAGTATTGTTCAGCAGCGCGGTATTGAAAAAGACCGGCCTGCGCGTGGCGGCCTGAGGAGACATGGTATGTTCCGTGTAACAAGATATCTGCAGACTCTGGCCAACCCCGATCAGCCGATGCGCCGGCCACAGGTCGCCGCACCCACCGGCCCGGTGGTGATCTGGAATCTGGTGCGACGCTGTAACCTGACCTGCAAGCACTGCTATGCGACTTCGGCGGACAAGGATTTCCCGGGCGAGTTGAGTACACAGCAAATCTATGCCGTCATGGATGATCTGCGTGGCTACGGCGTGCCGGTGCTGATCCTGTCCGGAGGTGAGCCGTTGTTGCGGCCGGATATTTTTGACATCTCACGCCGTGCCAGGGCCATGGCTTTCTATGTCGGATTGTCAAGCAATGGCACGTTGATTGATGAAAGCAATATTGATGACATTGCAGCGATTGGCTACGACTATGTCGGCATCAGCCTGGACGGTATGCGCGAAACCCACGACCGTTTCCGTCGCCGTGAAGGCGCGTTCGATGAAGCACTGCGTGGCATCCGCCTGTGCCGTGAAGCCGGTATCAAGGTCGGTATGCGTTTTACCCTGACCCAGGATAATGCCCATGACCTGCCGGCGTTGTTGCAATTGATGGACGACGAAGGTATCGACAAGTTCTATCTGTCGCACCTGAACTACGCCGGACGCGGCAACAAGCATCGCGGCGACGATGCGCATCACCGCATGACACGCCAGGCCATGGATCGGCTGTTCGATACCTGCTGGCAACGGATTCAGAGCGGCCAGCCAAAAGAATTTGTCACCGGCAACAACGATGCCGATGGCGTTTACCTGCTGCAGTGGGCGCGCGACCATTTGCCGGGCAACGAGGACAGACTGCGCGCCATGCTGACACGCTGGGGCGGCAATTCCTCCGGCGTCAATATTGCCAACATCGACAACCTCGGCAATGTGCATCCTGACACCATGTGGTGGGATTACACCCTGGGCAGTGTCAAACAACGGCCGTTCTCGCAAATCTGGCGAGACACCAGTGATCCGCTCATGGCTGGCCTCAAGCAAAAGCAGCGGCCGTTACTGGGACGTTGTGCGCAATGCCGCGAGCTGGCCATTTGCGGGGGCAACAGCCGTACGCGCGCCTGGCAATTAACCGGCAACCCCTGGTCTGAAGATCCGGGTTGTTATCTGACCGATGACGAAATCGGTGTTGTCGACCAGGCTGATCGAATTCCGCTCACGCCTTATGCAAGGCAGGGCAAAACCAGGCTGCAGGATATCCCGGTATGGTCCGATTCATCCACTTCCTGAGCCTTCTTCTTGCAGCAACCGCCGGCGTTGAGGCGGCGACGCAGACAGCCACCGAGAGTCTGTACCTGCAATATTGCAGTGAATGCCATGCACCCACACGGCTGGGCGCCATGGGGCCTGCATTGCTGCCGGAAAACCTGCAACGCCTCAAACCCAAGCAGGCCGGCAAGGTCATAGCACAGGGCAGGGCAGCAACACAGATGCCGCCTTTTGCAGACCGCCTGACAGCGGCGCAGATCCAGTCACTGGTGGACTACATCTACACACCGCTCGCGTCGGTCCCCGACTGGGACATGGCGCAAATAAGCAGTAGTCACAAGATTTTGATCCCGCCGGAGCAGCTGCCGGACAAACCGGTGCATGATGCCGACCCGATGAACATGTTTGTCGTGGTGGAGCTGGGTGATCATCATGCCACCATCCTCGACGGTGACAGCTTCGAGCCCATCGTCCGCTTCAAGACACACTTTGCCTTGCATGGCGGACCCAAGTATTCACCGGACGGGCGTTTCGTTTATTTCGCCTCGCGCGACGGCTGGATCAGCAAGTTTGATATGTGGAGCCTGCAGATGGTGGCGGAAGTGCGCGCCGGTATAAATACGCGCAACCTGGCGGCATCCGGTGATGGCCGCTATCTGATGGTTGCCAACTACCTGCCACACAGCCTGGTGTTACTGGACGCTGTAGACCTTCACCCGATCAAGCTGATCCCGGTTGAAGACGGCAAGGGCAACAGCTCGCGTGTTAGCGCCGTGTATGACGCGACACCGCGGCACAGTTTTGTCGCGGCGCTTAAGGACATCCCCGAGGTGTGGGAAATTCACTACAGTGATAATCCATTGCCGGTCTACAACGGTCCGATGCACGATTACCGCATGGGCGAGGGTATAGCGCGCCAGAGCGGTGACTTCCCGGTGCGGCGCATTCAGCTCGACGATTACCTGGATGATTTTTTCTTTGATCAGTCCTACCGGCATCTGATTGGCGCCGCGCGCAATGGCAACAATGGCCAGGTAGTGAATCTCGATGTCGGGCGCAAGATTGCCGAACTGGAACTGGATGGCCTGCCGCACCTGGGCTCGGGTATCACCTGGGAATATCAGGGACGCCCGGTGATGGCGACGCCAAACCTGAAGAAAGGCGAGGTCAGCGTCATCGACATGCAAAGCTGGAAAACCATCAAGCGCATCAAGACCGAAGGACCCGGGTTTTTCATGCGCAGTCATGAGAACACGCCTTATGCCTGGGTGGATGTGTTCTTCGGGCCGAACAGGGACAAGGTGCACATCATCGACAAGCGCACATTGGAGATCGTCAAGACGCTGCAGCCGGAACCCGGCAAGACGGCCGCGCATGTCGAGTTCGACAAGGATGGCAAACATGCCTTGCTGAGCATCTGGGACATGGACGGGGCCGTGATTGTCTATGATGCCGCCAGCCTGGAAGAGATCAAACGTCTGCCCATGGTCAAGCCATCAGGCAAGTACAACGTACACAACAAGATCACCCGTTCGGCTGGCACCAGCCATTGACTCCTGTACGGGGTTGGTTCTGAAGAGCCGACCTGCCTGAAAGGGAGCGTCCTCCATCATCGGTGTACATTCCCCAGCTATTTGATAGCGAAACGCGTGATTATCCGGCATGTCTGCGCGTTGAAAAATCAGTCAGTTTCTGCCAGCGCAGCCTTCTGCACACCAGATCTGAGGTTGCTGGCGATTCTTGATAAAAGTCAACGATCGATGTTGGTTATTGTTGTCAGATGATGGCTTCATATCTCACACAAGGGTCCATCGCAATGGCTGAAACATTCACCAAGGATATGGCGAGAAATATTTTTTACGGCGGAAGCCTGTTTTTTATTCTGCTGTTTCTCGCCCTTTCATACGACACCAACAGCGGCTTGCCGGAGCGCGATAACAGTCAGAACATTACTGAAAATGTTGCGCATGGAAAGCTTCTGTGGGAGGAAAATAACTGCATTGGTTGTCATACCTTGCTTGGCGAGGGTGCTTACTTTGCTCCTGAGCTTGGCAATGTCTACAAACGTCTCGGCAGCAAGGAAGCCATTATGGCTTTCATTAAAAGTCGTCCGGTCGAAGGCATACCCGGTCGACGCAGCATGCCGCAGTTCAACTTTACAGACGAAGAGCTGGAGGCGATCGCCGATTTTCTGAAATACAGCTCGGAAATCAATACAGCCAACTGGCCACCCAATATTCAGGGTTAAGCAGGAGAATACTTTATGAAATATCAATCTCAAGCTGTGGCCAAGCCTTATTTTATTGCGGCGATTGGCCTGTTCGTTGGCCAGATATTGTTTGGCCTGGTTCTCGGACTACAGTACGTCATGGGTGACTTCCTGTTTCCGGAAATTCCTTTTAACGTGGCCCGTATGGTGCACACCAACCTGCTCATCGTCTGGTTGTTGTTCGGCTTTATGGGAGCTTCTTACTATCTGATTCCGGAAGAATCGGAGACCGAACTATTCAGCCCCAGGCTGGCGCTGTTGATGTTCTGGATATTCCTGGTTGCCGGTGCCCTGACAGTACTGGGCTATCTGATGGTGCCATATGCCACGCTGGCGCAGATGACCGGCAATGATTTATTGCCGACCATGGGGCGTGAGTTCCTGGAGCAACCGACCATCACCAAACTCGGCATCGTGGTTGTTGCCCTGGCTTTTCTGTTCAACATCGGTATGACCGTGTTGAAAGGTCGTAAGACGGCTGTCAGTCTGGTGCTACTGATCGGTCTGCTCGGTCTGGCCGTGCTGTTTCTTTTCTCGTTTTACAATCCGGACAATCTGGTCAAGGACAAGTTTTACTGGTGGTGGGTTGTGCACCTGTGGGTGGAAGGAGTCTGGGAGCTGATCCTGGGTTCAATTCTTGCTTTTGTGTTGATCAAGACCACCGGGGTTGATCGTGAGATCATCGAGAAATGGTTGTATGTCATCATCGCTATGACGCTGATCACCGGCATTATCGGTACCGGTCACCACTACTACTGGATCGGTACGCCGGATTACTGGCAATGGTGGGGCTCGATATTCTCAGCCATGGAGCCGATTCCATTCTTCATGATGACCATTTTTGCCTTCAATATGGTCAACAAGCGTCGCCGTAATCATCCCAATCAGGCCGCTGTGCTGTGGGCCCTGGGTACTGCGGTGATGGCTTTCCTTGGTGCGGGCGTATGGGGTTTTATGCATACACTGGCTCCGGTCAACTATTACACGCATGGTACGCAAATCACTGCAGCCCATGGCCACATGGCCTTCTATGGCGCTTATGTCATGATTGTGCTGACCATGATCTCGTATGCCATGCCGATGCTGCGTGGTCGTGAGGCGGCCAACAGCAACCGTTCACAGGTAATGGAAATGTGGTCTTTCTGGTTGATGACGGTGGCCATGGTATTCATTACCTTGTTCCTGACCGGTGCAGGCATTTTGCAAACCTGGCTACAGCGCTATTCCGAAACTCCACAACCGTTCATGGTCGTGCAGGATCAGATTTCCCTGTTTTACTGGATGCGTGAAGTGGCCGGCCTGGTCTTCCTGGTCGGTCTGGTCGTCTATGTCGCCAGCTTCTTTATCGGTGGGAAAGAAGCAACAATCGAGTCCAAAGCGAGCGCTTCCGGTTAGTCCGAAGCGTGGTTGAAAACGATCGGTGTATTTTTCGCCGGTCGTTCTTTTTTATGACAAACAATCGTTACCCGCCAGGTGATCTGGCAATATGGATTTTCATCCTGGCCGAGTTACTGGTATTTGCGGTCTTTTTTGCTTCCTATGCATTTACCCGTGCCGCGCATGTCGAGATGTTTAATCTGTATCAGCAGTCACTGGACAGAAACGCTGCCCTGATCAATACGCTGGCATTGATTACAGCCAGCTATTTTGTGGTTCGCGCAGTTGCGGCGATCCGTGAAGGCAAGCAGGATGTTTGCGTGAAATGGCTGTGGGCCGCAATTGCCATGGGCCTGCTGTTTTTGGTGGTCAAGTCGGTCGAATATTCACATCATTATTCGGCAGGCATCAATCTCAGGACCAACCTGTTTTACATGTTTTATTTTTCACTGACATTTTTTCATTTTATGCACGTGATTCTGGGTATGGTGATCTTGACAGCAGTTGCAATCAAGGCGAAGCGGGGCGGCTACAGTCCCGCCGAACATACTGGCGTGGAAACCGGCGCCAGCTACTGGCACATGGTTGACCTGGTGTGGGTGATCCTGTTTCCACTGGTCTATGTGATGAGGTGAAAGCATGTCGCGGAGAACTCCGAAAATGCGCGCCTGTACCATTGTCTATCTTGTGCTTATGGTTTTAACGCTGGTGACATGGCTGGTCGCCAATACCGGTCTGGCCGGCTTGTCCATATCCCTGAGTGTGCTGGCGCTGTCCCTGTTCAAGGGACAACTCATCGGTGATTATTTCATGGGGCTGAAAACAGTTTCGTCAGGCTGGCGCTGGGTTATCGCTGTCTGGTTATTGATACCCGGCGGCTTGATCGCGTACGCCTATACTTGAGGAGAGTCTGGCTGATGAACAATCCGATGCAACAGGAAATCACACAATCCGACGAAGGGCTGCCTTTTTACCTGCCGCAAGCCAATGAGGTGCAGCTGTTCGAGCATGCCTGGCGCAACCGCTTACCAGTCATGATCAAGGGGCCGACCGGCTGTGGCAAAACCCGTTTTATCGAGCACATGGCGGCCAGATTGGGACGGGGTTTATACACGGTTGCCTGCCATGATGATCTGACGGCTGCCGATCTTGTTGGCCGGCATCTGATTCATGATGGCGGTACCGTCTGGACGGACGGACCATTAACCCGGTCGGTCAGGGAAGCCGCAATCTGCTACCTGGATGAAATTGTAGAGGCTCGCAAGGACACGACCGTGGTACTGCATCCACTGACGGATGACCGGCGCATCCTGCCGATTGAGCGCACCGGCGAGATACTGAAGGCGCCCGATGAGTTCATGCTGGTGGTTTCTTACAATCCGGGCTACCAGAACCTGTTAAAGGGTATGAAGCCTTCGACACGTCAACGCTTTGTTGCGATCTCTTTTGACTATCATCGTCCCGAGTTGGAAACGGAAATACTGGTGAATGAAACGGCGATCGGTTTTGATACGGCCTCGCAACTGGTCAGGCTGGCCAATTCCTTGCGCGCCTTGAAGGATTATGATCTCGAAGAAGCGGCATCAACCCGTTTGCTGGTCTATGCGGCGGCGTTGATTGTGGATGGCTTCCCGCTACTGGATGCCTGCCGTGCGGCGATTGTCGAGCCGCTAACGGATGACGATGAAACAATTGCCGCATTGATGGAGATTGTTGATGCCCATTTCGGAACAGACGGAAGCTGACCAATCCCGGCAGAGCGCCACGGATTTCCTGGCAGTCGCGGCAGAGGTGCTGTATCTCGTGAATCTGCTGCTGTTGCCTGTCATCGCATTTATTATCCTGCTGTTAATGTTCTTCCTGCGCAAGGATACCGCCAGTGTACTGGCGCGATCACATATGAAGCAGGCGGTCATCACCAGTTTATGGGCGGCGGCATTGCTGGTGATCGTCAACGGCATTATCCTGCTGGTGGGCGGCTACCATGGGCCCTATGTCTGGATGACCGTGATTATTTATTTCACACTGGGACACTCCAGCTTTATCCTGCTCGGCGTAATCGGCCTGATCAAGGCCCTGGCGGGGCAGTATTGGCAATACCCGCTGGTCGGTTGTCCACCTGCTGACAAACACTGAAATGCGTCTGCCGTTGCAAATAACACGTGCATGGACACAGACAGCATTCTTTCTGCTGTTCCTGCTCGCGCCAGTGCTGGACATCTTCAGGCTGGATCTGAATCTCGGGCACTTCATCCTGTTCGGTCACGCATGGACGCTGGATCTGGCGGATTTCCAGCGCGGCAATATGAGCAGTCTGCAGGCAGTCGGCAACCTGTTTCTGTATGTTTTTGTACCGCTGCTGGTTCTGGTTGCCGGTTTCATTCTGGTCGCCCGACGCTGGGGAAGACTGTATTGCGGCTGGTTGTGTCCGCATTTTTCCGTGGTGGAAGTCGTGAACCGTCTGATGTTTCGTGCCAGTGGTAAACCCGACTTATGGGAAGCCAAACCCCTGCCGGCTTTGCAGGCGGATGGTACGCAAGTCCATGCCGACAAACGTTACTGGCTTGTCACCATTCCGCTGATCGTTTTTTTTGCCTTCACCTGGGCAGTCGGGTTGCTCACCTATTTATTACCTCCGGCGGAAATTTATAGCAATCTTGTCAGCGCCAGTTTGACACGCAACCAGTTTATTTTTATCGCTGTTGCGACAGGCCTGTTCAGCATTGAGTTTACCTTTGCCCGCCATCTGTTTTGCCGTTATGCCTGCGCAGTGGGCTTTTTCCAGAGTCTGGCCTGGATGTCCAATCGCAAGGCGATGGTCGTATCTTTTGATGCGCCGCGCGGCGGCCTGTGCCAGTCATGTAACAACGCCTGTGACAACCAGTGTCCGATGCGCCTGCAGCCACGCATCATCAAGCGCAAGATGTTCAATTGCACCCAATGTGGTGAGTGCATTGCCGCTTGCCGGCAAAAGCAGGGTGACGATAACACCTTGCTGAAATGGGTATCCGGCGATCTTGCCAGCAAGCTGTCGGATCCACCGGTGGAGATTACTGTGAAACGGGATGAACGTTAATGGAAGAACAGGTCGGACAATTCTGGCACCGTTTCATCACCCGGCTGGCTGATGCGACTCATGCCGATGCGCGTGTCCGCCTTGCGGATGTCAAGCACCGTCTGGCGATCTATTTCCGGGCGTTGGGCGGTGATGCGGGCTTGCAGATTGATATTGCCGACAACAGTCAGATCAAGGTCCGGCGCAGTTGGTTACAACGCATTGCCGGTAGCGGTAAAAAAGTCCAGCACTCCTGGCGTGATGACAGCGCTCTACGTATGCCGGCAGAGATCGCCTGGTTTGACGCAGCGCAGCTGAACCGTGACCTGTATTACTGGCTGGCGGCACTTGCTGCTGTTGCCGGATCGTCCGGTGACATGAACTGGTTACTGCACAATCAGTTATCCACCATGGCCACATTGCAACAGTACCCGGGTCTAAAAAAACGTTATGTACGCCTGGTGGCGGCCCACATTGAACAAAGGCCGGATCCGGCAGGGCTGCCAGCTGAAGAGCAGGCCATTGAGTCCCAGATTCGCCAGGCATTGCAACATCCCGGCAGCGTGCAGGATGTTAGCGTTCTAGAGTTGGAAACCAGCTACGATTTTCACCCTGTGCCTTTGTGGTTGCTGCATAAGTCGGCCTCTGCTTCGAATTACTCGTGGAGCGATGATGATGCTGAGCAGGCGGCCGATCTTGCCAAGGTGAACAGCCGCGAACTGGAAGATGTTGGCAAACGCCAGGCGGAGCAGGCGGAGGAACCGGAAGACAATCGTGGCCTGATTACCATCCGCATGGAAAATATCCTGACCACCGGTGAATTTATCAATCTCGACCGTGGCAATGAGGAAGAAGACGACCTGGATCAGGCCGAATCTGTCGCCAGGGATCTGGATAAAATAACGCTAAGCCGCAACAGAAAAAGCCTTGGTTCAAGGTTGAAGTTCGATCTCGACCTGCCTTCCGTGTCGGAAGACGATGTGGTGTTGCAGGAGGGGTTACTACTGCCCGAATGGGACTGGAAAAAACAGCAGATGATTGCAGACTGTTGCCGGGTCGTCGAGCTGGTGTCACGCGGTGATGAAAGCGCGGAATTGCCACAGCATTTATCCCGGCCGGCCAAACGTCTACGTAACCAGTTCCAGGCACTGGCGCCAGCCAGGGTCTGGCAGCCACGCCAGCAGGATGGGCCAGAGATCGACCTGGATGCCTATTTGCGTTATATGTCGGACCGACGGGCGGGTCATGATGCAGGTGCGGATCGTCTCTATCGTGAATTGCGCCGGGGCGCACGTGATCTTTCCTGTTTGCTGCTGGCCGATCTTTCACTTTCCACCGATAGCTGGATTGATGATCATCATCGTATCATCGATGTTATTCGCGACAGCCTGTACCTGTTTGCTGAAAGTCTGCATGCGACTGGCGACCGTTTTTCCATGTACGGTTTTTCATCACGCAAACGCGACCCGATCCGTCTGCACAGGCTGAAGGACTTTGCCGAAAACTACAATGGCGAAATACGCGGACGCATCGCGCAAATCGCACCTGGCTACTACACACGTCTTGGCGCCGGCATCCGCTTTGCTACGGAGAAATTGTTGCTGCAATCCGAAGGCAGGCGACTGTTGCTGATTCTGACAGACGGAAAACCCAATGACCTGGACAAATACGAAGGCCGGTTCGGTATTGAAGATACTCGCCAGGCCGTACTGGCCGCCAGGCGCGCCGGCCTGCAACCTTTCTGTGTCACGATAGACAGGAAAGGCAACGAATATTTGCCACACCTGTTCGGATCAAATGGCTATGTGGTAATCAAGCGACCAACCGAGTTACCGAAAAAATTGCCACTGCTGTACGCGAAATTATCGGCTTGATTACAATGGTATTCGTGGCTTGCTATCGAAATATCCTCACTGCAGGCTGTTGTGTTGGTAATTAAAAATGGTCAGAAGTTGATTTTAAAAAGCGTACAGCAAGTCTTGGCATAACGAAAAATGGAAAGTCCCGTTTACTACCACTTACACAACCAGTGAAGAGAGGATGCGATTTTCACTTTTATTCTCTCAGGGGCAAGTCCAGATTAGGTAGGGGCTATATCAATTACTTTCTGTCAGTTTTTTTTACACGCTATTGTTTAGTGATTTTTAAACTTTTGATTAGTAACATAAAATTAGCATGGCATGATCTGTGCTTTGTGGCTTGTATTGTAAAGTTTATAGTTAAGGAAAAAGGAAAAATGAAAAGGCTACTAATCTTATTTGTCATGCTTTTGGCTTCAAATCAATCATTCTCTGCGGTAATCAGTGACGCTGGTGTAGCACTACCAGCTAATGAAATGGTCTATGTTGATTTTATGATGACAACAACATCGGATCTTTTGATTGAGGCATCAATTGATAATCCGACAGGTGATGCAAACGCTGATTATATTAATTATTTATTATTTGAAGATAACTTAGGTTCTCTCGGAGATTTGGTAACTGGATTACAAGGGACGGCCTCTGATCTATTTGGAAGTCTCACTGACTCAATCATTGATTTGGCTGCTGGGGCCTATACTATAGTTTTTGGCGCTAATTACTTGGAAGAGAGCGAAGCACGGAACGGGGTTGCATCTACACCGTCATTCAGTGGAGCTAGTATCGATTACTCACTATCATCTGATGGTATTTCAGGCGTACCTGTCCCAGCTCCTCTAGCACTGCTTGGCTTAGGCTTGGCTGCAATTGGTTGGACAAGACGTAAAGTTGCTTAATTAACTCACTGGATTGAGTTTCAAAGAGCCTCACTTTCGAGTGGGGCTTTTTATTGTCTGAAGATCTTTCGGGGATTAATGGATGCACTGCATGACAGAGTAACATCCAATATTCCCAAAACGATTTGGCCACTAATCAGTGGCGCCCCATGTAACTGTACTTTTTGTGTTTTTTATACTTTCTCGCCCGATGACATCATGTCGATACCTTGATGATCATGACAGAAATCGACAATCAGCTGTTGTGAAGTCAGTCCGTGGTCAATCGCAATATTGATTGCTTCAATTATTTTTCGATCATTTTCAAGCTGTTGCTGAAACAGTTTAACTTTGACCGTATCTACATGACTATCCCTGGGTGAAACCTGTCTGCTAGTAGCATCAGTGTCACCTCCATTTTTGTCCCGGCAATGGAATTGTTATTCTTGCAGTCTGCTAAAAGCATCAATAATTTCCCGCATCATTGACCCTAAGAGCAGCTCCAGCCAGTTCTGGATTGGTCCCCGGGCCGACACGGATTTTTTTCTGGTGTCGGGACGGCGGGTATCCTTGATGGCTGTTTTTGTCGACGAGTTGATCGGGATCATCCTGGTATCCGAATCCTTATGGTTATTAGTGGTTGCCAGAATTTCAGGTGGTCCTCATTTCGCGTTTTCCCGGACACGTCGCGATACATAATTTACGGGAACATTTTTACGAGAATGGCAGACAGAGTGAGAGTTGTTTCCGTCAAAATGCTTAATGAGAACTGTCCAGGACACTCTCGAGGTAGCTGGTTGACAAGATTCCTTTACCCGATGAAGTTTGAAAAACAGTACAGTCCAAAATCATGTTTGTTTCGATCATCACAGGGCCGTTTTCAGTCACTGCAATATCATGCCCCAGTACAACAAAATCATTCAGGTTCCGGTGGAAATTCAAACCTGTTTCAATCATTTCCTGGAAAAATGGAAACTGCATCCCTGTGAAAACATTGCCATTGACATCTGAATCAACCGATAAAGGCAATATTGGATTTTTGCCGCAATATACCTGGGACCCTTTCCCTAATTTTCCTGAGTTTAAGTCAATATCGATTACCGTTCTGTTTTGTCCATGATTGTCGGAAATTTTTCCTGATTCATTGATCTTGAATGTTGCGGTTACAGGTAAAAAATCGTCTTTCAATTTTACAGTCCACAGCCTTACGGTAAAAAGTGCATCAGATCCAAAACGCAATAGTGCAGAATGGTTCTTGATTACTTCCTGCAAGACGATTCGGTCACCCCATATTAAAGGGGTATTCTCCAGGTAATTTAAAACTTCTTGCCTTGCTAGTGATTTGTGGTTTGACTTATTGTCTTTAATATCCCATCGATCATTTCCTGCGCGCAATATTATTGCCTGACCCTTGCCTAAATAGCCATCAATCGGTTTTAAAAAAATACTTTCTTTTTCATCCAGCAAGAGATTGATCTTTTTTAAATTTTCATCAAAAAACAATTCATCCGGCTTGTACGTCAGATAGATTTTTGGTGTTGCTATGCCATTTGTATTACAGAAATCAGCAAACTTTGCTTTGTCTGAAACAATCTCTATATTTTTCGGTAAAGGCACATTTTCCGATAAATAGGTATTCAGATTTACAACTTGCCTCCTCGATAAAAATTCATTCAGTTCCTTAACTCGAAGCGAGGTTCGGAAACAAAATCCCTGACTGTAATACGCGGTTGGCTCCATGCGCAAAAGAATGACAATCTTAAGCCTTTCCAGCACTTGCTGTGTGTAGGATTTACCATTGGTCTTTTTTATAGCAGAGAAAAAATCAGAGCGGATAAAAAAACACTCAACTATCGACCGAAGCGGGAATACAAATGATCCTATGGTTTTGTATATTCCCCTGCGCTCAACTTTTGCAAGCAGACTACGTGGCAAGGTTCTTCTTTCAAGCATTGTATCGCCTCATTTGATATCGTATCCCGGTCCTTAAAGTACAGCTCGTGATGAAATGACTGACAGGTATTCCATGCTTATTATTGCAGTTATTTTGGTCGGCATCCCGAAACAGTCTGGTTATTAATGCACAAAACGAATTTCAATCCTCATGTTCTTCCTGATCTGCCCATCAAGGCGTGTCTGGAAGATTTGTACTCGGCATTACGTCACGGCCATGTGACACTGAGTGCAACACCGGGCTCGGGCAAGACCACCGTTGTGCCCATTGCCTTACTGGATCAACCCTGGCTGGAAGGTAAGAAGATCATCGTGCTGGAGCCGCGTCGTCCGGCGGCGCGCATGGCGGCGCATCGCATGGCATTTCTGCTCGGTGAAAAAGTTGGGCAAACCATCGGTTACCAGGTGCGCTTTGACCGGCAGATTTCCCGGCAAACCCGTATCGAGGTATTGACGGAGGGGCTGTTGCTTAGGCGCTTGCAGTCCGATCCGGAACTGGCCGATGTCGGCCTAGTCATCTTTGACGAGTTCCACGAACGCAATCTGGTGGCCGACTTGTCGCTGGCCCTGTGCCTGGATATCTGCCGCGGGCTGCGTGATGACCTGCGTCTGCTGGTGATGTCGGCTTCGCTGGATGAGCAGGCGGTCAATCAATTACTGGGTGCGCAGCAGATCACTGCCGGTGGTCAGTTGCATCCGGTGACGATTCATTACGCGAAACAGGATGCGGCATTGAATCAGGTGGTCGACGATTGCCTGCCCTTGATCGAACAGGCGCTGCAAACTGTCGCGGCGGATGTACTCGTTTTCCTGCCCGGGCGTGGCGAGATCACTCGCTTGCAGGCACTGGCCGAAGAACGCTGGGGCAATGACTGTGAAGTGCTGACGCTGTATGGCGAACTGAGTACGGAACAGCAGGACAGGGTGTTAAGGCCGGCATCGCGTGGCAAACGTCGCCTGATTTTGAGCACCGACATTGCCGAGACCAGTCTGACGATTGAAGGCATCGAAGCGGTAGTCGATGGAGGCCGGGCGCGCAAACCGGTGTTCCAGCCCAACAGCGGCCTGACCCGGCTGGAGACACGCTGGATATCCAAAGCCTCGGCATTGCAGCGTGCCGGTCGTGCCGGCCGTCTCGGCCCCGGTCATTGTTTTCGTGCCTGGACCGCAGCACGCCAGCAGCGACTGGAAGACTGGATTCGACCGGAAATTCTCGATGCCGACCTGGCGCCACTGGCGCTGGAACTGGCCGCCTGGGGCGTGACCGAACCCGAAGAGATGCTGTGGCTGGATGCACCGCCCAAAGCACACTGGCAACAGGCGGTGGAGTTGCTGCAACAATTGCAGGCGGTCAATGAACAGGGGCATATCACAGCACTGGGCAAGCGTATGTCCAGCTTGCCGGTGCACCCGCGCCTGGCGCATATGCTGTCTGCGGCGACAGGGCAGGTGGATCAACAACTGGCGGCTGACATCGCCGCCTTGCTGTCGGATCGCGATCCGTTGTTACGACGATCAGGTGAAGCGCTGCCGGCTGATATTCGTTTGCGCCTGGATGCTCTGGCTGACTGGCGCCAGGGCCGCAGCGTAAGCGCCTGTGATAAAGGCCGGCTGAAACAGCTTGATCGTCTCTCCAGCCAGTTCATGAAAATGTTACCCAAGGCTGGTAAAAGCACTGACAGCCGTTTCAGCGTGGGCAGTTGCCTGGCCATTGCCTATCCGGATCGCATCGCCAAACGCCGCAGCAACAGCGAGGCCTATTTGATGCGCAACGGACGAGGGGTGAGCCTGCCGCCGGCCGACAGCCTGTCCAACGCCGAGTTTCTTGCCATCGCCAATCTCGACGCCGGCCAGCGCGATGGCAAGGTCTGGCTGGCGGCCAGCATCAGCCTGGCGGATATCGAGGGGCTGTTTGCCGAACAGATTGTGCAGCAACGTCAGGTTCGCTGGGATAACCAGCGTCAGGCAGTTGTTGCCAGGGAGAGGCAGACCCTGGGAGAGATTGTCCTCATCGAACAACAGGCTGCCTTGCAAACCGATGACCCGGTTGCCGAGCTGTTGCTGGAGCAGATCAAGAAACAGAGCCTGTCCCTGTTTGGAGAACAGAAGAAATTTGATTTACTGCGTGCCCGTGTACAAGCCATGCATCGGCTGGAGCCTGATGCTGACTGGCCGGACGTATCGGAAGTCGCTCTGCTGGACCAACTTGACCAGTGGCTGTCACCCTGGCTGGATAGGGTGGATTCACTCAAGCAACTCAAACAGGTCGATTTGCTGGCTGCGCTTACTGCCTGGCTTGGCTGGGACAAGCAACAGAGGCTGGATAAGATGTTGCCAGAATCCTTTGCGACACCGGCCGGCACGCGTCGTCCGATCACTTATGATTTGAACGAAGCGCCAGTGCTGAAAGCACCGTTGCAGGAACTGCTGGGCCTGTCCGAATCACCACGCGTGGCCAATGGTCGGTTGCCGCTGGTCATTCATTTGTTATCACCGGCCGGCCGGCCGCTGCAGGTGACACAGGACCTCGCCACTTTCTGGGCGGGGGCCTACCAGGAGGTGAAAAAGGAAATGCGCGGCCGCTACCCAAAACACTATTGGCCGGACGATCCGGCTTCAGCCAGTGCGACACGCTTTACCAAACGGCGTATGTCAGAATGACATAAGCACTTTGTTGTCGAAGACAATGTCAGCGCGGACTACAAAGCGCCAGGTGCTTAAGAGTCCTGTTGCCAGCCGTAAGTTGATAATGACAGCTTGTTCCCAACAAACACCATGCCCTCAGCTTCGAGCAATCTGCGCTGTCTGTTGAATGCGTCGCTTCCTTGCGGAAATGAGATTTTTCCCTGCGCATTGATAACCCGGTGCCAGGGTAACTTGCTGCCTTTGGGCAATTGCTTGAGAACGCTTCCGACATAATGCGCATGATTGGGAAACCCAGCCAGCCTGGCGACCTGACCGTAGGTAGCGACTTTGCCTTTGGGTATGGAAGCAACAATCTGCCAGATGATTTCGTTTGGTTTCACGTTATTAAACTTTCAAACGCAGTAATTTATACCGCTGTCTTTGGATAATGTTCAGAAAATAAAAAGAACCATCGTTATTGATTATTATGGCTTTAGAAAAAATTGTTTTTATTTCCAGAAAATGCTGGGACGCCGAAGTTTTCAAATTGCTGAGCTAATCTGATTTTGTCATCCGTTTTATACATGCCCCTGGAACAGAGATTCACTGGCCTTAATTTCCCTTTGTAATGGGTGCCTGGTTTGTAGGCAACAAAGTCGTAACGCCCCCATCTTTTTGGATACTCATATGATACCAATTCGGATAAAGGTTGTATTTTATGATGGAAAATATACTCAATAATAATTTCCTTTTCTGTAAGAATTATTCTTCTTGGCTCGAGTAAAACACTAAGAAGTAAAGCAAATGGAACAGCCCATAAAATAAAATGAAATGTTTTTGAGTGGATTGATATGTCTTCCCCCTGAATGAGTGAAGCTAATAATGTTAAACCTCCCAAAAGTAAACCGAGAATTATTATTCTTGGGTAGCTTCTGATAATGATGGTTTGCATATCTTCCTTCAGAAAATTCCTTTTGACTAATCCAGGGTCGGATCATCGAGAGCATAGGGGATGCCTAAGGTTTCTGTGGAAAAAAGCCTGAATTGAACAGGCACGTCTTTTACAAATGGATACTTCTTCCTGAAGCCATCGATATAGCTTTCAAACTCCGAGCGACCATCTATGTAGTAGCGCCACAGGAATGGCTCTGCCCCACAATCAAGGCCGAAATGGCCGACATAAACGATTTCACCCGGCTTGACTGTATATGTGCCTCCAACAGGCTTGCCTGCTTCAATCAGGTTCTCTTTCGTTCCTTTCATATGCATGATATCTGTTGTCGAGCGTGCAACTTTTACATCAAAGGCAGTTAATATGTATTCGCCCGGTTGCACAACATATGCGTAAGGAAGGAATTTGTTGTCAACAAACAACCTGGAAGGGGTTTCTAATTCCAGGGTAACTTGTTCTGGCTCATCGATTGGAGATTTTGTGAACGTGAGTGCTTGAAGCTGTGCATTTTCATACTGGCCACATTTCCATGTGCGCCCCCAGTTGATTTGAATGATGATGACGCCAAGCTCTTTTTTATAGGTATCTTCGTCGAGGTCAACAGGGTCAGCGGCAACGACGAGCGAAGGCAAAATAAAAACAAATACAACTAGAAACTGAACAATATTTTTCATTTATTATTCCTCCAGTGAGGGCTAATGACTGACAGGTGCTCTTGATGTGGTTGCCTGGCACGTCCACATGGCGATATAGGGTATATTTATGCAATTGTACAAAACTTACCCCCTCCGTCCCCTTTTTTAGTTGTCGAGCCACTGCTTAGATGCCCCCACCATTCTTGGCTACCGCAGATATGATTAGCAAAACCACTGTAAAAACAAGAAGTATTTGTAACTTTGCTTTGGGATGTTTGCCATCTGGAAATCTTGGGTGATGAGGTCCGGAAGATGTGGTGTGGCGGTGTCCCCGCCTGATAGATCTGTACGACAAGATGAACATAAAGATGACAAAGATGAAGCCACCGAAATACTGCTTGAATAATATTTCTACAGAGGTATTTCCGTAGCCTGCTCCATAGGCGAAATGAACAATAAACAAGATTGCCAAGCCGGTAATGAATGCGGTTTTCGATATATCAGTGGTCATTATTTTTGTCTTGTTTCTAACATCTAACTTTGCCGTGCTGGTGCGCTAGGAGTGCGTCCGAACTGAGGATAGTGAGCGACATGATTTTCTTGTTAGATAATTTTGAACCATTTGATTAAGAGATAAACAACCGAACATGCTGACACAACGTAAAATAACCCCATTAAGAAATTAAAATTGTCTAATTTGTGGATAATGGAAATTTTCTGCTTGTTACTTTTTCTCAGTTTTGAATCATGCTTCACAACGGAAAACCAGAAATCATCTGTTTCATCATAATGATGATCTTCTTTTTCATTTGAGAAATATTTACCATCCCATAGCTTTAATCTGGCTTGGAATTTTGGTGAAAGCTCCTGAAGAAATAAAACAAATTCCTGAGAAGGCATGTTAGTTATCAATTTACCATCAATATGAACTAGATAGTCCGCTCTATTTGGGCGCCAAATAGAAACATTTGGGATGTCCGGATGTGGATCAAAATATTTCGAGTCGGCAACGAACGCTTCCCATTCATTTTTTGTTATTTCTTTCAAAGTGGAGTCATTTTCTCTGATGAGAAAAAAGGGAATCTCCATTTCGCTGAGTTCGGTCTTTATTTCCATATTTAAATGCTTAACATTTTTGCTTTATCGCTTGAGTAGTGGAGACACCCTGTTTGAATACCATGGGGCTTTATTCGTCTTTCTGGTCCAGCCCATCGGATAAAATCAACTTTTCTACAGAAGAACTACTGTGACTACTATATTATATGTGCGTATTGATACATAAGGTATTTGCTCAACATGCAATTTGATATTCGCACGTTATTGGTGGCCGTCGCACTGGCGAGCGTATTTTGTGCGGCTGCAAGATTCCTGCTTTGGCGGATACATCCCGCCGTCCCCGGACTTGGCCACTGGGCATTGGCCAGTGTGGCCGGTACGCTGGCGCTCCTTATGATCTTCCTCTACGGAATCGAACACTGGCTGCCGGCATTGTCACTGGCACAGCTGTTTGTCGTTATCGGCCTGGTGCTGGCATGGGACGGCTTTCGGCGCTTTATTGGGCGACCCCCTGTCTCACGTCAGGCTTTGGCTCTACTGAGTGTCGTTGTGCTGATCTGGATCGCAGTGGCGACATTCCAACATTCACTGCTGCTCCGGGCGCTGGGTAATGCCATCCTGGTTGCCGGCTTGTCCGCGCTGATTGCACGCGAGCTGCTTACCTCGGCCAAACCCATCCCGCCGGCGATGCGCGTCACGGGATGGATGTATGCATTCAATGCGGCGATTTTTCTGATACGTGTCGTCGCTGCTGATCACAATGCCACTCCGGTGTCTCCCTTGAATCCGGATGGATTTGCGCCCGTTATGCTGCTCTGGTGGCTGTGTATGACAATCGCCGTTACCTTGGGGATGGTTCTGATGACGGCCGAACGCCTCCAGGTGGACCTTGATAAGCAGGCAAACCACGATCCGTTGACCGGCGCACTCAATCGCCGCTCCTTCCCAACTTTTGCCCAAAAGGCGATATCCCAATCCCGCCGCTGCGGCGGGCCGCTTTCACTATTGATGATGGATCTCGACAGGTTCAAACAAATTAATGACCAACTCGGCCATAACGGTGGTGATGAGTTGTTGTGCCGATTTGTGGATGTTGCTGGCCACGTACTGCGCAACGAAGATATTTTCTGCCGTTTTGGCGGTGAGGAATTCATCGCATTGTTACCCAATACCTCCGCACAACTGGCCCAGGTGGCGGCCGAAAGACTGCGTACCGCGTTTGCAGCAGAAGCACCGGAAACTATGAGAGATGTCTTGCCCTTCGACATCACCGTCAGCATCGGCATTGCCGAACTCGGGCAGGATGATGATATCGAAAGCCTCCTTCACCGCGCTGATACCGCTCTCTACAAGGCCAAGCGCAGGGGGCGTAACTGTTGCGAAGTCGCGGAAGGCACTCTGGAAATCACTAATGATAGGTATTTAGGATATGTGGATGCAGAGTGAAAATATCTTGTATGAATATAATCTCTTTTTTTTAAACGACCTGGATTAAATCGTTTACCGCAACAACTTGCGCGACTATTCTTGGAGGTCAGAGTTAATTTTTCCCGATCCCGTTTGATTTGATTTGAGTACAACGCTTGTTAGCGGCTTATCAGCCAAGTCGAGCTGCTTCCGCAGCGATATGCCCCGCAAACGCGGTTACAAATGACTTGAGACCTGTCATAGCCGAAAGTTGAGAATATTTTCCAGAATCAACAGCGGTCCGTTCTGCAGCGATTACAGTGGCCGCAGTATATAGCTGTTCTTGCACAAGTCGCTGACATAGCAAATCGTACCTATTGAGGTATGAAGCTCCCTTAAACTCTTCAAAAACTGGGAAGTGTGGCGATAAATCCCGCACAGGACTTCGTGATTTGGGTGCATCTTCGACCATTATTAACCAACCCACAAATGGGCGAGGCTGTTTCCCGAAAGCTCCTTCACGATAAGCTGTCCATAGGTCATGCGCTGTTCCAATTGCTTCCTCGGTTCGGTTATTGAAGTTGTTTCCAAATGACGGGCCTACTTGGCTTTTTAATTCAATGGCAGCAACTAATTCTCCCTTGTACATAACCAATAGATCCCACAGTTTCGTCGGTCGGAAGTAGCCGGGTAGGGTTAACATTGCCCGATTCTGGTGTATCTCGGCCTGAGCAAGGCCATTAGCTTTGATGATGTCGAGCACTAGGGACAAGAAACCGTCCATGTTCTTACCGGCTGTCACGCCAGACCGTTCCCCTTGATCGGCCTTGCCGGACTCAATCTGCTTCTGCCTTGCTGCTTCGCGGTTACCCCAAAATGCCTTAACGGCTTCGCGAGCTTTCTGTTCGTAATTGACGAGATCTAGTGACATTTATACTCCATTGCCGCCAAGCACAGATCGTTCTTCGTGGCTCAGGCCGTATAGCTCGAACACAGCTCGATTACATGCCTGCTTATCTCGCTTGATGGCAGCCTCAGCTAACTCGCAGCGCAGCGATTCAGGCACATCTGCCCAGTGTGGAATGCGAATGCGGCGCAGGTATTGCGCCTGGAAACGCAGGAATCCGCCCCGCATTCTTGTTGAATATGTCGCCACGAATAGACGGGCGACGGAGGACAGCAGCACAGCCTGCAGGGCGCGTAAATCCCAGCCATCTGACGTGACATAGTAGAGGTTATGATGGGGATACAGCTCGCCGCCTTCAAAGACGATATGAGCTTCACCCTTGATGTCCGGGATTAGGAGCTTTGGCTTGGTAGCTAGAGCCGGTGTGATGCGATCAATCGTGCGATACCAGTTAGCAGGCGTCTTCTTTGCACAGTGACGCCCGGCGATCACTTCTCGCCGATCCTCAAGGTAGTGTTGCAAGCACGGGTAGTTGTTAAGATCGATTAGGCCGCCCGACTCGGCAAAGGGATTGATGACACCCTGACCATGCCACTTAACTTCACCGGATACAATGTCCTTGGTTGTCACCAGCGGCAGCTTCCGGTCCGGCTCTACATCTAGTGCCTCGAAGTCTCCAATGAACGCCTTGTCCGCGCCGGTCGCGACGCCGATCCCAACCTTGCAGCCCACCTCTTCAAGGGTAGGGAAGCAGTTCTCCAGACGGCGAATAAGCGCCATCTGGTCAGATGACTCAAGTAGCCACGGTTCCGTGCCATTGGTGACCTGGGCGAGTTCGCGCACCGGGACTGTTTCTTTCGGCAGCGTTGGAGCACGCAGCAAGTTCGCCAGTGCTGCAAGCGACGTCCGGTCAATGCTGGGGCGGTGGGCAATACGCGTTGTCCCCGGCAATTCTCGAGAGATGACGGTGATCGCGGGGTAAGCAATCACATCCGAGTGAAATGCCGGTGTATCCATCATATCGACATAGACTTTAAGATGGAATCGTTCGGCCACGAGGCTACGCAATGGTCCGCCATAACGGTTCTTCATCCAGCGATCCGCGCAGATAAAGCTCAACTTACCACCGTCTGACAAAACTTTCAGCGAGCGTTCGATGAAGGGGATGTAGATGTCGGCTCGGTCATACATCGTCTGGTAGCGACTTCGATACTCGGCCAGTAGCGGGCCCGGTATCAGCTCCTGACGGACATAGGGCGGATTGCCCACTACGAAATCAAATTCGCCTTCCAGCGGTGTCAGCAGGAAATCTCCCTGCGACAACCAACGGTCAGTTAAGGTCATCGCCGTAACCTCTGCTACTCCGCTGCGTTTGAGAAATGCAACAACGGCTGCGTGGGTGTTGCAGAAGGTGTCGTGGTGCAGCTCGACCGCACAGATGGCATCGCCCAACTCGTCAAGTGTGGAACCGCTAGGACTTGCTGTTCGCCATGAGGTCAAAAGACGCTCGATGATCGGCAGCAGGAAGTCTCCGCCACCGAAAGACGGTTCCAAAAGCCGCTTTTCGTGGAGCGGTTGATCCGCCGTGTAGCCAGCCAGGTCAAGAATGAAATCAACTACCTCACGGCGCGTGAACACTGCCCCTCGAGAGTCTACCTCGGTACTCGATGACAGTTGCTCAATCGCAGCCTGTACCTCCGAAGATGTATAGGCTGGACTGTCCAGTCCCAGCGTCATTTGCGTTGATTGCAAGAAATAGCCTCTTTGTGTAGATGTGGTTGAATTGCTAACGCCGGCCGTAACCGGTGCATTTGCAGTAAGAGCAGCGAACGAAAAATACGTCTGACGGCCTCGTATGTGTGTTTTCGTTTAACATATTTACGGCATCAGAATTTGCTTTTCATCTACGCAATCTCTCTATACGTCTCTTCGCAGATTCATATTCTTGCTTTGCGTCTCTTAACTTTTGCCTTGTCATCTTAATATTCTGTTCTGCTTCTATGAGAAACTCTCTTAAATCCACAGTACCCTCTTTTTCTCTTTCGGTGCGTCTATATTGCTTTCTTAGACTGTCAAACTCTCTATATCTCTCGTTAAACTCCGATTGAAGTGATTCTAGTTTTTTCTTCAATATGGAGAGCGTATTATCTTTGGCCTCATTTTTTATCTGAGCCACAAGAGCTTCATCGAACAAATTACCTAATCGGTTTCTGTGTTGCTTGGTATAGAGCTTCGTTTCCTCTTTGGTCATTACATTTTTAGGTCTCTCTGGGGGCGGAGCATTTCGTGATGTCAAATGCCAACCATTTCCACCCTCGCAGGGGTAAACTGTGATAGCCACGCCATCATCTTTTCTTAGTTCAGCCACCTTTTCGGCTTCTTCTTTCGTTTTATATTTTTTCTTTATATTTCCGTTGTGGTCGGAGCAACATTGCCTCATGACTTATCTTGCCTGACTTCAATAACCTATCCAAAGCACACAAAACCCAACAGTGAATGCTGAGAGTTTCGCCGATTCCCGTTCACACACAACATTAAATTACATAGACGATATCCTAACTGAGATAGACAGCGTTTATCTACAGACAATATCTACGGTGATACGCAGTAAAATCCAATATGCTTTTGATTTTATTTGGTTATTTTCTCCAAAATCGTCGTCTGCAGGATAACCCAGCGATCAATGGCTGTTAATAACCTTCAAACAAATCCCGGCCGCTGCCGTCCTGTTATCCACCTCAAGCTTACGAAAAATCACTTCCAGATGTTTGTTTACGGTACGTGGGCTGATGTCGAGGATCTGGGCGATCTCCCGGTTGGTCTTGCCGTGTGACAGCCAGAGCAGTACTTCCGCTTCCCTCTGTGTAACCGGTAAATGTTCGGTGAGCACCTGGGTGTTTTTGCCGGGTTCGCGTTCCGCCAGCTGTACGAGGTGATGCTGGTCTTTCTGGGCGGACAGGTAGGTAAGTTGAATCGTGGTGTCGTCCTGTTTGAAGACCAGCGGGCTTCTTTCGTCTTTTTGTTCCAGCCAGTTTTGCAGGCGTTGCTGGAATGTATCCTGGTTTTCGGCTTCCAGCGTTTTGATGGTGTCGAGCAGTTTCTTGGCCTGCTGGGTTGCCCAGACGATGTCGCCTTGCTGGTTGAGTTCGAGAATGTGTTTGCCGGTGGTGTCCAGCGCGTCCTGGGTGCTGGCTTTTAATCTGGCATTGTTCACATGCACCTGGATGCGGGCGATGACTTCACTCGGTTTGATCGGCTTGGTGATGTAGTCAACGCCGCCGGCGGCAAAACCGGAGACGATGTTTTCTTCATCGCTGAGCCCGGTCATGAAGATGACCGGGATATCCGGATGTGTTTGTTTGATGAGTTTGCAGGTCTCGAAGCCGTCCATCTCGGGCATGACGGCATCCAGCAGGATGACGTCGGGTTCGACCTTGTCGAGGATCGATTGCGCCTGCAGACCGCTGAGCGCGACCAGTACGGTGTAACCGGCCTGGCCGAGGGCGATGTTCAGCATGCCGAGCGATTCGGGCGAATCGTCCACGACGAGTACGACGGTGCTGATTGAAGTGGTGTCATTCATGGTTATTGATATCGTCTAACGATTTGATCAGGGCGGGGAAGTTACAGCTCGCCACCTGGGCATTGAGTTTTTTCAGCAACTCAGGCGGCATGGCTTTTTGCTGCTCAATGGTGGAGAGCTTTTCCTTTAGCGCACTGAGGAAGCCGATCTCGGCCAGGCTTTTCAGCTCCTTTAGTGTTTGCACTGAGACTGCCAGCGGCTTATCACCGTTTGCGTCTGAACGTTCAGGCATTGCCTGATCGTTCGCGTACAGCCAGTCCAGCGACAGGTTGTCGCCGATCTGGTCGAGCAACTGGTTAAACTGCACCGGCTTGGACAAATACGCCTGATAGCAGGAGGTGTAGTTGTCGTGCTGAATGTTTCGGGTGTTGGCTGACAGCATGATCACGGGTTTCCTGTTGTTGTCCTGCCGGAGTTTTTCGCACAGTTGCAGGCCGCTGAGTCCGGGCATGGAGACATCGAGTATGAACAGGTCGATGTCGCTGTCGCCCTGGACAAACTCGAGGCAGCTTTCCGCGCTGTCGAGTGAATGGATGTTGAAATCCAGTGCGCCAAGGAATTCCTTTAACAGCTGGCGGTGCTGGTATTCATCATCCACCACGACGATGTTTTTACGCTCGCCATGGTAGCCGATGATCTGCCGGTACTGCGACTGGCCCGTGGTGGTGTGTTTGTTGATCTGTGACAGGGCCAGCGTCAGGGTGAAGATCGAGCCTTGCCCCGGTGCGCTCGTTACTGTGATATCACCGCCCATGAGTTCGGCCAGCAAGCGGGCGATGGCCAGCCCCAGGCCGGTGCCGGTCACCAGGTTGGTTGCCGAGCGAATGCGTTCGAAAGGTTCAAAGATGCGCTGCTGGTCTTCCGTGGCAATGCCGTCACCGGTGTCGCTGATGATGAACTTGGCGATCTGGTGACGATACTGAACCGTGAAATTCACTTCGCCCCGGGTGGTGTATTTCACCGCATTGGAAAGCAGGTTGATGAGCAACTGGCGCAGCCGTTTCTGGTCGATGCTGATGAACTCGGGCAAATGCTCCGAACGCGTGTAGTTGAATTCCAGGCCTTTATTGTTGGCTTGCAGGCGAAACATATCGGCCAGCTGATCGAGCAGCACGGGCAGGCGCACTTCGTCTTTTTGAAGTTCCAGCCGGCCGGCCTCGATCTTGGAAATTTCCAACAGGCCTTCAATCAGGTCGGCGAGGTGTTCGCCATTTTGCCGGACCAGGTTGAGCGAGTCCTTGTGCTTGCCGGGAATGTCATCGCTGTTTTCCAGGATTTGCGCATAACCGAGGATCACGTTTAACGGCGTGCGCAGTTCATGACTGATGCCGGCCAGGTAGCGGCTCTTGGCCTGGTTGGCGGTCTCGGCAGTTTCCTTGGCTTCCTGCAGGTAGCGGTAGGTGGTTTCATGCGCGGCGATTTCCTGCTCCAGCAGTTGGGTCTGCTGTTGCGATTCCTGCAGGGCGTGTTTGCGGCTTTCCTGGCTGAGTACATACAACCAGGTGAAGATGCCGAGCAGAATCAGCAGCAGGAAAAACACCTTGAACAGGATGTCCGCACTCAGTGCCTGTTCGACCAGGCTGTCATACGGTGTCTGCAGGTAAATCAGGGTCAGGATGCCCAGCAGCACAAAGGTGGCCAGCGACAGGCTGATCAAAAAACGCGTCAATGCCGGGTTCGGCCTACTGTGCTTGAGTTGCGGGAACAGCCACTGCAATATCGCAAAACCCTGTGCGGGCAGCGTGGCATGCTGGCGACAGCGGTCGGCGCACTGGCTTTCCAGCGAACAGCACAGCGAGCAGATCGAGGCGCCGGCAAACGCCGGGCAGGTGGTCATGTCTTCGCTATCGAACTGGTTCTGGCAGATGGTGCATTCGCCGGCCTGGTGCTCTGGCGTCTCGTGCGGGCGGGCCAGGTAAAAGCGGCTGCGGGTCAGCCAGGCGAATAACGGCGCCAGCAGGAACGGCAGGAACAGGGCGATGAAGGGTGACAGGGCCTGGGCCAGTTGGCCGAACACGCCAAAGTGCGAGGCAATGCCGGTGACCGACGCCAGCATCATCGAACCAAAGCCGACTGGGTTGATGTCGTACAGATGCGAGCGGCGAAACTCGATGTGACGCGGGCTTAAGCCGAGTGGCTTGTTGATGACCAGGTCGGCCACCAGCGCGCCCATCCAGGCCAGCACAAAAGCGGAGTAGGTTTGCAACACGCTCTCGAGCGCTTCGTAAATACCCAGCTCCATGAGGATCAGCGCGATGCTGACATTGAACACCACCCAGACGACACGGCCGGGGTGATAGTGCGTCAGGCGCGAGAAGAAATTCGACCAGGCCAAGGAACCAGCGTAGGCGTTGGCGACGTTGATTTTCAGCTGGCACAGAATCACAAACACACTGGCGATGACCAGGGCCACCCAGGGCGAGCCGGTGACAAAATTGAACGCGACCTGGTACATGTGGGTCGGGTCGGAGGCCAGGCTGGCGTCAACGCCTTGTGCGAACGCGATGTAGGCGAGTAACGAACCGGCCAGCAGTTTCAGGAAGCCGGGCAACACCCAGCCGGGGCCGGACGAGACCAGCGCCATCCACCAGCCGCGCCGGTTGTCGGCGGACTTTTGTGGCAGGAAGCGCAGGAAATCGACCTGCTCGCCGATCTGCGCAATCAGCGGAAACAGGATGGCCGCGGCCGAGCCAAACAGCAGCAGATTGAAACCCTGTTGCTCGGGATGCTCGGCACCGCCGAAATTCACCCAGGCCTGCAGGTCGACCGCTTCATGCTGCACGATGTAAACAAAGGGCAGCAGTTGCAGGATCACCCAGAACGGCTGGGTCCAGATCTGGAAGCGGCTGATCATGGTAATGCCGTGGGTGACCAGCGGAATGATGACGATGGCGCTGATGATGTAGGCGATCGGCAGTGGAATACCTATTAGTAGATGAATCGCCATCGACATGATGGCGGCTTCCAGCGCGAAAAAGATGAAAGTGAATGACGCGTAAATCAGCGAGGAAATGGTCGAACCGATGTAGCCGAAGCCGGCGCCGCGCGTCAGCAGGTCGATATCCACACCGTACTTTGCTGCGTAGTAGGCGATAGGCAGGCCGGTCAGGAACAGAATCGCACAGACACTGAGGATGGCGTAAAACGAGTTGTCAAAACCGTAGGCCAGCGTGATGCCGCCGCCCAGCGCCTCCAGCACCAGGAATGACGCCGTACCCAGTGCGGTGTTGGCAATGCGGCCGACCGACCAGCGCCGTGCGCGCTTGGCGGTAAAGCGCAGGGCGAAATCTTCCAGCGTCTCGTTGGCGACCCATTTGTTATAGGTGCGGTGAGCGCTGTTGATTTGTGGTTCAGACGGCATCGTGGCCAGGCAATGACGGATTCATGGCGTAAATATTACCGCAATGCGTTGGGCGGGGATTCAGTTTGCGGCCATCTTATTCTGATAGATATAAATGATATGGATATCGAGACAGTTTTTATACGTCATATGACGTAGTCCGCGGGGGCGATTGTCGAATTCTCAAATCAGCGTCAAACACAGAGTATCTGCTGCAGGGTCCGAAACCGGCCTGTCACTCAAACCTGAAAATTTTAGGAGTACCCATGAAAAGAACTCTGTTAAATGCCTCGCTGGGCGCCGCCTTGCTGGTGGGTTCGCTGTTCAGCGCCGCCGCGCTGGCCGCGGTTACGATCAAGGTCGGTGTGTTGCATTCGCTGTCCGGCACCATGGCGATTTCGGAAACCACACTTAAAGACACCATGCTGATGCTTATCGACGAGCAGAACAAAAAGGGTGGCTTGCTCGGCAAGAAGCTCGAAGCCGTCGTGGTGGACCCGGCCTCCAACTGGCCGTTGTTTGCGGAAAAAGCACGTGAGCTGATCGAAAAGGAAAAGGTCGATGCGGTATTCGGTTGCTGGACATCGGTATCGCGCAAGTCAGTTCTTCCGGTCTTCGAAGAATTGAACAGCCTGCTGTTCTACCCGGTGCAATATGAAGGTGAGGAATCCTCGAAAAACGTTTTCTACACCGGCGCCGCGCCTAACCAGCAGGCCATTCCGGCGGTGGATTACCTGATGAACGAGGTGGGTGTGAAACGCTGGGTGCTGGCGGGTACCGATTATGTGTATCCACGCACCACCAACAAGATTCTTGAAGCCTACCTGAAAGCCAAGGGTGTGGCCGACAAGGATATCATGATCAACTACACGCCGTTCGGTCATTCCGACTGGCAGTCGATCGTTTCCGATATCAAGAAGTTCGGTTCCGCCGGCAAGAAGACCGCCGTGGTTTCGACCATCAACGGCGACGCCAACGTACCGTTCTACAAGGAACTGGGTAACCAGGGCATTTCCGCGCAGGACATTCCGGTGGTGGCTTTCTCGGTCGGTGAGGAAGAGCTGTCCGGTATCGACACCAAACCGCTGGTGGGTCACCTGGCGGCCTGGAACTACTTCATGAGTGTGGATGCCGAGGTCAACGATTCCTTCATCGAAGCCTGGCAGAAATTCATCAAGAGCGACAAGCGCGTCACCAACGACCCGATGGAAGCGCACTACATTGGTTTCAACATGTGGGTTGAGGCGGTCAAGAAAGCTGGCACCACCGATCCGGCAGCCGTACAGGAAGCCATTATCGGTGTCGCGGTACCTAACCTGACCGGCGGCCTGTCTGCGATGATGCCGAACCATCACGTCACCAAACCGGTGCTGATCGGCGAGATCCAGGATGACGGCCAGTTCGATGTGGTCTGGAAAACCTCCGGCCTGGTGGCGGGTGATGCCTGGTCCGACTTCCTGCCGGGTTCCAAAGACATCATCGCCGACTGGCGTGCGCCTTTGTCTTGCGGCAACTACAACGTCAAGACTGCCAAGTGTTCAGGTCAAAACTTCTGATCAGGGAGGTCTGATCGGCAACCGAACCCACCGGCCGTGTGTCGGCCGGTGGTTCAAACTGCTGCCACATGCGGCTGGCAAAAGAACGTCGCCAGCTTTATGTGAGAGTGGTTTTACCAGAGAAGTTTTAAAGAAACCAAAAGGGATCAGTAAATCGCCCGGCTTTTGCCGGCATAAACTGGCTCCCTCTCCCTTCAGGGGAGAGGGTTGGGGTGAGGGGGATGTTCAGTGTTATTCAATCCTCACCCTGGCCCTCTCCCAAACTTGGGAGAGGGGATAGTCGACCAATCCGGCTTTTAGCCGATAGAGTGTTCACGGACGTTAATACAATGAATCGGGTAGTACTTTATCTTTGCTTGTTATTCGGCCTGCTGTTGTCACCGGTAGTCATGGCCGCCGACATCGATACCGGCGATGCTGAACTCGACCGCATTTTCAATGTGTTGTATTCCGGCTCGTTCGATGACAAGGCGCAGGCTCTGCGCGATTTCATGCAGACGCCGGTAGAAAACAAAAAGGCGTTCCTCAATGGCATTGTCGACAAGAGCCTGATGGTGCACAAAAAGACCGGCCGGGTGGTCTGGGTTGAGGAGCAGGATAATAAATACCAGATGACCGACGCCTTCAATGGCGAAGACCTTGGGCTGGAAAAAACACGCAAGCTGAAAAAGTTTTCTGTCAACAACCAGCTGCGCAGCCAGATAACGGCATTGATTTCGGTGATTGATCTTGATTCGCCGGACGCGGCAATTCGTCTGGCAGCCGTCAATGAGATGTTGTCGAATCCGGCACCGGAACATTCCGAACTACTGCAACAACGTTTGGCTACTGAACCAGATAAGGATGTGCAGCAGGCCATGCAGCTTGGCATATCGCTGGCCAACCTCGGTCATGCGGACAGTGCGGTGCGGCTTGAGGCAATTGCTGCGGTGTCGGAAAGCCTGGAGCCGGCCGTACGCAATGCGCTCAGTCGAATCGTTACTGGTGATGAAGATGTAAAGGTCAGGGCGGCGGCTGAGAAAGTGGTGGAGCGCCAGCAGCAGCGCATCAAACAGTTTGGTTATATCGAGACCCTGTTCTTCGGCCTGAGTCTCGGCTCGGTACTGGTGCTGGCGGCCATCGGTCTGGCGATTACCTTTGGTGTCATGGGCGTGATTAACATGGCGCACGGCGAACTCATCATGCTGGGCGCCTACACCACTTATCTGTTGCAACAGGCCATGCCGGATTCAGCCGGGCTGGCTTTGCTGATTTCCATCCCGGCCGCGTTTATCGTCTCCGGGCTGGTCGGTATCGGCATCGAACGCAGCGTGATTCGTTTTCTGTATGGCCGGCCGCTGGAAACCCTGCTGGCGACCTTCGGTATCAGCCTGGTGTTACAGCAACTGGTGCGCACCGCAATCTCGCCGCAGAACGTGCCGGTTAGCAACCCGGACTGGATGAGCGGCTTCATCCAGGTCAACAGCGTGCTGAGCCTTACCTATAACCGCCTGTACATACTGGGCTTCTGCCTGGTGGTGTTCGTGCTGTTGTCGTTTGTGTTGAAGAAAACACGCCTCGGCCTGGAAGTGCGTGCCGTTTCTCAAAATCGTTCCATGGCGCGCGCCATGGGTATTCATTCCTCGCGCGTCGATGCGCTGACCTTTGGCCTCGGCTCAGGCATTGCCGGTGTCGCCGGTGTGGCCTTGTCGCAACTGACCAATGTGGGTCCCAACCTCGGTCAGGCATACATCGTCGACAGTTTCATGGTGGTGGTGTTCGGTGGTGTCGGTAACCTGTGGGGTACCCTGATCGGTGGTATGACGCTCGGCGTGGTGAATAAATTCATGGAGCCCTGGACCGGCGCGGTACTGGCCAAGATTCTGGTGCTGGTGTTCATCATTCTGTTCATTCAAAAACGTCCTCGCGGTCTGTTCCCGCAAAAAGGCCGGGCAGCTGAGGGCTAAGCGCGATGATATTCAACATATTGAAAAAAGACCTGGGTGGGAAAATCTTTCTGCTGATCTTGCTGGCCGTACTGATTGCAGTGCCGCTGTTGAACCAGTTGCCGCCCGAAAGCCCCTGGCATGTATCGATTTATACCGTGACCCTGCTGGGCAAGTACCTGACTTATGCCTTGCTGGCGGTGGCGGTCGATCTGGTGTGGGGTTACCTCGGTATTCTCAGTCTCGGTCACGCGGCCTTCTTTGCACTCGGTGGTTACGCCATGGGTATGTATTTGATGCGCCAGATCGGTGACCGTGGTGTTTACGGTAACGCGGAGCTGCCGGATTTCATGGTGTTTCTCAACTGGCACGAACTGCCATGGTTCTGGTATGGCTTTGACAGTTTCTGGTTCGCACTGTTGATGGTGATGGTGTTGCCGGGATTGCTGGCTTTTGTGTTCGGCTGGTTTGCGTTTCGTTCACGCGTTACCGGTGTGTATCTGTCGATCATCACCCAGGCGCTGACCTATGCCCTGATGCTGGCGTTCTTCCGCAACGAGATGGGTTTTGGCGGTAATAACGGCTTGACTGACTTCAAGGACATTCTCGGCTTCAGTCTGCAGGATGACAGTACCCGCATCGGCTTGTTCGTGCTTTCCGGTATCGCCCTGGCGCTGGGCTATCTGCTCTGTCGTGCGCTGGTCCGGTCGCGGCTCGGCAAGGTGGCGGTCGCGATTCGCGATGCCGAGGACCGCACGCGCTTCATCGGTTACCGGGTGGAATACGTCAAGCTTGCCATTTTCACCTTTTCCGCGATCCTGGCGGGCATTGCCGGTGCCTTGTATGTGCCGCAGGTCGGCATCATCAATCCCGGTGAGTTTGCGCCGCTCAATTCGATTGAAGTGGTGGTCTGGGTTGCCATGGGTGGGCGGGCGACACTGTATGGTGCCGTGCTCGGTGCGGTCGGTGTCAACTACGCCAAGACCTGGTTTACCGGTGTGTTCCCCGAGATCTGGTTGTTTGCCCTGGGCGGGTTGTTTGTCGTGGTGACGCTGTTGATGCCGAAAGGTATTGCCGGTTTGCTGACGCGCAACAAGGCGGATGAGTCATGAACGACGTGATGCAAAAAGACCGGGTATTTGATTTCCTAGTGCCCAAGGAAGTCGAGGGGCTGGACCTGTCACACGGCACGGTGCTGTACATGGAAGATGTCTCGGTTAGCTTTGATGGTTTCAAGGCGATCAATGATCTCAACTTTTATGTCAACAGCGGGGAACTGCGCTGCGTCATCGGTCCGAACGGTGCCGGTAAGACCACCATGATGGATATCATCACCGGCAAGACGCGCCCGGACACCGGCACGCTCTGGTTTGGCCAACGCATGAACCTGTTGAGAATGTCCGAGGCCGAAATTGCCCAGGCCGGCATCGGTCGTAAATTCCAGAAGCCGACCGTGTTCGAGAAACACACGGTGGCGGAAAACCTCGAGCTGGCGATGTCCGGTCCCAAGGGTGTGTGGCAGACGTTTATCGCAACAATATCCAAGCAACAACAGGAACGCATCGACCAGGTGGCCGAGACCATCGGCCTGACCGAATACATGCAACGTCGTGCCGGGCTGCTGTCGCATGGCCAGAAGCAATGGCTGGAGATCGGCATGTTGCTGATGCAAAACCCGCTGATGTTGCTGGTGGATGAGCCGGCGGCGGGCATGACGCATCAGGAAATGGATCGCACCGTCGAGTTGCTCAAGAGTCTGGCCGGCCAGCATTCCGTGGTGGTGGTTGAACACGACATGGACTTTGTGCGCGCACTGAATTCACGCGTCACGGTGTTGCATCAGGGCAGTGTATTGGCCGAAGGCAGCATGGATGCGGTACAGAATGATCCCCGTGTGATTGAGGTGTATCTCGGTGAATGAACAGGCAGTCATGCTGCAGATCGAGCAGCTCAATCAGTTTTATGGCGAGTCCCACACCCTGTGGGATCTTGACCTGGTTGTGCCCAGCGGTGAATGCACCGTATTGATGGGGCGCAATGGCGTTGGCAAAACTACCTTGCTGCAATGCATCATGGGACTGCTGGCCGTCAAGTCGGGCAGCATCAAATACCAGGGCAAGGAAATCCAGAATGTGTCCGCCGAACAGCGGGCTTCCATGGGGATCGGCTATGTGCCACAGGGACGGCAGATTTTTCCACTCATGACGGTGGAGGAGAATCTGCAGATCGGCCTGCCGGCGCGCCAGGACAAAAGCAGCAGCGTGCCCGAGTTTATTTATGAACTGTTTCCGGTGCTCAAGGAGATGCTCGGCCGACGTGGTGGTGACCTGTCCGGTGGTCAACAGCAGCAACTGGCAATTGGCCGGGCGCTGGTGACCGATCCACAATTGCTGATACTGGACGAGCCGACCGAAGGCATCCAGCCGAATATTGTCGCCGAGATCGGTGATATCATCGGACGACTCAACAAGGAGATCGGCCTGACCGTCCTGCTGGTCGAGCAAAAATTGCCGTTTGCACGTCGCGTCGGTGATCACTTCTGTATCCTGGACCGCGGTCGTTCGGTTGCCGCCGGCAACATATCCGGCTTGAATGACACGCTGATACAGCAGTACCTTACTGTTTAAAGTTACAAACCGGCATAAGTGGCCCCCTCTCCCCTGAGGGGAGAGGGTTGGGGTGAGGGGGGTATGTTCAGCACTATCCAACCCTCACCCTGGCCCTCTCCCAGGCTTGGGAGAGGGGATAGTAGCAATACGGCTTTCAGCCGTAACCTGAAGCCACCGGCCTATGGTCGCTGGTATGTTTACAGTTACACACGGGGATAAAAAAATCCCTCTGGTTTTAATTAGTCATAAATAGCTCCCTCTCCCCTGAGGGGAGAGGGTTGGGGTGAGGGGAAGCATGTCAGCATAATTCAACCCTCACCCTGACCCTCTCCCAAACTTGGGAGAGGGGATAGTAGCAATACGGCTTGCAGCCGTAACCTGAAGCCACCGGCCCATAGTCGGTGAAGTGTTCACCAGTCATATGGAGCGATTTGAAATGAAGCTGATTTTCCTGCTCTTGATTCTTTTGTTGCCGGGCCTGGCGTTGGCGCACATCGGCCCGCACGATCCGGTGCAGCATGCCGGCGAGCATCTGTTGCTGGCAACTGTTGTGGTGCCTTTTGCCTGGTTGTTGTTGCGCTGGCTTGGCAAACGCAAATCCTGACGGGTTTGTGCTGACTCGTGTCACTCAACAGTAGCGCCTTGTCCGATGAGCCGCAGGGCTGGCAGGCCCGGCTCGAGCTGGGTTTTCGCCATACACCGTTGCGGACCCTGTTACACCGGCGCCGTCGTTTGGGGCCGTTGTCGGTGCAGCGCGCGTTTTATCCGGAAGGCGATGTTTGTCATGTTTACCTGTTGCATCCGCCGGGCGGGGTGGTCGGTGGCGACCGGCTCGACATCGATCTGCACCTGGAAGACGACACGCATGTGTTTGTCACCACACCGGGCGCGACCAAGTTTTATCGCAGCGCCGGACAGACCGCCGAGCAGCAACAGGTTTTTCATGTAGGTGACAACGCTGTGCTGGAATGGCTGCCGCAGGAGAATATTTTCTTCCCGGGCGCACAGGTGAAAAACAACCTGCTGTTACATCTGCACGGCAATGCCAAAGCCGCGTTATGGGAAATTCAGTGCTTCGGTCGTCCGGTGAACAATGAAGTTTTCGATAGTGGTTCACTCGACAGTCACTGGCAGATTTTCCGCGATGGCAAACCGTTGCTACTGGAGCGTTTGCGGGTTGATAAAGACCGGCTTAAGTTCAGTTCACAAATGAATCGTCATGCCGTCACCGGCACTTTTATTGTCAGTGGCGTTGCACAGTCGTTGCTGGACAGCCTGCGGCAGATGACTTTTTCAAGCCAGGCCGAAGCACTGGCGCTGACTTTGATCGATGATTTACTGGTGGTGCGTTATCTTGGTGATTCGACCGAGAACGCCAGACGAGGTTTCAGCGCCATCTGGAACCGGCTGCGCGAACCCGTGTTGGGCCGGCAAGCGTTGGTGCCGCGCATCTGGAATACATAAACCTGTTCATGAGGTAGGCAATGGAGCTTTCACCCAGAGAAAAAGACAAGTTACTGTTATTTACCGCCGGCCTGCTGGCGGAACGGCGCAAGGCCAAGGGCCTGAAGCTGAATTATCCCGAAGCCATGGCATTGATCAGTTGTGAAATACTGGAAGGTGCGCGTGAGGGCCGCACGGTGGCCGACCTCATGGATCACGGCCGCACGTTGTTGACGCGCGACGATGTCATGGAAGGTGTCGCCGAGATGATTCCGGAAGTGCAGGTGGAAGCGACCTTTCCCGACGGCACCAAACTCGTAACAGTTCACGATCCGATCGTTTAAGGAAGGCTGACATGATTCCAGGTGAAATAATTGCCGCTGACGGCAACATCGAACTCAATGCCGGTCGTGAGACGATCAGCGTGCAGGTGGCCAATACCGGTGACCGGCCGATCCAGGTCGGTTCGCATTATCATTTTTACGAAACCAACAGCGCGCTTGAATTTGATCGCGAGGCAAGCCGGGGCTTTCGCCTGAACATTGCCGCCGGTACGGCGGTGCGCTTCGAGCCGGGGCAGACGCGTGAAGTCGAGCTGGTCGCTTACGCCGGCGATCGCAAGGTGTTCGGTTTTAATGGCAAGGTCATGGGAGAACTCGACTGATGGCAACGATTGGCAGACAGGCTTATGCCGAAATGTACGGCCCGACCACCGGCGACCGGGTGCGCCTGGCGGACACCGAGCTGTTCATCGAGGTCGAAGAAGATCGCACCGTGTATGGCGATGAAGTCAAGTTCGGCGGCGGCAAGGTGATTCGCGATGGCATGGGACAAAGCCAGCGTGTTGCGGCCGAAGTCATGGATGTGGTCATCACCAATGCGCTGATTTTGGATTGGTGGGGTATCGTCAAGGCGGACATCGGCATCAAGAACGGCCGCATCGCCGCCATCGGCAAGGCCGGTAACCCGGACGTGCAGCCCGGCGTGGACATCATTATCGGCCCGGGCACCGAGGCGATTGCCGGTGAGGGTCAGATACTGACGGCTGGCGGTATCGATTCACACATTCATTTTATCTGCCCGCAACAGGTCGAAGAGGCATTGATGTCGGGCGTGACCACCATGCTGGGTGGCGGCACCGGACCGGCGACCGGCACCAATGCGACCACCTGTACGCCCGGTCCGTGGAACATCCACCGCATGTTGCAGGCGGCGGACGAGCTGCCGATGAATCTCGGTTTCCTCGGCAAGGGCAATGCCTCGCGGCCGGATCCCCTGTCCGAACAGATTCGTGCCGGTGCGATCGGCCTGAAGCTGCACGAGGACTGGGGCACCACGCCGGCGGCCATCGATAACTGCCTGACGGTGGCGGAAAACTTTGATGTGCAGGTCGCGATTCATACCGATACCCTGAACGAATCGGGTTTTGTTGAAGACACCCTGGCTGCGATGGATGGCCGCACTATTCACACCTACCACACGGAAGGCGCCGGTGGCGGGCATGCTCCGGACATCATCAAGGCGGCCGGTTACGATAATGTGCTGCCGTCATCGACCAACCCTACGCGGCCTTACACGGTCAACACGGTCGATGAGCATCTCGACATGCTGATGGTCTGCCATCACCTGAGCCCGTCCATCGCCGAGGATGTCGCCTTCGCCGAATCGCGCATCCGCCGTGAAACCATCGCCGCGGAAGACATCCTGCATGACTTGGGCGCGTTTTCCATGATTGCTTCGGATTCACAGGCCATGGGCCGCGTTGGCGAGGTGATCACACGCACCTGGCAGACGGCGCACAAGATGAAAGTCCAGCGGGGCGCATTGCAGGGCGACAGCAAGGATGCCGATAACCAGCGCGCCAAGCGTTATGTCGCCAAGTACACCATCAACCCGGCGCTCGCGCACGGCATGTCGCATGAAGTCGGCTCGGTAGAAGTCGGCAAGCTGGCCGACCTGGTGTTGTGGAAACCGGCTTTCTTTGGCGTCAAGCCAAGCCTCATCATCAAGGGCGGCATGATTGTCGCCGCGCCCATGGGCGATGCCAATGCTTCCATCCCGACACCGCAACCGGTGCATTATCGTCCCATGTTCGGCGCACTCGGCGGCGCGCGGCATGCCACCAGCGTCACCTTCATGTCACAGGCGGCCATTGCTGATGGCATACATCAGCAACTTGGTCTGCAATCGTTGATCCGTCCGGTGAAAGAGTGTCGCAGTGTGCGCAAGAAAGACATGCTGCTGAATAGCTATCAGCCCGTCATTGAAGTGGATGCGCAAACCTACCAGGTGCGCGCCGACGGTGAACTCTTGACCTGCGAGCCGGCGGAAGTGTTGCCCATGGCGCAACGTTACTTTTTGTTTTGAGTATGCTGAAGTTTACACGCAGAGTTAACAACGATGATCCGGCTGCATACAGCCTGACGTTGCCATTTGAACAGCGCATCAAGGGTCGTCTCAAAGTGGCGCTCGACAATGGCATGGAAGCCGGGCTGTTCCTGGATCGCGGTCCGATTCTGCGCGGTGGCGATCGTATCGCTACCGACGAGGGTCAGATAGCCGAGATCAAGGCCGCAGCGGAAACAGTCTCCACCGTGCGTAGTTCCGATGCCTTGTTGCTGGCCAGGGTCTGTTATCACCTCGGCAATCGGCATACGCCATTACAGATTGAAAACGGTATGGCGCGTTACCAGCATGATCATGTGCTGGATGACATGGTGCGTGCATTGGGTCTCGAACCGGTTTGCGAGCAGGCGCCATTCGAACCGGAGCCGGGCGCTTACGGCGAGCATCACAGCGATCATGCCCATGGCGGGCATGCGCATCATCACGGACATCAGCATGCACACTGAAGGCCTGACCTCAGGACTGGCAGAGCTGCGCCTGATGCAACTGGTCAGTCCGGCCTTGCCGATTGGCGCTTTTACCTATTCGCAGGGACTGGAGTGGGCGGTGGAAAGCGGACAGTTACCGGATCAACAAGCTGTATACGACTGGCTGCACGGCCAGATTGAAGACACGCTGACTTATCTCGACCTGCCAATATTGATACGCCTGTATCAGGCGGTGCAGGGCGATGATCCCGACGGCGTCAATTACTGGTCGGGTTATCTACTGGCCAGCCGCGAGACCAGCGAACTGCGACAGGAAGAAATCAATCGCGGCCGTGCGTTGGGTCGGTTGTTGGTTGATCTCGACATCAAGCAGGCCACGCGTTATCGCGAAGCGATGCAGCTCAGCCAGTCAGCCGGTTTTGCTTTGGCGGTTGTAGCCTGGCAGATCGGCCTGCAACAGACCTTGCTTGGTTATAGCTGGGGCTGGCTGGAAAACCAGGTGGCGGCTGCGATCAAGCTGGTGCCACTGGGCCAGACCGCCGGGCAGAAGCTGCAGCTGGAACTGGCGCAACTGATACCGCAGGCAGTCGAACTGGCCTTGCAGGTCAGCGATACTGAAATCGGTGCCTCGGCGCCGGCGCTGGCTATCGCCAGCAGCATGCATGAAACCCAGTACACCCGATTATTCCGTTCATAAAACAAGCAGGTTATTTCGTGTCAGACAATAAAACTCCACTTCGTATTGGCGTCGGCGGCCCGGTCGGTTCCGGCAAAACCGCCTTGCTGGATGCTCTGTGCAAGAAAATGCGCGACGATTACGACATCGCCGTGGTCACCAATGATATCTATACCCAGGAAGATGCCCGTTTCCTGATCAACAGCATGGCATTGCCGGAAGCGCGCATTGTTGGTGTGGAAACCGGTGGTTGCCCGCACACTGCCATTCGTGAAGATGCCTCGATGAATCTGGCTGCTGTCGCTGACCTACAGGAAAGGTTTCCGGATCTTGATGCGGTATTCATCGAAAGCGGTGGTGACAACCTGTCAGCCACATTCAGTCCGGAGCTGGCCGACCTGACGATCTATGTCATCGATGTTTCCGAAGGTGAAAAAATTCCGCGCAAGGGCGGCCCAGGTATCACGCGTTCCGATCTGCTGGTGATCAACAAGATCGACCTGGCCCCCTATGTTGGCGCCTCTCTCGAAGTGATGGAGTCTGATACCAAAAGAATGCGCGGTGACAAGCCGTTTATCTTTACCAATCTGAAAGAGGGCGTTGGCCTCGATCAAATTATTAGTTTTATCATCGACGAAGGTATGCTGGGTTAAACCGGTTTTTTTCCTCGAAACAATGTTCAACCATTGTGCTCCTCTGAAAATATAACCGATAAGGGTGCTTGCAAAGCTGCTGGCACAGCAGTACGGTTTTAGCCAGGAAGCTCCGGTGTTTCCGGATCATTATGCCTGGAGAGGAGAGTCGTCATGAATAAATGGGTTCTCGTTTTTATCGCATCTGCCAGTGTTGCCATCAGTTCACTGTCGGGAGCCGCGCAGGCTGCCGATCCCCGTGATAAATGGGATGACGGTCATCGCAACCAATATCAACCGAGGTATGAGCCAAAGTATCAACCCGGGTACCAGTCCAGGCATCAATATGGGCATCAATACCGGCATCAATCAAAGTCGGTACCACCACCTTTTATTCATCGTGGTCATGACTACAAGATTCCAACGAATCGCATCAGGCGTCACCGTAACATTGTTATTGTGCGTCCTTTCGGTCATTTGTATAGCGGTTATGGTTTCTTCTCTCGGGATGACGACGCCTACAAGTGGCTGGCCTTTACCGCCATTGCGGTAAAGCTGCTGGACAACCTGAATGAGCAACAGCAGCGCGAACATGAAGCCGCTCAGATTCAGGCGACCACTGCACCGGTTGGTGAAACCATATACTGGCATGAGGGTAATGCTTCCGGTCAGGTCACGGCTACCCGTGAAGGCACCAGCAGTTCCGGACGCTATTGCCGCGAGTTTCAACACGAGATCACCGTCGGTGGCAAAAAGGAGCAGGGCTATGGCACGGCGTGTCGCCAGCCGGACGGTAGCTGGGAAGTGATTTCGACCGGGCAGTAACGGTAGATCGTCAGGAACAGGAAGGCATCATGAATCTCATCCGGTATTCATCAGTAGTGCTGCTGGCTGTTTTTTCGCAGACATTGATGGCAGTGCAGTCGATCGACCCGCTTGCCGCCTGTGATTTTCTCAGTGAACAACGTTTTCGCGGCACCCTCGAATACAAGCAGGACAAAAAAACCAGTGTTTACAGTTGCACCAGTCTGCGCAAGCCGATAGACCGGGGCGAACCCACGGTCAGTGACCTGCGATATCGGGTTTCGGGCACGGCTGACGAAGCCCGGAAAATCAGCCTGATGTTGAGCATGAATTCTGCCCGCATCTCCACTCCGGTGGTCAGGCAGTTCCACAACAACGCCGCCATCCTTTATGAAAAAATCTTTGCAGAAACCTTACCACAGGAAATCAGTGACGCCATATTGTCATCCATTCGCGGTGATTGGCCCAGGCACGGTTATGTCGTGAAACTCAAACGTGTGCATGACAAAGCCTTTGTCTATGAAATGGTTTTCAGTATCGAGAAATAGCGCTTGTATACGCCGGGCTGATTGACTGCGGATTGATCGGCCTGTCAGAAACAGATTTAGCAACCGAATGAACATCGAACTGGACATACTGCACAGCCTGATTATTGCGATTGTCGTGCTGTTTCTGGGCCAGCTGTTCGTGTCGCTGATCAAACCTCTGCGACAATACAATATCCCGGTGCCGGTGGTTGGCGGATTGCTGTTTGCGGCGCTAATGGCGTTTCTGCAGACCGGCACCGATATTCGCATCCATTTTAATACCGAGCTGCGCAGCTTTTTGATGCTGGCTTTTTTCACCGGCGTCGGTCTCACCGCGGACTTGGGCCGGCTCAAACGCGGTGGCATCAGCCTGGTGATTTTTCTGCTGATCGTGGCGGTGTTCCTGACGCTGCAGGACACGGTTGGCGCATTGATGGCCTATCTGCTGGATATGCATCCGGCGATGGGTTTGCTGGCCGGATCGATCACATTGTCCGGTGGACATGGCACCGGCGCGGCCTGGGCGCAGCGTTTTGTTGAGACACAGAATCTTGGCGGCGCGCTGGAACTGGCGGTGGCGAGCGCCACCTTCGGCCTGGTGATTGGTGGTCTGCTGGGCGGGCCGGTCAGTCAGTTTTTGATCAGCCGTTATCGCTTGCAGCCGGACCCCGAGGCACAGCAACATGCCGGCTTTGCCGATGCAGCGGTCAATCCGGTCAACGCTCGTGCGATGCTGGCCACGCTGTTTCTGATTCTTGCCGGCGTGGTTGTCAGCGGCGCGTTGTACGATTTGTTCAAGGATGCTGCGGTCAAGTTGCCCGATTTTATCTGGGCCCTGTTTGTCGGTGTGGTGTTGCGCAACCTGCTGGGCATTCGCGCCCTTTATCAAATCAATGAGAAAAGCCTCGACCTGATCAGCACACTGACGCTGTGGCTGGCGCTGGCATTTACCTTCATGGGTTTGCGGCTGTGGGAATTGCTGGACCTTGCCGGGCCGCTGTTTCTGATCCTGCTGGTGCAGACCTTGTTGATGGCGGTGTTTGCCACTTTCGTGACGTTTCGTGCGCTCGGCGCCAACTATGATGCGGCCGTCATGGCGGCCGGGCATTGCGGTTTCTGTATGGGGGCGACACCGACGGCGATTGCCAACATGCAGGCGGTGACCAGTCGCTACGGACCGTCACCGCAGGCATTCATCGTGGTGCCGATGATCGGCGCGTTTTTTATTGACCTGATCAACGCGCTGGTGATCCAGGGTTTTCTGAGTTTACCGATCCATGGTTTCTAGAACTCTGCTTGCCGCTTTTTTCATTGCTGTTATCGCGCTGTTGTCCAGCGGTTGTGAGCGCCAGCCGGATGAGCAAACCCTGCAAAACGAAATTGCTGAACTGATCGAGCAGGATCTCGGCAAAGACCTGTTTGAAATCGTTTCGTTGCGCCGGCTGGGTAGCGCGTCATTCACGGACAAGCTGACCGGCGATCAGCGCAAGACGGTGTATTTCAATATGCAGCTGCGTTTTCGACAGGCCATCGACCTGACCGCCTGGGACAGCCTGAATGGCGCGTCCATTGCGTTTTTGCTTGGTGCGACGGAAAAGGGTATTGACGGCATTGCCGCCGGTGGCAACAAGGTCGGGGATGTGCTGCGTATTCACGGCAGCCGCGTGTATGCCTTGCGTCAGGGGCAGTGGCGACCCTTGCCAACCACGCGTCAACCGACCGATGCGGACAAGGCCGCCGAGACGCAGCGCCTGATTGCACGCATCGAGGAACTGGCGGAACGTTCGGCGGCACGTCGTGGCGGTACGGAACAGGCGATTATCGACAAGGAGCTCAGGCAGTCTCTGAAACGCATCGAGCGCGCACTCGATCAACAGGCCAGGATCTTCAGCGCCGCCAGTGGTCCGCTGCGTGGCGCCTATAACCGTTATATCCAGGCGTTGGCGGATAACCCGAAAAGCCTCGGTTTCCAGGTGCGTAACTATGCCACTCAGGGCAGTGTCGAGAATTGCCTGCTGGTGCAATCCGGTGCTGTTGATGTGGCGATTGCGCAAAGCAACTTCACGGCCCAGGCGTTGGCCGGCAGCGACCTGTTCCGACAACATGGAGCATTAAGCGACCTTCGTGCGGTGACTGCCCTGTTTCCGGAATATGTCCAGATTGTGGTGTCCAGCAAATCCGGCATCGACAGTATTGAAGCATTGAAAGGCAAACGGGTTGATCTCGGCTTGCCCGAATCCGGCAGTCGTGTTGATGCCTTACGTTTACTGGAAGCGGCAAAACTGAAACTGCCGGACTTCGCCGAAATACGCGAGGCCGGGCTGGATGCTTCGGTCAGCGCCATGCGTACCGGCGAGCTGGATGCGTTTTTCACCACCTTGCAGGCGCCTGGATATGCGTTACAGAATCTGCTGGCGCGTGGTGAAGCCAGGCTGTTGTCCGTGCCGCTACAGTTGCAACAGGAGATGCAACAGAAATACGGTGTCTACCGGCCGGCCGAGCTGGCGGCAAACACCTATCCCGGCCAGCGTGAGGCGATCGGCACACTGGCTGTTACCGCAACCCTGATTGTGCGTGCTGATTTGCCGGATGCGCGGGTCGAACAATTACTCAATGGCCTGTTCAAATCGGTCGCCACACTCGCCAGGGATAACCTGCGCATCACCTTGCTGTCCGCCCGGACCGCACGGGAGGGCATCACCATTCCCTTGCATGCTGCGGCAGAGCATTATTTTTCAGGTCTGGAAAAAGATAGGCAGGAGTGAGGGTGTGGATATTGCAATGCTGCAGATATTTGCGTGGTCTTCTCTCAGGACACAGTGTGTGCTCAGAGAAAACCACGCCTTGCGCAGTACCTGCTTGTCCCGGCGGCGTTCGGCTTTTTTGGATTTGCCATGTACGCCACCTTTGCCAAGCAGTGGGTGGTTGTGTAACAGGTTTCTCTGTTTGGGTTGTTTTGTTTTCATCATCATTTCCTCGTTGTTGAAAATAAGTGGGCCGGAGCCCCGGCCCACTTAACCTTTGATGCACACTACCTGTTTCAGGCTGTGTACGACTTCGACCAGATCGGTCTGGTTTGCCATTACCGTATCGATATCCTTATAGGCGCCCGGGATCTCATCGATGACCCCTTTGTCCTTACGGCATTCGACACCCTGTGTCTGGTTTTCCAGGTCGGACTGGTCAAACAGCTTCTTGGCTTTGGTCCTGGACATGACCCGTCCGGCACCATGCGAGCAGGAGCAGAATGAATCCGCGTTGCCCTTGCCACGCACAATGTAGGAGCGGGCGCCCATGGAGCCTGGGATAATGCCAAGTTCACCTTCACCCGCACGGATGGCACCTTTACGTGTGACATAGACATCAGCGCCAAAGTGGTGTTCGCGTGCCACGTAGTTGTGGTGGCAGTTGATCGCTTCTTTGGTGATGCTGAATGTCGGCAGGTAACGTGCCAGCGCATCCAGGATCAGACGCATCATTTCACGCCGGTTGGTCATGGCGTAGTCCTGTGCCCAGCCGACGGCTTCGACATAGTCATCGAAGTACTGTGCACCTTCAGTGAAGTACGCCAGGTCTTTATCAGGCAGGTAGCCGAGCTGGTCTCCCATGTCGTGCTTGGCCAGGTTGATAAAGTAACGTCCGATGACATTGCCGATGCCACGTGAGCCCGAGTGCAGCATGACCCAGACGGCATCGTTTTCATCGAGACAGATTTCGATGAAATGGTTGCCGCCACCCAGCGATGCCAGTTGCCGTATCCAGGTTTCGTAAGAGCGCTGACGCTGCATCTTGCGAATACCCGGGTGCTTGTCGTAAATCACCTCCAGCGTTTTGGCCAGTGGGGTGATGGTGGAACGCTTGACCGGGTCCTGACGGTGCATGTCAAAGCCGACCGGAATGGCCTGCTCGATGCGACTACGCAGTTGCCTCAGGCTGTCCGGCAGTTGCGCGGCGGTCAGTGAAGTCCGAATGGCATTCATGCCACAGCCGATGTCGACACCGACGGCCGCCGGCACGATGGCACCCCGGGTCGGGATTACCGAACCCACGGTGGCACCGATACCGGCATGCACGTCCGGCATGGCGGCAACGTGATGATGCACAAACGGCATCTGTGAAACATTTGCCAGTTGGTCCAGCGCCTTGGACTGGGTGTCTGTCGTCCAGATATGGACCGGCACCTTGCCCTTGTTGAGGGTTTGTAGAATAGGCATAGTGAATTCCTTATTGCAATGTTAGTTGATAAAAGTGTGGTGCAAGCTTTGCACGCCGCAGTCGTTTGTGTGTACGTTTGTTGTTGAGAAAACCGGGCATGCTGTCGGTCTCATCAAAACAAAACTGCCGTGGCAGGCGAGTGTATAAAGATCTGGGCGGCCCATACTCACGGTTGATACGTTTCAGGCAGTTGCCGGTTTCCCAGCTGTGGTACCAGAGACGGTCGATGCCCAGTTCATGCCGCACAAAATCAATGACGGCCGACAGCATGGCCTGGCTCCAGTCTTTCAGCAGCGGTTCGACAAACTGCAGATAGGCTTTTGCCTGCTTTACCGTTGTGTCGTAGCGGCAGCTGAGAATGTTGGCGTCATTATCCTTGTAGTACGTTAGTCGACGCTGTAAGCGGGCGACATCCCTGACCCAGTCACTCTGGATTTCCTCGACCAATACCTCATCGTTGTCGAGATCGACATCCAGCCGTGCCCAGGCCAGGGTTTCACGGTAGTAGTGCCGCTCACCACGCCGTAACTGCGGATGACCGCCGTAATTAAACACACCATCGCGCTTTGGCTTGATGGATGTGCTCAGTATGTGATCATGCTGATGATTGAAGTTAAGGTGCAACACCAGGTTGTAACCGGGTCTTGATGTCTGGGTGTAACGGCCGGATTTACTTCCCCAGAGACCGGCGGTGACCAGGTAGGTAACGCCGGGTTCCAGCCAGTACTGGCTGAACAGATCCGGATCAATGCGGCCATTGCCGCAGTTGTGTATTAACTGCTTGATGCCCGGCCTGTCCAGCAGCTTGCCGAAGCCGGATGTTTTGATGTCGCGAATACTGCTATAGCGTTGCGTGGCCAGCTGCAGCAATTGCGCCGCATAACGATCACGGCAATAGCCGTAAAGACTGCGCTCTTTAGGCAGACAGTCGAGTAACTCCTGTGCATAGTGTAGTTCCATGTTTTCTCTCCATTGAAATAGAGACGATGAATTGAATAAATAGTCTGTTGTTGTTTGTGTCAGGCATAAGCCCTCCTGTATGAATCTGAAATGCCCGGCCTTCAGGCCGGGCGGTTAGGTTGATGTTGCCCGAGTCAGGCATTGATCCTGATGGTGTCCTTAAGCACGCCATCGAGACCGCCGAAGACAGTCAGACGATCCACCTTGTCGGTTACCTTTTCGAGTGTTTCCAGCTCTTTCAGGCGTAGCAGGGTGGGGTTGTCGTCCATCAGTTTGGCGGTGTTCAGCAGCGAACGGGTCGCGGCGGTTTCTTCACGCCGCTTGATGACATTGGCCTGGGCAGCTTTTTCTGCCTGCACCACCTGGTTGAGAATATCCTTCATCTCACCGGGCAGGATAATGTCCTTAAGACCGACACTGCTCAGCACAAAGCCATGCTCGGAGGCGTTGGCCGCAACCTGGTCAAACACCTCGCGGTCTACGTGCTGCTTGTCTTCCAGCAGCTTGTCCAGGTTACGGGTACCGACGGACTGCCGCAGCGCAAACTGCAGCTCGCGGTAAATCCAGTCCAGCGGCTTCTGCAGTTGTGCACGTGCTTTCACCGGGTCCTGCACCTGGTACTGGGCCGCCAGATTCAGCCGCAGCGAGACCTTGTCACGGGTCAGGATTTCCTGGCCCTGGACTTCCATCGCCTGGATACGGGTATCCAGCTGCTCTACGCAGACGTGCCGTTTTACCGACCAGAAGGCGTGGAAGCCCGGTTTCAGGGTCTGCACCAGCTCACCATCCACCAGCAGCAGGCCAACGAAGTGATCCATGACTTCAGTGCTGTAGACATAAGGCGACAGCTCACGGGCCACAGCACCACCGTTGCCACGGAACACGGCATCCGACAGCGCTGCAGGTAGCTGCAGCTCATGCTGGATATCGATGCGATCCACACGCAGACGGTAAGGCACTTTCCAGTAAACCTTGTGCTGACCGGGCGCCAGCAGCTCAATGAAGCTCTCGTCACGGTAAACCAGGCCGATCTGGTTATCCGCCATGATGACGGTTTCCAGGTGTGCCTCAAGCAGTTTGCCGGCTGACTTCATCAGGACTTCGGCGTTACGGTTGCTGCAGACCGCCTGGCCCAGGTCGTGCAGCTCAGGCTGAATACGGCCCAGCGGGTCAAAATAACGGTAGACGCCGGGCTCCAGCACCCTGGTGAGCTGACGATCCCGAAACAGCAAACCGCGCTCGTGCTGGGCCACAACGATGCGCTTGTAACCAAACATGTTTTTTCTCCTTTTGTTGTTAATTGATTCAAAGTCACAGATAGGGGATCAGAAAATCCCCTGGTTTTCGCTGGTATAAGCCAGCTCCCTCTCCCCTGAGGGAGAGGGTTGGGGTGAGGGTGTGTTCAGCGTTATTCAACCCTCACCCTGGCCCTCTCCCAAGCTTGGGAGAGGGGACAGTCAGCCGCATGTCGATCCATTCGGCTATTTGAAGCCACCGGCTCATAGCCGGTGGAATGCGTACTGCCTTTGCGAAATACACTCTTGAGTGCACTTCGAAAAGGCGCAGCCTCACACGGAAAACGCGGACCTGGACGGTCTGTCGAAGCGGGCCGGACAGCGGTCACTGCACTCCGGTCTTCAGTCACATGGATAATCGGAGATGAGTGATGGCTGTTTGGCTGGCTGCGGCAGACAGCGCCGGGTGCGGGCATTAACTGTGCTGCAGGACGGCATGCGAAATTCCGTTTCCACAACCTGCAGAGGCTTTGCCAAGGGATATAACTGCGGATTCGAACCGCGGGCCGGTAGGCCTTAACCAAGTGAGGATAAGAGGATTTGAACCTCTGACAGATCGAACCAATGTCGATTGCTCTCCCAAACTGAGCTATATCCATGGCGTCATCACAAATGATCAGGTGCGGTACACCAGATTGCAGGGCAACAGGGTGCCAGCGGGTTATATCGAAACCCGGCCACGGTCACATGAACACTTATTGAAGACAAGACACACCCGCCAGGTATCGAACCCGGGCGGGTGAAATAAAGTTCACTACTGATGCTGATACAGCAGCATAAACTGGTGGGGACGGTGAGATTCGAACTCACAGGGAACTGGGTCCTGGGAACCCCTGATTAATTCTGGACGAAGCAGATTGAGCTCGAAAATATCCAGATTCAAGGCGTCAATCGCACGTAATAGCCCAGCTATTGCGAAGATTGATAACGCAGAAGCTGGGTATTTTAAGCACAAGATGCGAGTTCATGAATTGGTCAGGGGTTCCCTAGGCCTGCCGCGTCTGCCAATTGCGCCACGTCCCCGAAACAACTGGCTTCAATACAGCCTGATGCTGCGTGATCCGCTGGGCATGACAGATCGCCAGCAGAATTTTCGGATGTGCCCGGTTCATTGCGACTCCATGACGAAGGAACCAGCGCGCATTGGTGTGTGTGCCGCTGCGGCGTGCTACAGGCAGCTGCATATCCTGTATCGCGTTTTCAAACTTGATGCGTTCAGTCGTCATGGTTACCTCCTTCTGGCAGTCGTAAAAAGTGACATGTTGAAAATGTGGCAGGTCACGCAGGATTCGAACCTGCACCTTTCGGCTTAAAAGGCCGATGTGCTTGCCATTACACCAGCGACCTGAAAAGGGCTGACAGGGCCGGAATCGAACCGGCAAAAAACCGTGGCCGTCTCACAGAGTGATGCAGACTTGCAGTAATCCGGTTCCGCCAACCATGGCGTACCTGCCAAATGATCCGGCCTGAACGACCGGAATCGGTGCGGCGGGAGTCCGGTAATCCATTCCCCCTGGCACTGCAACGCTGCGCTTACTCGTGATGTCAAACACTGGCTCGAACAGCGTTACTACCTCTTGTCCCTGGCGGTAACCGATCTGCTGGCAGCCATTTCCGGCCCGTAGCCGAAAACACGGGGATGAGGCTTGCCTGGTATTAGCCCCAGGCGGCCTGATGTTCATACCCTGCCGACTGCACTGACGGATCTCCGGCTCATCCTTCCCGCTGACCCGATAGGCGACTCAATCCGCAACCCTCGGGCACACAGGCGCGGCTGCGCAATAGCGCGCAGAGATATGTCATGCAAGACATGTCGCTCCGGCTAACGGCAGGTTATCCGGTTTGCAGGCACGACTTGCATGCTGGCCATAATCCACTTTTTGGATGCGGCCAAAGATTTGATTCCACATTGTTAAAGAGCATGCCGGAGCTTGCTCCGGCTGTCCGGGGCAATAAAAAACCCCCGGGGTTTTCACCAACCGGGGGTTATGGCCTTCCGGAAAGTGTCAATTCTTAAAGACACCTTCCTGCAACAATGTGGAGAAGGCGTCAGTTCATATCAGGTTTTGTCTCATCGCAGAGGTTGCACAGGGTCATGCTGTGTTTGCCCGGCAGATGCTTGAAATACAGGCGCACGAGTACGTCCTGCCTCACTTGCAAGGCAGCAAACGTATCAATGTTGTAGTTCGCTATGGATGGCACTGTTGGCTCCTGTAAAAAATAAAAGAAAGGTTTCCCTCTCAACATGGCGGGGAAGTATAATTAGCGAACCAGAAAATGCAAGAAAGAATTTTGCAAATGACAAAAAAAAATTCAGGTGTATCGAGACAGAAAGATCCGGTGGCGGTCAAGATCGGCAAGCGCATTGCCCAGGCGCGCAAGATGTCCGGCTTCAAGACGGCACGCGAATTTCGTCGCAAGCTGCCGCGCTGGCCGGAGAACCGGCTGTCCTGGTATGAAGCCGGTTACTCGATGCCGCACCCCAATGATGTTGAAACCATTGCCAGACTGACCGGGACTTCGGCCTGCTGGATCATGTTCGGACTTGGACCGATCCGTTCCGGTGAACGAGACCTGCAAGCCGTACGCCATCAGAACCTGGTGTACCTGTTTCAACAGGCCAGCGACGATTCCGCACAAAGCGGCACGGATTTCTTGCTGGCATTAAAGCTTGAAGCCGGACAGCTGGCTGAATACATCGATAACCCTTTCAAGCACATTGGTGAACGCCTGGCGCGAAGTATTGAAAAGGCTGCCGGCCGTTCGCGTAAATGGCTGGATGAGCAGCATGTCGAGTCCGATGGACTCTGTGGTTCCTTTCCGGATGATTTGCGTGAACTTATGACCATTTACTCAGAGATGGATGACAAGGGGCGGGACATGCTGGTGGCGATGGCTCGCACATTGGCGGAACGCATCTAGCAATCTGTCTCAAGATGTTTCAGTCCCACGTTCAGAATGCTTCTGCGACTTTGGGAAAACAACTGACTGTCCCTGCTTGTAAACTTACCCGGATCTCATCCTCCACATCGAAACGTTGGAAATTCGGCCATAAGGCCAGAATGGTTTCATTTACCAGATCATCGGTTTTCATTTCCAGCGTATAAAGTAATTGTGCCCCCTTGAAAGCACGTTGTTTCACTTTGACTGGAATATTTCCCTCGCTGTCCAGGCGCACATGTTCGGCGCGAATTAACACATCTACTTTGGTGCCAGCTTCAAACTGGTCTGTCTCTGCGCAGGTCAACATGCCAAGCCTGGTGGTCACGAGGCCGTTATCCCGCATGATGCCGGTCACCAGTTTGCCCTTGCCGAGAAATTCAGCGGTAAAGCGATGTCTGGGATGGTGATAAAGATCATAGGGGGAATCGGACTGGACGATGCTGCCCTGATGCATCAGATTGACCTTGTCAGACAATGTAAGCGCTTCGTTCTGGTCATGCGTTACCAGCACGGCAGTGACGTTCTCCTGTTTGAGAATCTGGCGAACCTCACTGGCAAGACTTCCACGCAACGCCGAATCCAGATTGGAAAAAGGTTCATCGAGCAATAGCAGATCCGGGCGCGGCGCCATTGCCCTGGCCAACGCAACACGCTGTTGCTGGCCACCGGAAAGTTCATGCGGGTATCGGTGTAACAGTGGTTGCAGTTTGACCAGGTTGGCGAGATGTTGCAGGCGCTGTTGTTGTCTGAACAGCGGCCAGCGCCGGATGCCGAATACAATATTGCTTTTGACATCCAGGTGCGGAAACAGCGCATATTCCTGAAACACCATGCCGGTGGAACGTTTTTCGGTGGCGATGTCTTTGGCGGGACTGGCGACCAGTTGGTCGCGAATCCGGATACTGCCTTTGCGCACCGGAACAAAGCCGGCAATCGTGCGCAGCAAGGTGCTTTTACCGCAGCCACTGGGTCCAAGCAGGCTGATGATTTCGCCCGTATGCGCTTGCAGTGACAGGTTGCGGATGATGCTCACATCGTCGTAACCGGCCTCAATGTCGTCAACGTAGAGGATTGCCATTTGTCTTCAGCTTTAGCGGGTATAGATGTTGAATGCGACCGGTACGGTGAATTCCATGGTCTGCATCGACAGGCTGTCGGGTATGGCGGGTAATGGCGATGCGCGCCGCAACATGGCCTGGACTTCCCGGTCGAGCATGGCATGGCCGGTGCCCTGGCGCAGCTCGTGTGCAATGACCTGGCCGTTGCTGTCGAGTTTGATATAAAGCAAGGCTTCACCTTGCATGCGCCTGCGTATCGCCCGTTCGGGATAACGTTTGTGTTGCTCCAGCCAGGCGCGCAGGGTTGCGTGATAACTTTGTTGCACGGATGGATCAGCCGTACCTGTGCCGCTTCCCGGACGTGATGTGCCGCCGTTGCCTGGGCCGGGCAGACCGGGTGCTGCATTGGTCAGTGTGGTCGCCTCTGTGGCAGGCTGGCTCGTTGCAGTGACGCTGGTGTTGGCTGTAGCCTTGTTGTTAGCCTGTGGTGCCGGCGTGGTCGGCCGGGCCTCGACCTTGGCAGCTTTTTGGGGCTTTGGCTTTGGTTTGGGTCGGGCCTTTGGCTCGGGTTCCGGTTTGACAGTAACGGGCGTTGCTGTTTGTGCGACAAGTTCTTCTACAACGGGCTCCGGCGTCTCCACGGTCGGTTCGCTCTCTACTGGCACGGCCGGTTCTTCTGCTTCGACTGCCAGCGGCTCGGGCTGCTCTGTGACCATCGTGTTTGCAGCAGTTTTGTCTTCGGCCGGCCCCATGATTTCGGCGCTTGCAAAAGCCACGCGTAATGAGCCGCCACCACCGCCACCGCCACTACTTCCAGCCGCGGTCTCCGATGAGCGCGCCGACAACAACAGAAGCAGGGCGATGCTGTGAATCACCAGGGCGAGCAGGGTGCTGGTCAACCAGTTGATGCGTTTTGCCGTCATGACTTGCTTTGTGCGAGCAGTTCCACTTGCCTGATGTCAGACTGGCGGAATTTTTGTAACAGCTTGACCAGCTCCAGTGCAGGCGCATTGGCATCGGCCTTGATGATAAGGTTGCGGTCTTCGCTGTGAGCATCACTCGACAGCAGTTTGTTGACCAGACTGTCTATGTCATACGACTCACCCTGATAGACAAGCCTGCCCTGTGCATCCAGATAGATCAGGTCGTCCTGCACCTTGTCCTGGTCTGCGGCAATGACAGAGACAGGTGGCTGGATGTCGACCGGGTCATTTGGCGTCAGTTTTACCGTGATCATGAAAAAGATCAGCAACAGGAAAATGATGTTGATCAGCGGAATGATGTTTTCGCTGTTTTCCCGGCGTTTGGGTGTCTGCAGTTTCATTGGATCAGGGTAACCGCGGCCGCGCCGGCTGCTTCCAGCTTGTCCATGACTTCCACCAGTCGTTGCAATGCCACCTGCCGGTCCGGCTTGAGCAGGATCTGCATGTCCGGATGATCGAGCATCTGCTGTTGCAATTCCTGCTGCAAGCCAGGCGTGTCCAGCTCACGACCGTTGTAGTGAATCGTTTGCGGGCTGATCGTCAGCAATACGGTCTTGTGCTCGACAGACCTGCTTTTACCTTCGTTTACACTGTGCAAAGACAGGTGGCGCCATTCCATGAAATTCGATGAGATCATGAAAAATACCAACAGGATGAACACCACATCGATGAGTGGCGTCAGGCTGATCAGGCGCCTTGGCTTGCGAGTCTGGCCGAGCTGCATGTCATCTCCTCAGTCTGCTCAGTGTTGGCATAGAGCGGGTAGGTGAACATCAGGGTGACGACATCTTCGGTCTGACGGCCGAAACGCTCGACACGCGCTTCCAGCCAGTTGATTGCCATCACTGCCGGAATGCCGACCGCCAGGCCGGCCGCTGTGGTGAGCAGCGCCACCCAGATACCGCCCGACAGCTGGCCGACATCCACGTTGTTACCGGCCAGTTCGAGCTGGTGAAAGGCGTCGATGATACCGAGCACGGTGCCAAACAGACCGAGCAGGGGACTGAGCGAGGCAATTACCTCAATGATGCGCAAATGGCTTTGCAAACCGGCAATGACACGGCTGGCCAGACGCTGTACTTCCTCACGCAGCATTTCCTGTGGCTGCTTGTTCTGCTGGCCGCGCATGATGGTGGCGATGATGTTACCTGCCGGGTTGCGGGTTTTTGTCAGATGCATTTGCGCAGCCTGCCACTGGCGTTCGCGCCATGCGTCGATGGCCTGTTCGATTGCAGTGAAAGAATGCAGGCCGGCAAAGTAGAACTGAAACAGTTTCATCAAAAATACTGTCATGCCGGTAATGGACATGGCCAGCAGGATGAACATCACAGGACCGCCGGATTCCATGGTTTTCATGAACAACATATAAAGGCTGTTGTGTTGATCGAATGTCATGCTGTCAGGCATCGATGATCTCCCGTGTGAGTGTTGTGCGACACATCATTATATGTACGCAAAAATTAATACAAATGATAATAATTATCGTTTGCATATTATACGTCGCTTATGTATATTGCAAGCCCCCTGTGGTTGGACTTGAAGTGAGGTTTAAGAATGCAAACAAAAGCAACGCCATCCTGGCGACTGTTCAGGAAGACCAGTCCGCTGTTAACCGCCAGTGTGCTGCTGGCCCTGAATCCGGCCCATGGGGCTGAACAACGACTGAACCCGATCCAGGTGTCGGTAACCAAAGTGCAGATGGCGCCGGAAGATGTCGCGGCATCCATCAGCATCGTTACCGCCGAGGAGATCCGCGAGTCCGGTGCCGGGGATGTGTTCGAGGCCATCCGTCGTACCACCGGCGTGACGGTCGGCGCCAATGGCAGTTCAATTGCCGGGCGCAAGTCAATCCAGATTCGCGGCATGAACAGCGAACACGTCCTGATGCTGGTCGATGGCAAACGCCTGACCAATACCGATTCGCAGATCAGTCATTCCAATTTCCAGCTCAATGCCATTCCCATCGACAGTATCGACCACATTGAAATCGTACGCGGTCCGATGTCGAGCCTGTACGGCTCGGCCGGCATGGCCGGTGTGATCAATGTTGTCACCAAACAGGCTGGTAAAAGCTGGCGTTCGGCAATAGATGTTTATTACGGCGAAATCGATAAGGGTGACGGCGGCGAAGAGACAAAAGTCTCTTTTACCACCAGTGGTCCACTGGCGGAGCACGTTGGCCTGCGTCTTGCCGTCGAGGCTTCGGATACCGAAGTGACACCGGACAAGGACGGTGATCCGGCCGAAGTCGAAGTGGAAGGCCAGGAGATTGAAGCCATCAGTGTCGGGCTCAATTTTGAAATCAGTCCGCAGCACCGACTTAGTGTGGATGTTGACGAAAGCCGTGAAGACCGGCTGTTGCTGAATCCGTATTACGACATTGCCCGGCATCTCTACGCGCTCGGTTACAAGGGTGAAGTGGCCGGCATGAGTGTGGATGCCAAATTGTATGAAAGTTATACCGACAGTTATTACGTCGCCAGCAGTTCACCCTACTATCATTATCTCACCGATACGGTATTTTCCGTTGATGTGGTCAAGCAGCTTAACGACATGAACCGTGTGGTTGTCGGTGGTGAAGTGCGCAATGAAAAATACGATAAGGACTATGATTCACCGTCAAAAACTGACTTCAAGGATGAGATTGATTATTTCTCATTGTTTGCTCAGGACGATATCTCGTTGCTGGACGACCGCCTGGGTGTGACCGCCGGATTACGTTATGACGACCATGACCGCTTTGGCGATGAGCTGAGTCCGAAACTGTATCTCGACTACCAACTCAATGACCTGCACAGCATTGCCGCCGGTTACGGGCATGGCTTCAAGGCGCCGACGGTAACCCAGGCATCAGATACCTATTCGGTATCACACGGCCCGACGACCAGATACATCGGCAACTCGTCATTGCAGCCGGAAACCTCTGACAGCTATGAAGTATCCTGGACCTACGACAGCGGCCGTACGCGCACACGTACCACACTGTTCTACAACGATATCGAAAACCTCATCGACAGCACCAAAATCGGCGGTACCGGCACGGTCATCGACCCGAATATTTTCCAGTACAGCAATGTGCATACCGCCAGTACACGTGGCCTTGAGTTTGAAGTCAGTCATCCGTTGAGCAGAAACCTGGATTTCAGCGCCAACTATACCTTTATGCGCACCGAAGACGGCGAGAACAACAACAAGGAGTTGCGTAACCGCCCCAGGCATTTCGGCAACGTGCAACTGCGCCACCATTACGGCCCCTGGGATCTGGACACCATTTTCAACTGGGAATACATCGGCACCCAGTACATGGGTACGGGCGAAACCGATCCGGTGCCGGCCTATTCATTGCTTGACCTGACGTTTGTCAAGGCGGTCACCAAGTCACTCGAGGTGAGGACCGGCATCACCAACATCACCGATGTGCGTCTTGATGATGAGAGTCCCAACTTTGACGAGGAAGAGGAACGCGGACGTTTTTATTTCGTCGGTCTGCGTAAAACCTTCGGCGACTAATGTCTGGCCTGGCGCGGCCTGCCTGAGCAGGCTGCGCGCTACTTGCCAGTGAAGGCACGCCGGGTATCGCAGGCGTGCGGTTAAAAACCAGGAGAAAACCATGTCTCTCGACAGTTATCTTTACGAACTTTCCAATCTGTTTTTGTTGCCGGTGCAAATCGGTGTGGTGCTGCTGTTTGTATTTTCGCTGTATTCGCTCGGTGCATTCACTACGCTTTACGCCCAGCGCAACTGGACACAGAAGCGCCTGCAATCGCTGGCGTCACTTGACGATATGGCCAGACTGAAAGGTTATTCCATGCTCAACCTGCTGGCGGCACGTCCCGATGCCAGTCGCGAAGACATGGAACTGGCGGCGCTCAAGGAACTCGACTACCTGCGCATCACCACGCGCATCGCTCCGATGCTCGGTCTGGTTGCCACCATGATTCCCATGGGGCCGGCGCTCAAGTCACTGGCCAACGGCAATGTGCAGGGCATCAGCGAAAATCTCATCATCGCGTTTACTGCCGTGATTTTTGCGCTGTTGGCGGCCAGCATCACCTTCTGGATTGCCAGCGTGCGCAAGCAGTGGCTGGCGCACGACATTCGCTTTGCCGAGGACTGGCGCGACAACAACGCCCGGCATTTCGAGGCGGTGCAGCTGGACTACCGTTTGCAGCCGGGCGATACCGGCCACACAGAAGAAGAGGTGGCCAGCCGTGTTGCTTGAAGAAGACGAATCCTTTAACCCGATGCTGTCGGTGGTCAACCTGGTTGACCTGTTCCTCGTCATCATCGCGGCATTACTGATTTTTATTGCCCAGAATCCGCTCAACCCGTTGCAGGATGAAGACGTCGTGGTGATCAAAAATCCCGGCAAGGCCGACATGCAGATGATCATCAAAAAGGGTGAAAAAATCGAAAAATACGAATCCAGCGGCAACATCGGCCAGGGCAATGGCATCAAGGCCGGTGTTGCGTACCGCATGGAGGACGGCTCCATGGTGTATGTACCGGAAGGCGAGGCAGATACCGTGCAGGAGGTGTCACAATGAACAAGCGCATGCTTCAACTGCTCACGATGCTGGCAGCCGCCGTGCTGGCCGGGGCGTCGCTGGCCGCAGGCCAGAATTATTATTATGCGACACCCGGCTGGGGGGCACCGGCATTCTCGCCGGCATACCAGCCGATGTATCCGCCGACACCGCCGGGTTACCAGTCGTTCAACCGGAGCGAGGTGCCGTCGGCGGTGGTCGCGCCGACCGGCAATGCCGGCAAGCCGGTGCCTACCCAAACTATCGCCGAGCCGTTACCAGAAATCGGCCAGGGCGCGGGAAAAATCATGATGCTGACCATGGGTCACGGCAATCCCGCCAGAACACACTTGCTGACCACGCTGGCGGCGGAGCAGGGACTGCAGTTGCAGCATGTCGACATGAAAAGCCACGACAAGCAGACCACGCTTGCGGATATTGTCGATGGCTACCAGTTGTTGTTACTGGATTCGGTCAGCGCCAAACAGACCGAGAAAAACTTCGCTGACCTGGTGCCACAGATCTGGCAGTTGCAACTGCCGGTGAAAATCATGGCGCTGCGCTGGCCCGAAGGCGAGGCGATGCGCAAGCACATTGACCTGGCTCAGGCACAGGAAATACAACGCTACTATGTCAACGGTGGACGTGAAAACTTCAATCGCATGTTGAGCTATATGCGTGCCGAATTGATGCAGGACAGGAGTGTCACCGAGGTTGCACCGCCAATCATTTATCCCGCCCAGGGGGTTTACCATCCGGATTACCCGGACAGCATCGCCAACACACCGGATGAATACCTGCAATGGTACAGCGCGCAGAAACTCGGTGGCGAACAGCACCCAGTCGTCGGTATCGTGATTCACCGCGACAACCTGGTCAGTGAGAACACCGCGGTCACCGATGACATGATCCACCGCGTCGAGGCCAATGGCGCCATACCGCTGGCGTTTTATTATCATTCCGGCCGTGATGCCGGCAAGCTGGCCGACTGGCTGGTCAGCGATGGTAAACCGGTTATCCAGACACTCATCAACACACGTGTGATTCACTGGGCCGAAGAACAGCGCAAGCTGTTCGAGCAGCTCGGCGTAACCGTGATCAACGCCATCAATTACAGTGGGCCTGAGGAAAAATGGCGTAACGACAATGGCGGCGTGCCGGCGATGTCGATTCCGTTTTACCTGACCCTGCCGGAGATCGCCGGTGTCGCCGATCCCAAGGTGGTGGCGGCGCGCAATGAAGCCGACGGCCGTTTTTACAGCATCGACGAGCAGATCGACCTGGTGGTGCGCAAGGCGGTGCGCCTGGCAAACCTGGCAAGCAAGCCGAACCGCGACAAGAAGGTCGCCATTCTGTATTACAACTATCCGCCCGGCGAGCGTAATGCCGGCGCGTCATTCCTCAACGTGCCGCGCAGCGTGGAACACATCACGCAACGCATGAAACAGGCCGGTTATCACAACGAAGTGCTGGCAGAGCAGACCATGATCGATGCGGTGGCCACTCTGCAGCGGCCTTATTACCGTGAGGAGGCGCCGGCCACGGTGGTTGACAAGGGACTGGCGGGCACCTTGCCGCTGAGCGAATACCGCCAATGGTATAGCGGTTTGCCCGAGACAGTGCGACGTGATATTGAACAGGAATGGGGCCAGCCCGAAGACCATTACCTGGTGGCCGACATCAACGGTGAACAGCAGTTCGTCATACCACTGATGCGCAGTGGCAACCTGCTGGTGCTGCCGCAGCCGCCGCGTGGCGACAAGAACCAGTACGAGAAAAAGATCTACCACAGCAAAAGTCTGCCGATCAATCATTACTACCTGGCCGCCTATCTGTACCTGCGCAAGCATTTCAAGGCCGATGCACTGGTGCATCTCGGCACGCACGGCAGCCACGAATGGATGCCGGGCAAGGAGCGCGGTCCCTGGGCGTATGATCCCAGCAGCCTGACCGCCGATGATGTGCCGGTCGTGTATCCCTATATTGTCGACGATGTCGGCGAGGCCATGCAGGCCAAGCGTCGCGGGCATGCCGTCATGATCAGCCACATGACACCACCGTTCGCACCCAGCGGGCTGTATCGTGAGATCAGCGAAATCCACGAACTCACGCACAACTACCTGTCGGTCGATCCGGGCCTGGTGCGCGAACGCACGCGCAAACAGCTCATCGAGAAAGTCGCAAGCATGAATATTCCGGCCGATATAGGCTGGCAGGTGGTCGATGTGGAAGCGCGTTTTGATGACTTCCTGAGGGAACTGCACGATTACCTGCACGAACTGATGCTCGAAAACCAGCCCCTGGGCATGCATACCTGGGGCAAGCCGGCCGAAGACCGTTTGCTGACCAGCACTGTCATGCAGATACTCGGCACCGACTACGCCGATGCCATGATCACCTATGTGAATCAGCAAAGCGGCAGGTCTGCCGAAGATGGCGAGGAACAGGAACACGGTCAACCGGGTCTGGAAGATTTGGTCGAGGACTACGTCAAGCTCGAAGCCTTGCCAGGCTATCGGCTGTTGTACGCCAGCATTATCGAAAACAAGCCTGCGCCGGACGATGCCTCCGACAATTTGCGCCAGTTGCTGGTGCGCGGCAAGGACCTGCTGCAACTCATGCGCGGCACGCTGGAAATGGACAGCTTCCTGGCGGCGCTGGATGGCCGCTATATCGAACCATCGACCGGCGGCGACCCGATCCGTAATGACGAAAGCCTGCCGAGCGGACGTAACCTGTACGGCTTCGATCCGTCGCGCCTGCCGACCAAGGCAGCCTGGGAAACCGGCAAACAGCTGACCGCTGACCTGATCAACGACTACAGCGCCAAGCACGGCCGCTATCCGGAAAAGATGGCGTTTTCCTTGTGGTCGATCGAAGCCATGCGTCACCACGGTGTGCTCGAATCGCAGGCTTTGTACGCCATGGGCCTGCGGCCGGTATGGGAGGAAAGTGGCAGGGTCAGCGGTGTCGAGGTCATTCCTTACTCGGAGCTCAAGCGCCCGCGCGTCGATGTCGTGCTGTCGGCCACCGGCCTGTACCGCGATGCCTTTCCCGGTGTCATGAAACTGCTGGCCGACGGCGTTGACCGCATTGCCCGGCTCAAGGAGGAAAGCAACTTTGTCTATCGCAACAGTCAACGGCTGCAACAGCAACTGGCCGAGGCCGGCGTGAGTCCTGAAGACGCGGACTACCTGTCGACCGTGCGCATTTTCTCAAGTGAGACCGGCAATTATGGTACCGGTCTTGAGGCCGGCGTCATGGCATCGGATACCTGGGAGAAGGACGACAAGCTCGCCAACCTGTATTTGAGTCGCATGGGCTATGCCTTCGGTGTCGATGAGGACCGCTGGAGCGAGCATCACGACAACCTCAACCTGTATGCAAAAAACCTGTCCGGTACCGATGTGGCGGCCTTTTCACGTTCATCCAACCTTTATGGCCTGCTGACGTCGGACGACCCGTTCCAGAACCTCGGTGGCATTTCGCTGGCGGTGCGCAATATCGATGGCAAGAGTCCGGAGATGTTCATCAGCAATCTGCGCAATCCGCAACAGCAGAAAATGGAAACGCTCAATACTTTCATGTCGAAAGAATTGCGCACGCGACAGTTTCATCCACGCTGGATTGGTGAAATGCAGGCCGAGGGCTATTCCGGCACGCTCGAAATCCTGGATTCGGTCAACAACTTCTGGGGCTGGCAGGTGGTCGATCCGCAAAACATCCGCGCCGACCAGTGGCAGGAATTCTTTGAAGTGTATGTGAATGACAAGTACGACATGGCCATGCGTGAGTGGTTCGAGCAAAACAACCCCGAGGCACTGGCGCAGATTTCCGAACGTATGCTCGAAGCCATTCGCAAGGGTTACTGGCAGGCCGATGCCGCAATAGTCGAGAAGCTGGTGGAAACCTACCAGGAAATCGCTGTGCGGCATGATGTGCAAAGCATTAACCAGAAGTTCAACGACTATGTGGCCGATCAGGCACAAGGCTTTGGCCTGCAGCAGGTGGCGGTGACACCGATGGAATTACCACCGGTGAATATTCCACAGCCACCCAGTCAGCCACAGCAGCAGGTGCAGGGACAAAAGCTGGAAAAAGTCGAAGCCGAAGCACAGCCAATCGACAACGACACCTTAACCCTGTTGCTGTTGTTGATCGCATTGACGATTCTCAGTGGCGCCATCTGGCAGCAGTGGCGCGATGAAGTCATGGCGCGTGTAAGACCGGTTTTCGGATAAGTCATCATGCACCCGGCAAGATGCTGAAACACAGGCTTTGCCTCCATCAGCCTGGAGTGCCACTGCTGGTTGAAATGCAGGTCTGGTATGTCAAGGGAAGTTAAGTAGTCTCATCGGGTATTTGCCTTTCCCATGACATATCGCAATGCATGTTCCGATACCGGGGAGCAGTATGCAAAAAACAATGATGTGATTCATCGGGTGTGATGCAGTCCCTTGCCGGATGCATTGAATCCGGGGCATGGTAAGTAGTAAGCAGTAACGAAGCAGGATTAACATGCAGGAAAAACCGATTTGTTCGTATGGTGAGAAGTGTCTCCTGTCACAAATAGAGGCGGATCATGACTGTCAAGTCTGCCAGCTGTGCCGACAGGGGAAACCGGACGAGTATGCTGTGCACGCTGTGTATGAAGACGGTGTCAGCCATTTTTACCGCCTTGCCGATTTATCCAGGCCGGCGCCGGGCACTGTACTCAAGCATGTTGGCGTCTATCGGCTGGCGGGACAGCCGTATTATGCCGTTGAAGTGGACGCCTTCCAGCCGGCCGGTCTCAGGATAACACCGCACTTGCCGGATCAAATGATTCATTAGCGCCGCATCGCGCAACTGTTACTATTGGTGCATGGAAGCACGGCATAACGGATTCACGGCAGCATGAGCGTCAGTATTCTCTGGCTGCGTAATGATTTGCGGCTGCACGACAATCCGGCGTTGCAACATGCGCGTCAGGCCGAGCGGTTGCTGCCGGTATTCATTCACGATCCGACCCTGCATGGCGACTGGTCGCCAGGCGCTGCCTCCAACTGGTGGCTGCATCACAGCCTCAAGGCGCTGGATGCCGCATTGCGCCAACGTGGTTCGGCGTTAATCGTGCGCACTGGTTCGACCAAACAGGTACTGCAAAAACTGATCCGGCAGAGCAACGCCGAACGTGTCTGCTGGAACCGCCGTTACGAGCTGCAGCTGATCCAGGCCGACCGTGACATCAAGTCGAGCTTGCAAGCCGACGGCATTGAAGTACGCAGTTTCAACGCCGGTCTGCTGTTCGAACCCTGGGATATCAGCAAACAGGCCAGCACTGAGCCGGCTGCCTACAAGGTATTCACCGCCTACTGGAAAGCCTGTTTGCGTGAAGGCCTGCCGACAACTCAAAGCCCGACACCACGGCGTCTGCCTCCATTACCTAAAGGCATTGCGACCGGCCATATCGATGAGCTGGGCCTGTTGCCGGACATGCACTGGTACGCCGAGCTGGCGTCCAGCTGGCAGCCCGGAGAAGCTGGCGCACTGGGCAAACTCAAACAGTTTGTCGCCAAGGATCTGTCCGATTACGAAGCCAATCGCGACCTGCCGGCGCGCAGCACCTCAACACTGTCACCACACCTGCATTTCGGTGAAATCAGCCCGCGCCGCATTGCTGAAGTTCTTTCCCAACAGGATGACACCGCTGCGGCTGATACTTATCTGCGCCAACTAGTCTGGCGCGAGTTTGCACATCATTTGCTCTATCACTTTCCGCATACCGACAAACAACCGCTCAACCCGCGCTTTGCTGCTTTCCCGTGGCGAGACGATTACGCGCGGGACCTGCAGGCCTGGCAACGCGGCCAGACGGGCATACCGCTGGTGGATGCCGGCATGCGCCAGTTGTGGCAGACCGGCTGGATGCACAACCGGGTGCGTATGGTGGTGGCGTCGTTCCTGACAAAGAACCTGTTGATCCCCTGGCAGGAGGGTGCGGCCTGGTTCTGGGATACATTAGTCGATGCCGATCTGGCCAACAACACCATGGGCTGGCAGTGGGTCGCCGGTAGCGGCGCCGATGCCGCGCCGTACTTTCGTATCTTCAATCCGGTGTTGCAGGGTGAAAAATTCGACCCCGAAGGTGAGTATGTGAAACGCTGGCTGCCGGAATTGAAGGCCTTGCCGAAACGCTATATCCACCAGCCGTGGACGGCGCCGTCTGATCTGAAAACGGCTATTGCTGACTATCCCGCAACCATCGTGGACCTGAAACAAACACGCGAACGTGCACTGGTGGCTTATCGACAGCTCTAGCCGGCCAGTGCCGGGAACAGTTCGCGCAGGCCGTTGGCCATGATTTCCACGGCAATCGCTGTCAGGATCAGGCCGAACAATCGATTGAGGATGTTCAGCCCGATTGGTCCGAGAAAACGGCCGATGGGCGTGGCCAGGCGCAGCACGGCCCACAGCAATAACACCAGCAGCAGGATCACGCCGATCACCCAGACCACATGGTATTCGGCGCCGGGCCGATGCATCTCGATGATCACCGTACTGATCGCACCCGGACCGGCCAGTAGCGGAATGGCGATCGGCACCACGGCGATGTTCTCGCGGCTGCCGGCGGCGACTTTTTCGGCCGGGGTGGTGCGCATGGCATCGGTCTGCGCGCGCAGCATGGTCAACGCCATCAACAGCAATACGATGCCGCCACCAACACGAAACGACGGTAGACTGGCACCCAGTACCGTCAGCATGGTTTCTCCAAACAACGCGCTCAGCGCCAGCACCATAATAACGGTGATGGCTGCCAGGCTTGCCGCCTTGCCACGCTCGGCAGCCGTGTAACCCTGCGTCAGACTGAGAAAAATAGGAATCGCGGCAAACGGGTCGAGGATGACCAGCAGCGCTGTGAAAAAGCGGGTGTACTCAGACCAATATTCCATAATGCCGTCAGGCTCATCAGGGTGAAAGGTATGACTGCAATCATACCCGATTGCCAGCCTATCTGTTCGGCTACCTGATACGGTATGTGTTGGTGACAACGTACTGCGTTACAGCGGCAAGTTGGACAGTCATGGCACAGTTGTTGCTCTTGCATGTATGGATAAAGCTCAACAATGCAGGCATGACCTCAAATGACGCAGATGATGTCCAGAATGATCACTCACGTACTGTATTGGTGCAGCCGTCCCACGCCGGTCAAGAGTTTACCGCGACAGTCGATAAAACCGGGTAACGCTTTTAACAACAATTATTTCAACCCCAACAAGCCTGCATGAATGACGCCCTGAGTCTGGATGTTTTGTGGATACTGATCTGCGCCGTGCTGGTGCTGCTCATGCAGGCCGGTTTCCTGTGTCTGGAATCCGGCGCCACACGTAGCAAGAATGCCATCAATGTGGCGATGAAAAATGCAGCAGACCTGGTGGTGGCTGTGTTTGTCTTCTGGTTACTCGGTTTTGCGTTGATGTTTGGCCACAGTTACGATGGCCTGGTTGGCGTGTCACATTTTCTGTTGCCGATCGGCCAGGGCGAACACTGGTTGGCGGCATTTTTCCTGTTTCAGGCGATGTTTTGCGCGACAGCTGCAACCATTGTTTCCGGCGCTGTCGCCGAGCGGGTGGCGTTCAATGCCTACATCATTATTACAATTTTGATCGTCAGCCTGATTTATCCGGTGGCCGGTCACTGGTCGTGGGGCGGGGCGTTTACCAACGAAGCGGGCTGGCTGGCACAGCGCGGCTTTGTCGACTTTGCCGGCTCCACCGTCGTGCACAGCGTCGGTGGCTGGGTGGCGCTGGCGGCGCTATTTGTCATCGGTCCGCGCAAGGGACGTTTTGTCAGCGGCGAAGCGCAATCAATTCCGGCCAGCAACCTGCCCTTGGCGATGCTGGGGGTGATTCTGTTCCAGGTCGGCTGGATCGGCTTTAACGGCGGCAGCACGCTGGCGCTGGATAACAGTGTGCCGGGCATTATCACGAATACCTTGCTTGCGGCCGTTGCCGGCGGCATGACCACCTATGTCATTTGTCGACGCTTTCCGCGATTTTGTGTCGATGCCACCATGCTGCCGATGAACGGCATGCTTGCCGGCATGGTGTCGATCACGGCCAATTGCCATGCAGTGACATCGGCTGAAGCGGTCTTGATTGGTGCGGTGGGCGGCGTAGTTATGGTGCTGGCGGACCGTTATCTGCTGAGCAGGCAGATCGACGATGCCATTGGTGCGGTGCCGGTGCATCTGGCGGCCGGTATTTGGGGCACACTGGCGGTTGGCTTGTTCGGTGATCCGGTCGTGCTGGATACCGGCCTCAATTGGCAGGACCAGATCATGGTGCAGATCACTGGCATTGTGGTGTATGGCCTGT
>JASFVP010000091.1:0-6761 GCA_050049775.1 Chromatiales bacterium
CCTGTCCAGCAAAGAGTTCATCGAGTTCTTCGGCTACATCCCTGGCGCTTTCCGCTTCGCCTTTCTCGACATAACGCTGGCGCAGAAAGTCAATTACCTGCCAGTGTGCGTCGGTCATTTCAATCTTTTCCTGTTGCGCCAGTTGGATGCCCCGCTCTCGGTTCCAGTCCTGTATCTCAAGTTCACGGTCCTGGCGGCGTGAGCTGGAAGTGTCGAAATTGTTTTCATTGATGTTGCGTTTGTTCATGATGCCCTCCTTTGACTTTTTGTTCGGTGTGTTCGTGTCTGCTTCTATACGTGTGACTGATCCGGGAAAAAATAATTCAGTCTGTAAACAGTATGAACTTAATCGGAATGAATTTATATCCAGCGCCGATGACGGAACCAGAGCAACAGGCCGGTGACAATTGCCAGCATCAATGTGCCGACCATCCAGGGGCCGTACCAGTCCTGCAGCCAGGGCAGATGGCTGAAGTTCATGCCGAACAGGCCAGCCAACAGGTTCATCGGTAAAAAGATGGCCGAGATAATGGTAAGAAACTGCAAGATCTCGTTAGTTCGCTGGGTATTGGCGGAAAAGTAAATTTGCACCAGTGCATCAATATCTTGCTGGGTGACGACAGCGTGGTTGTAAACACGGCGTATGTGTTCCTGCAGGTCATTGAAACGTACCAGCAATGAGCTGTCCAGTTGCATACTGGTCTGGTCACGCCATTCGGAAATCATGTCGAGCTGGGTTTCGGTGACCACTTCCAGACGGCGCAATTGACTTCGCAGGCGCATCAGTGATTGCCAGTCTCCGAAGACGTCGTTGCGATCCAGCAGGCGATCCTGCCAGCTATTCAATAATTCGGTGGTGGTGTCGCGCCGCCCCAGTAAGGTATCGGTGATCTGGTCGAGTAACTGATACAGCAACATCGCCGGAGACGCCGGGACTTTACGCTGGCCGCTGAGAAAGCGTTGATGCAGTTTGTGAAACACGGGGTTTTCGGGTGGGCGTATGCTGATGACGGCATTGGCGGTGATGACAAAAGCCACCGGACAGGTGGTTGGTTGTTCGGAAGGCATGTCATGACACAGGGTGCGCACCACCAGCAAGTCATAATCATCCGTACCGTCATAATAAGGTGGATGCGTTTCGTTGAGCGTATCCCGGATATGACGCTCATGCAGTTGCATGTTCAGCCAGGGCTGCGCCTTGTCATGCCAATCCTTTTCCGAACGTTCGATTTCGATCCAGTAAAAGGCAGAGGCATCCTTCGTTGTTTGCGCAGCGCTTGCCAGTTCGGGGGCATGGTCGGCACTAAATTGAATCACCTGCATAATAATTCTCGTTGTCAGGAAGTGTACGACATCGGAAAAAACATGTTTGAAGCCTGATCCAGGCAAATATTGCCCTACTTGGGCTGACTTTGAAAAGCTTTACCCGGCTGTTTTTGCTTCGCCGAATTGTTGAAAGAAGCTAGACTTGGCTCTCGCTTGAATGATGGTTTTCCGGTGTTAAATGCATATTGATCCATTGCTGCCTACCTTGGTCGGCCTGGTGCTGAGCATCCTGGCCATGGGCATGCTGCTCAAGTGGCTGCAGCAGCCAGAAATCATCGGCTATTTGCTGGCCGGTCTCGCTGTCGGGCCGCAGGGTCTGGGATTCGTTACCGACCCGACGCTGGTCAATCATATGGGTTCCTTTGGCGTTACCCTGCTGCTGTTTTTCATCGGCATGGAAGTGTCGCCGTACAAACTCGTGCAGGGTTGGCGCGTGGCGGTGCTTGGTACCTTGATGCAGATCCTGGTGAGCATTGCCGTGGTCTGGGCCATGGGCTGGCTGTTTGAATGGTCACTGGCGCGCATCCTGTTACTGGGTTTTGTCATCAGCCTCAGCAGTACGGCGGTGGTGCTGAAACTGCTTAAGGACCGTCATGAACTGGATACGCCGGTTGGTCATGATGTGTTGCTGATCCTGCTGGCGCAGGACATGGCGGTAGTGCCGATGCTGATCGTGCTCGGTCTGCTGGGTGGCAGTCGCCCGGAGGTCAGCACATTGTTGTTGCAAGCCATCGGTGCGGTGCTGGTGATTGGTCTGGGCGCCTGGCTGACTCGCCATGAAAACATCAAACTGCCGTTTGCCGCGCGATTGCGCGAGGATCATGAACTGCAGGTTTTCGCCGCCCTGGCCGCCTGTTTCGGGCTGGCTTTCATTACCGGTCTGCTGCAATTGTCGACCGCACTCGGCGCCTTCATCGGTGGCATGCTGGTGGCCAGCGCACGTGAGACCGACTGGGTGCAACACAGCCTGGAACCGTTTCGGACGTTGTTTGTGGCGTTCTTTTTTGTCTCCGTCGGATTGCTGGTGGATCTGGAATTTCTGCTTACCCACTGGATACAGATTGGCGTGCTGGTGCTGGCGGTGCTGATCACCAACACCTTTATCAATGCTGTGGTGTTGCGTTTTCTCGGCACCAGTTGGCGTCGCGGCATACTCACCGGCGCGATCCTGGCGCAGATCGGCGAATTCAGTTTCGTGCTGGCCGCCGCCGGTCGCCAGGCCGAAATCATTACCGATTACGCCTACCAGGTGACCATGGCGATTATTGCCATCAGCCTCATCCTGAGTGCGCCATGGATTGCCCTGATGCGGCGCCTGCTCAACTCACGCCTGTCTGACGCCTAGGTTCGGGATGCGGCGTTTGCCGCTATAAAAACCTCCACGCCTGCGTTAAGCTTTTCGGTCAGCACAAGATGTCGTTTTTCGGACGACCGCCTCGACCATAATAATGAAGAAATCAACAAAATGCGCATCATTGAAGTCATAGCCGACACCGGTCACCGGGATACCCTGCGTGGTATCGCCGAGCAGTTCCATGCGCAGGACATCTGGTGTGGCGAAGTCATGGAAGATGAACGCCAGGCATTCCGGCTGCTGGTGCATGACAAGGGGCGACAGGAATTGCTCGACAGTTTGCAAAACCTGCTGGCCAGTTCGGACAACGCTCGCATTGTGGTGCAACCGGTGGACGTGGTACTGCCGCGACCAACCGAGGCCGACAAGGAGGATGAGGCACGCAAGGCTGTAACCACCACCCGTGAAGAATTGTATAACCAGGTGGAAAAAGGTTCGCGCCTGGACAGCAATTTCCTGTTGCTGGTGATGTTGTCCACCGTGGTTGCCGCGGTCGGCTTGATTGAGGACAACGTTGCCGTGGTGGTTGGCGCGATGGTGATCGCCCCCCTGCTCGGCCCGAACATTGCGCTGGCACTGGCGACATCGCTGGGCGACAAGCCATTGTTGTGGCAGGCGCTGCGCACCAACATCGTGGGTTTGACGCTGGCCGCCGGCCTGGCATTTGTAATTGGCTTGCTGTGGCCGCTGGATCTGAGCAGCGGTGAAGTCATGGCGCGCACCGATGTCGGCCTTGATGGCGTGGCGCTGGCGCTGGCTTCCGGAGCGGCGGCGGTATTGTCATTAACGACCGGATTGTCGAGCACGCTGGTCGGTGTCATGGTGGCGGTGGCCCTGCTACCGCCTACCGCGACCTTTGGCATGCTGCTGGGCAGCGGCCAGACTACTCTGGCGACCGGGGCGGCGCTGCTGTTGGCCGTCAACATTGTCTGTGTGATCCTGTCTGCCAAGCTGGTGTTTCTGGCCAAGGGCGTACAGCCGCGCACCTGGCTGGAAAAACGCAAGGCGCAGCAATCGCGCTGGCTTTACGGTCTGTTTTGGCTGATGCTGTTGCTGGCGCTGCTGGTGCTGATCGGCGTGCGCGGCAACCACGTGATCTGATCAAGGCCGGAGGTCGTAGTGAGCATCGAACTGATCATCCTGCTGATTCTGGTGGTGCTGTCGAGCATATTCATCGTGCAGAACGCCGATGTCGTCGAGATGCGTTTCCTGGTCTGGAAACTGGTCATGTCGCGTGTGCTGATGTATGCCTTGCTGCTGTTTACCGGTATTACCGTTGGCTGGCTGCTGTGCAATCTGCTGTGACATCAAGCCTAAAATTCGCATAGCTGATCGAGTTTCAGAAAGATATGATAGCGGCCATGAGTGTTGAAATTGCCGTAACGTCGAAGGCCTGTGATGCAAATTAACCCACGCAATCATCACCTGACAGCTGTGCGTCAGGTACTGCTGTCCTTTCTACTGATCCTTACAGCCAGCGTAATCCAGGCGGCGGGAAATGACGCTGGAACCGGCGTCAGTCAGCAATTGATTGGCGCCAAGCGCACTGACATTGAACAGGCCGGCAAGTTAAGCGATGAGCAGCGCCAGCAAGGCCTGGCCAGGCTGGACGAAGCGCGCGCCCTGCTGGAGGAAGCCGCTCGGCTGAAAAGTGAAAACCAGGAGCTGCAAAGCCTGATCAAGCAGGTGCCGAATAAACTGGCGAGAATTGAAAAAGGCAGCGGCTTGCGCATTGCCAAATACAGCCAGAAACAACTCGAGCAAATGAAAGCCGATGATCTGGAGGCGTTGCTCAGTGAACAGGAACGTTTGCTGCAGGAAGCCCAGGCAGCAGTGGCCGGCAAGGAAAAACAGCTCAATAATTACCTCACACTGTCGCGCACCGGTAGCAACGATCTTACGACTCTGCAGAAAAAACGCGATGCCACCGTGGTCGAATCAGCCACTACGTCAACTGAACCGGGTGATTTGGCTCTGGCGGAAGCCAGCCGACTCTGGCGCGATGCCCAGCGGCAGATGCTGGATGCTCGCATTGCCGGCCTCAAGCTGCAGATCGACAATATCAACCAGCTGACCGCACTGGCGCAAGCCGAGCGAGACGCTCATTCCAGTGACATCACCGCGCTGAACCAGTTGGTTACGCAATTGCGTGACGCCCTCAACCTCAAACGTCAGGCACAGGCAGAGGTGGCGCGCAAGGCGGCCCAGGAAGCGTTGCAGGATGTGCCGCAGGCGTTGAAAAGTCTGCAACAGCAAATCAGCGATCTTACCGATGAACACGCCGGGTTGGTGTCACGCGAAAATGTACTGGATCAGCAGAATGAACATGTCAGCAATCTGCTGACCGAGCTGGGTCGCGATCATGAGCGTATCCAGTACATTGTGGAATACGGCGGTAACAGTGCGCAAACATCGTTGTTACTACAGAAGCGCCGTGATTTTGCGCCGCGAGCCAAGAGCCTGACGAGTCAGATCATCAATCAGCAGCAACGTCTCAGTGAGGCTGTGCTGCGCCAGCTTGAGCTGGACGAAAAGCTGCGCGAAACCAGTGATCGTGACAAGCAGATTGAAGAGCTGCTCAATGAGTCGATTGATCCGGCCACGGCCAGTGACACAGAACGAGCACGTCTGCGCAGCATCGCGCAGGACAAGTGGAGCGCCTATCGCAATGCCATGCAGGAACTCTGGCAGAGTTACACGCGTTACGTGGGCAAGCTCTCAACGTTGGAAGCCAACACACGCCAGTTGTTGCAGACAGCAAAAAATTATCGCACCTTCATCAACGATCACCTGTTATGGATGCCGAGCACGGAACTGGTGCCAACGGCCGATCTGGGTTTACTGCTGGATACACTGGGCTGGTTAATCAATCCGGTGCATCTGGAGCAGCTTGCCAGTGATGCGGTCAAGACGTTGCAGGAACAAAGCAGCGGTGTTGTCGTCTGGTTTATCGTTTCCGGACTGTTGCTGTTTTTGCGCCGGCGTGCCCGTCGGCTGTTGCCGGACCTGGCGCAGCAGACCAAAAAGGTTCGCACCGACAATTTTGGCGTTACCCTGCTGGCGTTTGGCGCCACTCTGCTGTTGACCCTGCCGTTGCCCTGGATACTGGTGGGTGCCGGTGTTTTGCTGGGCATGACCCAGGCGGCGAGTGAATATACCATCAGCGTTGCCGCCGGCTTGCAAGGCATTGGTCATACCCTGTTGCTGCTCGACTGGTTACGCCAGCTGTGTCGCGAAAACGGTCTGGCGCGCGCTCACCTGAACTGGCATGAGGAGCTGTGCGTCAATCTGACCCGGCAGATTAACTGGCTGCTGCCATTTATTCTGCCGTTGGCTTTCCTGGTGTCTACCAGCGCCGCCAGCATACCTTCGGCGTTTACCTATCTGAACAGCGCATCGCCGGGCCAGGGTTTCGGTTATCTTGCCATCGGCCGTCTGTCTTTCATTGTCATGATGTTGCTGCTGGCAATGGGCATTTACCGAATCTGGCGCAGTGACGGTCCGCTCATGAAAGTACTGGCAAATAATGCCGCTGGCGAAAAATGGCCGCATTATCATGTCCTCTGGTTTGTGCCGGTACTGGCGTTGCCATTGGGGCTGGCGCTGGCGGCACTGGCCGGGTATTTCTATACCGCGGCATTTCTCAGCAGCATGATCGGCGAGACCATCTGGTTTTTTGTGGTACTGGTCCTGCTCAAGGACATGCTGCTGCGCAGCCTGTATGTCACGCAGCGACGCCTGCGCTTTCAGGAAGCGTTGCGTCATCGTGAAGAGCAGCTGGCGCAGCGTACGGCTGCGACCGAAACCGGTGCAACACCCGAACCGCAGCCGATCGATGAGGAAAAAATCAACTACGGCGAGTTGAGTGGTAAGGTCAGCCAGTTGGTGCGTATGGGTTATGCCATCAGCGTACTGCTGGGTCTGTACCTGATCTGGAAAGATGTGATTCCGGCGTTCGGCGTGCTCAACAGCATTGAATTGCCGATCACCACTTCCAAGCTGGTCGATGGCATCAGCCAGGATGTGCCGCTGACGCTGGGTCACATGATTGCCGGTCTGCTGTTTGGCGGACTGGCATTGT
>JASFVP010000053.1:0-24513 GCA_050049775.1 Chromatiales bacterium
TGGCGAAATTCAAAACTGGCGGTGAAACAATTGCAGGAAATCGGCTAATGATTAGCAAGCAAACGCACCATGAATGGGCAGAAAAATTCGATTGCGCACCAATAATTGACGTAAATCACCCAATTATCAGTTGTTTACGGCAAAAAACCCGCAAAATAACGGGTATGCTTTTTGCTTCCCTGGATGTAGTGGTTTCTAAAATGAAACAATCCAACAGGAGAAGCAAGGCCATGAAAAAGGACTCTTCAATCTTTCTGCATCGACTGCTGTTGTGGGGTGTATTGCTGTTTGGCGCCACCTTGTTGCTGGTCAATGCCTGGTTCATCATGAATACGGAAAGCGGCCTGTTGTTCACAGCAACAACGATTCAATAACCGTTTTCAAGACATAGCGGCAGGTCATGCCTGCCGCTATTTTCTCAAGACCCCTGCTCCCCGAATGGCAGGAGTCCTTTTCACTTAACACTCAAATATTCGATCAATCGCCTGCAGACCTTCGTCCACCAACGCTTGCAGTTCTTCCGGGTCGTCGTCGTGCTCATACGCTAGCATGCTGTAAGCTGCGAGCGATTTAAGACTCTGGGCGATGGTTCTGACGTCCGCCACATTCAGGTCGACGCCTTCTCTCAGCACACAATCTTCGTTACTCATGTCATCACCTATATAACTATTTTATTGCGTATAAGAATATTAGTAATTTTTAATATTTCAATGGAAATGGCGATCTTCAATTGATCCAGATCAACAAAAAAAGCGCTTGTCAGCCGGATAGCCCCTGGCAATACAAATCCAGCCGGTCCATTGAACCACCTCACATGAGTGAAATGACACGAAATAAACACCCAATACAGACGCAGAAAATGTGGGGTTTGTGCGACGCAACCAGTCTGGCTGGTTACAATCACAGAAAACAGGACACAACAAACAACAGGAACCGGCGAAAATGGAACAGGAAAACCGCGTGGCGATTGAATTCCGGCTGAACTGGCGAAGTAAGATCACCACACACAGCGACGACCGCATCCAGTCCGCCCCGATACTTACGGTTCGGGGTTACGTTAATCAATAGCCATGGAGGACTGCGCATGCCCAAACGTTTGCAACAATGGCTTTCAGTCGGGCTTTTGCTGTTGATGAGCAGCGCCGCACAAAGTGCAGACAACTGCCCCGCACTGCTCGACTTTGAAGTGCGCCAGCTCGACGCTGAACAAAGCGTACGTCTGTGTGAGGCCTATGCCGGCAAGGTGATACTGGTGGTCAACACGGCCAGTAAATGCGTGTTCACGCGCCAGTATGACGGGCTGGAAAAGTTGTATGCCAAATACCGCGATCGCGGCCTGGTGGTGCTGGGTTTTCCGTCCAACGACTTTGGTCACCAGGAACCCGGCAATGAACAGCAGATCAGGAATTTTTGTCAGCTAACCTACGGCGTGCAATTTCCGATGTTCGCCAAAACGCATGTCAAAAAGAAATATGCCGACCCGTTTTATCAGGCGCTCGGCAAGGCCGCCGATAATTTCCCGTCCTGGAATTTTCACAAATACCTGATCGATCGCAACGGCCAACTGGTGGATGACTACTCCGGCTTCACGTCACCGATGAGCAAAAAACTGCAACGCGCCATCGAACGTCAATTGTAAAAACTCATTGAGTGGCCGCTGCGCTGATGCCGGCCAGCGCCTTGCTGATTTTCGCCAGCACCTCATCACAGCCTGAAATGGCATGTCGTTGCGCCAGATAGTTCGGATCGTTATAGGATAACCACACGGCTCCCTGCTCATCCTGCCAGACCAGGGCTTTTTGCGGCAGGTCCAAGGCGACGCTTTGCTGGCACTGCATCAGCGGGCTGCCGACCTTGGGATTGCCAAAAATCACCAGTTCGGTGTCACGCAATTCAATACCGACCTTATGCGCCGCCGCCGAGTGTTTGACATGGGCGAATACGGTCATGCCTTTGCCATTGAGAACGTCCAGCAAGCGTTGCACCGTGTCTGCCACATTATGTTGGCTAGCGACATTGACCATGCCTTCAGCAGCGAATAATGGCGTTGTTGCCAGAAGCCAGAGTAAAAAGATACGAAACAAGTGGTTCATGCGATGCCTCCCATGGCTGCCAATGCGATGTCGGTATTTTTGTCTATCCGATAAAGACAGGCTTTCGGTTGTTTTTCTTTCAGATGGCGTCAGGCTTTTTTGATCAGGCCGATCAGGTACAGCAGCAATACCGCACCGACTGTCGCGGTAACAATCGAACCGAGCCAACCACCCGCAGCAATGCCCAGCACACTGAAAACAAAGCCGCCGATGACTGCGCCGACAATACCCACAACCATATTACCGAGCAGGCCAAAGCCACGACCTTTAAGAATTTTGCCCGCCAGCCAGCCAGCAATCGCGCCGATCAACAGATAGGCGATCAATCCCGTACCATCCATATGTCCTCTCCTGTGTGGTTGATTTTGTCAGGTGGAAAAATATTTCACGCAGCCGGCCAGGCTCGACAGCCTGGGATAATCCATCACCGGGATGTCTGCCTGCAGCTTTTGCTGCAAGGCCGTTGTGAAATTGAGAAAGTCCAGCGAATTGAAATCAAACTGGTCACGGAAATTGACCTGCTCTTCAATGCTCTGGTCTTTCAGCTCGGGAGCAATGTCATAAAGGATCTGCAATACCATTGCCCGGATTTCATCCTGCGTCATAACACCTCCATCATACAGGCTGACAGTTAATCATATTCCGTACGCGGTTTGGAAACACCTGCCGAGTCCAAATCCAGTTCACGCTGTTTCAACTCACGCCGCAATATCTTGCCGGAATCGGTTTTAGGCAGTTGCTGGCAAAACTCGATTTCACGCGGCGCCACCGCCACACCAAGCTGCTGCCGCGCATGACCAAGCAATTGCCTGGCCAGTGCATCGCTGGCCTGAAAGCCCGGATTCAGGCGCACAAACGCCTTGACCAGTTCCTTCAGCAACGGATCCGGTTTACCGATCACAGCCACTTCGGCCACGGCCGCATGCTGCATCAACACGGCTTCCACCTCAAACGGACCAATCAGTTGGCCGGCAGATTTGATCACGTCGTCGTCACGCGCCACAAACCAGAAATAACCGTCGGCATCACGCCGCATCAGGTCGCCACTGAGGTACCAGCCATTCACAAAGCAACCCGCATAACGCTGTGGTTCATTCAGGTAGGTACGAAACATCGACGGCCAGCCACTGCGCAAAGCCAGTTCACCGGTTTCATCCGGCGCGTCAATGATCTCGATACCACCATCTCTGCAACGCCGGACGATGGCGGCCTCAATGCCGGGTAACGGCCGCCCTATGGAACCGGGCTTGATGTCCATCGCGGCATAGTTGGCGATCATGATGCCGCCGGTTTCCGTTTGCCACCATGTATCATGAAACGGCAATCCCAGCACCCGCTCACTCCAGAGTACGGCCGTCGGACTGAGAGGCTCACCAACGCTGGCGATAAAACGCAGCCTGCTGAAATCGTGTGCTGCAGCCAGATCGTCACCGGCGCTCATGAGTAAGCGGATAGCCGTCGGCGCCGTGTACCAGACACTGACCTGCTGTTGCTGCAGAATGTCATACCAGCGGCCCGGCTCGAACTCGCCGCTGTCGACAACCAGCGTCGCACCGATCAGTAACGGCGCAATCATGCCGTAACTGGTGCCGGTCACCCAGCCGGGATCGGCGGTACACCAGAACACATCCTGCGCCTGTAAATCCAGCGCCAGCCGCGCGCTGTGGTAATGCAGCAAGGCCGCCTGATGCACATGCAGCGCGCCCTTGGGTGTGCCGGTGGTACCGCTGGTAAAATGCAACAAGGCGGGATCTTCAGGCTCCGTCGGCTGCATGCTGAAGTCTTTACCGGACAACCGCATCTGCTCCTGCCAATCCAGCGTATCCGGAATTGCTGGCGCCGCATCCGTGTCATTGATGATCACCACATGCTGCAGATGTGAGAGTTGCTCGCGTAGTGACTGAATCTTGCGCCGGGAATAAAGGCTGGTCGTGGTCACCAGCAATTTCGCCTGACTGAGTTCCAGCCGTGTACGGATAGGCTCGGGACCGTAAGCCGAAAACAGCGGACAGAACACACTGCGGTTTTTCAAGGCGCCAAAGGCAGCAAAAAACAGTTCGGGGATACGGCCGGTCAAAGCACAAATGCAGTCGCCCTTGCCGATACCGAGTCGCTGCAACAGATTGGCAAACCGATTGCTCTGTTCACTCAACTGCGCATAACTGAAATCCCGTACCTGTCTGTCAGCGGCCAGACAGCGCAGCGCCACATGCTCCCCATGAGCATTCGCCAGATGGCGTTCAATCGCCAGGTAGGCGATATTCGAGCCACCCTGTTGCGTCGGCCCCTGCAGTGATATCGCCAGCTCCTGCCACGAAAAATCCGCTTGTGCGGCATCATAATCCAGCAGGTTCGGCTGTGGTGATTGCTGCGACAGGTTTTTACTGATGCGCTGCCCGCTCATATTTCCACTCCGCCATTAACACCTAGCGACTGCTTCAGACCCAACCGGGCAGATGCCGCTTGTCTGGCGACGTGAATACAGACATCATCGAAAGCAAATGGAAATGCGTCGGGGTCTGTGGCATAAGGCTTCGTCCTGAACAAGAGAGTCGCGATGAGTATCCGCAATCTTGAGTTGATGTTCAAACCGAAATCCGTTGCGCTGTTCGGCGCCAGCGACCGGCCGGACTCGCTCGGCGCACGCTTGCTGCAAAACCTGACCAGCAGCGGCTTTGCCGGTGACATCCTGCCGGTCAATCCCAAATACCAGCGTCTCAATGAGCTGTCCTGTTATGCCGATGTCAACAGCCTGCCGCAAACACCGGATCTGGCGATCATCGCCACACCACCGACCAGCGTACCCGGGCTGGTCGATCAACTCGGTGCACGTGGTTGCAAGGCGGCCGTCATCATCACCGCCGGTTTCAGCGGCAGCGAAGCCGCAGCGGAGTTGCAGCAATCGTTGCAACAGGCGGCAAGCGCATATGGCATGCGCATCATCGGTCCCAATTGCCTCGGCATTCTGGCCCCAAGCATCGGCCTCAACGCCAGTTTTGCCCACATCACACCGAAAGCCGGCAAGCTGGCATTCATCGCCCAGTCAGGCGCCATCATCACCTCGGTGATGGACTGGGCACAGGCGCGCCACATCGGCTTCTCGCATCTGGTCTCACTAGGCGACATGCAGGATGTCGATTTCGGCGACATGCTCGACTACCTTGCCAACGACTGGCAAACACGCGCCATCCTGCTCTACATCGAAACCGTCACCAACGCGCGCAAATTCATGTCGGCAGCACGCGCCGCCGCTCGCATGAAACCGGTGATTGTGGTCAAAGCCGGCCGCCATGCCGAAGGCGCGCGCGCCGTCGCCTCGCACACCGGATCACTGGCCGGCGAAGACGGTGTCTACAACGCTGTCTTCCAACGTGCCGGTATGTTGCGTGTGTACACGCTGGAGGAACTGTTTGATGCGGTCGAAACCCTGGCCCTGACGCATGCACCGAAAGGCAACCGGCTGGCCATTCTCAGCAATGGCGGTGGCATCGGTGTGCTCGCTACCGACGCTTTGATCGACCGCGGCGGCCAACTGGCGCAGTTGTCCGAACAAAGCATTCAACGACTCAACCAGGTATTGCCACCAACCTGGTCGCACGCCAATCCGGTCGACATCATCGGTGACGCCCCCGGCAGCCGCTATGCCGATGCGCTGGATATCCTGTGCCAGGATCAGGGCGTCGATGGCATCCTGGTGCTGAACTGTCCGACCGCCATCGCCTCGGGGGAGGAAGCCGCCCGGGCGGTCATCGATGCAGTCGCCGAGCGGCATTCGCTGACCCTGTTGACCAGCTGGGTTGGCGCCGATTCCACAGCGCTGGCGCGCAAGCTGTTCATCGACCGTCAGATTCCGACCTTCGATACGCCGGAACAGGCGGTGCGCGCGTTCATGTATCTGCACGAGTATCGCCGCAGCCAGGAAATGCTCATGGAAACGCCGGCTTCCGTGCCGGAAGATTTCACTCCCGACAGCGAACGGGCGCGCCAACTGATCAGCCAGGCGCTGGCCGAGCAGCGCGACTGGCTCAGCGAACCGGAAGCCAAACAGGTGCTGGCCGCCTACGGCATTCCGGTCATGGCGGCGCGTATTGCCAAAACACCGGAGCAGGCGGCCGCCATCGCGGCCGAACTGGGTGGCAGCATCGCGTTGAAGATACTGTCAGCCGACATCACGCATAAATCCGATGTTGGTGGCGTGGCGCTGGACCTGGCCGGCCCCGCCGCGGTTAAACAGGCCGCCGACCACATGCTCGAACGTGTGGCCAAAGTACATCCACAGGCACGTATCGACGGTTTTTCGGTACAGGCCATGGCCTACCGTCCGGGTGCGTATGAACTGATTGTCGGCATGATTGAGGACGTCCAGTTCGGTCCGGTCATGTTGGTCGGCCAGGGTGGTATTGCCGTCGAAGTGGTCAATGACAAGGCGCTCGGCCTGCCGCCACTGAACATGCGCCTGGCCCGCGAGATGCTCAGCCGCACACGCATCTACCAGTTACTCAAGGGCTATCGCAACCTGCCCGCGGCCAATCTCGACGCCATAGCACTGACCATGATCCGGCTGGCACAACTGGTGATCGATGTGCCCGAAGTGGTGGAGCTGGACATCAATCCGCTGCTGGCCGATGAATACGGCGTGGTGGCGCTGGATGCCCGCATCAAGGTGCGCGCCAGTGACGCACCTGGGGCGGTGCGACTGGCAATCCGGCCTTACCCGAAAGAACTCGAACAAAGCATTCCGATCGGCGACGGTCGCTCGCTGCTGCTGCGCCCCATCCTGCCGGAAGACGAACCTTCGTTGCAGGCGGCCTTCGCCAAACTCACACCGGAAGAAGTACGGCTGCGTTTTTTCGTACCGATGAGCACGCTGTCACACGTCACCGCAGCACGATTCACCCAGATTGATTATGATCGGGAGATGGCGTTGATCCTGGCCGAACCCGGCATTCCGGGCAAAATGGATATTTTCGGCGTGGTCCGCATCATCGCCGACCCGGATAACGAACGCGCCGAATACGCCATCATCGTACGTCACGACATGACCGGCCTCGGCCTTGGCGTGTTGCTGATGCAACGCATCATCGAGTACGCCAGACAACGCGGCATCAGGGAAGTCTTCGGCGATGTGCTGCGCGAAAACAAAACCATGCGCAAGCTTTGTGAAGTGCTGGGATTTACCGAAGCCGTCATCCCTGACGAACCGGCGATTGTCAGGGTGACGTTAAAGCTGGCGGCAAAATCGTAGTGCCGCAGCAGTCATAAACAGGCAACAAGGTGTTGTTGATGAGCAATAAAATATGAACCTGACATTGATCTCTCACCCCGACTGCCTGCTGCACAGCATGGGGCCGCATCATCCCGAATCCCCTGCCCGCCTGTACGCCATCCAGGACCAGTTGGTCGCATCCGGGCTCGACATCCTGTTACAACACGTTGAAGCACCGCTGGTGACACGAGAACAGTTGCTGCGTGTGCACGATGCCGACTATGTCGACGAGGTTTTCAACCAGCAGCCGGACGACGGCATCATCTGGCTGGATGCCGGTGACACCGGCATGAATCGTCACAGCCTGAACGCCGCACGCCACGCCGCCGGCGCAGTGGTAATGGGCGTCGATATCGTTTTATCCGATGAACTGAACAAGGCGTTTTGCAATGTGCGTCCGCCCGGCCATCATGCCACGCACGACCAGGCGATGGGCTTTTGTATCTTCAACAACATTGCCGTCGGCGCCGCCCATGCGCTCGAACAGCATGGTTTGCAGCGTGTCCTGATCATCGACTTTGATGTGCACCACGGCAATGGGACGGAAGACATCTTCCGGCATGACAAACGCATTCTGTTGTGCAGCAGTTTCCAGCATCCGTTTTACCCGAACACCGGCGCCGACACGCACAGCGATCACATCATCAACATGCCACTGACCTCCGGCACCGATGGCGCCGCCTGGCGCAGCGCCATCGAAACCCATTGGCTGGATGCGATTGAAGTGTTCCGCCCCGAGTTGATTCTGATTTCGGCTGGTTTCGACGGGCATGCCGAAGACGATATGGCCAACTTCCGACTGGTTGAAGCCGACTATCGCTGGCTCACGTCGAAGCTGGTTGATGTCGCCGACCGACACTGTCAGGGCCGTATCGTCTCGAGCCTGGAAGGCGGCTATCAACTGTCAGCGCTGGGCCGCAGCGTAGCTGCGCATATTGATGCATTAATCGGCAAACATTAAGCCAGAACCATCAACCGCTGTTTGGGTGTTGCGCCAAATAACGGTCGAGGTGGTTGGCGAAGCTCTGGCGATCGCTCTGGCTTAACGCCGGCGGGCCGCCGGTATTGACGCCGCTGGCACGCATGGTATCCATGAAGTCTCGCATGTTGAGACGGCCGCGGATGTTTTCCCTGGTATGCATTTCACCGCGCGGACTCAGTGCCAGACCACCTTTTTCAATGACTTCAGCCGCCAGCGGTATATCGCTGGTGACGACCAGATCACCCGCGTCCACGCGTTTGACGATTTCATTGTCGGCAACATCAAAACCGGCCGGCACCTGCAGGCTGGAAATATTGCGCGACGGTGGCGTGCGCAACGGCTGGTTCGCCACCAGCGTCAATTGCACACCGGTACGTTGGGCGGCCCGGAACAAAATCTCCTTGATCACGCCCGGACAGGCATCGGCATCGACCCAGATGGTCATGATCGATTATTTCGCCGCCCCGGCCGCGAGATCAGACACGGGCAGCGACGGACATTCATCATAAATGCGCACCTCGCAGGTTTCACAGACTGAACGGTCCAGCCGTTTGTAAATACTGCGTATCGCCAGGCGCTTGCTGTCAAAGAAATTGTTGTTGCCGATTTTCCGGATGAAGCAGGATTTGGCGGCAAATTCATACACCGATGATTTCAGGCCGACAAAATACAGGCCGCCACCCATCTGCCGCAGACGGTTGTTTTCCGACACCAGCGCTTCGGCGCCAGCCAGGTCGATAAAGTTGATGCCGGAGCCTTCGATCAGGATGTGATGAATCTTTTCATAGTCGGCAATGTTGGCGAGCCGCTTCTGGATGTAATTGATGGAGCCGAAATAAATCGACATATCGATGCGAATGACCTTGAGCTGCGGACATTCCTTGAGCGGCTTTTTGTGCACGTTGATGAATTTGCGCGCACCGGTTTCCGCATCAACGTCAACCGACAATGTCGGAATTTGCGGCGTCGAGGTTTTCGCCAGAAACAGAATCAGCGACAGCATCACGCCCATGTAAATGGCGAATTCCAGCTCCAGGAACAGCGTGGCGAAAAACGTCGTCAGCAGGATCGAGGTTTCCGACTTGCTGAAGCTCAGCACCTCGCGGATGTGATGAAAGTCGATCAGGTTGTAGGCCACCAGCAGAATCACCCCGCCCATCGCGGCAATCGGCAGATACGCCGTCAACGGCGCGATCAGCAGCACAATCAGCATCAGCGACAACGCGGCGAAAATGGCCGATAGCGGTGTTCTGGCGCCGGCCGCATAATTCACACCGGAACGCGTGAAGGAACCGGAACCGGCATAACTGGAAAAAAAGCTGCCAAAGATGTTCGACATGCCCTGGCCGATGAATTCCTGGTTGGCGTTGATGCGCTGGTTGGATTTGGTTGCTACCGCGCGACTGATGGAAACCGCCTCAATCAGACCCAGCAGTGCCACCGCAAAGGCTTCCGGCGCCAGCATTTTGATCGTCTCAAAGGAAAATTCCGGCGATGACAACGGCGGCAGATGCGCCGGTATTTCACCGACCAGCTTGATGTCGGTGGAATAATCCTGCAGGAAAATCGCCAGCACACTACCGGCGACCATACCGACCAGCAGGTTGGGAATCTTCGGCATGATTTTTTTCGACGCAATCGCGGTCACCAGCGTCGCCAGCGCAATCAGAAACACAATCCAGTCAATCTGGCCAACGCCCTGGAACAGATCCATCCAGGTGTGCAGAAACGACTCGCCCTTGGGCACGAAAATACCGGTAATGTGTTTCAGCTGGCTGGTGGCGATCAGGATCGCCGCGCCCGCGGTAAAACCAATCACCACGGTGTGCGAGACAAAATTGACCAGCACACCCAGGCGCGCGATGCCAAAACCAAGCTGATAGACACCCGCCAGGAAAGTCAGTGTCAGTGCCAGGCTGACAAACTCGGGCGTGCCGGGTACGGCGTGATGACTGACCGAGGAAAACACCACAATCGAGATGGCCGTCGTTGGGCCGGACACCAGATGCAGCGACGAACCGAATAATGCCGCGACAATCGGCGTCACCATGGCGGTATACAGACCATATTCCGGCGGCAGCCCGGCGATCGTGGCAAACGCCACGCCCTGTGGCAGTACGATCACCGCACCGGTGAGACCCGCCATAAAATCGGCCTTGAGCGAATCCTTGCTGACCAGGCGAAACCAGGCGAGAAACGGGAATATGGCGTCTAACTTCATTACTACTCCTGACAAAACGCACGACGAAAGCGTCAGTAACACGGTACACCGGCCTGCACTGACGGCAGCCGAAAAGGCGGAATTATAACACGACGAAGTGTATAGAAAGCGTATAACCGGGGAGCACTAGAGGCTATATTATCTTACAAATCAGTTACACTGGTTTTGCTGTCTGACATTGCACAATGAATTCACATCTAAGGACCGATATATAATCCATGGCCATGCATGATACCTCAGCCAGCCCTGAAAACAGGATTCCGATCGGCATCATCACCGAAGTTCATGGCCCGGTCGCTGTCATTGCCTGCGATACGCTGCCGCCGCTGCATCAGGCGCTGTGTACCTGTTTCGACCACGAAACCTATTTGTTTGAAGTGCATCAATACGTTGATGAACGCCATGTGCGCGCCATCACCCTGCATCGCAGCACCGGCCTGGCGCGCGGCATGACCGTCTACGACACCGGTGCGCCATTGCACGTACCGGTGGCGCCCGACTGTCTCGGTCGTCTGTTGAATATCTTCGGTGAACCACTGGATGACGGCCAGAATCTGGCCGCCAGGGATTTTCGCAATGTCCATAGCCGGCCGCTGCCGCTCAAGGACGCCACCGGTGTCAGTGATGTGCTGCAGACCGGCATCAAGGTCATCGACCTGCTGTGCCCGTTCGCCAAAGGCGGAAAAACTGGCCTGTTCGGCGGCGCCGGCGTCGGCAAGACGGTGCTGATCATGGAATTCATGCACGCCGTCGCCAAGCTGCATCAGGGTGTCTCGGTGTTCGCCGGCGTCGGCGAACGCATCCGTGAAGGTCACGAGCTGTGGCATGAAATCCGCAAGGCCGGTGTCTTGCCACAGACGCTCATGGTGTTCGGCCAGATGGACGAATCGCCCGGCGTGCGTTTTCGCGTCGGCTTATCGGCGCTCACCTATGCCGAATACCTGCGCGACAGCATGCAAAAGGAAGTCCTGTTCGTCATGGACAACATCTTCCGGTTTGTGCAGGCCGGCAGTGAGGTTTCCAGCCTGCTCGGGCGCATGCCGGCCACAGTGGGTTACCAGCCAACGCTGACCACCGAAGTGGCGGAAATGCAGGAGCGCATCCTGTCCACCCGCCAAGGCGCGATCACCTCGGTGCAGGCGGTGTATGTACCGGCCGATGACATGACCGACCCGGCGGTCACCGCCATCCTGAGTCATCTCGACACCACCGTGATCCTGTCACGCAACCAGGCCGGCAAAGGCATTTATCCTGCGGTTGACCCGTTGCAATCGAGCAGCCGCCTGATGGACCGCCATACGCTTGGCAAGCGCCATTACGATCTCGCCGAGGGGGTGCGCGAGCACCTGGCGCGTTACCAGGAGCTCGAGGACATCATCACCATGCTGGGCATCGAGGAGCTGTCGCCCAAGGACCGCGAGATCGTCATGCGCGCACGCAAGTTACAGAAGTATCTGAGCCAACCGTTCTGGACCACAGCTTCGCACACCGGTATCGCCGGTCAATCAGTAACGCTCGAAGCCACACTGGATGACTGTGAAGCCTTCCTGACCGGGCGTTACGACAGCATTCCCGAAGACCAGTGCTATATGCGCGGCACCATGAGTGAGGTGGTCTCATGAACGCCTTCACCTTACGCCTGCAGGACGCCACCCACATCGAGGAAATCGACAATGTGACCTCCTTCGTCGGTGAAGACGAATCCGGCAGCTTCGGCATCCTCGCCGGCCATGCCCGCCTGCTAACCGCGTTGAACACGGGCATGGCGCGTTACCGCACCGGTGACAGCGACTGGCATTACCTGGCGTTGCCGGGCGCCATCCTGAGCTTCAAGGACAATCTGCTGACTTTGAGCACCCGTCACTATCTGCGCGACGATGATTATTTGCGCATCAGTGAAGATCTGCAGCAACAACTGCTGGCCGAAGAACAAAACCTGTCCGGCATCAAACAGAACCTGCACCAGATGGAACAGGAAGTGCTGAAACGCCTGTGGCAGCAAGGCCGCGGCAATGTAGGCAGCTGACCATGCCGCAACGCAAGGATCTCAGCAAACAGGTGGAACGGCAGGTCAAACGCATGCAGAAAGCCGAGCGCGAACGCCCCAACCTGCTCAGTGAGACCGTTTACCTCGGCACGCTGGGGCTGTTGTTTGTCCTGCCGGTGCTTGGCGGCCTGTATCTCGGTCTGTGGCTGGATGAGCGACTGAATACTTTCTCCAGTCACTGGACGGTCAGCCTGTTGCTGCTTGGCGTCATGCTTGGCGCACTCAATGTCTACCTGTTCATCAAGGGTAACAACAATGTCTGAAGGCAACCTGAGTATCGCCCCGGTCTTCACGCTGGGTCCGGTCGAGATCACCGAAACGGTCACCACCACCTGGCTGATCATGGCGGCGATCTGGCTGGCGGTGTGGCTGATGACGCGCCGTTTAAGCCTGGAACCCGGCCCGCTGCAAGCCGCGCTGGAAGGCATCGTCTCGGCGATTGAAAACGCCATCAACGAAGCCGCGCCGGAAAACGGCATGCGCCTGTTGCCGCTGATCGGCAGTCTGTGGATTTTCCTCGTTATCGCCAACCTCATCGGCCTGATTCCCGGCCTGCATTCGCCGACGCGCGACCTGTCGGCCACCGCCGGGCTGGCGATCCTGGTGTTTTTGTCGACCCACTGGTTTGGCATCCGCATCCAGGGAACCCGCAACTACCTGCGCCACTACCTGAGCCCAAGCCCGATTCTGCTGCCGTTTCACCTGATCAGCGAAGTCACGCGCACCATCGCACTGTCGGTGCGCCTGTTCGGCAACATGATGAGCCTGGAAATGACCGCCCTGCTGATCCTGCTGGTGGCCGGTTTCCTCGCGCCGGTGCCGATTCACATGCTGCACATCGTTGAAGCCATGGTGCAGGCCTACATCTTTGGCATGCTGGCGTTGATCTACATCGCCGGCGGCATTCAGTCCCAACAAATCCGGCAACAAAAAAAGGAGTAATTCATGCCCGACATGTCCACTTTTACAACGGCGTCCACCATCGTGGCGGTGCTCGGTATCGCGCTCGGCGTGATGCTGCCCGCCGTCGCGATGGGCTGGGCCATCAGTCGCGCCCTGGACGCCCTGGCGCGGCAACCCGAAGCGGAACGCTCCATCATGCGCACGCTGTTCATCGGCCTTGCCATGATCGAGTCACTGGCCATTTACGTGCTGGTAATCGTGCTGATCGTATTGTTCCGCAACCCGCTGCTCGAGTATTTGCTCAAGTAGCCCTGAAGTAACCCCTTGTATCAAAAACTAAGGAGCACCTGACCGTGGAACTCAACTGGTCCACCTTTGTACTGGAAATCGTCAATTTCCTGATTCTGGTCTGGATACTCAAACACTTTCTGTATAAGCCCGTGCTGGCTGTCATCGCACGGCGTCAGGCGGCGATCAACAAATCCATGAGCGACGCCGAGGCCATGCAGACGGACGCCCGGCAATTGCAGCAAAAATACAGCAGTCGCCTGCAGAACTGGGATGAAGAGCGCCAGCGCGCGCGTGAAGCCCTGTCGCGTGAGCTGGAAACCGAGCGCAGCCGGCAAATGGCCGAATTGCAAAACGAGCTCAAACAGGAAAGCGAAAAAGCGCGTGTCGCCGAGCAACGCCGGCATGAGGATGTGACGCGCAAGCTCGAGGAAACCGCCTTGTTGCAAAGCGCCGGTTTTGCCAGCCGCCTGTTACAACAGGCCGCCGGCCCCGATGTTGAAATACGCCTGGCAGAGCTGCTGATCAGCGGCCTGAATTCCTTGCCGGAAGAGCGCATCGCCCATTTGCGCAGCAGCAACGAACAGGCGCCGCACGCCATCCTGGTGGTCAGTGTTTTTCCGCTGGAGTCCGAGCTGCGCCAGCAACTGGAGCAGGCATTGCTCAAGGTCAGCGGCCCCGGCTTCCCGCTGCAGTATGAGCAGGATGCCTCCCTGCTGGCCGGCCTGCGCATCACCATTGGCGCCTGGGTGCTGGGCGTCAACCTGCATGACGAACTCAAGGGTTTCATGGAGTTTGCACCGCTGTTATCCGATAGTGACTTGCTGCAATGATGTCGCCACAACGCATTTCAGGTAACTGCAGATGAGCACCAGCCTGCTGCAACAACGCCAACAATGGCTGCAACGCTATCAGCCACGTTTGCGCGTCAGTGAACAGGGCCGCGTGGTATCGGTTGGTGACGGCATCGCCTGGATCACCGGTCTACCATCGGCCACCATCGATGACATCCTGACCTTCGCCGACGGCAGCCTGGCGATGGTGTTTGATCTCACCGAAGGCCTCATCGGTGCGGTGTTGTTGCACGACACCGACGAACTCATCGCCGGCGTCAGCGTCGAGCGCACCGGCCGCACCCTGAGCCTGCCGGTCGGCGATGCCATGTTGGGACGCGTGCTGGATCCGCTAGGTGCGCCGCTGGATGGCAAGACCGCGCCGACACACACGCGCTGGCAGTCGCTGGAAGCCGCATCACCACCGATTGTGGCACGCGACTTCGTGCAAAAGCCGCTCTACAGCGGTAACAAAGTCATCGACACCTTGATCCCGATCGGCAAGGGCCAGCGCCAACTGCTGATCGGCGACGAAGGTCTGGGGCGCAGTTCCCTGGCGCTGGATACCGTCATCAACCAGCGCGGTCAGGACGTCTATTGTGTGTACGTGTTGATCGGCCAGAAACGCTCCACCGTGGTCAACACCATCGAGACACTGGAAGAATTTGGCGCGCTGGACTACACCACCGTCATCGTCGCAGAAGCCAGCAGCCTGCCCGGCCTGATCCATCTGGCGCCGTTCGCCGGTTGTGCCGTGGGCGAATTCTGGATGCAGCAGGGTCGTGACGTGCTGGTGATCTATGACGACCTGTCCACCCACGCCAGAACCTACCGCGAGCTGTCGTTGTTGCTGCGCCGCCCGCCGGGCCGTGAAGCCTATCCGGGCGACATCTTCTCGGTGCATGCGCGTCTGCTGGAGCGCGCTACCTGCCTCAACGCGGCGCACGGCGGTGGCAGCCTGACGGCGTTGCCGATTGTCGAAACCAAGCTCGGTGAGATCACTGCTTACATCCCGACCAACCTGATCTCCATCACCGACGGCCAGGTGTATCTCGAACACACGCTGTTCGCCGCCGGCTTCCGGCCGGCCATCGACATCGGTCGTTCGGTATCGCGCATCGGCGGCCAGGCGCAGCATCCCAGCATCAAGCAGGAAGCCGGTCACATGAAACTCGATTATTTGCAGTTTCTCGAACTGGAAGTGTTCACCCGTTTTGGCGCACGCCTGGAAGCTTCCATGGAAGCCGCCATCCAGCGCGGCCGGCTGTTGCGTGAAATCTTCAAGCAGGAACGCCTGGCGCCACAGCCGGTCACGTTCCACATGGCCTGGCTGGTGGCGTTTAATGATGACCTGTTGCAAAGCGTGGATCTCGACATGGTGCCGACATTGCTGGCGACACTTGAGGAAGCTGTGCAACACAGCCCGCTGACGCTGGAAAGCCCGCGTGAACAATGGAGCGCCGCGGTCGTGCGTTGGCTGGCGCACGAAAACGACGAACCGGATAATGGCGCGCCGGCGTAAACTCGAACACCATCGTCGCAGCCTCGACGAGATTCGTGAAATCATGAACTCGATGAAGACGCTCGCCTACATGGAAACCCGCAAACTGGCGCGTTTTCTCGACGCCCAACAGGCCGTGGTTAAAAGCATTGAAGACGCCGCAGCCGACCTGCTGAGCTTTTATCCCGAAATCCTACCAACGGAACAAGCCAGCACACCGGTTTACCTGCTGTTCGGTACCGAACGCGGTTTCTGCGGTGATTTCAACCACGAATTACTGCGGCATCTGGAGTCCGACCTGCAGCAGCGAAACATCCATCACCCGGTCCTGATTGCGGTCGGGCGCAAGCTTTATAGCCTGCTCGAGCACGACCAGCGCCTGGCCGCTGCCATCGACGGCGCCAGTGTGGTGGAAGAAGTTACCAGCCTGATCCATACCCTGGTAACCACACTCACCGACATCCAGCAGCAATATGGCTCACTCAGCGTGTCTGCGTTTTATCACAGCAGTGAGGAAATCATTGAAATGCAGCCACTGCTGCCGCCGTTTCGGCATTTGCAACAGCAACCACCCGCGTATGCGCAACCGCCGCTACTCAACCTGACGCCGCAACAGTTTCTCGTCGAACTGACCGACCATTATCTGTTCGCTGCCTTGCACGAAATGCTGTACACCTCACTGATGGTGGAAAATCATCATCGCCTCGCCCATCTCGAGGGCGCCGTCAAACACCTTGATGATGAACTCGAAGAACTCAGGCGGCAAAGCAACATGCTGCGCCAGGAAGAAATTGTCGAAGAGATTGAAGTCATCCTGCTCAGTGCGTCCAGCCTGGATGAATCGCAGGTCAGGCGCAAAACCGGCATGCCGCACGAAATACTGACCCAGGACGCACCGACAGACTCGGCCCAGTAAACCAGGTCAGGACGATCGCAGCCCTGAATTAATCTCCTCCTCACCTCCCTGGCATGACGCAACACAAAGACGTCATGAAGCATTTTTTTTAAAATAAAATATGAGAAAGAGAGACGGACCATGTCTGTACTGCATAAAAAAACGGCGGTTTTCAGCCAGTTTGCAAGATTGGCAAGTGGTGCTTTTGTTGCAATTGTCCTGCTGACCGGTATGGGAACCGCCCCCGTCGAACCGGATATGCCGGTCCTGCTGGAAGATTCTTCCGGGTTTTCACAGCAGTTGTCTTTCCGCAGCGCCTTGCAGCAATTCTATGCGGCGAGAAATTTCAGTCCGATCTGGTTTCAGCAACAACAGGCAACCGACAAGGCGCATCAACTGGTGTTTCATCTGCAGCTGGCGGCCAGTGAAGGACTGGAACCGGATGACTATCAGGCACAACATCTGTCCGACCACTGCCTGAAACCCGATGGTGATAACCGGGCCAGTTGTGAACTGCAGTTGAGCGATGCTTTTTTGCACTATGCACGGGATGTCGGCTTTGGTCGCTATGACCCGCATACCATGGATGGCAACTGGCACATCCCTGCCCGGCAGTTTGAAGCTGTGGCACTGCTCAAACAGGCCGCACAAGCCGACCGGCTTGATCCATTGCTCGACAGTCTGCCGCCCGCTCATGCCGGTTATGCCGCACTGCGACGGGCGCTGGCAGGTTATCAGTTGATCGCGGACAACGGTGGTTGGCCCGCCATCGGCAGCGGCGCGACCCTGACAGTGGATAGCGAGCATGCAGATGTCGAGCGGCTGCGGCAAAGACTGCGTATTGAATTTCCCGACGTCGCCCTGCAGCCGAACGGCGCCCGGTTTGATGATGAGCTTAAAAACGCGGTGTTGCTGTTCCAGCACAGCCGTGGGCTGGAACAGGACGGTGTGGTCGGCCCGTTGAGCCGCCAGGCGCTGGACGAACCGATCGAACATCTGCTTGCATCAATCAGGCTCAATATGGAACGCTGGCGCTGGTTACCGCAGCAGATGGGACAACGTCACGTGCTGGTCAACGTCCCGGCCTTCGAGCTGTTTGTCGTCGACGAAAGCCTCACCATAGCACGCATGCGCGCCATTACCGGCCGGCGCGACCGCAGCAGCCCGAGTTTCCAGAGCCGGCTGTCTTCGGTCGTATTCAACCCGAGCTGGTTTGTACCGCGCATTATTGCGGTGGAAGACATATTGCCGCAGCAACAACAGGACCCTGATTACCTGGCCAGTCGCAACATCCGGGTATTGCAACACACCACTGACGGTTTTATCGAACGGGATTCCCGCAGCATCGACTGGCAGCGCTATCACAAACAGAATTTCCCGTTCATCCTGCACCAGCCGCCTGGCCCGCAAAACAGCCTGGGCCAGATCAAATTCATCACCCCGAACCCTTTTTCCATTTTTCTGCATGACACACCGGCCAAGGCATTGTTCCAGAAAAGGGTGCGCACCCTGAGTTCCGGCTGCATCCGCTTGCAGCAGCCGCTGCTGCTGGCCAGCCTGCTGCTCGATGAAGTTCAGACTGACGACTGGCGCGATCGATACCAGCAGTTGATTGATAGCGGCAGCACCCACGTCATCGAACTGACTGAACCTGTGCCGGTATATGTGGTCTACCTGACCAGCTGGGTCGATGACGGCATTGTGCACTTCCATGAGGATGTCTATTCACGTGATGAATTCATGTTGCCGCTTTTTGATGAGACGCATTGAAAACCGCAAATCAGGCCATATATATTATTAATATTGTGCGAAAAACTTGGTGACTTTTTATGCAAACAACGCATTCCTCCCTGGATATGGACGACACAAACCGGCAAGGCCTGTCACGCCGTCGCTTTCTCGGCCTGTGTGCTGGCGGGGTTGCCGGCATGATGCTGAAGCCTTCCTACGCCGCGATTCAAGCGGAAGAGAAAGCCATCAATCTGCACAACCTGCATACCGGGGAAAGTCTCAAGCAGGTTTACTGGGCGGAGGGCCAGTATCAGCAGGATGCGCTGGCGCAGATCAACAAGTTGTTGCGCGATCACCGTACCGGCGAGATCCAGCCCATCGACCCGCAACTGCTGGATGTACTGCACAACCTGCATGAAAACATGGACGGCAAACAGGCCTTCCACATCATTTCCGGCTATCGCTCGCCCAAAACCAACAGCATGCTGCGCGGCAACAGCAATGGCGTCGCCAAGAAAAGCCTGCACATGCAGGGCAAAGCCATTGACCTGCGCCTGCCCGGCAGTGACCTGAAACAACTACACAAGGCAGCGCGTTCCCTGCGTGCCGGCGGCGTGGGTTACTATGCCAAGTCCGGTTTCATCCACGTCGATACCGGACGCGTGCGCTACTGGTAACACTGCGCCAATCGTCTTGTCCGGCCGCTCCAAAGCAGGCTGGCAAATACTCAGGCCACAATCACATAGCCAGCGGCCCGCGCTGGACAATCCTTACTTTGCAAAGCATGAATTACAGACCATGTCTGTGATAACCTTTGCCCGCTCGTCTGCGCTACAATTCGCTCACTCCTGCCCACTGACATGGGATTCGTAATATGTACGCGGTAATTTTCAAAGCCAGCATAGATACTCTCGATGACGGCTATCACAGACTGGCTGCACAGATGCGCGCGCTGGCACTGCAGGAATACGGTTGCCTTGAATTCACCTCTGTTGCCGAAGGCAAACAGGAAATTTCCATATCCTATTGGAACAACAAGGAACAGATCGAACGCTGGAAACAGGATGCCATGCATCAGGTAGCCCAGCAGCTCGGCAAGTCCACCTGGTATGACTCCTATCATGTGCAGATCGCTGAAATCATCAATGAATACCGCAGCTCACGGCATGATGGCGTGAGCTATTGAATCAATAACCACTTATTGCCGGAGGGGACAGGTGGAATACAAGGTCCTGTTAACTGTGTTTGTTTCGGTGTTTATCGCGGAACTCGGCGACAAAACACAACTTGCCACCATGCTGTTTGCCGCCGATAAGCAGGTCAGCAAACTCACCGTATTTGCCGGCGCTTCACTGGCGTTGATCCTGGCCTCGGCCATTGGCGTGCTGGCCGGCGGGCTGCTTTCCCAGTATGTCAGTGAAAAACAGCTGCACTATGTCGCCGGCATTGGCTTCATCGGCATTGGCATCTGGACGTTGTTAAGAGCCTGATTTCAGTCAACAAGCTTCATCAGCCGTTCGCATGTTCCCGCATTCTGGCCTCAAACTCGGCCGGATCCTGACGGTAGGCGGCGACGGCGGTCTTGATGTCGTCGAGATTGTCATTCTGATTCAGAATGTCACGCACACTCGAAAAAGATACGCCACCGAACAACTCATCAAGTGACTGCATATTGGCCGGCTCCTGATCTGATACAGGTTCCGGCGCATCCTTCTGCTCCATTGCTATATCCGTAAAGGCTACAGCTTCGAGGCTAACATCACTCTTGTTCACCGGCTTGTCTGACAACACGCCGGCAAAACTTGGCGCAACCTCCACACGCTTACCCAAACCGGCACTGGCCGGATCGACGCCAGCCCACAACAACAATGTCTTGATAAAAGACGTGTGGTCATAACTGTGCTTGCTACCTTCGGGTTCACGAAATACGGTCTGCGGTTTCACATATGGTGAAATCAGCAGTGTCGGCACGCGAGCACCGTACAGCTCAAAATCAAAACCCCATTTAGTGCCTTTGATACCGTCGGGGTTTACCGCATTCCAGCCAGGTTGAATATGATCGTACGTGCCACCATGCTCATCAAAGGTAACGATGAACAGCGTATCCTTCCATTGCGGGCCATTACGAATGGCGGTGTAGATGTCGTTGAGAAAGGCATCGCCCGGTGCGACCTTGGTGGGTGGGTGGTAATCATTGCCCTGCACATAAAACTGTCCCTTGCCATAACCCCATTTCGGCTCCAGGTAGCTGAATGCTGGCAGGCTGCCATTTTTTGCGTGTTTCCTGAACTGTTCAATGCTGCCGACTTCACCCTGCTTGGCTTTGGATATCTGCGGGAACGTGTGTTCCGTGAAACATTTTTTATCGTGCCAGATATCTTCGTAATACAGCCCCCAGGATTTACCGGCTTGTGCCAGGCTATTGAAAATCGTCGGCACGTTGTATTGCTCGACCGCCTGCAGATTGGCGTTCGCCTCACGTCCCAGTGAGGTGCCACAAATGGAAAAAGCACGATTCGGGTTTGTCTGGGTCGGTACGGAACTGAACCAGTGATCGGATACCGCATAGTGATGCGCCAGTTTATTGATGTGCGGTAATTGCGCGGGCGTGTAGGTCCAGAGTATGTCCAGTCCCTGCCAATCGACCATGTAACGCACATAATAATCCTGCAGGAAACCGCGCATGCTCGCCTTGCTACCTTTTTTCGGCGTCGCTTTGATCATGTCCTGATTGCCGAACAGCTGGTTCATGACACCGTTCCAGTGTTTGGCTTCACGCATCGCTTCGTAAGGATCATACGCCGGTACCCGCTGCTTGCTGTGCTTGTCGGGTATGGGCACGACCGGATACTGCTTGACGCCAGTCAGGGAATGCGCTGGATTATGGTACCGACCGGCGATCAGACCGTTATAGGCTTTGGTGTTGCTGGCCGGATAAAAGTGTTTTGGTTTGCTGTTGCTGTACAACCAGCCCAGCAGGTTGTCCAGCGAACGGTTTTCCATCATCAGGAAAACAATGTTTTTGATTTGCGGCATTACAGCATCCATGGTCACCTCCGTATGTCACCCGGCCTGAGGCAAAATGCGACAGGCATACTGCAATGAACAGGGCCGAGTATGACAGAGAATCCCGGATAGACAAAGACCAACAAATACCCCGTCGGAAGGCGGCTGCTGCCGGGCAATATTGCGTCGTTACCGCATCATCCAGCCTCCAAAGACGGATTGATCAGGTGCTGATACGGCAAGACTTTTGGCACATTACGCAGCGAATAATTTGAACAAACTTAACAATTGTAGCGGCAGACATTCATGCCCAGATAATCATCATAGGCTTCGCCGCGCTGTAGCCATTTGTTCAAATGCACCGGCAATGCTTCATCCGTCAGCCGGCGTGGCAACTCGCAATACACACCATAGCGATGTCGCGGGCTGGCCGCCGACTCGGCAATCACTTCCCCACCCTCGACAAACAAAGTATACGGCGGCAACTGACCGGCAAGCGCTGCGAAAGCTGCTGCGCCATGTTTATCGAAAAGCTGTTCGACCTGGCGGTTAAAGCCCGCCCGTGTCAGCGGGTGTGTCAGATAATAATTGTGCAGGATATCCGCGGCCTGTTCGATGGAATTCTTCTTGAGTTGTATTGCATCGGTCTGATCTGCGCTGATGATGGCATTCGCAGCCCCGGCCGGACCGATCGCCAGGCTCACATCATCAACCAGCAGGAGCGCCTGACCGCTGGCGACAGACTGCCAGGCGTCGTCATTGAGCTGTCGGAGTAAATTGGTAAAAGTGGCTGCATTCATGTCGCCATTGTAACGGCAATCAATGGTCGGTTGTTACGACTGTCGACCGAATGAGGCGCGGGTTACCGAACCCGACGAATCCTGTTGCAGATAAAGCAGGAACTGATTCGCCGGTAGCGGCCGGCTGAACAAAAAGCCCTGCATTTCGTCGCAACCCAGCTCCATGAGAAATTGGCGATGCTCATCAGTTTCCACGCCTTCGGCAACGGTCTGCAGATTCAGGCTGTCAGCCATCGCCACAATGGTACGCGTCAGATTGGCATGATCCGCATTGGCAATGGCATCCTTGACGAAAGCCTGGTCAATCTTCAGGCAATCAAGCGGGAAATGCATCAGGTAACTTAACGAGGAATAACCGGTACCAAAATCATCCATTGATAACTTGACGCCGATGCTTTTCAACTGACGCAGCAAAGCGGCGGTATTGCTGGCGTCTTCGGCCAGCAGGCTTTCGGTCAATTCCAGTTCCAGATATTGCGCCGGCAGGCCGGACTCGAGTAACGCGTTGCGAATATCACCAAGCAGGCTGTCGGCATGGAACTGGCGCATCGACAGATTGACTGAGATGCGCAGGTCGTCATATTCCTGATCATGCCACTTCCTGCACTCACGGCAAGCCTGTTGCAGCACCCATCGGCCCACCGGCACGATCAGGCCGGTTTCTTCCAGGATCGGGATGAACAGGGCCGGTGACACGATGCTGCCGTCATCACGGCGCCAGCGCAGCAAGGCTTCGGCAGCCAGCACGCGTCCACTGCGTGCATCCACGCGCGGCTGGAAATGAAGTTCGAATTGCTCGTTGTGCAGCGCCTTGTGCAGGCCATGCTCCAGCTCAAAATGCTCCATGGCGCGTGCATTGAGTTCTTCGGTGAAGAAAGCATAGCGATTGCGGCCGAGATTCTTGGCCAGCAACATCGCCGCTTCGGCATCCTTGAGCAAATGATCAGCGGCATGATTGTCATCCGGATACAGCGTAATACCCATCGACACTGTCATGCTGACTTCCGCATCGGCCACGGACAGTGGTTCCGACAATTTGTTGATGATCCTGGTTGCCAGGCTATCAACTGCCCGGATCGGCAGGTTTTCCTGCACCAGCACAAATTCATCACCGCCGATGCGCCCGATGATGCTGCGCTCACCCGCCACCTGGCTGATGCGGCTGATGATTTCCAGCAACACCTGATTACCGGCTTCATGGCCGATATTATCGTTAATGAGCTTGAAACGATCGATATCAAGAAACATGACAGCCATGCCGCGCCCTGTCTTGCTGGCACGCTGCAAAGCCTGGTCCAGTAACTTCAACAGCAATATCCGGTTCGGCAATCCGGTCAACTGGTCGTGTTGCGCCAGATAACGGATACGTTCCTGCTGAATGTCGCGCTCTTCCTGTTCGTGTTGTTTGATGAGTACGTCAGCGCGACGGATGTAAATCAGCAAAAAGGTATAAAGCGCCAGCATCAGGACGGTAACCAGCGCCATGATTTTGTATTCCGTTTGCTGCACCTCACCCAGCAAGGTGGTGATATCGGAATACAGTTCAAATACTGCAACAATCGGCTGATCAGGTTGCAGGCGCACCGGCAAATAGGATGACAACAAGTCGCGGTCTTCGATGACCTCGTCAAACGCATTGAATTTGTCGCGGAACACAATCTTGCTGATCACATTGCCATGCAATGCCCCCTGAAAGCCGGGATTGCTACCCTTGTGTTCACCGATCTGGCTGGCATCGGTCGAAAATACAGTAAGACCGCTGCGATCATAAATCTTGATTTTCACCACACGCATGCCGCGCATCTGGCGTTTCACTTCTGCAGCCAGAGAGGCTGTTTCCGGCTGAGCGGCCAGTTGCTGCGGTTGCAGCTGCGCAGCACGCGCAAAAAAATCGGCATAACTGTCCCAGATGGAATTGGCAAATATACGACTCAAATCCGCATTCGA
>JASFVP010000054.1:0-24426 GCA_050049775.1 Chromatiales bacterium
GTTGAGGATCAGGCGGATGCGTGAAGGGTCCGAGCCTGGCAGGGCCACACGGAAATTGTCGCGCCGGTCCATGGACTTGGCCGATTCCGGCAACGCCGACTTCCAGTAAACATCCTTGCCTTCGCTAAAACGCTTGATTTCCGGAACAGTGAATTCCCAGGGCACGCCATCACCGTAATTCCGGATGGTGGCCGGCGCATGGTATTCAATCGGCTTATTGGAGGTTTCGTAAACGATTCTGTCTTCCTCAATGCTGAGGATTTTGGTCAGCACCTGTCGGTCTTCCTGGACCAGCAATACGGTGCTGCCACGGGTCGCATAACCCTTGAGCGGATTTTTTTTGGGTTTTTTCTTGAGTATTTTATGCAGCATGACACTTGTTTGTACAAAAGGCCGTCCCGCGACCGTCGGGCCAGCAGCGCCCTGATTATTATTGGCTGCATTGTCACTCATCTGACCCCAAAATGCATGCCCTGTTGGCGAGAAACGGACAAGGCACCACAGCAGTGCCAACTCGCTGGACCAGCGTGGCAAGGTGAAATTGCATTCAGTCCGCGCAGCCCATGGGAAATCTACTATACTTGCCTCACCAAGCTGTAACAAAACATTCATAATCTAACGCAGGATTCTACGAATGGAGCAACGAATCGCTAATAAACGACGTCATCCCAGGACGGATTGCAGGTTTCCTGTCTCGATTGAACAGGAATGCAGCTTTTTCTCCCAAAGCCATTGCCACACCAGTAACATCGGCATGAAAGGCCTTTACATACCCAATGCCCCCAAAATGTCGGCAGGCGCCACCTGCACGGTCGTTTTGCACGACCACCAGGAGGAAATTTTACGGCTGACAGCCCGGGTAAGTCATACCGATGGCTCCGGTATCGGCCTGACATTTGAGGGGCAGCATCTTGAACACTGCCTGAAACTCAAGCACATCGTAAAACCACGCTGGAATGGTGAAAGCCTGTTGGAAGGCCTGTTACTGACCGCACGTTATGCGCATCCGACGGACCTGAAAGACTGTCTTGCGCTGACCAGTCTGCTGGCGAGCAAGCCGCCCGAATTATACGGCCAGCCCCATACGGAGTGTTCGGTCTACTAAGACGCCGTTTCAGCGGACCAGTTTTTCGCAATGCCGTGTTGTCGCGGTGACATAACTGGTCTGGCAATTCATTCCGCACTCGTAAAATCCCTTATTGACGGCATCTTCCGCCAGTAAAATCTGCCATGCCGCTGAACGGCAACTTTGCAAACGATCAAAGACCACCGTTTCACGAAAACGGCTTGTGTCGTTTTTGTCCAGATAAACAAAGCCTTGCCACTGATTCTTGCCGCACCCGGACAGCAAGGCAAGCAACACAAAAAAGTAATATTTTTTCATTCTGAATTACGGAAATTGTTTACGTGACCCCGGTCACGAAACTTTAGCGCTTACAAACTATCTTAAAGAGTACTCCCGTTAGAAAACTCTGAAGTTTTTCAGCCCGTCAAACAAAATTGTCTGATGGGTTTTCTTTTTTTCCGACCGGGAACATAATATGGACCCTCAGGCTCTATTGACCGAATCAGAATATCAGCGCGTAGTAACCTCGTATATAAGGAAATATACATGGAAAAAATACATGTCCGCAGACTCGGCGACTTCCCGTCCGACCGCTTTAAGCTGTCCGCGCACTGTTTATCCTGTGGCGCCAAATCAGACATCAACCAGGACAAGTTTCCGAACCGCAGCTTTTCCGACTTTCGGGAAAATGCCCACTGCCCGGTGTGCCTGGAAAAAGGCCTGTCGATCTCCATCACCATACGCAAGAAAATCCCTGAGACCAGCGAAGCCTGAAGCGGACGATTCAACACTACGTCCCGAAGGGGCAGCTGGCTGACACACGCCCACTCATCCCACATCCACCACTGCGACAATACCAGCCCCGATCAGGCAGGAAGCACACAATAAAAAGCCCCGCCCGGCCAGCGGCCAGACAGGGCTCCAATTCAGTTCTGGAACCGAATATCGTTACTGCGCCGGCCCCCTGCCCATGCGCTGCATGCGGTGGTTGGTAAATTCCTGTGAGGTGATCTTGCCATCACCATCAGCATCCATCTCGGCAAAGGAAGGCGCATTGCCCGCATTTCTCAGCATATAACCCTGCTGGGCACGCGCATGCATGCGTTCACCGCGGAACTGGTTGAGTTCCTGCTCAACAACCACGCCATCACCATTCAGATCCATGCGTGAGAACATCGGCATCTGTTGACCGCCCATCATGCCGCGTCCCATGCCCATGCGCGGACGAGACGGCATATTGGACATCATCTGCTGGCGACGCTGTTGCTGCTGCGCGGCAAATTCTTCCTGACTGATGCGGCCGTCACCATCGGTGTCAACAGCTGCAAAATCCGGACGGGTTGCCATGCCACGCATGGGATACCCCTGTTGGGCGCGCTCTGCCATTCTGGCTTCTCGGAAGGCAGTGAGCTCGCTCTCATCGACCCGACCATCCTGGTTTTTATCCATATCTGAAAACATCGGCATATTGCGGCCACGCATGCCCTGCCCCATACCCATCGGACGAGACTGGTTTGATTGTTGCATCATCGCTTCACGACGCTTCTGCATCTGTGCACGCTGACCGGCAATCAGCTCCTCCATGTTGACCTGGCCATCGGCATTTTTGTCCAGATCGGCAAAGGCCGGAGCATTGGCCATGCCGCGCATCGGCCGGCCAGATTCGGCACCCGCCGCCTGGCGCTCGGATCGAACTTCGTTGTACTCCTGCTCACTGATCGCGCCGCTGCCATCGCGGTCATAGACCACAAATGGAATCGGACCGAATTCAGGAACCTGCGACCAGGCCGACATCGGCGACAGTGCTGCAGCAAAGGTCAGCATGCCGAGGGAAACTAGCTTGTTGGATATTTTCATTTGGCACCTCGTAATTTCTGAATGAATCGAAGCACTGCACAAATCGGCAGCAGAATTCCGGCTCAATATTCACACCAGGGGCGCATGAAAGCACGCATTCCGGAAAACTGCATCGATTTTTCTCAAGCAACCGAAAAAATGTCCTGAAAACCGTTTCCGGCGTACACGACCGTGTGCTGGATATTGCCGGAAGAGGACTATACTAGAGTGTAGCAGACGACCGGTGAGCTGAGCCTGCACAGCCACCCGCCGCAACAGACGGAAAAAACCGAATCAGGCAACAACAGTGTGACCAGAAAAATGACAGACCCGAACAAGAACCCAGCAAACACCGCAGCCGCCCCGCAACAACAATCACGCAGCGCATTGATCGAGATTCTGACGCAGTTGTACCTGAAAATTGCCCACCAGCTACGGCACATGCACCTGAGCCGCTCCAAAATGGGTAAGGCGCGCAAAAGCGTCAACATCTGGGAGCGCTTGCAACAGCATCTGGAACAGATGCCGGTCATGCAGGAAGACAGCCCGGCCCCGTCTATCGAGGCACACCCGCATCCGGGTAACAACCACACGCATTCCGATCTACCACTCACCGCCAACGAACTGGGTGATTACTACAGCCACGGCATCAGCAATCACCTGCACCCACACATGGCGGACCAGATGCAGCAAAAAACCTTCGAACACATCAATATCTCACTGCACCTGGCCAAAACCGGTGATAAAAGCGGCGCCAAGCTACACATCGAACTGGCGGAAAACGCCATGAGCACAGCGAGCCAGTTCATGGAACGTGACCAATATCGGGAATTCAGGCAACGCATCGAGCAACGTCTGGAAAGCATTGTACAAAACGGCCACCCCACAACATCATCGTAAAGTCGTCATAACGCGAAGTCCGACATCGCACACTATTGCGATCACCAGATAACTTCATGCCGAGAAAAACCGTCCGCCTGACATTCAATCAGACCGAATCAGCCGCAATTGCCCGGGCAATAGCCGCTTACGCACAAGCGGCCTATCCGCCCGGTGGCACCGAGTGCAGCCAGGTGGCGCACGAAACCCTGCTGGATACCGCAAGACAGATTGACAACCACACGGGAGAGCTCGAAATCCGACGTCGACAATTGCCCATGTTGAAAGCCGCCATCAACTGGTATTTCAGCCCTGATGGACCCGAGCCGGAGATCGATTCGCAGCCGTATCTGGCGATACTGGATTCCGATACGCAAAAACGTTGAAGCACAAAAAAAGCCACTCGATGAGTGGCTTTTTTTGCATGTTTGCTTGAACACGATTCAAACTGGTCGGAGCGAAAGGATTTGAACCTTCGACCCCCACAACCCCATTGTGGTGCGCTACCAAGCTGCGCTACGCTCCGAAAAAACGAACGCGCATTCTAGGCAGTTATGCCGGATTTAGCAATTAGCGTTTGAGGATGTGCAGGACTTCTTCGAGTTCGCCACACAGCTGTTTGATGATCTGCTGGCTCTGGTTCTGGTCGACCTTGGCGTCTTCGCTGTTGAGCTGCTGGCGCGCACCGCCAATGGTGAAGCCCTGCTCGTACAGCAGGCTACGAATCTGGCGGATCATGAGTACGTCATGGCGCTGGTAATAACGACGATTACCGCGGCGTTTCACCGGCTTGAGTTGCGGAAACTCCTGCTCCCAGTAGCGCAGCACGTGAGGCTTGACCTCACAGAGTTCGCTGACTTCGCCAATGGTGAAATAACGCTTGCCCGGGATGGCGGGCAGGTTGTCGTTACTACTACTGTTCCCTGGATCCAGCATATGCCTCAACTCGTTGTTTTAGTTTTTGTCCGGCTTTGAAGGTCACAACACGGCGCGCGGAAATCGGAATTTCCTCGCCGGTTTTCGGGTTACGACCCGGGCGTTGCTTTTTTTCCCTGAGATCAAAGTTGCCGAAGCCGGACAACTTCACCTGCTCACCGTTTTCCAGTGAGGTACGGATGACTTCAAAAAACTTTTCCACCATTTCCTTGGCTTCGCGTTTGTTCAGCCCGAGCTCCTCAAAAAGGCGTTCCGCCATGTCAGCTTTTGTGAGTGCCATCGTTTCAGTCTCTCAGTTCCACATTCAGTTCGGAGGAAAGCGCCGTCAGGATTTTCGTGGTTGCGCCTTCTACTTCCTCGTCGGTAAGTGTCCGGGAAGAATCCTGTAAAATCAAGCTCAAAGCAAGACTTTTTAGACCTGAATCTATATTTTCCCCAGTATAGACATCAAATAAACGAATGTCTTTAATAATTGCCGGTGACGCCGCCCTGACGCACTGTTCAACACTAGCAAAAGCCAGCTGTTTGTCCATTACCAGCGCCAGATCGCGGCGAATCGACGGGAATCGCGACAGCGGCTCAAATTTCGGCAGACGGCCTTCGGCCACCGCGTCGAGTTCGACTTCGAACAGGTAAGTGTGCGAATCAAGTTTTAGCTTCTTCTCCAGCTCCGGATGCAGCATACCGATCCAGCCGATGGCTTCACCATTGCGCACGATCTGTGCGGACTGCCCCGGATGCAATACCGGATGCTCCGCGGCAACAAAAGCAAAACTGCCGACGTCACTGGTCAGCGCCAGCACCGCTTCAAGATCGCCTTTGAGATCATAAAAATCGACATCACGCTTGCTGGCATCCCACTGTTCGGCCTGCAACGTTCCGCTCACCAGACCGGCCAGCATCGGCTTTTGCTCGATCTGCTCATGCTGACGAAAGCTCAAGCCGGATTCGAACAAGCGAATACGGTTCTGCTGCCGGGCAATATTGTGCTGCATGGCCTGCACCAGCCCGGCCCACAGAGTGCCACGCATGATCGCCATATCGGCCGAGATCGGATTGGCCAGTTCAATGCGCTGCTCACCCGGCGTGAGTAACTCCGCCATTTCCGGGCTGATGAAACTATAGGTGATGGTTTCCTGGTAATCGCGCGCCACCAACAGACGTTTGGCACGCAACAGGTCAAAGTGATTTTCCTTTTGCGGGTGCATGTCCTGCACCGCTATCGAACGCAGCGTCGGGATATTCTCGTAACCGTAGATGCGACCGATTTCCTCGATCAGGTCCACTTCGATACCGATATCAAAGCGGCTGCTCGGCGGCAGCACACGCCAACCTTCATCGGCAGACTCGAGTTGCATGCCCAGTCTTGCCAGAATGTCGGCAATACGTTCATCTTCGATTTTGACGCCGAGAATCTGCTCGACACGCTGGCTGCGCAGATGAATCTCGGCCTGTTGCGGCAGATCCGGCTGCGAGACCACTTCCACCACCGGCCCCGCTTTGCCACCACAAATTTCCAGCAGCAATGCCGTGGCGCGCTGCAGCGCTTTGACCTGCAATTGCCAGTCGACGCCGCGTTCGAAACGATGCGATGAGTCGGTATGCAAACCGTAACTGCGAGCTTTGCCGGTAATCGCCAGCGGTGCAAAAAAAGCTGACTCCAGCAGCACGTCGGTTGTGCTGTCACTGACACCGGAAAACTCACCGCCCATGATACCGGCCAGCGCCAGGGGTTTGTTTTTGTCAGCGATGACCAGGGAGTCCGGCGTCAGTTCAATTTCACTGCCGTCGAGCAATGCCAGTTTTTCGCCCGGCTGTGCCATACGCACGACAATAGCCTGCTCGAGATTGGCCAGGTCAAAACCGTGCATCGGCTGGCCCAGTTCCAGCATGACGTAATTGGTGACATCCACCACCGGATTGATCGCACGAATTCCGCCACGGCGTAATTTTTCCACCATCCATGTCGGCGTTTCGGCGGCGACATGGATGCCGCGCACAATACGACAGCAATATCGCGGACAGGCTTCAGCTGCCTGCACTTCGACTGGAAAGGCATCTTCGATCGCGGCATCGACATCGGCGATCTGCACTTCATGCAATGCGGCCGCATTGATGACACTGACCTCACGCGCAATACCCGCCAGACTCAGACAGTCACCACGATCCGGTGTCAGGTCGACTTCGATCAGGGCATCGTCGAGCGCCATGAAATCACGAAAGTCTTCACCCACTTTGGCGCTTGCTGCCAGCGGCAGGATGCCATCCGCACTTTCGGCCAGGCCAAGTTCGGCGGCCGAGCAGATCATGCCCAGCGATTGCACACCGCGCAGCTTGGCTTTCTTGATTTTGAAATCACCAGGCAGTTTGGCGCCTACGGTTGCCACAGGCACTTTCATGCCAGCCGCGGCATTGCTGGCGCCACAGACGATCTGCAGGTTTTCATCGCCACCAACATTGACTTGGCAAACACCGAGTTTATCGGCATCCGGATGCGGTTCACGAGACAGGATTTCACCGACCACCACGCCATTAAACAAAGGCGCCGCCGTCTCTACAGAATCGACTTCCAGACCCGCCATACTGAGCTGGTCAGCCAGTTCCTGAGTGCTGATATCGGGATTGACCCATTCACGCAGCCAGCTTTCGCTAAAACGCATTTTGTTACCTTTATTAAATCTCTAAAACGCAGCCATCACTGAGACACATCAGGCTTCCGCAAGAAAGCCGAAGTGTGCCCGCTACGAAAAATGTTTTATGCAAACTGCCTCAAAAAACGCAAATCGTTTTCGAAAAACAGGCGCAAATCGTTGACGCCATAACGCAACATCGCCAGGCGCTCGACGCCCATGCCGAACGCATACCCAGTGTATTTTTCGCTGTCGATATTGACGTGCTGCATGACCTGCGGATGAATCATGCCGCAGCCAAGCACTTCCAACCAACCGGTCTGGCTGCAAACGCGACAGCCTGCACCGCCACACATGACACACTCGATGTCGACTTCGGCCGAAGGTTCGGTAAACGGGAAATACGATGGCCGAAACCGGACTTTCAGGTCTTGTTCAAAAAAGCCCTGCAGGAAATCATGGATGATGCCTTTCAGGTCAGCGAAAGTGACATGCTCATCAACCAGAAAGCCTTCCACCTGATGAAACATCGGTGTGTGCGTCAGGTCCGAATCGCAGCGATACACCCGCCCGGGTGCAATCACCTTGAGCGGTGGTTCGGCGTGCTCCATGACACGAATCTGCACCGGCGAGGTGTGCGTGCGCAGCAGCAAATGCTCATCGAAATAAAAAGTATCGTGCATGGCGCGCGCCGGGTGATGTTCCGGAATGTTGAGCGCTTCGAAGTTGTGATAGTCGTCCTCGATTTCCGGTCCTTCGGCGACACTGAAACCGGCATTGGCGAACAGGCGCTCGATGCGCTCGATGGTACGTGTCACCGGATGCAGGCCGCCGCTGTTGCTGTTTCGTCCCGGCAAGGTGACATCGATGGTTTCCGAGGCCAGACGTTGATTTAATGCCGCCTGTTCGAGTTCCGCCTTGCGTTGCTCAATGGCCTGCTGCAATTGTTGCTTGGCCTGGTTGATCAGCTGACCGGCCTGCGGCCGCTCTTCCTTGGGTAATTTACCCAGTTGCTTGAGCTGCTCGGTAAAGGCCCCGGCTTTGCCCAGATAGGCGACACGTACCTCATCCAGAGCGCGCAAGGCATCCGCTGCGGCTACTTTCTCGAGGGCCTGTTGAAGAACTGTTTCTAATTCGCTGCTCATGTCTGCTTGTCAAACCTGTGATTGCTGGATCATCCGCTATTGCCGCCGATACGGCCACAACAAAAAAGGGAAAGAACACTAGTGTAGCGACACACTAGGCCTTTCCCTCTTCTGTATTCGCCCAGCCTGCCGGTATTTGCAAACCGGCAGACCGACGAAACTCTAGCTTGAGAGTGCAGCCTTGGCCTGTTCAGCCAGCGCGGTAAATGCTGCCGCATCATGCACGGCAATATCGGCAAGCATTTTACGATCCACTTCGATGTTGGCCTTGTTCAGGCCGTCCATCATGCGGCTGTAGGAAATACCGTTCATGCGTGCTGCCGCATTGATACGGGCAATCCACAGGGCGCGGAACTGACGTTTTTTCTGGCGACGGTCGCGATAGGCATACTGACCGGCCTTGATGACCGCCTGCTTGGCGACGCGATAGACTTTACTGCGCGCACCGTAATAACCCTTGGCTTCATCCAGTACTTTTTTGTGACGGGCATGTGCCGTTACACCACGTTTTACTCTTGGCATGTCTCAGTCTCCTCTATCAATCAGGCGTATGGCATCATACGACGCGCCATACCAACATCGGCCTTGTGCAGCATGGAAGCTGCGCGCAGCTGACGCTTACGCTTGGTGCTTTTCTTGGTCAGAATATGACGACGATGAGACTGGTTGCGTTTGATGCCACCAGCAGTTTTGGTAAACCGTTTGGCAGCGCCACGGTTGGTTTTAATCTTTGGCATTTTTTTCTCCTGTACTTGCTTGAGTTAAGGGTGGCCCAGGCAATGCCCATTGGCCCGGCCACCACAATAAAATCTGTCTAGTGCTTCTTTGGTGCCAGCACCATCACCATCTGACGTCCTTCCATCAGCGGCTGCTGCTCCACCTGGCCGTACTCGGCCAAATCATTTTCAACCCGCTTGAGCAGTTCCAGGCCGATTTCACGGTGGGCGTGCTCACGACCACGAAAACGCATGGTCACTTTGGTTTTGTCACCGGCCTGCAGGAACTTGATCAAATTACGCAATTTGATGTTGTAGTCCCCGATATCGGTGCCCGGACGAAACTTGATCTCCTTGATCTGGACCTGCTTCTGCTTTTTCTTGGCAATCTGTTTCTGCTTTTTCTGATCAAACAAAAATTTGCCGTAATCCATAATGCGGCAGACTGGCGGTTCCCCATTCGGGACAATCTCCACCAGATCCAGTTTTGCCTGATCGGCGGCTTCCAGTGCGTCTTCGATACTGACGATGCCGATTTGTTCCCCGTCAGCGCCAATCAGTCTGACTTCCCCGGCGGTAATATCGTCATTAATCCGATTACGCTTGTTTAACTTAGAGATAAGCAGTTCCTCCAAAAAAAATGAAAAGCCTGCTCGGTCACCAGACCCGAACAAGCTTCGTCATGTGCGGCTCGCTATTTGTGCCTGCATATGTGCAATGAAGTCGGGCAGCGACATCACGCCCAGATCTTCACCGCTACGGGTACGCACAGCGACCGCGCCGTTTTCAGCTTCCCGATCGCCGATCACCAGCAGATAGGGAACCTTTTGCAAAGTATGCTCGCGGATTTTAAAACCGATTTTCTCGTTTCTCAAGTCAAAATCTGCCCGTAAGCCGTTATTTTGCAAAGATTTGACCGTTTCACGCACAAAATCGGCCTGTTTGTCGGTGATATTCATGACCATGACCTGTACCGGCGCCAGCCACAGCGGCAGCGCGCCGGCGTAATGTTCGATCAGAATACCGATGAATCGCTCCAGAGAACCGAGGATGGCGCGGTGCAACATGACCGGTACGCGCTTGCTGTTGTCCTCGGCGATGTAGTGCGCGCCGAGGCGTTCCGGCATGGAAAAATCCAGCTGGATGGTGCCGAGCTGCCAGACACGGTTGAGGCAGTCACGCAGCGAAAATTCGATTTTCGGGCCGTAAAATGCACCCTCACCCGGTTGCAGCCCCCATTCCAGGCCGCGCTCATTGAGCGCGTCTTCCAGCGCTTTTTCGGCCTTGTCCCAGGTTGCGTCGGAGCCGACGCGTTTTTCCGGCCGGGTCGAGAGTTTGATCAGGACGTCGTCAAAACCGAAATCCTTGTACACCTCGAACAGCAGGTCGGTAAACGCCAGTACCTCGGACAGGATCTGGTCTTCGGTACAGAAAATGTGCGCGTCGTCCTGTACGAAATTGCGCACACGCATCAGCCCGTGCAGCGTGCCCGACGGTTCGTTGCGGTGACAGGAACCAAATTCCGCCAGGCGCAACGGCAGGTCGCGGTAACTTTTCAGGCCGTGGTTGTAGATCTGGATGTGCGCCGGGCAGTTCATCGGCTTGATTGCATAAATGCGACCTTCGGTTTCGGTAGTGAAAATGTCGTCGCGAAACTTGTCCCAGTGACCGGACTTCTCCCACAGGCTGCGATCGATGACCTGCGGTGTATGCACTTCCTGATAACCGTGATGCTTGAGCTTGTCGCGGATATAGTTCTGCACAGTCAGGTAGATCTGCCAGCCCTTGTCGTGCCAGAACACCATGCCGGGCGCTTCCTCCTGGCTGTGAAACAGGTCAAGCGCCTTGCCGAGCTTGCGATGATCGCGTTTTTCGGCTTCCTCCAGGCGATGCAGATATTCCTTGAGTTCCTTTTTATTGCGCCAGGCGGTGCCGTAAATACGCTGCAACATGGCGTTGTTGGAATCGCCTCGCCAGTAAGCGCCGGCCAGCTTCATGAGCTTGAACGCCTTGGGCAACTTGCCGGTGCTCGGCAGATGCGGGCCACGGCAGACATCAAACCAGTCGCCCTGGCGATAGACGGACACTTCCTCACCTTCCGGGATGATGTCCTCGATGATCTGTACCTTGTAGTCTTCGCCAATGTCGGCAAAGGTCTTTTTCGCCTGCTCGCGGTCCCAGACCTCCCGTTCGATGGTCAGGTTGCGGCCGACGATCTCGCGCATGCGATCCTCGATCTTCTGCAGATCGGCCGGTGAAAACGGTTCTTCACGCGCAAAATCGTAATAAAAGCCGTCCTCAATGGCCGGCCCGATGGTCACCTGGGTACCCGGATACAGTTCCTGCACCGCCTGCGCCATGACGTGCGCGGCATCGTGGCGGACCAGCTCCAGCGCCTCGTCGCTCTTGTCGGTGATGATCGCCAGCTCGCTGTCTTTGTCGATCAGGAAAGACGCATCGCGCATCTGGCCATCGACCTTGCCGGCCAGCGTGGCCTTGGCCAGGCCGGGACCGATGTCGGCGGCGACATCCATCACAGTGACCGCTTGTTTGAAATGACGTTGGGATCCGTCGGGAAGTGTGACTACAGGCATGTTCTACTCCAGTCCAGTGGTGGCCCTTACGAGAGGCCACGTGAAAAAAACGCGATTATACGGGCACGATCGACGATTCGCCACCAAGGCAATAATTAATACCGCAATGAAGCGCGTTCATGTTCGCCAAGCGCGCAAAGTCAATGGCCAGACAACCCGTTTGACCGATTCGTCCAGCCACAAAATCCGTAACTCTTCATACAGGGTTTCAAGCGGATTGAAGCCCTGGTGGATTTCGAATTGCTTCACCGCCGACCAGGTACTGAGATAGCCGATCAGCTGGCGCAAATCCCATTGTTTGTGCATCTGAAATACGGGCGCCGCTATTTCTTCAAACGGCAACTGCACATCGGCATAACCGTTTTCCACCATTTTTCTCTCAAACGGCCAGTAGTCGCCAAGCGTATCAGCATAAAAAGACTGAATGGCTTCATCGACTTGCGAATCCACCTGCAACAGGTTGTAGCTCCAGACCGCGACGATTCCACCCGGTTTCAACACACGCTGCAATTCCGCGACAAAGGCCGGCAGATCAAACCAGTGCAGCGCCTGGGCGACAGTGACCAGATCCATTGACGCCGTCGCCAATGCGCTGTGTTCGGCCGTTGCAACCAGCGGCTGAATCCGATCGGAATGACTGCTGCTGATTTGTGCCAGACTCGCATCACTGGCGATCACGGTGCTGAAATATTTCGCCAACTGCAACGCAGACTGACCACTGCCAGCAGCACAATCCCAGGCAATATCATGCTGTGCGCATTGCGACGCTAGCCAGCCAAAAAGCTCTGTCGGATAATCCGGTCGGTATCTGGCGTAGTCGGACGCGTGACCGGAAAAGTAATCCTTGAATGCAGTCTTCATATTCATTTTGACGCCGATGGCTCACCGGGAACCAAACTGTCAGACAGCTATCATAATGACACAGATTCCATGACATAATGCCAACTGGAGCACGGACTTCCGCCTGCAGCGTCCCATCAGGGTCATTGCATGAACAACAATCGGAGAAAACAATGCCACGTCCCTTTCTGTTACTCGCCTTGATGCTGATACCACTTGTCAGTCAGGCTCACGAACCCGTCACCTATAACCGGATCAGTTTTTCGGTATCAACGGAACAGGACGTCAGCAATGACCGCATGCAAATCATCATGCAGGCGCAAGCCCGGGGGCGTGACCTGCAGGATCTGGCCGATGAAGTCAATAAAGCTGTCGACTGGGCCGTGACCACGGCAAAACGCGATCCGGCCATTGAAGTGCAAACACTGAACTACCAGACCAGTCCGATTTACACCAAAGGCAAACAGGACGGCTGGCGCGTCTCCCAGTCGCTGTCGCTGGCCGGTAGCAACATCAATGCCCTGAGCAAGCTGATGGGCAAGTTGCAGGCCAGACTGCAGACCCAGTCCGTCAGCTACCTAGTATCACACGACCGACTGACGCAGGTGCACGAAAAACTCACCACCATGGCGTTGCAACAGTTCAACCAGCGCGCCCAGCAAATCGCCGCGGCCATGAACCGCTCGCAATACCAGATCGTGAATATTTCGATCAATACCGGCGGACAGTTTCAACCACGACCGATGATGCAAAGCCGTGGCATGCTGATGGCGGAAAAAGCGGTCAGCACACCCAGCTTCGAAGCCGGTGAGCAGACCGTCACGGTGACCGCCAGCGGTGTGATTGAGCTATCCCAGCAATAGGCCATGATCAACCGGTCATGGCGTCGGCCTGCGCCAGCACTGCCGGTTTTTTCTTCAACGTCAACAAGCCGGATACGGCAATCAGCACGGCGCCGGAGATAAAGGCCATATCGGGTATTTCATCCCAGAACAGATAACCGAACAGCCCCCCGAAAATCACCGAGAAATAGGTAAAAGGCGCCACCGTACCGGCATTGGCGATACTGTAACCGCGGGTTAATGCCAATTGCCCAACGGTACCGATCAGGCCGACAGCCAGTAACAGGGCAACGTCATACCAGCCAGGCTGCATCCAGCTCCAGAAAGCCGGAACGGCCGATACCAGTGTACCGATCAGGGCAAAATAAAAAACGATGCGGGTGGTCGGCTCGGTTCTGGCCAGACGCCGGATGGACACCTTGGCAATTGCGGCGAACAGGCCGCCGGCCAGACCGACCAGGGCAATCCAGTTGGTCTCACTGCCCGGCTCGACCACAATCCAGACGCCCACAAAACCCAACAGCAAAGCATACAGGCTCCAGCGGCTGATGCCCTCGCCCATCCACAGCAGCGCAATCAAGGGCATGAACAACGGCGCCGTCATTTTCAGCAGCATGCCATCGGCCAACGGCAAATGAATCAATGCATAAAAAAAACAGTACATGGCCGACAGACCTGCCAGTGAACGGAGCAGATGGAAACGCAAGCAGTCTGTGCCAAGATGCTTGACACCCTGCTGCAACAGGATCGGCAGTAAAAACAGCAGCCCCATGAGGTTACGGCTGAACACCACCATTTCATATGGCAACGCCTGCCCCAGTACCTTGACCAGTGCGCCCATAGTCGCCATGCAGAACTCGGCGAGTAAAATAAAAACAGCGCCCAGCAGGAGATTTTGCTGATACTTCATAAACAGTTGGCAGGATTGTCCCGCGGTTATACAACCTGGATGTGATCAGCATACAGACAACAAGGTTGTGACACCACAAGATGGTCAGGGCGGCAATCAGTTTGCGCTAACAAAAAACCCGGCCTCAGGCCGGGTTGATTACGATGCTTCACAATTCACTGAACAGGTGCAGGCTGATGCTGCTGCCTGGAATATAGTAGTAATGGGGCCGATAAGCCCGGTGATCCGGTCGTCTTTCCCAGACACGTGGCGAAGTGTAGTACCTGTGATGATGACGTGCATGGCGGTGTTGTTTGTGGTGGCGATGTTTTTTGTACAGATCGCGCTTGTACTTATGGCCATGTGACGATGGATAACTGTGCTTTTGCCAGCCATCGCCGGACTGGTGTGCGAATGTAGTGGTCGATACAGTCAGCGCGCTCAGTGACAGCAATGCCGCAAAAATCAATTTCGGTTGGAATAAAGTTCTCATGATTTCACCTTAATCTGTTTGACGCCTCTTATTGAGGCTGATTAAAGTGTATGAAAGTCAAACTGAACCGCGGCTGAATGAATTCAGCCTGGTGTGATTTTTCGCAAAACCGCTACAGACTCAACTCGGTCCTGCCCCGTGCATCGGCTTTATCCAGATCCAGCTTCGGCTGGCATTGAATCAGACGCTGGGTCGAAACCTTGTTTTGCTCAATCAAATAATTCTCCACCGTACTGGCACGCTGTTTGGCGAGCGCTTTCAGCTGTGTTGCCAATTGCTCTTCCGGTACGACAAAGGATTCTGCATCCGCCTTTTGTTCAGACTCACCCGCCTTCGCTTGCTGTTCAGCCAATTTTTTCTGATGCGCCTGTTGCAGCGAATCCACTAACTGCTGACGATCCGCTGTTACGGCCACACCACAGACCTTGACGAAAATTTCCGGCTTGTCACGCAATATGCCAGCCACCTTGTCGAGATAATCCCGGTATTTGCTATCCATACTGCTGCTGGTGGTTTCGAAAAACACCGGATCCAGTGTCACCCGCATGGCCTTATCGGTGGCCATATCGGCGACCACCAGCAGGGTGCCAAACGGAAACAGAGCCGCGGCAAAATAGGTCTTGGCGCCGCGCTTCAAGGCACTGCCGAGCGCCTGATTGATGATGTCACTGGGATCGACTTTCAGATCATTAAGAGCACCTTCCACCGGCACCGACAGCTTGATGGTGTCATTCTTGTCTTTCAACATCGACAAACCACTTTCCAGGCCACTGTTGAGTTTGGCCCCGAGTTGCTCAAGTTGTTCGGGCGATAACGCCTTGATGTCGAGCTGCTGCAACACCAGCTCGTTGCTCGCCTTGAGCTGCCCCTTGCTGGCGGCGACGGAGATATCAGCATTGAGTTCGCCGGAGTCGACTTCATAACCGAAACTTTTTTCCATGTATTGGCTATAAGGCAGCAACGACAGGTTCTGGATGGTCGCCTTGAGATCGAAGGTGGGATCAGCGGCAAACACGGCAACATCACCATTGACGTCGAGTATGGCGTCCTCACCAAGCACCGCTTTCAGCAGCAATTTACCCACGACATCCGGCTGTGCCGTATTGATCGGTTGCAGCTGTGCCTGCTGGATGGTGATCCGCTGTATCAGTGGTTTTGCCGCACTGCGGTCAACAAAATACAAGCGGCTGTTTTCACCAATGACAAATTTATCAATCACTACATGCATGTTGTCATCCGCGGCTTCACTGACGACCGGCTGTTGCGGCGCTGCCTCTGCATCGGTTGCTGTCAGCTGCTCAAGGGCATTCAGGAACGGCTGGAAATTCCACTCACCGGATTCGCCCATCTCCAGCAACACCTGCATATCCTGCTGCAAAATGCGTTGAATGCTGATGCCATCCGCCGCCGAATATTGCATCGCTTCGAACTGCAATTTACCGTAACCGGCGAACCCAGCCAGCTCAACGCCTGCCTCGGCAATTTTCTGCGGTGAGCCGATTGTCACATCAGACAGCTCGGCTGCAGCAAGGCTGATCTGTTGCAGGTTTGGCATATCCAGCTGCCGGAGGCTGATTTGCCCCAGCTTGAGCAATTGTTGCTTGTCTGCGCTGTTGACGACAACATGATCCAGCGTCAACTGCATCGCCTTGATTGCAGCACCGAGTTGCTGGTCCGGCTGCTGTGTCAGATTGACCACGCCCTGCCAGTCGAGCGCCGCATGCCCAAGCTGCAGGCCAGGCTCCCGGTTACTGAGCTGTAACTGCCGGCTGCCCAGTTGGCCATCCGCGCGCATGGAGAATGCCTGCGCATGACCCGTTTCAATATCGAGATTGCCTTGCCAGTCGAGTAGCTTGCTATTGAGTTTTATCTGGTCATCGGCCCAGGCGTTGTCGGCGAGTGCAAATTTCCCTTGCTGTTTGACATGAAACTGACCCGCGCTAACCTGTTTGAAATCCAGCTGGCTGTCGATGCTGACGTGCGACTCCAGTGCCTTGAGCTGCTCAGAGGCGAAAGCGGCATACGGATGAATGTCCAGACTCTCGACGACAATGTTCCCCTGGAATGACGGCTGCTTGGCAAACAGCGCCATCTGGCCGCTGATTTTCACCGGAGCGGCATCCAGTGCGCCGGCGAATTCAATCTCGGCCTGCGCGGCATCGGGATGACTGTCCAGGCCATTCAGTCGTAATTGCTCGATTTTCAGCACCGAGCGCAGCGGCGCCTGTTGATAGATGATTTCAATATCATCCAGTTCCACCGTTTTGAGCAGGATACGCCAGGGTTTGTCATCCGCTTGTGGTTCCGGCTCGGGCTCGCCATTGAGCAGGCGATGCAACAAAATGCCGCCTACGTGCGACTGCTGCGGATCGGTTTGATTGATTTCCAGGCGTACGCCATCAATGCTGATGCTGTTGAAAACAAGTTTGCGTTGAAACAAACTGCTCCATACGGCATGCAGGTTCAGCTGTGGCAACAGAAAAGGCTTTTCTCCGGCACGTTCAATACTGATGTTTTCCAATGCCAGTTTGGCCGTGAAAGGATTGAAATCGACATTCTCAACCGTAACCGCATCGCCGCCATTGGCCAGTACCCATTTCTTGAACTCATAGGCGATCAGATGCGGTGTTGACACCAGCACCAGTAATAGCAAGGCAAGTGCAATAACAACCGCAGTGAGCAGTTTATTGCGACGACACAGCTGGAAAAATTGCGTCAGCTGTTGCTTGATCACGTTGCCTCCCTGGAACGAATTCCCGGTGATGACTTACCAGTCGGCCGCCTCGGCAACAATACCCGAGACCAGTTCTTCCATTTCGGTAATCGCTTCCTGAGATGCATCATCTTCTCTGGTAAAAGGGACGCGATAAGACAGCCTTACGTGTTCAGGGTCGGATGACAACACGTAAACACTGATGGTGAACGGGCACAAAATGATGTTCTCCGGATTGGCTTTGGCCAGCTTGTGTGAAATTTTGGCACTGCAGAATTCGATCGACTCGGCGTGTGCATAGACGTGATCGTTGATGCCGTACGCCGGACCGGTGCGCGATAACATGGCACTGGCCGGTAAGGTGTGGGCGATATTAATACCACGACCCTGAATGGCCTGTTTGACCGCCGACAGGATTTCAACAAACCGGCCTTCCACCACCGTGGTTTTGACTGGCTGGTCATGGGCCAGCACCGGTGCCGCGGCAAAAATGCTGATCAGAAAAAAAGCGATAACCGCCTTGTATGTCCGGCAAAATGGCATACTTGCTCCCCCTGCAGTGGCAAAATATTTTGGTCAGCCATTATACACAACAGCCTTTATCCGCAGCAGCTGCGAGAATCAGATTGTTGTTTCGATAAACTCGAGCGCATTGGCGTCCGGGTCGCGACAAAAAAGCGCCTTGCGACCCGACTTGCTAAAACTGTAGACCACGCCTGCGGCATCGAGTTTCCCGGCCAGCGCATCCAGATCGGCCACGTGAAACGCCAGGTGCCGGTCGCGACCGCCGTGTTGCGGCCGGTTTTCCAGTGGGTCCGGATTAGGCAATTCCAGCAAATGGATCTGTTGCGCCCCGACCTGCAACCAGGCGCCCGGATAGCCGAGATCCGGGCGATTTTCATCCTGCTGCAGACCGAGCAGACCGACATAAAACTGTAAGGCCTTGTCCGTGCTGCTGACAATCAGGCTGGCGTGATGAAAATCGCGGATCTCAAACATATCGGATTAAAGCGGCTTGCTGAGCGTAAAGGCGCCGCGCAAATCACCCAGCTGAAACCCCCGCGCCTGGTCGCCCGGATAGAGCTGATCCAGCTTGGCGGCAACCTCATCCTTGACCGCACCCCCATGGCAGTTCAGGCAGACCTCAGCGGTGGGAATGGCTTTCATAAAACGGAAACTGGGCACACCATCTTTTTCTATCACTTCACTGTATTCCAGTGTCTTCGGAGATTCGCCCGCAGCCTTGCGTTGCTCAAACTGCTGCAACACGGCCATTTCCCAGGCATCCGGCGCATTATTACGGTTGCGCAATTTGAGACTGGTGCGGCCAACCGACCAGCCCGATTCACCGGAAATCTGCTCGGCGATCACCGGCGCCGAGGTATTGCAGGCTTCAATTGCCGCCACCGGGCCGCCGTTTTTCATGGCGCTTTGCAACGTGGTTTTCAGGGACTTGCCCAGTTGCATCGCCAGGGCTCTGGCCTGTTGCTCGTCAGGCTGCTGGGCCATAGCACCGCCACTCATTATACAAAAAGCAACCACAAGCGCTTTTTTACTGCTGAACATAAAGATTCCTCCGCTGTTGTCGAATTGGTTATTATGAACCTTTTACCGCAATCCTACGAAACACCGCAATCACCCGGCGGTGATGTATTTGTCATGCAGGTGCAACAAATAGCCGAATTACAGGATAACAGCCTGGTCCGATTGCTGGCACGTTACGCCATGCAATTACACATGGTGCCCTTACAGCAGGCCATTCCCGGTTCTCACTGGGGCGACAGCGAAGCCGGCCTGATCGACTCGACCTTGTACGTGCGCCCGGATACGCCGGTGCATTCCGCCCTGCACGAAACCTGTCATTATATCTGCATGGATCAAGCGCGCCGTCAGCAATTGCATACCGACGCCGGCGGTGATTACGCTGAGGAAAATGCCGTTTGTTACCTGCAAATCCTGCTGGCGGATTTCATCGATGGCAGCTCGCAACAGCGTATGATGCAGGACATGGATGACTGGGGTTACAGCTTTCGACTCGGCTCGGCGCGAGCCTGGTTTGATAACGACGCCGACGACGCTCGCCAGTGGTTACTTGATAAAAACATCCTGAACCGGGACAATTCACCCACCTGGCTGACGAATTTATAAGCAACCAAGGAAATATCATGATCCGCAAATGTCTGTTCCCCGCGGCCGGCTATGGCACACGTTTTCTGCCTGCCACCAAATCCATGCCCAAGGAAGTTCTGCCCATCCTGAACAAACCATTGATCCAGTACGGTGTTGAGGAAGCGCTCAGTGCCGACATGCACCAGATCGCAATCGTCACCGGTCGTGGCAAGCGCGCGGTTGAGGATCATTTCGACATCAATTACGAACTTGAACATCAGATCAGCGGCACCAGCAAGGAAGGCTTGCTCGAAGACATCCGCGCATTGATCGACAACTGCACCTTTTCCTACACGCGCCAGGTCGAAATGAAAGGCCTGGGCCATGCGATTCTCACTGGTGAAACCCTGATCGGCCCGGAACCGTTCGGCGTGGTGCTGGCAGACGATTTGTGCGTCAATGAAGGTGAAAGCGTATTGACCCAAATGGCGAAAGTTTACGAAAAATACCGCTGCAGCGTGGTCGCCATCGAGGAAGTACCGGTCGAGGAAACCTACAAATACGGCGTGATTTCCGCCTCGGAACTCGAAGACAACATTTTCGTCATCAACGATATGGTGGAAAAGCCGGCGCCCGAAGATGCGCCATCGAATCTGGCTATCATCGGTCGTTACATTCTGACCCCGGACATTTTCGATATCCTGCGCGAAACACCACCCGGCAAGAATGGCGAGCTACAGATCACCGATGCGCTAAAAATCCAGGCGCAACGCAACATGGTGCTGGCCTACAAATTCAAGGGCCAACGCTTTGACTGCGGCAGCATTGACGGCTTTGTCGCCGCGACTAATTATTTCTACGACAAGCTCAAAGAAACGGAACAGGAATAATCAGCCGGGCCCATCGGCCAGGCCGAGCAGGCGCAGGAAAGCCGCTGCCTTGTCGATGGTTTCCTGAAACTCGGCGTCCACCCGGGAATCGGCGACAATGCCACCGCCGGCCCAAAAGCACAGCCGGCCGGCGCTGACCGTCATGGTGCGAATAGCGATGTTCATGTCCATCTGCCCGTCAAAGCCGATATAACCAATGGCGCCACAATAAATGCCACGTTTATAGCGTTCCAGCTCTGCAATGATTTCCATGGCGCGTTTTTTCGGCGCACCGGTGATCGATCCGCCCGGGAAACAGCCACGCAATAAGTCCAGCACGGTCTTGTCCGACTGCAATTCCCCGGTCACGCTGCTGACCAGGTGAAATACCGTCGGATAGGCTTCTACCTGGAACAGCTCCGGCACCTGGATGCTGCCCGGCTTACAGCTCTTGCCGAGATCGTTCCGAAGCAAATCCACAATCATAAGATTTTCGGCGCGGTCTTTCTGACTGTGTTGCAGCTCGTCACGATATTGTTGATCCTGCTTCGGGTCAGCCGATCTCGGCCGTGTCCCCTTGATCGGCCTCGTTTCGACCCGACCGTTGCGCGCCGCCAGAAAACGTTCCGGTGAGGCACTGACCACCTGGCTAAACGGCAGGTTCAGAAAAGCGCCAAATGGCACCGGATTTTGCCGGCGCAAGCGCAGGTAATCCGGCCAGGCATTGCCCGCACAGCTCGCGCGGAAACAGCGCGCGTAATTGACCTGGTAACAGTCGCCTTCGAGCAGATAATGCTGAATGCGTTGAAAGGCGGTTTCATAGCCGGAGCGATCGGCATCGACCACCAGCTCTGACTGTAATTGCAGTCCAGCTGGCATCTGCTGCGTTATTGCCGGGGCGCTCAACAAGGCCACCAGTTCCTGCCATCGCTCCTGCGACAACTCGCCCCGCCCGGACGAAACCAGCGTGCTGCAGGCTTTCTGATGATCCACCACCACGGCCCAGTCATAAAAACCCAAAGCCAGCGACGGCATGGCGCTGATCTCCGCCTGCTCAGCCAGACGATACTGTTCTGCGCCGAGATCATAGGCCAGGTAGCCCAGCGCGCCTCCGGCAAACGGCAAGCCATCAATCGGTTCCAGCGGCTCTTCGAGCAATTGCTGGATGAGCGTAAAGGCGTCACCCTGCAAGCTTTTCGAAGAACCGTCCTGTCGGGTGAGCGTGAACTGCCCCTGAGTGCCGGTCAAAGTCAGGTAGGGATCGGCCACCAGGATGTCATAACGACCGCGCTCTGCGCCTGTATTGCAGCTGTCGAGAAACTGCGCCCAGGGCAGATGCAAAATTCTGCTAAACAGGAGGCTACTATCGGGCTGGTATTCCAACGTATGGCGGCGAATCAAACTCATGACACATTTTAGCCGTGTCGGGCAGAACGGCCCAAGTAGCTTTTTGAAAGAATTCCCGGACGATACGGGTCCTATCTGTCAGCTCGGCTGCTACTCTATCTGCCAGGCGGGAAACCTATCGAGTGAAGTGATGAATTGTGAAGATTTTAAAACACTGTTGCTGCAGCAACCCCATAACCAGGACGAGGCTTTTCACCAGCATCGGCGAAGCTGCAGTGCCTGCGAAACCGCATACCAGCAGGCCATGCAGTTTGAAAAACAGCTGATTGACGCCCTGAATACGCCTACGCCGCCCGAGCTTCCAACCAGACTGTTGCAGGAGGCGCGCACACGCCAGCAACAACGTAAAAAACGTGCCTGGCTGAAATATTCGCTCGCCGCCAGCTTGCTGCTTGTCATCAGCTCCGCCGTGTACCTGTTCCAGGTCGTGCAAATCCAATCGCTACCGAAGTTTGTGCTGGCGCACATCGAACATGAAGTAAACCAGCTGGATAACCGGTTGCAGGTCAATGCCGGTCGCCTGGCCCGGCTCAGCGCCGACTTTGACGGCGGTTACCTGCAGACACTCAAACAGAAAATCACCTATGTGGAAAAATGCTGGCTGCGCACCGGTTATGGCCTGCATCTGATTGTTGAAGGTCAGACAGGGCCGGTCACGTTATTGTTGATGCCCAACGAAGCCACCACCCAAACAGTGGCGGTACGATCCGAGCGTTTTACTGGCAACATCTACCCATTGGCGCGAGGCAGCTTTGCGCTGGTAGGCGAGCATGGCGAGTCGATTGAAATGTTGGCGGAATCCCTGCGCATGGCCATGCAGCGGTCAAGCTCCTGATAGCTTATTCGTCAGTCACCTCGGCAAACAGATCGTGCGCATCGGCAGCCTGGATTTGCACCTCGATGAAATCGCCTGGCTGCGCATCCCAGCCACCATTAATGATGACATTGCCATCGATTTCCGGTGCATCTGCCGCCGAGCGCGCCAGCAAATGATCGCTGTGTACCTCATCGACCAGCACAATCATTTTCCGGCCGATTTTCTGTTGTAAGCGTTGTGCGCTGATTTCCGCCTGCACCTGCATGAATTGTTCAAAACGCTGCTGTTTGACCTCTTCCGGCACTTGATCCGGCAAGGCATTGGCCTGGGCGCCGGCGACCGGCGAATAGGTAAAGCAGCCGACCCGATCGAGCCGGGCCTCGCGCAGGAAATCCAGTAACTGCTGAAAATCCTGTTCTGTTTCACCCGGGAAGCCGACGATGAACGTGCTGCGTAACGTCAGCTCCGGGCATTGGCGGCGCCAGGCCGCGATACGGTCGAGCACTTTTTCGGTGGCCGCCGGGCGCTTCATGAGGCGCAGGATCTTCTCACTACCGTGCTGTAACGGCATATCCAGATAAGGCAACAGATTGTTGTCGGCCGCCATCAGCGGAATCAGGTCATCAACGTGCGGATAGGGATAAACATAATGCAGTCGCACCCAGGCCTGCAGTTGTGACAATTCCTGCGCCAGCGTCTGGATACGTGTCGCCAGCGGCCGGCCCTGGTAAAAGTCCGGACGGTATTTCAGGTCAAGGCCGTAGGCGCTGGTATCTTGCGAAACGACCAATAACTCACGCACACCGCTTTGCACCAGGTTGTCCGCTTCCTGCAGCACCTCGCCAATCGGTCGACTGACCAGCGGGCCACGTAGGTCCGGGATGATGCAGAAACTACAGCTGTGATTACAGCCTTCCGAAATTTTCAGATAGGCATAGTGCCTGGGGGTCAGCTTCAGGCCGGCCGCCGGCAACAAATCGGTTTTCGGGTCATGCGGCGCCGGACTGTGCAAATGGATGGCCGTCATGACTTCTTCATAGGCATGCGGCCCGGTCACAGCCAGTACAGCCGGATGCGCCCGACGAATCTCGTCTTCACGCACGCCCAGGCAGCCGGTGACAATGACGCGACCGTTTTCCGCCAGCGCCTCGCCGATCACCTCAAGAGACTCCTCAACTGCTGAGTCGATGAAACCACAGGTATTCACCACCACCAGATCGGCCTGGTCATAACCGCTCGACAGGCCATATCCCTCACTCCGCAGCTGGGTGAGGATGCGTTCGGAGTCCACCAGATTCTTGGGACAGCCGAGACTGACAAAGCCGATTTGCGGAACAGAGGATTGATTCATCGGGGCTTCTTGAGTGGTTGAATAATACTATTGAAATCAGTTACTTAATGGATTAATCATGTTGAAATCAGTGGCTTCGCGTTGCTCCGGTGTCAGCGCCATGACAATGGCCTCCCTCAACGCCATTTCATCCACAGCAATAAAGGGGACACCTGTTCACAAACCTGTTGTTACACCAACAACATACCTTGGCAGTTAGGCTCATCCGCCTCATGTTCAACGATGGCCTGCTCAATTCCGTCAGATCAGCGGCAAAAACAGCTTTCTGCCTGCCCCGACTTCCCGGTCTATCAC
>JASFVP010000055.1:0-23855 GCA_050049775.1 Chromatiales bacterium
GTACCAGGAGCAGGTCATGCAGATCGCGCAGGTACTGGCCGGATACTCGCTTGGCGGCGCCGACCTGCTGCGTCGCGCCATGGGTAAGAAAAAACCCGAGGAGATGGCCAAACAGGGCGAGATTTTCCGCAAGGGCGCGGTGGCCAACGGCGTCGAGGAAGAAACGGCCAAATACATCTTTGACCTGATGGAAAAGTTCGCCGGTTACGGCTTTAACAAGTCGCACTCTGCGGCCTATGCGCTGGTGTCCTACCAGACCATGTGGATGAAAGCGCATTACCCGGCGGCGTTCATGGCGGCCGTGCTATCGGCGGATATGGACAACACCGACAAGGTGGTGACACTGATCGAGGAATGCCGTTCGATGAAACTCGAAGTGATGCCACCACAGGTCAACGATTCCGAATTCATGTTCACCACCGACAGCAGCAACCGCATCATTTACGGTCTCGGCGCGATCAAGGGCGTCGGTGAATCCGCCATTGAAAGCATCGTCGAGACACGCAAAGACTCTGGTCAGTACCGTGACCTGTTTGATTTCTGCAACCGCATCGACCTGAAAAAACTCAACCGACGGGTACTGGAGTCCCTGATTCGTGCCGGTGCGCTCGATGATCTCGGTGCCAATCGCGCCACCCTCATGGCGCAGTTGCCGCTGGCATTGAAAATGGCCGAGCAGCACCAGTCCTTACAGGCCACCGGTCAGAACGACCTGTTCGGCATGCAGGATCTGGATACCGTCAACAAACCCGATCTGCAGGTGGTGCCATCCGATAGCGACGAGTGGGACGACAAGCTGCGCCTGCAGGGCGAGAAGGAAACGCTCGGGCTGTATCTGACCGGCCACCCGATCGACCGCTATTATGACGAACTCGGCCATGTGGTTACCTCGCGTATTGCTGGCTTGTCGATTGAAAAAAGCGACAGCAAATATCGCCGCAGCCAGCGAGTAGTGGTCGCCGGTCTGGTGGTATCGGTCAACAAACGCCAGACCCAACGTGGTGGCATGATGGCCAATGTGCTGCTCGACGACCGCTCCGGGCGTATCGAGGCGACGCTGTTTTCCGATGCCTTTGATGAGTACCAGCAACTGCTGGCCGTTGATCGCATTCTGGTCATGGAGGGCAATCTCAGTTTCGACGAATATCGTGGAGGCTTGAGCCTGCGGGTAGACCGGGTCAGCGAGTTTGAACAAATTCGCCAGCTGATGGCGACCAGCATCACGCTGCGGGTCACACAACAGCAACTGCAACAGAAATTTACTCATGCCAATGAGGCGGTCGAGCGACTCCATTCAATTTTGCAGCCGTTTACCGGTGGTAACTGCTCCATGCGGCTGGTGTACGAATGCCAGACCGCACGCTGCGTGATGGTGTTTTCGGAGCAATGGAGCCTGATTCCGCGCGACGAGCTGATCCAGCAACTGGAGCGTTTTTGCGGCGAGAATGCGGTGAAAATCGGCTATGCGCCGCGGCCCAGCCAGGATGCACCGCCGGCGCAGCAACTGGCGCGCTGAGCCGTAATGCCGGTCCCCGGCAAAAACTACCTTTTCTGTTATCGCTGAACTATCCTAGTTAAAACGAATAATTTATAATTAATAAATGGACCTGAATTTCCTAGAATTTGAACAGCCAATCGCAGAACTTGAAGCGAAAATCGAGGAACTGCGCCTTCTCGGCAACGACAACGAAATCAACATCCAGGACGAAGTCGCCAAGCTCGAATCCAAGAGCAAAAGCCTGACCGAATCGATTTTCTCGTCGCTGACGCCATGGCAGATTTCCCAACTGGCCAGGCATCCGCAAAGACCTTATACGATCGATTATCTGGAGCGCATTTTCGACGAGTTTCACGAAATGCACGGTGACCGCGCCTTTGCCGACGACCAGGCCATTGTTGGCGGACTGGCAAAACTCGATGGTCTGTCAGTCATGGTGATCGGTCACCAGAAGGGTCGCGACACCAAGGAAAAAATCAAGCGTAATTTCGGCATGCCGCGTCCGGAAGGTTATCGCAAGGCCCTACGTCTTATGAAAACCGCCGAGCGGTTTGGCATTCCAGTCATCACCCTGATTGACACGCCCGGGGCCTACCCCGGAGTCGGTGCCGAGGAACGCGGCCAGAGCGAGGCAATCGCGCGCAACCTGCTGGAAATGGCCGGTCTCAAGACGCCGATCATCGCAACCGTGATCGGCGAGGGTGGTTCCGGTGGCGCCCTGGCAATTGGTGTGGCAGATCGGGTCATGATGCTGCAGTACAGCACCTATTCGGTGATTTCCCCGGAGGGCTGTGCATCGATCCTGTGGAAAAGCGCTGAAAAAGCCAATCTTGCCGCCGAAGCCATGGCGATCACCTCGGATCGTCTCAAGGAGTTTGGCCTGATTGACAGCATTGTCGATGAGCCTCTCGGTGGCGCGCATCGCGACCATGACCAGATTGCACTCAATCTGAAGCTGGCTCTCAAGGAAAGTATGGAAAATCTTGCCAATATGTCGACCGACAAATTGCTGGAAACCCGCTACGAAAAACTCATGGCCTACGGCGAGTTCAAGGCCTGACAATCTTATTGAAACAGGCAGCTGATGGATCCATTACAGCGCCGACTGCTGCACCTCCTGCAAAGCTACGAGATCGCGCCACGTTATGTGATTGCCTTTAGTGGCGGCTGTGATTCAACGGTATTGCTACACGCGATTTCAAAGATTATCGAGCAATTGCCAGGCCGGTTACTTGCCGTACACATCAATCATGGTTTGCAGCCACAAGCCGATGCCTGGCAGCAATATTGTGCGCAGGCAGCGGCTGCATTGAAGATCGACTATTGCAGTTTGTCTCTGAAACTTGAGCAACAGGCCGGTAATCTGGAAGCGCGAGCACGTGAGGCACGCTACGCAGCACTCCACAGCATGCTTCAATCTGGCGACGTCTTGTTGACCGCACATCACGAAGACGATCAGGCCGAGACGCTATTACTTAACTTGCTGCGTGGCAGCGGAGTAGAGGGTTTGTCCGCGATGCAGCAATTTTCCGACTTCGGGCAATTTCACCTGCTGCGACCGTTGCTCGGTATCACGCTCGAGGAGATTAACAACTACGCAGCCAGGCATGATCTTGACTGGATTGAAGATCCCAGCAATCAGCAGTCACATTTTGATCGCAACTTTCTTCGCAATGAGGTAGTGCCGTTGCTGTTGCAACGCTGGCCGGCGGCAAAAAACACCATCGCCAGATCGGCGCATAACTGCCAAGATGCCAGCCAGCTGGTTCACCAGCAGGCGATTCAGGATTTACAAAATTGCCGTACAACATCGCCCCATATGCTGGACATCGAGAAATTGCAGGAGAAAAGCGTAGTGCAGCAAAAATACCTGCTGCGCGCCTGGTTTCAGTCCTTGTCACTGGCCTTGCCGGATCACGACAAGCTGGAATATATCATCACGACGTTCATTCAATGTCGCGCCGATGCCAGGCCGTTGTTGCAATGGTCAAATGTCAAATTGCGTCGTTACGACGGGAATTTGTATGTATCTGTCGAGAAATCGCTGGAACCACCCGAGCAGCCGGTAGTGTTCAGTCGGCAAGATATCCAAAGTGGCAGAAAGCTGTTGCCGGGCATAGCCGGCGAATTGCGTTTTTCAACGGTATCACAGGACATCCATGACACGGAAAAACTCCAGGTTCGGTTCAGAGAAGGTGCGGAGTCATGCGTGCTGACAGGACGGCAGGGGCACCGCAAGTTAAAGAAACTGTTTCAGCAATGGCGTGTGCCGCCGTGGATGCGCCAGCATGTGCCACTGATTTACTGGTCCGATGAATTGATTGCGATTGCTGATTTTGCCGAATGTGGCGATGTGAAACAGCGTCCGATCCAGCACATCCAGTGGCGACCAGTGCCTTCCTATGAGTGGCGTAGCAGGGTCCACAACCATGGCGGTTAACGTCGTGCATCGCCAGTTCGTCAATGTGCTGATCCTGGTAGCACTGGGGCTTCTCGCTGTCGGCGTGTTTGCACCGCTTATGACACTGGAGAAGTTTTATTTTTTTGAAAACCAGGTCTCGCTGTATCTGGCACTGATTGATTTGTTCAGCCGGCAGGAATGGTTGTTATTCAGCATCATTCTGTTGTTCAGCATTGTCGTACCATTGGTCAAATGCCTGTTCCTGTTTCTGGTCTGGAACAACAATCTGAGGAGCTCCCGCCGGCGTCGATACCTGCGCTGGCTGGCGCACTACGGTAAATGGTCAATGCTGGATGTATTTATTGTGGCCTTGCTGTTGGTGACGGTGAAGCTGGATGTGATCGCCAATGTTCAGGTGCACTACGGCATTTATGCGTTCGCCGCTTCAGTGTTCCTGACAATGCTTCTGACTCACTGGATCAGCCACCACCGAGGCTAATGCAGGATAGCTGTTGAGGCCACCGCGTAGCACAAAGGTCTCCAGCCCGCGCAGGCTCAACAGATAGGAAGCCGCCGCACTTTGTTCGCCGTCGTCGCAGAACAGAACATAGCGGTTTCTGCGACTGAGACCCTTCATCTGGCTGCGTAACATGTAGAGTGGAATGCTCTTGGCGTTGTGAAACAGTTCAGGCAACTCGGCGTTTTCCTGTGGACGAACATCAATGCTGACTGCGCCCTGGCGAATCATCAGGTTTGCTTCGGCCATATCAACCAGATGCACAATGGGTTTATGCATGAAACGGTTGAAATCGGTTTTGGACAGGCGCATCAAACGACCGTTGGTCAGCATTCTGACCGTGGCATTCCGGGTAGTATCGGTCAGCAAGGCTTCTTCACCAAACGAGTCAGTTGGACCGATTTCTGCCAGGGTAACTTCACGCATGCCGTTATGACGACTCACCAGGCAGCGGCCTTTTTCCACCAGGTAATAGTAGTCTCCCTGTTCACCCTGGGTAACTACCGCATCGCCGGCCTTGTATTTGACCTCCTGCATCAGATCAAACAGCTTTTCGATGTGGCGATAGGGAATTTTCTTGAACAACGGGGTTTTCAACATGGCCATCATCCAGTCACTGTCAAAAACTGGCTGTTTATCGTCTTGCTCATTGCTGGCAGCGATTGAGAACTGGTTCATGCCATTGTTGCGTAACATTTCGTCGAGCAAGTGCATCGGGATTTTGGCAATCGATGCGGATTCCGAATTAACGAAGGCCGAGTAGCGGCGTGGCCGCAGATTGGCGATCGGATAAATCGCCTGATCACTACCGGCATCGAGAATGTAGGAATCGCCGGCATCGGTGACCAGTCGGATCGAACCGCTGACCAGATACAACACATCGGTGTCATCCGAGCCTTCGACAAAAATGATTTCACGATGCTGGAATGCCTTAAAAGTCGCTTTCTTGTTGAGCAACTTTATGTCTTCATGCGGCAGCGAGCTGAGCGGGTAAAACTCCCCCAGAGACTGGCTGCCCATGGTGATGTCGAGAATATTACTCATGACTATCTATCCGGAAAGTCTATTGGCCTGTCCTCATAATGGTATGTTAGCCAATTCTGCACAATCTGCTGATTGCGGAACTGTGAACTCGAAATAACGAATTTGTGACCAATTGCATGTTTTCGCGGACCGGGGGAATAAGGTAGAATTCGCGACTTGCTTTCGAAACGGGTGGCCTATGCAGGATCTGAATCCTATAACCAGTAAAATCAACGAGTTGAAGTCCAGGGTGGCGACCCTGAGGGGGTATCTTTGACTACGATGAGAAAAAAGAGCGCCTGACCGAGGTTTTACGCGAACTTGAGGATCCGGACGTCTGGAACGATCCCGATCGAGCGCAGTCACTCGGCAAGGAACGCGCTTCCCTGGAAAACGTGGTGGTCGGTATCGATGGCCTGCTCAGCGGCCTGAATGACGCCGGGGATTTGCTGCAACTGGGCGCCGAGGAAAATGACGCAGAGACCGTCGATTCGGTTGCGGAAGACGTTAAACAATTCGAAAACCAGGTTGAAAATCTGGAATTCCGCCGCATGTTTTCCGGCGAGATGGATGCCCAGAACGCGTTCCTCGATATCCAGGCCGGCTCCGGTGGCACAGAAGCCCAGGACTGGGCCGAGATGCTGTTGCGTATGTACCTGAGATGGGGCGAGGCGCACGGTTACAAAACCGAACTCATGGAAGTCTCACCGGGCGAAGTCGCCGGCATCAAATCCGCCAGTATTCGTTTTGAAGGTGAATACGCGTTTGGCTGGTTGCGCACCGAAATCGGCGTGCATCGTCTGGTGCGCAAATCGCCGTTTGATTCCGGCAATCGCCGTCACACCTCGTTTGCGGCTGTGTTTGTGTCACCGGAAATTGACGACGACATCGACATCGATATCAATCCGGCTGATTTGCGCATTGATGTGTACCGTGCTTCCGGCGCCGGTGGTCAGCACGTTAACCGCACCGAATCAGCGGTACGTATTACTCATTTGCCGACCAACACCGTTGTGCAATGCCAGAACGACCGTTCCCAGCACAAGAACAAGGACCAGGCGATGAAGCAATTGCGCGCCAAGTTGTATGAACTGGAAGTGCAAAAGCGCAGCGCCGACCAGCAGGCGCTGGAAGACTCCAAGTCCGACATCGGCTGGGGTAGCCAGATTCGTTCCTATGTACTTGATCAGTCACGAATCAAGGATTTGCGCACCAATGTGGAAACAGGCAACACCCAGGCCGTGCTCGATGGCGGCATCGACATCTTTCTCGAAGCCAGCCTGAAAAGTGGTCTGTAATTTATTTTAAAACCAGATTGACACCATGAATGACGAAACTCCGATTGATGAAAACAAATTGATTGCGCAACGCCGTGAAAAACTCGCGGCCTTACGTGAAAGTGGTAATGCCTTTCCGAATGATTTTCGCCGCGACAGCATCAGCGGTGAGCTGCACGCCGAATATGGCGACAAAAGTGCCGAAGAGCTCGAGCAATTGGCACAACGCGTCAAGGTGGCAGGTCGTCTCATGAGCCGTCGCATCATGGGTAAAGCCAGTTTTGCGCACATCCAGGACATGTCCGGTCGCATCCAGCTGTTTGTGCAGCGCGACAATCTGCCCGAAGGTTTTTATAACGAACACTTCAAGAAGACTCTGGATATCGGTGACATCGTTGCAGCCGAAGGCGTGCTGTTCAAGACCAAGACCGGTGAGCTGTCCGTGCGTGTCGATGACATGCGCCTGCTGACCAAATCATTACGACCATTGCCGGAAAAATTCCATGGTTTGACCGATCAGGAGCAGCGTTATCGTCAGCGTTATCTCGACCTGATCATGAATGAGGTGTCGCGCAACACATTCCAGATGCGGACCGATATCGTGCAGTTCATCCGCCAGTACCTGAATGAAAAATACTTCATGGAAGTCGAAACGCCGATGATGCAGGTGATTCCAGGCGGCGCCACCGCGCGACCGTTCGAGACGCATCACAATGCGCTCGACATGGGCCTGTACCTGCGCATCGCACCGGAGCTTTACCTCAAGCGGCTCGTGGTTGGCGGCTTCGAGCGTGTTTACGAAATCAATCGTAACTTCCGTAACGAAGGCCTGTCAGCGCGTCACAACCCGGAATTCACCATGCTGGAATTCTATGAAGCCTATGCCGACTATCACGATCTGATGGACCTGACCGAGGACATGCTACGCCGTCTGGCGACAGAAGTCCTCGGCGCAACCAAAGTCACGTATCAGGGCGCCGAATACGACTTTGGCAAGCCATTCACACGCATGACCGTGTTTGAATCGATTCTGCATTTCAATCCGGACATCGACGCCGAGCAGCTCAACGATGAACAGCAGGCGCGTGCTATTGCAGAACGTTTAGATATTCCCCTCAAGGACAGTTATGGCCTGGGCAAGGTGCAAATCGAGATTTTCGAAAAAACGGTTGAAAGCCGTCTCATGGATCCGACGTTCATCACTGCGTATCCGACCGAAGTTTCACCGTTGGCGCGACGCAACGATGACAACCCGTTTGTCACCGACCGCTTCGAATTTTTTGTCGGTGGTCGTGAAATCGCCAACGGTTTTTCCGAGCTGAATGACGCCGAGGATCAGGCCGAACGTTTCCGCGCCCAGGTGGCGGAAAAAGACGCTGGCGATGCTGAAGCCATGCATTTCGACGAAGACTATGTGCGCGCACTTGAACACGGCATGCCGCCGACAGCCGGCGAGGGTATCGGTATCGATCGTCTGGTCATGCTGTTTACCGATTCACCAACCATTCGTGACGTGTTGCTGTTCCCGCACATGCGGCCGGAGTAGAAGTACTCCGGCTGGAGCGACATGACAATGCTAGCGTAAGTTTTGCATGCGCTGTTGCCCCGGCGCTTCGGCAAACCTGAAAGATCCCACAATCACAAATTTTGTTTCGGGTGAAGGCAGGCTTCTGTGTGTATGTGTGAAGTGGCCAGGCCAGATTACTGTCTTGCCTTCCACCGGTTGAACCTTTTTTTCCTGATAAAGGAACTCGGTTTCACCACCTTCTTCAACAGTATTGAGATAGGTAATCCAGGAGAGAACGCGGTCCATGAAAGCTGGCGTCGGATTTTCATAGTGCCAGACATGATAGGCCTGACCTCCTCCGTAATATCTCTGGATATTCCAGCTATAAATCGCAAGTGGCCAGGTTTTGGGATGTTTCAGAACGGAATATTTGTTTTCATACTCATGGTAGCAATTCATGAGTTGGTCAAGAAATGAATCGACATAGTGCCCATATTTTTTTCGGAGAATGTCATTCATTTTGCCATCGGGAAAGTCGGTAGAATCCTTTCTTTTTTTATCGACCCCTGAACCTGTCTTTCCGGGGTTGGTTAATTTGCGCTTATGCGCGGTGTTAAACAAACTCACTAGCCCCTGGCATACTTCTGCGTCAATTCCCTGATCAAATTCGCCAATAAAATCGTCTTCTGCCATAGCTTCACCATTATGCGTTCAAAATTCGTATTATCGAGTCAGATTGTTAACTTTTTGTGAACAATCAATGTGATAGTAACACTTTCATGAAGGCAGTTTTAGCCTCATGCAAGAATTCATTGAATTTCCATCGGCAGATACCTGCCTGCAAAAGATTGTCGCGAAATAAATCAACCAAAATTACTACGTCAATTTTGCAGCGCAGGCAGGATAAACTCCACGCGCTGTAAAGAATATCAGAAACGGCCAGTCGCCAAGTCAAATCGCCAATATGGATTCGTGCGATGTCCGGCCAATCCAGTGCCATCAGCGGTGCTACTGATGAACAAATTAATAACGCCCTGATTCAGACCATGTGTTTGAAGCACAGCTATGGCTTTGCTGTAGCTACTACTGGCGTCGATAAGAACAAACACACGATATACAAACAAGGTCGATAGCAATGATCAACAAAAGCAATACCGGATATATATTTCTTCTCAGCCTGATGATTAGCGGTCAGGCATGGGCTACCAATGGCTATTTTGCTCATGGCATCGGTATTAAGGGTAAAGGCATGGGCGGCGTCGGTATTGGCTTGCCGCAAGACAGTCTTGCTGGTGGTGTCAATCCGGCCAACATGGGACTGCTGGGTAATCGCATGGATGTCGGTGTAGACATTTTCCGACCCATTCGTGAGGCCAATATTTCCGGCAGTAATGCCGGTTTTACCGATGGTCATTTTGACGCGAACGAAACCACTATCTTTCCGGTACCGGAATTCGGCTACAACCGTGTCATCAATGACAAGATGACATTAGGTGTTTCGGTCTTTGGCAGTGGTGGTATGAATGTCGACTACAAAACCAATATCCCGTTGTTTGGCAGCACGGCTGTTGGCACCGATCTGGCACAGCTGTTTGTTGTGCCGAACATGAGCTACAAAGTTCAGGAGAAACATTATCTCGGTGTCGGCCTCAATCTGGTCGGGCAGCGTTTGCAAATCGAAGGCGCGCAGAATTTTGCCGCAGCACCGCCGAGTGTGTTTCCCGGCAATGTGACAAACCGCGATTATGCCTATTCCTATGGTGCAGGTCTGCGTTTGGGCTGGCTTGGCCAGCTCAGCGACAGGATCAATGTTGGCGCGACTTACCAGACACGCACCTGGATGACAGAGTTTGACGGCTACAAAGGCCTGCTGGCTGAGCAGGGCGATCTGGATATCCCGTCCAATTTCGGCATCGGTATTTCCTTTCTGGCCACCCCGGATTTCACCATTGCCATGGATGTAGTGCGCATCCGCTTCAGTGAAGTCGCCGCATTGAAAAATCCGATCACCAATTTGCCGATTGGCGGACTCGGTGCCGATAATGGCGCAGGCTTCGGCTGGGAAGACCAGACCGTCTGGAAACTTGGCCTGGCTTACCAGGCAACGCCGGAACTGACGCTCAGAGCCGGTTGGAATTACGGTAAAACCCCGATCCCGTCTTCCGAAACTGCATTCAACATCTTTGCCCCGGCCACTGTGGAACATCACTTGACCTTGGGCGCCAGCTGGAAACTCGACCAACAACGAGAAATCACGATCAGCTACATGCATGCCTTCGAAAAGGAAATCAAAGGGTCCGGTTCACTGGTAGTGCCGGCCGCCGGCGCTGGCGGTGCAGGTGAAGTCGACCTGAAAATGTATCAGGACTCTCTTGGCATCGCGATGTCGTGGAAATTATGAGTGACGCGGAAGTCTAGTGTGACGAAATTTTACCGGCTATCCAGAAACCGGCCAGACCTACTGCAATAATAAAAGCACCGAAAAGAAGTTGTAACGGTTCATTTGATATAAAGACCATAAGCGCCCCGAGTAAAAGTAGCAGTACTCCCGCCGTAATGGCCGAGATACTGGCAATCGGGGCATATTTGTCAGGCAAGGAAATGAACTTCCTGTATTTTTCCTGCTCTTGTTCATCGTAAACCACGATTTCAACTTTCTTCAGCTTTGAGTATCCATACATAAAAACAAAAAGAAAAATCAGGCCATAAACAAACACAGACGCATCTGCATGATCAGCCCTGCGAAACACCACCATTGTTGCAAACACAACAAGCAAGCCATCTGTGGCGGTATACCTTGGCGAAAAGGTAAGCTTTGTACCGCAATGTGGGCAACTAAATGATGGCCGCCAGGATTGAAGCTGAAAATACCATTCTGAGAATTCGGATTTACATTGAGGGCACTTTCTCATGAATCACAAATCTGTTATTCAGCTTTTTAAATATGTTGCAGAATAGTTGCCAGAGGTTTCAATTCCTCGGCATAACGCTCGGATAACTTCACTGAGTCATTGTAAATCGGTTTACGCACCTGGGTAGCACTGGCAGTTTCGACATGGCGTCTGTTTTGATGAAAAGTCAGACAGTTGTCGTCCCAGTCCAGACCGAGGTAATCGAGCATACGGCGAGTCTGCTTTTCGACATCAGCAATAACCGCTTCGTACTCAACTTCCAGCATACTGCCTGGGAAAATCTGTTTCCATGATTCCATAAGCTGATGATAAACAAGATAGTATTCACCGAGCTCCTCCAGATTCCAGGCATAGCCGTGTCCGCCGGTGGAAAAATAGTTTTTGAAGATCGATAGGCAGGAGTCAAGCGGATCACGTCGACAATGTATGATTTTAACTTCCGGGAACATCAGTCTGATGAAACCGATATTGACAAAATTGTGGGGCATCTTGTCCGTAATGAACCTGCCCTGGAAACCGCATCGTTCCAGCGTTTTTACGTAAGCGTTGCGGGCGGCCTCGACAGCTTCGAAATGGCAGTCAAATGATGCGTCTACACATTGACAGTCAAAATATTGCCTGACGATCTCGGGCATATCATTCAGTTCTCCAGCACCTAGTACCTCGGGGTGGCTGGAAAGTATCTGTTCAACCAATGTGGTTCCCGAACGGGGCATACCAACAATAAAAACCGGCTGTGATGCTATTTGAGCCGGAGAGGCAGTTGGCAGATTTCCAAGTTTTGAAAACAGCTTGGTCAGATTGCTGAAATAATGTACGTCTGTTGCAAGCGAATAATCAATCGATTTTCGCATTAGCTCATTCGCGCTCAGGAAATAGCCGAAGGCAGCATGATATTCAGCGATATCCTCATGCATTTTGCCAAGTGCAAAAGCCAGATGCATCCTGTCTTTATCAGAGAGTTTGGTATTTTCAAAGGCATGCTTTACCAGATTAAAATCAGGATCATCATGGGTAAACTTCTTGAGTCGTGCGAGTTGACGATAACTTGACCCATATGTTGGGTTGAGCGATATGGCCTGGCGATAAAGTTTTTCTGCTTCCGGTATACGTCCGACTGCAGTCAAAGTATTGGCCATATTGTGACAAAATTCGGCATTGTGATTGCCCATGTTTTCCAGTGACGAATAGCATTTGAGTGCTTCGTCATACCAGGCAAGATCATTGTAGGTATTGGCCAGATTGTATAATGCATCCCGGTCATCCGGGTTTATTCGGATAGCCTCACGATACTGCACTACTGCTTCATCAAGCTTACCCAGTTGTTTATAGATATTGCCCAAATTGTAATGGGCATTGCGGTGATCGTTTTCCAGTGCAATGGCTTTTTGGTAATGAGAGATTGCTTTATCCGGCATTTCGAGTTGCTCATAAACCATGCCTAGATTATTGAGCGCATCGGCATCATTCGGTTGCAGTCGGGTTAATTGTTCCAGATATTTCTGAGCATCCTGGTATTCGTCCAACTCGCAGGAAATTACGCCCAGGTAATGCAGCACATTGGCTTGGGCGGGATATTTATTGAGCAAATGCTGAAGTACTTCGCGGGCAAAATCAGCTTTACCCGCCTGATGCAGTTGTCTGGCATAGGCCATGGTCTGCTGCAGAGCCTGTGCCTCGCTATCAGAAATTGTTGAGGCGTTACGTTTTTTTTTGGCCAGTTTTGCCTGCCGGCGTCGCTCTGTTCTGTTCATGTAATTGCAAGATGGCCCTGGAGTTCTGGAACTGACATGGCGTACCTGAACTTTGGATAGTCGACAGCTTTATTTACTCCAACGCCTGCTTGACCTGATCGATCTCTTCAGCCGTACCTTCGATATCAACAATCTGCACATCGGTATCCAGTCCGACCCGGGTAAATGCCGAAATCCTGGACCAGTCGTCGACAGAGTCCAGGCCCAGTTGCAGTCGTGCGACCAGCACCAGGTCGGCGAAGTCAGGGCCATTGTCTCGAGTACGTTGCAGATTGCGATGTTCAAGCGGTACGGCTGCCAGCATTTCCGGGAAGTCCCATTGCTCAAGGATGATGTGGCCGATTTCCGGATACAACTGATCAACAAACACCTGCAGGCTGGCCTGATCATGTGGCGCATCATCGCTGGCCTCGGCCATGGTCAGAATCGGCAGGATGCCAATGTTGTGCACCAGGCCAGCCAGCATGGCCTGTTCGTTCTCCAGCTCGGGAATGGCTTGCGCCAGCACCTTGCTCACCGCGGCGACCTGTACGCTGTCTTCCCAGGCCTTGCGCAGCATTTTTTCGGTGTAGTCCGACGTCGCCTGGTAAATCTGTTTCATGGCGAGACTGGTTACCAGATTTTTCACCATCTGGTTGCCGAGCCGGGTGACGGCCATCTGCACATTCTCAATCGGTGTACGCGGGCGGTACAGCGGGCTGTTCGCGACTTGCAACAAACGGGCTGAAATGGCCGCATCCGTGGCGATGATGTCGGCGATCTCGCGCGCCGTAGTGTTCTCTTTTTCTGCAGCATCCCTGACTTGCAGCGCCACTTCGGGCAGGGTGGGCAAGACAATCGAATTGTCAGCAATTGCGTCAATCAGTTGCTGGCGAAATTCAGTTACATCCATCTTTGGGGTCCTTATGGGTTATTGTTGTTGATCTGTTGTTTCAGGCTTCGTCCTGTTCGAACTCATACGGTGGCTGGCTGACTTCCAGAACAGGACCATTACTATTGAGTAACTGTAGTTTGGCCTGGCCAACATTGCTAATTTCTATGACGGATAAACCTTCGTAACGGTTGTCGCCAACCTTGACGACATCCACCAGCCGGCCGGCGCCCTGGCCGGATTGGCTGGCGTCGGAAAAGATTTCATCACCGGGTTTGGGGGCTACGTCGCTTTCAAAGCTGACCGGGTACATGCGCCGTTTGAGTTTGCCGAGGTATTGCATGCGGGCGACGACTTCCTGGCCGGTGTAACAGCCCTTGGTGAAGCTGACGCCGTTGATCAGCTGCAAATTGATCATCTGCGGAATAAAGGCTTCGACGGTTTCTTCATACACCATCGGGATACCGGCGCGAATGTCGAGCAAACGCCAGTCACTGCTGCTGACAGGCATGGCATCGGCCAGTGACTGCCAGAGTGCCTTGATGCCGGCCACATCGCCGAATGCCATATAGCGCGATAGTTTGTCTTCGACGCGGATATAGCTGATACCTTCAGCATGCGTGACATCGTCCTGTTGTGCCGGCAATGAATGTGGCAGCTGCTCGTTGATGCAATCACCGGACAAACCGATACAGATCATGCTGTCGCTGACGTCTTCGAGTTCCACCTTCGACATCAGCACAAACATGCGCAGGCGTTTCAGGATGGCATCGAGTCGCTCGCGTGGCAGCACTAAGTACCAGTTATCACCATGCTGAAACAGGCGAAAGCTCGCCAGCATGCGGCCCTTCGGCGTGCAGTAACTGCTGAGCTGGCTCTTGTCGTCGCTGATGTTGCGTGTGTCGTTGGTCAGCTGGCCCTGCAGAAACGTCTGTTTGTCCTCGCCGCTGATGCGAATCACGCCAAAATAGGACAAATCCATTTTGCTGCATTCGCTGTCGCCAGATGCCGGAAAGGAAACTTCACCGTTGTCTTCAAACACGGCATTTTGTTCAGTTAAAAATGTTTTCCACTCAGAGTTCATAATGCATTCCCGATGAGTTAGATGGCAGCGCGACTTATGTATTTGCCCTTGGGCGCCGTCTTCCACCAAAGCCGATGGTCTTCCTCGCGCGCGACGCTTTCGTGTGAGACAAAGCTGGGCTCACCATTTTCGGCAACATTGAGAAAACCCCAGTCCTTGTATTTGCCGGTATGGGCAAACAGCGTCCAGACCGGAGTCGCCTCATCGTGCAAGACAATGCGATGAAAATCGTCGCCTTTCAAGCGGTTCAGCCGCCAGGCTGACATGATGCGCTCGATTACCTGTTGCTGGCCGCCTTGCTCGATCAGGCGCAATTCCCGGTAAGAGCCGGCCAGAATCAAGCTCACCGCCGCTTTCCATGGGTGGTCATGTAAGCCGCGATCCGGATCGCTGTCAATAAAGCGGTGAATATAAACACCGCCGCCGCCCGGCAGGCGCAGCAGGTGATAGCGTTCCAGATATGGCTCGCCCTGGTTGCCATTGATGATACGACAACGCAAATTGCCGGTAAGCCGAAATAAAAACCGGGTAAAAGCCGAGCTTTTTTGCATGCTGTTTTCCTTGAGCAATCCAGCCTAGTATCATACCTGAAATTTATTCTTCGACAGTTTTTTCAAAATCTGAAAATCTCCCATGCCCCCAGCCAGTATTCAAATCGGCAGCCTGGTGCTGTACAAAATCCGTCCGGCCATTGTCACCGATGTCGGTGAGAAAATTACCATCCAGCTGGAAGGTGACAAGGCCAAACGCGTGCGCGACAAGGACATCGCCTTGCTGCATCCCGGCCCGGTCAGGCACTTGCGCGACCTGGAAAGCCGTGAGGCGGAAATCGCCGAAACCTGGGAACTGCTCGAAGGCGAAACCAGCAGCCTGCCGGAGCTGAGCGAACTGCTGTACGAAAGTTATACACCCGAGACCGCCTGGTCGGCCTGGCAGTACGTCAGTGAAGGACTGTACTTTGAAGGCACGCCGGAGCAGATCATCCGGCGCAGCGCCGAGCAGGTCGAAACCGACCTCAACCAGTTGCGCGAAAAACAGTTGCAGGAAGAGCAGGAGCAGCAGTTCTACGCCAATATCCAGTCGGCCAGCCTGACCGAAGACGACCGCAAGCGCCTGGCCGAAGTTGAGCAACTGGCGCTGGGTATGACGGAAAAAAGCAACATCCTCAGGCAGCTCGACATCAAGCAGACCATGGCGAGCGCACACCAGTTTCTGATCAAGTGCGGTTACTGGGATGCCGAGCACAATCCCTATCCGCAACGCATCGGCATCCGGCTCGACCAGCCGCAATTGCACGTCGGCGAACTGCCACATGAAGTCCGCCAGGATTTGACCGACATGCCGGCCTACGCCATCGACGATGCCGGCAGCAATGACCCGGACGATGCCATCAGTTTTGCGGACGGGCGCATCTGGGTGCATGTCTCTGATGTGGCCGCACTGGTGGCGACCGACACCGAGCTGGATCTGGAGGCCCGTGCCCGCGCCGCCAACTTGTACCTGCCGGATCGGCTGGTGCACATGCTGCCACAGCCAGTCACCGAGCAGCTGGGGCTGGGCCTGCAGGAAGAATCGCCGGCCCTGACGATCAGCTTTCGCCTCGATGAGCAGGCGCAATTGCAGGATATCCGGATCACACCCAGCACGATCCGGGCGACCCGTATGACCTACGAAGACGCCAATGTCGATTTGCCGGATTCGCTGGTGCCACTACAGCAAGCCTGCGAGCAGTTCCGCCAGAAAAGGCTGGCCAACAACGCCGCCGAGATCGACCTGCCGGAAGTCAGTGTGCGCGTGGTCGACGGCCAGGTCGTCATCAAGCCGCTGAATCGCATCGACAGCCGCCAGATGGTCAGCGAAGCCATGCTCATGGCCGGTCATGCGGTGGCAAAATTCTGCCAGCAAAACGACATCGCCATTCCGTACGCCGGCCAGCCGCAGCCCGACGAACTGCGCAACCCGCAAAGCCCGGCGCAGATGTATGCCTATCGTCGTCTGTTCAAGGCGAGCAAATCCAGCCTGCAGCCGGAGCCGCACTTCGGCCTCGGCCTGGAACCCTATTGCCGCGCCACCAGCCCGATGCGCCGCTATCTCGATCTGGTCACGCACCAACAGGTCCGCCGATTCATCAGCGATGCACCGGTACTGTCGGTCGATGAACTGGCGCAACAGATCAGCGGTGTCGATCAGGCCGCTGCTGCCATCCGTCGCGCCGAGCGTTTTTCCAACCTGCACTGGAAGCTGGTGTATTTTCGCCAGAACCCGGACTGGCAGGGCAAGGCGGTGGTGGTCGAGCAGGACGAACGCAAGACAACCATCATCATTCCCGAGCTGGCTTTCGAGACCAAAATCAGGTCTCGTGACGACGTTGCGCTTGATGATACAATCCGTTTGAAAATCAAGCACATTGACTTGCCCGAACAGACAGCGCATTTTCAACGGCTGGACTGACTCGGGTATGATCACGGGCTTAATCCATCAATAACGATAAAACAGGATGATCCGATGACTTCCGACGAAGCTACCATCAAACCGCTCAGCACCTCGGACCTGGCCAAACCTTCCCGGGGCTTCACCCTGTATTGCGAGCAGGAACTGGAACGCCGCCGCAACAAGGGCGAAGACTTCGATGAAGAGGCGTTTCGCGCCGCCGTCGACCTGACCATCGCCAAGCTGCAAATGCTGGAAGACGAGGAAGAGGCATGATCATCACCAGTCTCAAGGCCAACAATGTGCTCAAGTACGAAAACCTTGAGCTGACCGGTTTGCCCGAACACGGCCTGATCGCCATCAGCGGCAAAAACGAATCCGGCAAAAGCACCATTGGTGAAACCGTCTGTTTCGCCCTGTTCGGGCGCACCTTTTCACTCAGTGAAAACGAGCTCGGGAAGATCGTCATGTGGGGCAGCAACGGATGCGACGTGTCGATGACCTTCCGCATCGGCCCGGACAACCATTACCACATCGAGCGATTCCTCGACCGCGAAGGCACACACAGCGCCAAGTTCAGCCGTGTCGGTGAAGAAGAAAACCCGATTGCACGCGGCGTCGAAGGTGTCGCCGATGCGCTGTTCCTGGTGCTCGGTTACGAGTACGAAGAATTCATCGATTCGTTTTATCTGGCGCAACGCGAAATCACCGCACCGCAACCGCACAGCCACACGGTCAAGGCTATGGCCGGCGTCGCCGCGCTGGAATACGTGGGTTTTCAGTTTGAGGACGAAATCGCCGAACAGCGCGATATCTGTCACCAGGCCGAAACCCGCATGCAGGAAATCGATGAGGAACTCAAGCAGCTCGCCATCAAGCCCGGTCACCTGAAAGGCTTGCAGAACGAACTTGAAAGCGTGCGCACCGCCGAACAGGAAAACGAGGAAAAAATCGAAAAGTTGCAACAGCATGCCGACGAGTACAAGGAACACCTGCCGGAAATCCAATCGGCGCGTGCTTCACTCAGCCGCAACAACACCCTGGGACTGTTCTCACTGCTGTTCGGCATCGTGTTTGGCGCTTTCTGGGGCATCATGACACGCATGCCGGAATCACAGGCCGGCCAGACACTGCAACAACTCATCGATCAGCAATTACCGCAGTGGAATGAACAACACCTGCAAGGCACGCTGTATCTGGCCATTGCGTTTGCCGTGTTGCTGGTGTTTTCACAACTGCGCGTACTGACACTGAAAAGCAAACTCAACCGTCTCATGGAAATTCCACAACAGTTGTCCGAAACCCTGCTGCTGGCGCACAACCACAAGGTAGTGCTCGGCAACTCGCTTATCGGCCACGACGAAGAAGGCATTGCCGAAGATATTCCTGACGATCCGTTTGCCGAAGAACGCGACAGTGACGAGGAAGAGCAGGGCGATCAAGCGCAGCCGCCCAGCGATGGCGAGATCCAGATCACCTGCGAACGCATTCACGAAGCCAGCATCCGCACCAGCGATGTACTGGATGTCGTCAAACGTGAAATCAACGCCATCAAGGACGACAACGGCCGCATGCAGATTCTGGCGACCAATCTCGACCGCGCCATTTACGACGAAGAACAGCGCCTGAAACACGCCGGCCATCTCGACGAAGAAAAAGAAGGCCTGCAACTGCGCCATGACGAAGCCATGCAGCGAATCGCCACGCGTGACCTCGCCAGCGAACTGCTCACCGGCGCAACCAAGCACTTGTCACAACAGTTCAACAACGACGTGCGCGATCTCGTTAGCCGCACCTTGCCGCTGTTCACCGAAGGCCGTTACGAGCACTTGCAAATCAACGAAGGCATGGAAGTGTCCGTGTTCTCCGGCGAGAAACGCGACTTCATGGACCTCGAGGAAATCTCCAGCGGCACCCAGCGCCAGATCATGCTGGCATTACGCCTGGCGCTGTCGCAGGAACTGGTCAACCGCTCGGTTGAAGGCGACCAGTTCGTCTACCTCGACGAACCCTTCGCCTTCTTCGACGAGGCTCGCACCATCAGCTCGCTACGCGTCCTGCCCAGCCTGTCCGACGAAATTCGCCAGATTTTCGTCGTCGCCCAGGACTTCCCGGAAGAAAACCTGCCGGGGTTTGATGTGCATCTGATTTGTTCGAGGGATGTTAATACGTTAGTTTATCATGGTGGGAGTGTTTGAACTCAACTCATTCGATTAAGGAGGGCTGAGTTCGTGAATAAAAAACCGTGTAATCACCCTGATTGGCTACCTATCAACGGAAATTCATGAGATAGATAGACGCAGCCATATCCGGGATATGGCTGCGTCTATCTAACTTACTGTTAGAACTTAGACCCTGAAATAATCGGAAAGATTAATACTCGAAAGGAGAAACAATATGTGTAGGGACTGTAATACTATCATGAAAGCCATATCTGAGCTAAAAGATGAAGGTGTATTATCAAACAAAAAGGCAAAAGTATTGCGAAGAGGAGTTCCTCAAATAGCTGGATTCGCCGACTTGAATGACATTGGAGTTGATGCAATAAAAAATCCAATATTGGCCGTTAGTCGTTTCGTTGAAAAACAAAGAATAATGCAAGTAAAACCTAAGAGAGTTGCTGGGAGAAAGAGGCCTATAAGGAAAATATCTTACATTCCACAATGTTTAAAGTACCCAGAAGCCAATCCATTTTGTGTTTAATGCATTTTAAGGAGATAAAAAATGCCATATGGACCGTTCAAACTGGAAGTTTCGAAAAAAGCTCAAATGGTGGATTACGAGGCTTTAAATGAGAGTATTAAGGGGTCTCTTTTTAAGTACTCTAGCTTTGATAAAGAAAAGCATGATCTCTTTATGTTTTTAGTATCCCCGGTAGAGCTTCTGGATTATTCATCTTTGTCATGGCGTGAAAAAAGAAGGGCGTATAAAAAAGCTGATAGAGTTCTTGTCCAGCTGAAGTCTCCTTCTAACGGAATTGAAATGCTTGGAATATATCCAACTACTATCGATTCTAGCAGCCAGCGAGAGCTTGATCTTGGTGGCGAAGTTTTATTTGAGGTTGGTATTCCAAAAATATTTAAGTTGAAAGTCACGAGTAAACTTCAGAACAAAATAAGAAGCGATAGATATGAACTTTTTGCATCAAGAACTGACCGAAGTGCGCAATGGGTATTTTTAAAAGAATGGGTAAAGTCAGGCTCTCCATTTGAGATGCAGATATTCTGCCAAGTCCCTAAGTCATTGAGTGAACAAGAAAGGCATTTGCTCTGTGATGCACAAGCAAATCAGAATGGTCGAAAAATCAATGGGACGTATAATGCTCAAGTAATGTTCTAACAAGCGGCTCAAATTCGCTCCGTTTCACTCCACAGGACGCTCACTGCATTCGTGCCGTTTAGCCGGGGCTTAGGATTTTGCTCGGCATCACCGAATGCACAAGAAGCTTCTACACAAAGGCGACATTGTCGAATTCTTTCATCGGCACGTTGTGCCAATCTATTTTGATTTCGAAAAGAACGGCGAACACACATGCTTCTTAATCACCTCTTTCGTGCTGTCCGTTTACGATCAGTGGTTTCTCGTTACCGCTGGTCACTGCATTGAAGATATCGAAAAACTTAAAACGCACGGGTATACACTTCGAAAATGTCGGCTCATAGATAGCATGGGAGCTGGTGCCGAGCATTGGTTTCCTATCCCCTTTGGCTGGGATTCTGCAGCCCCAACCAAAATGTGTTACGACGAAGCTTACGACTACGGGCTAATTTTTCTCGACGACAATATAGTCGAACTGCTGCAGTCCAATTCCATAATTCCAATGGCGGAACCAACTTGGGATAAAGAGCCGTCAAAGCCGGAGTTCTATGCACTGATAGGTGTTCCGGATGAGCTTTCGAAATCCGACAAGGATTTGGCGAAAATCACCACTACGTGGCACATCGTCGACGAACTTCCCGAGCGACCTGCAGCGTTCCAACCAACCGACGCGCCCACATTCTGGGGCCGCATTCGCCTTACTAACGAACTTGATTCGATAGTCGGGATGAGCGGTGGCCCCATATTTTCATTTGGATACGATTCTGATGGAAATCTTAGGTACTGGCTGCACGCGGTACAGTCTCGCTGGATTAAGAGCGAAAAAGTAGTTGCGGCATGCCTAATGCAGCCGATGGCACGGTTCCTCAAGGAAGTCTTAGAAGGCAAGCATCGTGACAAATACGAATCAAAGGGACATATGGGGTCAGAGTAAAACTATATTGTTCACAATTCTGTGGGCAGAAAGACAGAGAAAGTTCTCGAAATTTCCACCAAGCTTCCCCTCTGTTTTGATGCGTCACGCCGGCAGGCAGGCGAGAAAAACGAAAAGCTGTCTGAGCGATTGTAAATCGCGAGTTCTTTTCGTTCGCCTGACTGACAAGCGACGCATGCAGCTGAACAACGTGAAGCCAAAACAGGGGGAAGACGGTTTTGGTTCTTTTGCCGGCAAAAGAACAAGAGAAAATTTACCCGGCTGATTTACACGCCGGGTATTACTCATGAAACACTGAGGCGCTTTCTGCCTCAGCAACCTATTTTTTGTTACTTTGTTTGCGCACAAAGTAACCAAAGGCGCTCCCTCCGCCAGCCCAGCCTGCGGCTGCCCTCACTGCTCAAAGCCTGCTGAGTCCTCGCAAACTCGCTGCGCTCAAACATGCTCGGACTTTTTCCAGCAGTCTTTTGCGCGGCTCGGTGGGCTGGAGTCGGAGAGGGGTGGTTAGTTAGTCAACAAAAGAACAAGAAAACATTTGCCAGATTGAATTACTCTACAGATATTATTCAGATTGAATCAGTTGGCTAACATGAGGACAAGCGCGTGACTGAATCAGGCAAAGTGGCCGTTGTGGCCGGAATCGGAGCAGGGCTCGGCAGTGCCTTGTGTCGGCAACTGGCTACTCAAGGCTATCGAGTAGCCGGTCTGGCCCGTTCACCTGAAGCCGGCCAGACCTTGTTGGATGAGCTCGGGGCAGACCACTTCCTATCACTGAGTTGTGATGTGACCGACGCCACAGCGGTGGACCAGGCCATGAGCGAGGTCGAATCGAAGTTTGGCGCTGCCGATGTTTATATCCACAATGCCGCCAGTCTGCACCATCAGCCTTTCCTGGAAACCGACCCGGCGGTGTTTCAACAGCTTTGGAGCACCCAATGCCTGGGCGCGGTGCATGGCAGCCAGCGCGTTTTACCGGCCATGCTGCAGCAGACGCGGGGTGCGTTGTTGTTTATTGGCGCGACGGCATCGGTCAAGGCCGGAGCACATTTTTCCGCCTTCGGGGTCGCCAAGTTTGCGCTGCGTGGCCTGGCACAATCGCTGGCGCGGGAATTCGGTCCGCAGGGCATCCATGTGGCGCACTTGCTCATTGATGGTGTGATCTGGGGTGAACGGGCACGCGACAGTTTCGGTATGTCAGAAGAGCAATGCCTGCAGCCGGATGCGATTGCCAAAACCTGTCTGCAGCTTCTTGAACAAGATCGCAGTGCCTGGACGCACGAACTGGATATTCGCCCTGATCGGGAAACATTCTGACAAATAAATCCTTACGGCTTTCCCTGCGTTATTTCAATACATTGTGCATTTGTCATGTTGGTGCCGACTTGGTAGATTGCGATCCAGAAGTAGCAATACTTCTGTGTGCGATACAAATGGCGGGCGATTGTAACTGCCAGGTCACAATCGCCTGGTTTTGACCAGACAGGGAGGTAACAATGACAAGTCACATCAGGAAGTTTACTTACACTTATTCCAGCCTCGTTCTGCTTGTGCTGCTGACGGCGATTAACAGCGGTTGCAGTACCGTCTAGTTTGTCGCGGATTATGACGAAAAAACCTATGAGGAAATTCTCCGGGTCGGTAAGGAAGTCGATCTTTTCTACGGCGAATTGCTGGAGACTCCCGAATCAGACAGGGCATATCAGAATTTCTCGCAGGCCTATGTCCAACTGGAATCGGAATTGCGCTCGTTGTATGCCCGCAACGAGTCACGTCCTCTTAACGAGGAATCGACCAAAATTTCCGAGTCCATTCTCAATCTCTGGATGAAGTACAAACAGCGTCATCAAGACAATAACACCTACAAGACCGGTAACGCCAAACTGGATCGCAACCGCTTCATCCGACTTTTCATTTCCGCAGCCAGCGCCGAAGCGGCGAAAAATCTCGATCCGGATGATGCTGACAGCAGTAAAGAGAGTAAATAAAAACAGGGAGGGTAGGACATGTCATTTGATATAGATAAAACCATTGGCGATATGTTGTCGGCCGCATCGGACGTCATTTCCGGCGACTGGCCGCATGTCAAGGACTGCATTGAACAGGCTTTCAAGGCAGAAAAGGACGCCTTAAAGGAAATTGCCGAAGCGCGCATCGATGGCCTGATCGATGACGACGATATGAAGTCACAACTGGAAGACGAGAAAGTCGCACTCGAGGCAGCGCTGCTGGCCTGCCGGGTGAGAGCTAAAATCATGGCGCAAAATGCTATCAATGCCGCTATCAATGTATTCAAGGAAGCGATAAGTCTGGCGCTCTGATATTTCATAAA
>JASFVP010000092.1:0-6603 GCA_050049775.1 Chromatiales bacterium
GTTGAAATCATGCGCACACCATAACAAGCTTGCTTGACACTGTTGTGACAACCGGGCGAATCAGGCTGGATACAGCAATCACATCAGACTGTCATACAGCGGTAACATGCCATCCTGTATGCTGCCTGCGCAGTAGCCGTACCTCATTGACCGAAGAGAAAAAGGAGACTTCTATGGACGTCAAACTGGTGGATCTGACCTTGCATATCAATGAAGAAGTGGATCACGAAAGCCGCGAAAGAATTCAGGATCTTCTGCGTGAAATGAACGGCGTCATGGTGGCAGTCAGTCATGACAATCGACCGCATCTGATGATGGTGGGTTACAACCCGGATTTAGCCAGCAGCATGCAAATTCTCAATTGTGTCAGAAACAACGGCGTACACGCCCAGTTGATCGGCCTGTAAATCCCGTTTGATTTCACGATTGTTGTACCCGCCGCCCCTGTCCGGCTGATGCTGTTGCGTCAGCCACTTCTGTGGCCTGCTGCGCAGCAGGTTTCTGCATGTGCACAGATGGAGCAGCAATGCCGCTGATTGCACCAAAGCAGTTCGTGATTCCACTCAATTCAGCGTAAACCATGGGCTCAATGACATGGTATGCAAATTGCTACTTTCATACTGACACGCTTTGTCAGTCGCATGACCGCCCTGTAGTGCAGTTTGCGCTGCCGGGTCCTGCTGACGGCTGTGTTGTCAGGTACCTCTATGCTACTCCAGGCATAAGTCTTGTTACCCGCCTCCCCGGCGGGTTTTTTTTGCCAGTCAACTTGTGGCGTGAAGGGTTGTTGAAGTGATGTGTTGAGAAAGGCAAATTGCGGGGAGTGAAAATAAAAGAGCCGGCAAGCAGAGGAGGGTGTCTGCTTGCCGGCTCTTCAGCTCGCTTGGTAGCAGGCCTTATTGTGCTGCAGGTGCCGCCGGAGCTTGTGGGACAGCGCCGTAAGGAGCAGGACCATATGGGTAACCGCCGCCATATGGGTAGCCATAACCGCGACCACCGTAATATGGTGAACCGTAGCCATTGCCGCTGTAGTTGTTATAGCCGTTACCGTAGCCACTGCCATAACCGTTGCCGTAGCCGTAGCCGTTGCCACGCATGTTGCCGTTGCCTCTGCCACGACCGGAGAAGCTCATGCTGAAGTCGCCGGAAGCGTCGCCGCTACCGTCACCTGCGCCGTCGCCCCAGCCACTACCGTTACCCCAGCCGCTACCGTTGCCCCAGCCGTTGCCGTTGCCCCAGCCATTGTTATTACCCCAGCCGTTGTTACCCCACCAGGCGCTGGCGGAGAAAGAAGCTGCGGTCAGGCCGACAAACGCAATGAGACTTGCAGTCTTGATCTGTTTTTTCATTTATATGTTCCTATGCAAAGATTTTGCGCCTGCAGGCGCTTGGTATAGATTCGGCGCCGTGGAGCATGGCGGGCCGGAAAGAGTCTAAGTCCCGGGAGCGGGAGAGTAGTTCTTCTTTAACTAAGATATGCCGAAAGTGGGCTAACAGACCAACAGCAGGGTCGGAGGGAACATTGACCGATTTGTTTGTGTGTTCCGGGTCAACCCGGTCCAGAAGCGAAATACCTTAACCAGCTTGTCGAGAATCCAGTTATCTATGGCAGCCAAGGCCGCCATGACACAACTATAGCAGTGCGACGTGGCGGACACCATCTTGCCGGCGACATTTTGTGGCAGCGGAATCATCCCATAAGAATGTTATAACTAACTGATATATATTGTGATTTTCTGTGTCGAGGAAGTCTGGTATTTGCACCGCGCTAAAATAGCCGATAGGACCGCAGGTTTTTATGATCGGACTCGGGCGTAAAAATCTGCGATAATTTATTAGTCACAGTTTTATTGTGGAATTGCGCTGGCAGGGGATGCCTGTCGCCGGCCCTCATCCCGCTGGCGAATGCGAAACAAAAATAACAAGGATTGAGATGAGTGGACTCGGTTATACATAAACATAAGCAGTTGTCCGATTTCCGGATTCTGTCGACTCTGTATGTTGCCGGCACGGCCTTGGTGTTGTTGCCGCCTTTTACTATTTACAACTTCGTCCAGGGTCAGCATCTGCTCGGTGCCGGTGCGCTGGCGATTATCCTGGTGTTGTCGTTCAGTGCCTGGAGTGCGGTGCGCGGGCGATACTATTCACTGGTCACCCTGCTGACGTTTGTACCGATCGTGATTATGGTGCTGGTATACGCCCAACACGATCAGGGCATTATCGGCGTACTCTGGTGTTATCCGGTCATCATCGCGTTTTATTTCATGCTGGCAGAGCGGCATGCCTGGCTAGCCAATGCGGCGCTGATTGTTATCACCCTGCCGGAAGTCTGGAATATGTTTGAGCCGGAAGTGGCGAGCCGGGTGCTGGCAACCTTCCTCGCGGTCAGTGGCTTCTCTGCGGTGTTTGTACGTGTGATCACGCGTCAGCATGCGCAACTGCATGAAATGGTCACCATTGATCCGCTCACCGGCCAGTTAAACCGGGTGCTGTTGCAGGCCACCATGGAACAGGCCATTGGTCAGAGCCAGAGAACCGGTATACCGATGACGCTGGTTGTGCTGGACCTGGACCACTTTAAATACATCAATGATACATTTGGCCACGATGCCGGTGACCGTGTGTTACGTGGCGTCGGCCAATTGTTGCAACAGCGCATTCGCAAAAGCGACAAGGTATTCCGTCTTGGTGGGGAAGAGTTCCTGGTGTTGCTCTACAACAGCAACATGGCCAGTGGCAAGCAGGTCGCCGAGGAACTGCGTCAGGCGATCGAAGAGCAAAAACTGGTGGACGATCATCATGTCACTGCCAGTGTCGGCGTTGCGACCCTCGAAAGGGAAGAGGACTGGAAGCAATGGATCAAACGCGCCGACGAAAACCTGTACCGCGCCAAAGCCAATGGTCGCAACCGGGTGGAGGTCTGATTGCCGATTGTCCTGTCGCGCTGCCGTACTCTAACGCAGTAAGTGAAGCATGATGCTCGGGTAATGCATGCAAGCCGAAAATACCTTTCAGGTTTTTGACTGGTTGTGGACTTCCGGTCAGCTTTCCAGAACTGACATTCTTGAAGTGGCGGATATGGACGTTGCAGCCGTGATCAATCTCGCCTTGCCCACTTCATCAAATGCCTTGCCCGAAGAGGCTGCTCTGGTTACCGAGCAGGGTATGGCGTATGTCCAGATACCGGTTGAATGGGAGGCGCCAAGAGCAGAGCAGTTCAAACAGTTTGTTGGCGCAATGGATGCATTCAAGGGCGATAACATCTGGTTACACTGCGCCAAGAACATGCGTGTGTCCGCATTTGTGTATCTTTATCGCAAGCTGGAGCTGCTGGAAAGCGAAGACAACGCCGCGTACCCTATGCGCGAAATCTGGCAGCCCAATGCGATCTGGCAGGCTTTCATCGATCAGGTGCTCGTGACGTATCGAAACGATTGATTCCGCAATCGTTATTCTTCTTTATTGTTGCCGCCGATCTCGCCCAGCGCATTAAAGTCATTCAGTACGCAGTAAATCGCCGGCACCACGAACAACGCCATCAGGGTGGCGACCAGCAGGCCAAAGGCGATGCTGGCAGCCAGCGGTATCAGCACCTGCGCCTGCAGGCTGCGCTCCAGCAGTAACGGCATGAGGCCGGCGATGGTGGAGATCGAGGTCAGCAGGATGGGGCGGAATCTTTCGCGTGCGGCCTGGCGCGCGGCGGCTTCCACGGCCACACCGCGGCCGCGTGCATCGCGGATGAAGATCACCAGCAAGATCGAGTCGTTGACCACCACACCGAACAGCGATGCCATGCCAACGATGCTCGGCATGGTCATATCCAGTCCCAGCAACAGATGGCCAAACACCACACCGATCAGCGCGGTCGGGATCACCGACATCACAGTGATCGGCGCCAGGTAACCGCGGAACTGCAAGGCCAGCAGCATGTAAACGCCCAGCATGCCGAGCAATACATTGCGCATGATCGATTTGCCGGTCTTGGCCGACTCCTTGCTCGCACCCTGGATATCGACTTTCAAACCCGGGTACTTGTCACGCAGTTGCGGGAAGATGTCGTCCTGCGCCAGCGTCAGCAGCTCCTGGGCATTGGCGATTTCGCGCTGCACATCGCCCTGGATGGTGACGGTGCGGCGTGCGTCGATGCGGTTGATGCGCGCCCAGCCGCGTTTCTCCTCGATGTCGGCGACCACCGGCAGCGGGATCAGGTCGCCGGACGCGTTGGTCACGCTGAGCTGTTCCAGGTCATTGATGCTGGAACGATCCTGCGGCATGAAGCGCAAATCCAGTTCATAGATTTCCGGGCCGACCGGGAACTCATCGATCTTGATGCCCTGGAACGCAGCGCGCACCTGATCGGCGACAGTACGCGCGTCGATGTTGAGTGCGCCGGCGGTGTCTTTCAGGTGCAGGTGATATTCACGTTTGCCTGGGCGCAGGTCATCGCTGATGTCGATGACGCCGGCAAAACTGTTGAGCCAATCCTGCAATTCATGCGAGGCCATTTTCAGGTGATCGATGTTATTGCCGATCAGGCGGATATCGATGGAACGGCCGCCCGGGCCGATGGTTGGTTCGCTGAACTTGAGTGAAATCACGTCAGCCGGCTTGCCGGTTTTGTCACGCCAGCTGTCGCGAATTTCATCCACGGTGGCGTCACGCACCTCGGCCTTGAGCAGGTCAGCGACGATGCGCGCTACATGCGGTCCGGATTCATAGGCGTCCGGGTTCTGGCCGAAAATCACCGTGACATTGCGCACCAGGTCCTGGCTGTCCGGCTGGCGCGGTTTGAATTCCTCATTGACCTGTGCCAGCGCGTTGGTGATGCGCTCGACAATGGCTTCGGTCTGCGCCAGTGGCGTTCCTTGTGGCAACAACAGGCGCGCCTCGACGATGTCGCCGTCGATTTTTGGAAAGCCGACAAATTTCAGATGGCCACCGGCCGGAATCGCGATGGTGAACAACATCAGCATGATGACGATGCCGAGCGTCAGGTAGCGGTGCCGAATCGACAGGTCCAGGGTGCGGCCGAACCAGTCATCGCGCAGCCGCCCGAACCAGTGTTCGAAGCCCTGGCGGAACTTCGACGGTTCGACATTGTGCATATGGCTGAGTGAATGACCCAGATGCGACGGCAGGATGAAAAAGGCTTCGATCAGGCTGACACTGATCACCACGATCAGGACGATCGGCAGGATGCGCAGCACCTGGCCGATCTCGCCGGTGATGAACGCCAGTGAACCGAACACCAGCAGCGTGGTGGCGAACGACGAACTGATGCCGGGGATGACCTGGGTGACGCCATTGACGGCGGCGGTCAAGGCCTTGTCGCCGCGATGCAAACGCGCCGCGATGTTCTCGGCGATGACAATGGCATCGTCCATGAGCAGGCCGATACCGATCAGCAGGCCGACCATCGAGATCATGTTCAGTGTCACCCCGGCCAGCACCAGAATGAACAGGCCGCCGAGAAACGACACCGGCAGGCCCATGGTCACCCAGAAGCTGTAACGGAAACTGAAAAACAGCCAGATGATGAGAAACACCAGGAACAGGCCCTGGGCGCCGTTGCGCACCAGCATGTTGAGGCGATCCTTGACGATCGAGGAGCGGTCCTGCGTCAGTGTCAGCTTGATGCCGGCCGGTGCGCGCTGACGTTCCTGCTGTACAAATTTTTCCACGCCGCCGTAGACTTCCAGAATATCCTGTGAACGGGTTTTGGTGACGTTGAGAATCGCGGCGCGCTGGTTGTTGAACAGCACCTTGTCCTCGTCGCGATCGAAGCGGTTGGTGATGTCGGCGATCTCGCCGAGGCGAATGGTCGAACCCGATGGGCTGGTGATGACCACCATTTTCTCGAACTCGGCCACGCTTTTGCCCTGGTCGTCAAAGCGCAACAGGATGTCCTCGCTGCCGCCTTCGATGCGTCCGGCCGGCAAGCCGACGCTGTGGCGGCGAATGCTGTCAGCGACCGCGGCGGCCGACAGGCCAAACTGGCGCAAGCGCCAGGCCGGGATCTCGATGCGAATCTGGTGGGTGGAAAAGCCGGTAATATCGACCGTGGCGAGTTCCACTTCACCGCTGAGGCGGGCCTTGACGTCCTCGGCGTAGGCGCGCAATACCACCGGGTCTTCGGTGCCGGTAATCGCGATTGAGACCACGGCATCGGTACGGCCGAGTTCCTCGATGATCGGTGGTTCGATGTCGTCGGGGAAGTCATTGACCGCCTCGATTTCGGATTTCACATCATCGAGAAAACGCACCATGCTGCTGCCTTCGCGCTTCACCGCGGTGGCGATGGCCAGCCCCTCACGCGCCTCGCAGCGCATTTCATCCAGGTCGGAAATGCTTTCCAGCGCGTTCTCGATGCGTCGGCAAATGGCATCCTCGACTTCATCGGTGGTCGCACCTTTATAAATGATCTGGATTTCGACCTTGTCGTTTTCGATTTCCGGGAAGGTCTCGCGCTGCAGGTTTGGCAGCGACACGATGCCGAGCAGCATGATGGCCGCCATGAACAGGTTGGCGGCAACCGGGTGCAGTGCAAACCAGCGAATCATTGCGCGGCACTGTGCAACAGTTTCTGCTGCAAGCCGTCATCGG
>JASFVP010000094.1:0-6546 GCA_050049775.1 Chromatiales bacterium
AGCAAACTGTTGCAGCTGATTGCCTTTGCGCACCGGGCTCTGCTGTAACAGTTTGCTGAATGCCGGGTCGTTTTGGGCGGCGCCATGGATCTTCACCTCGACCTGCTGCAACAACACCGGCGGTCCTGGCTCAACGTCAAAGCTGGCTTGCCAGCAGTCCGGGCCGAATTGCAGCTTTTTCTCGACCCGTAAGTGATAGAAACCCAGCGCCCGGGCTGCCTGGTCAAGTTCGGTATCGGCGCGCCGAAACAGCTGTTTGATGCGCCAGGTGGGTGCATCGCAGGGTTCTGCCGCCAGAGACAAGGCCGTACGCAGGTTGTCCTGCAATTCACTACTAAATTCGCTGCTGACGCTGCTAATTTCGATCGATGGCTCTGCGCCGGATACAGTCGTGCCCAGCAGCAGCCAGAGAGCGGCAATGACTGCATAAAGCCGGCGGTTGATTCTGCCAGGCAGGCGTCGAATGGTATCCATGCAGCGATTATATCCCTTTGCGCCGGTGGCTTCGTAGCAGATATGCCGGTTGATTTAGAAGGGGAATTTCGGGCGCTATGGCCGTTGGGGATGGTCAGTCAGACTTGTCCAGTGACAGTTCAAACTCGATCAGGTGGTCTGTGGTGTGCAGGCGTACCGCCGGGTCGATCGATTGCAACAGGTGCCGCATTGCCTGGTTACTCGCCAGCATGCTGCCATGAAAACGCCGGATGCCGCGTTCGTGTGCTGCCGTCATGAGGCGGGTGAACAGGATGCGGCCCAGGCCTTTTTTCTGGTAGGCGTCGAGCACGGCAATGGCGGGTTCAGCGACGTCACGCTCATTACCAAAACGCACAAAACGCGCCACCCCAATGCCTTCATCGGCATGCAACAGCGCGCCGATGGCGGTGTGATCGATACCGTCGATTTCGGTCAGATAACGCAGGTCGGCTTCGTTAAAGCTTTTTCTGGCGCCAAGAAAACGCTGGTAGCGCGACTCCGGCGAGAAATTGTCCATGCCATGCGCCAGCAATAATTTGTCGGCAGGAATGATCATGCGCAGCGTGACCTGTGTGCCATCTTTGAGCATGACCTGCTCGCGATAGTGACTGTCAAAGTGATAATGTTCGTCGGGTTGCTTCACATTCAGTTTCAATCAACGGAATTGCAGTTTGAAAAACTAACAGAAAAGCACATCAACATCGACAACCATCAGCCAAGCACTTTTTTGTGGTTGTCATAGATCGGGTTTCCTGGAGGAAAGTACTCCAACAAAATTTCAGCATAACGGTCGAACGGGTTGGCCGTTTCGGCAAGTCGTTTGCGCACCGGCACCGCCAGGTCATAGGTGTTGTACCTGGTGGTAAAAGGCACGGGATAGTCGGTGCCAAACAGGATTTTGTGATGCACCTGCTGTTGTTGCGAAAGATGACGCAGGGCGCGGGCGCGTAAGGGTGCGAGTATGGCGGCGAGGTCAGCGTACAGGTTGTCATGTTGTTCGAGCATTTCCAGCAGGCGGAAATAGTCGGCATCAAAATATTGCGGATTTTTGGAAAGATTGCGCCACAACAACAGCTTGTGATTGATGCGTCCCAGACCCATGTGTGCGGCGATTACGGTGACGCCACATGCCAGTGGCAGGTCGAGCATGCTGATGCGTTCGTATTCGGCAAACGAATGAATGCTGTATTCGCTGCCAATGTGGATAATCAACGGGATGTTGTGTTCGCGCAATTTTTCGTAATAGGGAATCAAGCGTTTGTCGTTGCAGTCAAGCCCCCAGTAATTCTGCAAAAACTTGGCGCCGCGACAGCCATTCTCGACAGCTGCATCGATGCGCTCTAATGCATCAGGTCGGCGCGGGTTGATGGAAAAGAAGGCGATGAACTCGTCCGGGTATTGTTGCATCACTTGCAGCACATCTTCGGTCATGGCGCACACGGTGCCATCGCGATCGATTTCTTGGCCTGCTTCATCTAATCGAGCATCGACAGCAAACAGACAGGCCTTGTCGACATGTTGCGATTCACGGATGTTGCGTGCCATCGCATCTACATAAGCCGGGTAGGGACTGGCTTGCAGCTCATGTGCTTCAACGCCGAGACTTTTGGCAAAAAAGCGCAGCGTGATCTTGTCGAACAGCCGGTCAAACTTGACGTGCGGATTGAGCAGGTGAGTGTGGATATCGACGGTTTTCATGCGGCGGCCTCCATGGCGATCTGGCGGGCGCGGCTGAAATCGCTTTTGCCACTACCAAGTTTGGGAATGCTGTCGACCGGCAGTAGGACGGCCGGGCGCATCAGCGGGTTCAGTTCCGCTTGCTCGATATGCTGCTTGAGTTCCTGTTCATTGATCGGGCCACTGAACAGCAACACTACCTGTTCACCCTTTTTGCTGTCGGGCAGGGTGGTGGCAAGGATTTCAACATCATCGGGCAGTAGCTGGATAATGGTGCTTTCGATGGCGCCCAGGCTGATCATTTCACCGCCGATCTTGGCGAAGCGTGAGTAACGGTCAACAATGGTGAGAAAGCCGTCGGCATCGAGATGGCCCTTGTCGCCGGTTTTATACCAGCGTTTGCCATCAAGCTCGACGATGACTTCAGCAGTCTTATCGGTATCCTTGAGATATCCCAGCATGACCTGGGCGCCGCCGAACAGGATCAGGCCGTCTTCGCCAATCGGCAGGTTTTCCAGAGTGTCCGGATCGACGACGCGGAAACTGCCGCCTGGCAATGGCAGGCCGACGGTGCCGGTCTTGTTGCCTTGCTGTACTTTCCAGTCACGCGGATCAATGCGGTCCGGTACATTGACGCTGGCCACCGGCGTGGTTTCGGTGGCACCGTAGCCTTCATATATCTCCTTGTTGAACTTGAGCTTGAAGGCGTCGCGCACTTCCGGGTTAAGTCGCTCGGCGCCGGCGACCACCAGGCGCAGGGATTCCAGCATGAGCGGGTGTATACGCTTGTTGCGCGTAAACAGTCGCAGGAAGGTTGAGGTGGCACACATAATGGTGGCCTGATAGCGCGCGATGGCCCTGGCAATTGGCAGCACATCAGTCGGGTCGGGATGACACACGGCCGGTATGCCTTCAATCAGCGGCAGCAGGCCGGTCACGGTCAGGCCGAATGCATGGAACAGCGGCAGGCTTGCCACCATGACATCCTCATGGCGAGTATCGAGCATGTCGGTCACCTGTTCGATATTGGCCATGATGTTGCGATGACTCAACACCACACCCTTGGGTTGGCCTTCGCTGCCACTGGAAAACAGAATTGCCGCCGGCTGTTCGATGGAGACACGTTTGCCGAACAGGCCGTACATCAGACGTGCCGGCAGCAACAGGGTGGTACCCAGAATCACCAGCTTGGCCAGCGGGCTGATTTCGTCCTTGAGGTCTTCCAGGTAAAAAACTTCTACACGTTGTAACAGGCCAGTTAGATCAATGCCGCGTTGTTCGAGCTTTTTGATGAAACGTCTGGAGGTGTAGATGCTACGGATATCGGCCCTGTCGACTGCGGCCTGCATGGCCGCCAGACTGCTGGTGTAATTGAGGTTGACCAGTGTCTTGCCACGTAGCAGCACCGCCATGTTGGTGATGACGCCGGCACTGCTGGTCGGCAACAATAAACCGATGTTCTGTTCCGGACTGCGTTTGGCAATCAGGTGTGAAAAGGCGATCACGGCGGTCATGGTTTTGTAACCGTTCAATCTGTTATCGCCCTGGGCATCGGCCAGGCAAAGCTCGTTACCGCGGCGTTTGGCTGTGCGCAGCCATGCCAGCGGCAAGGGTTCCAGCGAACGGGTGTGTTGCTGCCAGGCATCGATCGACAGGTCAAACACGCGTTGCTTGACCTCATGCGCCGGCGTGTCGATGGGCAGGGTTTGACCAAAGGCCACAATCACGGTCTGGCGCAAACGTTTGTTGCGACTTTGTTGCAGTTTCTCACTGGAGCGTGAAAAACGGCTGCCCCACAGACCGCGTAGGTAAAACGGCAGGATCACGGCTTCGACATCCTGCACGGCTTTTTCGTAACCTTTTTTGAATTCACCCAGTTGGCCATTGCGGCTGATCGAACCCTCCGGAAACAGGCAGACCACTTCACCGGCACGCAACAATTCGTTGATCGTCGCCAGGGTCTCGCGGCTCTGACCACCGGAAATCGGGATAACGCCAAACAGGTCGAGAAACCATTTCAGATACCAGCGATTGTAAATATCGCGATGCATGACAAAACGTACTGGCCGCGGACAGGCGATCTGGATCATGGCCCAATCGAGCCAGCTGATGTGATTGCCGAGCATCAGCACACCACCCTGGGCGGGCAGGTTTTCAAAGCCGATGATTTCAACGCGGTACTGACTGGCGAAGACCCGGCCGATCACGTAACGCACCAGTGACTGGGGCAGGTGATAGACAGTATAAACAGCACCGACTACGGCGGTGAGGGTGAGCAGATGAAACAGACCAACGCTGTCGGCGCCACTGACCGCAAAGAATACGGTCAGGCCGAGGAAGGTCAACATGACAACGTTCTGTACCCAGTTGTTACCGGCCAGTATGGTACCGAGTTCTTCATCGCGGGCGTGAAACTGGATCAGAGCGTTCAGCGGTACGATGAACAAACCGCCGGCAACACCAAACAGCATGGAACTGGCCATGAGTAAAACAGTGGAGTTCAGTAGCGGTATCAGGACCAATGCGATAACGACACCGATAGCGCCGAGAGGTACCAGGCCGGTCTCAATATGGTACTTTGACGCGCGACCGGCCAGCAGCGAACCTAGCATGATACCGATACCGGAACTGGCGAGTATGCCCTGGATGACCACGGTGTTGGTTTCGGCTAGCGTTTGTTTGGCCAGCGCCGGAAACGCCGCCAGCACCACCTGCGAGATGCCCCAGAATACCGACAGGCCGACGATCGACAACCAGATACTGCGCTGACCGGTGATCTTTTTGATGTTGTTGACCAGGTAACGACCACGGCGATACTGCTGCCAGTCGAATTCCAAATCACGAGTTGGTGCAGCAACAACCGGCAGGCGCAACGCCAGAAAAAATTCCAGCATGGCGCAGATCACCAGCAGCCAGCCTATTGGTGCGATGCTTTGTAACAGCTGCGTCGGTGAATCGATTTCAATACCGGCCAGCAAATGTTCGAACAACAGTGAAAAGGCGAACACGCCCGACAGGATGGCGACGATGGTGACAGCCTGAACCAGCGCATTGGCGCTGGCCAGCCGTTTGGTGCCGATGAGTTCCTTGATAAAACCGTATTTGGCCGGTGAATAAAATGTGCTTTGTACCGCCAGCAAAAAAGTCATGGCGAACGCCAGTACAAACCAGCCCATGTAATACGACCAGGTGATCAACAAGGTCAGGCCGACCGCCACGGCGGCACTTATTTTCATCACCAGCGGTTTTCGATATTTGTCCGAAATGAAACCGGCCGGACTGAACAGCAACACAAACGGCAGCAGGATCAGGCCATTGACGATGGCCGTGAGAATGATCTGGGTCTGGCCATCGTAAATCTTGAACACGGTGTTCTGGATCAGGATTTTGTGGCCGAGATCCACAAAGGCATTCAGAAACACAATGCCGATGAAGGGAAGAAAGCCTTTGAGTCGGTAAAGCATGTCCATGGCGGTTTCCTTAATACTGTTCGTTTACTGTTTGGCGGTAAAGCCGAGCAGGAAATTGCTGATCAGCGATTCGCTGAGATCCTGCACCGACTCGACACCGGCCACACCGAGGTTACCGGTCAGCGCCAATATGCAGATGCCGTGCACGCCACCCCACAAAGCGCGTGCGGCGTTGGCGATTTCCCTGGCAGGGCGGTGCGCTGCCAGTGGTTTGAGATTGTCTTCCACGAGTGCAAACATGCGCGCCACCTTGTCCTGATACCAGGCCGGGATGCCATCGTCGTCCGAAAAACGATGATCGAACACCATTTCCCAGCGATGCGGGTCGTCATCTGCGAAGTTGATGTAGGTCTGGCCGAGTTGCAACAGGCATTCCTGCGCACCATCGCAATTCTGTTGTTCCTTGAGCATGCGTTCGTGCAAGCGGTCAAGGGTGCGGGCATTGACCTGTACGATCAGGTCATCGAGGTTGTCGAACACCAGGTACAGGGTGCCAACGGTATAGCCGATGGCTTGCGCCACCTTGCGCGCGCTCAGGCCTTCCTGGCCCTGTTCGGCCAGCAGTTGCTCGGCGGCCTGTAGCGCCATTTCACGAATTTCCTCCCGACTGTGGTCACTGCGTCTTGCCATCTTTTGTTCTCCTGATTGTGGTCTAGTTGAAAATATTATTGAACATCGTTCAGTGTTGTGCTAAAAAGATAACTGAACATTGTTCATTAATCAAGTCCGGGAATGAAAAATTTTCACTTTTCTGGCAATTAATTGAACAATGTTCAATGAATGTGATGCCTCCAAGCGTATGAATTCATGAGAAATCACATCATTTTGAGGATTAATTAAACACTGTTCATATTAAGGAGAAAAAAAATGACCAGACAATCAACTCGCCACACTGTGTGGCAAGCACTATTACTGGGAGCGGCCT
>JASFVP010000006.1:0-92114 GCA_050049775.1 Chromatiales bacterium
GTCCCCATGGTCATTGAGCAGTCGGCGCGTGGCGAACGTGCGTATGACATCTACTCCAGGCTGCTTAAGGAACGCGTTATTTTTGTGGTCGGACCGATCGAAGACCACATGGCGAATCTAATTGTCGCGCAGTTGTTGTTTCTGGAGTCCGAAAATCCGGACAAGGATATCCATCTCTACATCAATTCGCCGGGTGGTTCGGTAACAGCCGGGATGGCCATTTACGACACCATGCAGTTTATCCATTCCAATGTGAGCACCATGTGTATCGGCCAGGCGGCCAGCATGGGTGCGGTTCTGCTGGCTGCGGGCGAAGCCGGCAAGCGTTTCTGTTTGCCGCATTCGCGCGTCATGATCCATCAGCCGCTGGGCGGTTTCCAGGGGCAGGCGACCGACATCGAAATTCATGCCAAGGAAATTCTGCTGGTCCGCGAAAAGCTGAACCGGGTGCTGGCGAAACATACCGGTCAGTCGCTTGAGCGCATCAACCAGGATACCGACCGCGATAATTTCATGAGTGCCGAAGACTCCGTCAAATATGGTCTGATTGACGCCGTACTCGAAGCGCGTCCAACCGCTGAAAAATAAGCACGTCTGCACGCATACAGCCGTTTCGATGGCTGTATGCGCTAATCTTTCCTTAAATTCCTCTTGCTTCAAGTAAATTATCGTTTTTTGTGCTAAATATCAGATTGTGCATGCATAAAAGAGCGTGATTATTTGGATACTGGCTACAAATCCACTACAAATTACTGACTTTTTGCAGCTTGCAGAGAAATCAATATTCGATATGATTAGATTCAAGATATTTTATAGCCAGCCGTAGATTCTATTGTGTGGATTTATGACTGCCTGATTCAGAATTGAATCGTACTGAGGAACCCTTATGAGCGATGACAAGCCAGGCAAGAATGAAGATGGCAAACTGCTGTACTGTTCATTCTGTGGTAAAAGTCAGCATGAAGTCAGGAAGCTGATTGCCGGCCCTTCGGTTTTTATCTGTGACGAGTGTGTTGAGCTTTGTAACGACATCATCCGCGAGGAGATGAACGAGGCATCGGCGGAGTCTTCCAGTTCTCTGCCCAAGCCACACGAAATCAAGTCTCACCTCGACCAGTATGTCATCGGCCAGGCCAATGCCAAAAAGGTATTGTCAGTCGCCGTTTACAACCATTACAAGCGTCTCGATGTCAAATCCGCCAATGAGGAAATCGAGATTTCCAAGAGCAATATCCTGCTGATTGGTCCGACCGGCTCTGGTAAAACCCTGCTGGCGGAAACCTTGGCGAGAATGCTCAATGTGCCATTTACCATCACCGATGCCACCACTCTGACCGAAGCGGGTTATGTCGGTGAAGACGTGGAAAATATCATCCAGAAGTTGTTGCAGAAGTGCGATTACGATGTCGAAAAGGCGCAGACCGGCATTGTCTACATCGATGAAATCGACAAAATTTCCCGTAAATCCGACAATCCGTCCATTACCCGCGACGTTTCCGGTGAAGGCGTGCAACAGGCGCTGCTGAAACTCATCGAAGGCACGGTGGCTTCTGTGCCGCCGCAGGGTGGTCGCAAACACCCGCAGCAGGAGTTCCTGCAGGTGGATACTTCCAACATTCTGTTCATTGTTGGTGGGGCGTTTGCCGGCCTCGACAAGGTGATCAAGGATCGTTCTGAAAAAAGTGGCATCGGTTTTTCCGCCAATGTCAAAAGCAAGGATGAAACCAAAAACCTGGGCGAGGTCCTGACCACTGTGGAGCCGGAAGACCTGATCAAATACGGCCTGATTCCGGAATTTGTCGGTCGTTTGCCCGTTGTGGCGACACTTGAGGAACTCGATGAAGAAGCGCTGATCCGCATCCTCACCGAACCCAAGAACGCGCTCACCAAGCAATACAGCAGACTGTTTGAAATGGAAGGCAGCGAGCTGGAAATTCGCGATGACGCTCTGGCGGCGATCGCCAAGAAGGCCATGGAACGAAAAACCGGTGCTCGTGGTCTCAGGACCATTCTTGAAAAAGTGCTGCTCGACACCATGTATGATTTGCCATCAATGGAAAATGTCAGCAAGGTGGTGCTGGATGATGCCGTGATCAATGGCGAATCCGATCCGCTGATCATTTTTGATGGTGGCGACAAGAAGCAACTCACTGCGTCTGAATAATTTCAGACAAATTCTGAGTTCGCTCTTGAAAAATTACTTACCGCTACCATACATCTATTCTGAAGACACTCATTCCTGGCCGGGTTCCCGGTGCAGGCTAGCTGAACACAGAGAAGCTGTGGCGACAGGGCGATCTCCTGTTGACCGCCAATAGGACATATGCCAATGGCAAAACAAGACACGACTTCAAAATCTCTTATTGATCCGAGTACGGAAATTCCGGTATTACCGTTACGTGATGTGGTGGTTTATCCGCACATGGTGATTCCGCTGTTTGTCGGTCGCGAGAAATCCATCAAGGCACTGGATGCAGTCATGCAGGACAGTAAGCAGATTCTGCTGGTTGCCCAAAAGAGCGCCGATGTTGATGAGCCCGATATCAAGGATTTGTACAGTGTCGGCACACTTGCCAGCATTCTGCAATTGCTGAAACTGCCGGACGGCACCGTCAAGGTGCTGGTCGAAGGTGGTGAACGCGCCAAAGTTAAAAAAATCTCATCCAAGGCGGATTATTTTGCCGCTACCATTGAAACCATGTCCGACGAATTTGACCTCGATGAAAAAGAGGCCGAAGTGCTCATGCGTTCAGCGACCACCTTGTTTGACCAATACGTCAAACTCAACAAGAAAGTGCCACCCGAAGTTTTGACTTCTCTGTCGAGCATTGATGATGCTGGTCGCCTGGCCGACACCATGGCAGCGCATATGTCGTTACAGCTTAATGAAAAGCAGAACGTGCTGGAAATGGCGGATGTGCGTGAACGCCTGGAACACCTCATGGTGCTCATGGAAGGTGAGAACGACATCCTGCAGATGGAAAAGCGCATTCGTGGGCGGGTCAAACGCCAGATGGAGAAAAACCAGCGCGAGTACTATCTGAATGAGCAGATGAAAGCCATCCAAAAAGAACTTGGCGAAATGGAAGATGCGCCCAATGAAATCGAGGAGCTGTCCAATCGTATTGAAAAAGCCGGCATGACCAAAGAGGCAAAATCCAAGGCCATCGCTGAGCTCAACAAGTTGAAACTGATGTCGCCGATGTCGGCTGAAGCCACAGTAGTGCGCAACTACATCGACGCCCTGGTTGGCGTGCCCTGGAAAAAACGCACCAAAATCCGTAATGAATTGCCGGCCGCTGAAGAGGTGCTGGAAGCCGATCACTACGGTCTGGAAAAGGTCAAGGAACGTATCCTCGAGTACCTGGCGGTACAACAGCGTGTGCGCAAGCTGAAAGGCCCGATCCTGTGTCTGGTTGGTCCTCCGGGTGTGGGTAAAACCTCGCTCGGTCACTCAATCGCCAAGGCGACCAACAGGAAGTTCATTCGTATGGCACTGGGTGGCGTGCGTGACGAAGCGGAAATCCGTGGTCATCGTCGTACCTACATTGGCGCCATGCCGGGCAAGATCGTACAGAATCTGACCAAGGCCGGTACGCGCAACCCATTGTTCCTGCTCGATGAAATCGACAAGATGGCGATGGATTTCCGTGGCGACCCGGCCTCTGCGCTGCTGGAAGTGCTGGATCCCGAACAGAACCACACCTTCAATGACCATTATCTTGAAGTGGACTTTGACCTGTCCGAGGTCATGTTTGTCGCAACTGCCAATACCCTGAATATTCCGCCGGCGCTGCTCGACCGTATGGAAGTGATTCGCCTGTCGGGTTATACCGAAGATGAAAAGGTCAATATTGCGCAGCGTTACCTGATTCCGAAACAGATGGAAAATAACGGACTTAAGGACAACGAGCTGAAAATCAGTGAATCGACCCTGCGTGACATTGTGCGTTATTACACACGCGAAGCCGGTGTGCGTAACCTGGAAAGAGAGATCGCCAAAATCTGTCGCAAGGTAGTCAAGGACGTGCTGTTGAAGCCACGTTCATCCGCGGTGTCAGTTACCGCCACCAGCCTGGAAAAATATCTCGGCGTGAAACGTTTTCGTTACGGTCAGACCGATGATTATGATCAGGTTGGCCAGGTCACAGGTCTGGCCTGGACCGAAGTCGGCGGTGAATTGTTACGTATCGAAGCGGCTCTGGTGCCGGGTAAAGGCCGTTTAAGCCAGACCGGTCAGCTGGGTGATGTCATGAAAGAATCCATTCAGGCGGCCATGACCGTGGTACGCAGTCGTGCCGATGTACTGGGACTGGATCCGGACTTCAATCAAAACCATGACATCCATGTGCATGTGCCGGAAGGTGCGACGCCAAAAGATGGCCCAAGTGCCGGTATCGGTATGTGTACTTCGCTGGTGTCGGCATTAACCGGTATACCAGTCAAGGCCGATGTGGCGATGACCGGCGAAATTACCTTGCGTGGTGAAGTGTTGCCGATCGGCGGACTCAAGGAAAAGCTGCTGGCTGCTCACCGCGGTGGTGTGCACATGGTCATAATTCCTGAAGAAAACGAGCGTGACCTTGTTGACATCCCCAAGAACATTAAACAGAATCTTGAAATCAAACCGGTAAGATGGATTGATGAAGTTCTTGAGCTTGCTTTAACGCATCTTCCGGAACCAAGGAAAGAAGCGTCAACAACAGCAACCAGGAAAAGCAAGTCTTCCACCAAGAAGAAAGCGCGAGGTGTTGTCAGGCATTAATGTTTGATGAACACTCTGGAAATAGATTCATTCATATTAATAGAGTTAAACGAAATCATGCTTGACAGCTAAACTTTGCGCTTGCTATAAAGTGCGCCGTTTTGAGCTTTCAAACGACCACCTTGATACAACTATGGCCGGCACCATTAAGGCCAATTCTTTTTATTAAAAAAATCCTTAGGGGGTAACCGTTAATGAATAAAACGGAACTAATTGATGCAATGGCTGATTCGGCTGACATTTCCAAAGCGGCAGCAGGACGTGCTTTTGATGCGGCTGTAAATGCCATCACTGAAGCATTGAAAAAAGGCGATCAGGTTTCCTTGATTGGCTTTGGTACTTTCACCGTTCGTGAGCGTGCAGCACGCACCGGCAGAAACCCGCAGACTGGTGCAACCATCCAGATCGCGGCATCAAAATCTCCTGCATTCAAGGCTGGTAAGGCGTTAAAAGATGCAGTAAACTAGCGCGCTTCCGGGTGCTTAGCTCAGCTGGGAGAGCATCGCCCTTACAAGGCGAGGGTCGGGGGTTCGATCCCCTCAGCACCCACCAGGAATTTTGGAGTGGTAGTTCAGTTGGTTAGAATACCGGCCTGTCACGCCGGGGGTCGCGGGTTCGAGTCCCGTCCACTCCGCCATCCACTAAAAAGGGGTATCGCGTGATACCCCTTTTTTTTTAAAATTCTGATTCAATTATCGAAGTGATGTCGCCATGTTACAGTCAATAAGAGACAAGGCTCAGGGTTGGATTGCGTGGGTCATTGTCGTACTGATTTCAATTCCCTTTGCGCTCTGGGGTATACAGGAATATCTTGGAGTCGGCGGTGAAACCGTCATTGCCAAGGTCAACGATCGCGAGATAACCGAAAGGGAAGTGGAAAGCGCCGCGTTTCGTTTTCGCTCTGAATTGCGAGAAAGACTGGGGGCGCAATATAACCCTGCAATGTTTGAAGAGCCGGTGCTGCGCAAGCAGGTGCTCGAAAGCATGATTCGCGATACCCTGATCCAGCAGGCGGCCAGCGATCTGGGACTGCGTGCCGGCGATTTCATGGTGCGCCAGACCATCGGCAGTATTCCGGCTTTCCAGGTGGCGGGGCAGTTCAATGCGGAAGCCTATAAAACAGCCGTAAAACGCCAGGGCATGTCCGAGCAGGCCTACGAGGAAAACCTGCGCGCCACGCTCATGACCCGGCAACTGGAACTGGCCTTGCAGCAGTCCACCTTTGTGACCGACAGCACCTTGCAGGACATGCTGAAACTGGCCGGCCAGCAGCGCACCTTATCCTATATCACACTGTCCTTCGACAACCTGGACACCACTGCTGCGGATATTTCCGAAGCCGATCAGCGCCAGTTCTATGACCAGCACAAGGCGGATTTCATGACGCCGGAACGCGTGAAGCTGGAATATGTGCTGCTAAATATCGACTCGATACGCAATACGCTTGCTGTTGCTGACAGCGAGCTGCAAAACTATTTTGAACAACACAAAAACGAATTTGTTGTTCCCGACAAGAAACGTGTCAGCCACATCCTGTTTGAAATTCCGGAAAATGCCACGGATGAACAGTTGCAACAAATCCGCGAACAGGCCGATTCGGTGCATCAACAGTTGCTCGATGGTGCTGCCTTTGCCGAACTGGCGCAGGAAAAATCCCAGGACATCGGCTCGGCGCAGGCGGGTGGCGATCTGGGTTTCATCGATGCCGAAATTTATGATCAGGCGTTTGTCGAAGCGGTGTCCGGTCTGGCCGAAAATGAAGTTTCCGAACCGGTCCGTACAAGATTCGGTCTGCACATCATTAAGGTCACCGAACTGGTCAAAGGCGATAATGACGACTTTGATGCTGTCAAAGACCAGGTGGAAAAACAGTATCTGGCGGCTGAAGCGGAACAGATTTTTTTCGATTATGCTGAACGTCTCGGCAATCTGGCGTATGAAACTCCGGACAGCCTGGAACCGGTTGCCAGCGATTTGAAGCTGGAGCTGAAAAAGTCCGACTGGATTACGGCAGACGGTGGTGATGGTGTTCTGGCATCGCCCAAAGTGACATCGGCGGCTTTCAGTGAAGAAGTGCTGATGCAGGGCTACAACAGCGAACCACTGGAACTGGCAACCAATGAACTGCTGGTGCTGCGCGTGTCTGAGCACGAGGAAGCGCGTTTGAAAGCTTTTGGCGAAGTCCAGCAGACAATCGTCGAACGCATGAAAACGGAACAGCAGTTTACCCGTTTGCAGCAACAGGCCAGCAAACTTTTACAGCGTCTGCAAAATGGCGAAACACTGGAACAGCTGGCGTCTGAATTGAATCTGCAGCTCAGCCAGGCGAAGGCGGTAAAACGGGATGATTTTGCCTTGCCGGCGGCTATCCGTGATGCCGCTTTCCAGGCCACGTTGCCGAGCGAAGGCAAGGCCAGTTTCACCAGCGCCGAGCTTGAAAATGAAACCATTGCACTGGTGCAGGTTAGCGAAGTCAGTGATGGCAAGTTGCCCGAATCGGATGAGCAACGCCAGTCGATCAGGACCACATTGGCCAACAACCTGGCGCTGGATGAGTTTGAGCTGTATGTGAACTATTTGCGCAGTCAGGCCAGCATTGAGTATCTGGCTGAGCAAAAATAATAGCTTTACATCGTGATGGCTTAACAGACAGGTGGAAACAGTGTTTCCACCTGCTTTGTTTTACATGCCGAGAATGTGATAACCGGAATCAACGTACAACACGTCGCCGGTAATACCGGAGGCCAGATCGGAACACAAAAACGCCGCCGCGTTGCCGACTTCGTCGATGGTGACATTGCGCCGTAACGGTGTTTTCTTTTCCGCTTCGGACAACATGGACTTGAAGTTGTCGATACCGGAGGCGGCCAGGGTACGGATCGGGCCGGCCGACACGGCATTGACGCGGATGCCTTCCGGGCCCAGCGAGTCGGCCAGATAACGCACATTGGCTTCCAGGCTGGCCTTGGCGACACCCATGACATTGTAGTTGGGCACGGTGCGGACGGCGCCCAGGTAACTCATGGTGATCAGCGCGCCGTTGCGGCCCTGCATCAGGCTGCGACCGGCCTTGGCCAGGGCGGCAAAACTGTAGGCGCTGATGTCGTGCGCAATGGCAAAACCCTCGCGCGTGACCGCATCGACATAGGAGCCAACCAGCTGCTCGCGTGGAGCAAAGCCGACCGAGTGTACGATGACATCCAGCCCGTCCCAGCGCTGTTTCAGTTCATCAAAAACCTTGTCGATGTCGGCATCACTGGCCACATCCAGCGGCAGTACGATGTCGGAGCCGCATTCGTCAGCCACTTTCTCAACGCGTGATTTGAGCTTGTCGGTCTGGTAGGTAAAAGCCAGTTCAGCGCCCTGGGCGTGCATGGCCTTGGCCACACCGTAGGCGATGGAGCGATTGCTCGCCACACCGACAATCAGGGCTTTTTTATTTTGCATGAATCCCATAGTTCATCCTCTTTCATTGTTGGGGATTTTTCGGCTGACAAGTCTGCAGCAGAATGAGATGATTTCAGAAACCTAATAATAATTGATGTAACCTTGAGAATCACCATCGAGTCACACAAGTTGCTTACATACGCCGGAACATGGGATTGCCCAGCGGCTCCGGCCCGAACCAGGCGCATTCACGGGAATCCATGAGCCAGTTGCGGGTATTGTTTGTATTTTTGTTGCTGGCCGGTTGCAGTGAAGGCCCCTGGAATAACCCGTATTCCAGCCATGGCACGGCCGAGAAAATTGCCTATAGCTCTTTTTCCGAACGCCCCAAACACCTCGATCCGGTTCGTTCCTACAGCGCCAATGAATATGTGTTTATTGCACAGATCTACGAGCCGCTGTTTCAATATCATTTTCTCAAGCGCCCGTATCAGCTGACGCCATTGACGGCGGCCGAATTGCCGGAAGTGAAACTGTTTGATGCCAGTGGCCGACAGCTTGAAGGCACTCCGGATGTTGCTGACGTGGCATATACCGAATACCACCTGAAAATCCGGCCGGGCATCCGCTATCAGCCGCATCCCGCTTTCGCGCAACAGGATTCAGAACTCAAGGACAAGCCTGAATACCAGTATCACAATTTATCCGAACAGGCGTTGGACGACATCCATACACTGGCGGATTTTGCGACGACCGGCTCTCGTGAGCTGACGGTGGATGATTACATTTACCAGATCAAACGCCTGGCCGATAAAGATCTGCATTCACCGATTGCCGGTGTCATGACCGAACACATCGACGGTTTTGCCGAGTTCGCCAAACAATTGCAGGCCAGTAAAAAAACACACGGCGAGTCATTTTTTGATTTGCGCCAGTTGGACATGAGTGGCCTGAAAAAAGTCGATGATCATGAATTCAGTATTCGCATAAAAGGAGTTTATCCGCAGTTTCGTTACTGGCTGGCCATGCCATTTTTTTCACCGATGCCATGGGAAGCGGATCGCTTTTACAGCCAGCCCGGCCTGAAGGACAAAAATATCGTGCTGGACTGGTACCCGATCGGCACCGGCCCGTTCATGCTGGCGGAAAACAACCCGAACCTGCGCATGGTCCTGCAACGTAATCCCAATTTTCACGGCGAACTGTATCCCACGGAAGGTGAGCTTGGTGACCGGGAAGCCGGGCTGCTCGATGATGCCGGTAAAACCATGCCGTTCATCGACAAGGCGGTTTACAGCCTGGAAAAAGAAAGCATTCCATATTGGAACAAATTTTTGCAGGGCTATTACGATACTTCCGGTGTTTCATCGGACAGCTTTGACCAGGCGGTGCAATTCGATGTGCAGGGCGATGCGGATCTGACTGCCGCCATGAAAGACAAGGGCATCCGCCTGGAAAAGGCCGTTGAAACGAGCATTTTTTATATGGGTTTTAACATGCTCGACGCCACGGTCGGCGGTGATTCCGAACGCACGCGCTTACTGCGCCAGGCGATCTCGATTGCGGTCGATTACGAAGAATTCATCTCCATCTTCAGGAACGGACGCGGCATGGCGGCGCAAGGACCGATACCACCGGGCATTTTTGGTGCCGACGGCAGCAGCCAGCCATACAACCCGTATGTGTACAACAAGCTGGACGGCAAGTTACAACGCAAGCCCATCGCCGAGGCGCGTCAGCTTATGGAACAAGCGGGCTATCCGGATGGCAAGGACCCGCAAACCGGCAAGCCGCTGTTACTGAATTTTGAAACTACCGCCACCGGCCCGGATGGACGAGCACTGCTGAGCTGGATTCGCAAACAGTTCTCCAAGCTCGGCATCCAGCTGGTGATTCGAGCTACCGATTACAATCGTTTCCAGGAGAAAATCCGCAAAGGTACGGCGCAGATTTTCTGGTTTGGCTGGAATGCCGATTACCCGGACCCGGAAAATTTCCTGTTTCTGTTGTACGGTAAAAATGCCAAGGTGGAACATGGCGGCCAGAATGATGTGAATTACGTGAATCCGGAATTTGATGCGCTGTTCGACAAAATGAAAAACATGGAAAACGGTCCCGAGCGCCAGAGGATCATCGACCAGATGGTTGAAATCCTGCGCCATGATGCCCCCTGGAGCTGGGGCTTTTTCCCCAGGGCCTTTGCGTTGTTTCATTCCTGGTATGGCAACGTCAAACCCAATCTCATGGCCAATAACACACTCAAATACCGCAAAGTGGATACCGAACTACGCCGTCAAAAACGTGAGCAATGGAACCAGCCGATTGTCTGGCCGCTATGGCTACTCGGCATAGTCTTGTTGCTATCGATCCTTCCTGCAATTCGAATTTACAAACAACATGAAAAGCAGGTGGCGCAATGACGGCTTATATCATTCGTCGCCTGCTGTATGCGTTTCCGATTCTTCTGGGCGTGAACATATTTACCTTCATGCTGTTTTTTGTCGTCAACTCTCCCGATGACATGGCGCGCATGCATCTCGGTGTTAAACGGGTTACAGAGGATGCTGTTAGCAGCTGGAAAGCTGAACGCGGTTATGACAAGCCGATATTGTTTAATGAACAACAGCAGGGCATAGCCAAAGTTACCGATACGATTTTCTTCCAGAAATCTATTAACCTGTTTGTGTTCAATTTTGGCCAATCCGACAGCGGCCGCGACATTCTGTATGATATCTCGCAACGTATGTGGCCCAGCCTGGCGATTGCGGTGCCGGTGCTGTTGGTTGGGCTGGCGATCAATATCACGTTTGCCTTGCTGATCGCGTTTTTTCGCGCTACCTATATCGATTTCTGGGGCGTGATTCTGTGTGTCATCATGATGTCGATATCCAGCCTGTTCTACATCATTGGTGGCCAGTTCCTGGCCGGAAAGCTACTGCATCTGGTGCCGATATCCGGTTATGAGCCGGGCAGCGGGGCGCTTAAATTCCTGATTCTGCCTGTCATCATCGGTGTCATCGGCGGCATTGGCTCAGGCACACGCTGGTACCGCACCTTGTTTCTTGAGGAAATCAACAAGGACTATGTGCGCACCGCGCGGGCCAAAGGCCTGGCCGAGCAGGTCGTGCTGTTTCGCCATGTGTTCCAGAATGCGCTGATTCCGATACTCACCGGTGTGGTGGTGGTCTTGCCCTTGCTGTTCATGGGTAGCCTGATCACCGAATCGTTTTTCGGCATACCAGGACTTGGCAGCTACACCATTGATGCGATCAACAACCAGGATTTCGCCATCGTGCGCTCGATGGTATTTCTCGGTTCGGTGCTGTACATCATCGGCCTGATCCTGACCGATATTTCCTATACGCTGGTCGACCCGCGCGTGAGACTGTCCTGATGTTGTCGATTGGCTGGCCGCAACTGGTGGTGTTATGGACGGATGCACTGATTTATGTGTTGCTGGCGGTGGTGATCGCCTTTATCTGGTTTGCTGCTAAGCGGCCACATCTGGCACGTCCCTGGTCTTTGGTGTTGACCAGTCGCACCGGCCTGAGCACGCTGATCGTACTGCTGTTTTACGTCGTTATCGGCCTGCTGGATTCAATTCATTACCGGCCGCAAGCCAGCGATGATGAGCAGACCAAGGAAACCGAAGAGTTGCTCAGTACGCTCGATTATGTGCTGAGCGATTTGCGGCATCGTCAGGAAAAAACCTATTCCGCACCGCTTGCCACACATTTGTACAGCAAGGAAAACATCGAGCTCGACGATGGCACCACGCTGCGCGATTACCCGCGTTTGCAATATGGCGGTGCTCATCTGGCTGATCCACAACAGGACTGGGCCGCTGATATCGCCTGGTTGACAATAAAAGGCGCGCTGCTCGCCGTACCGCTGTGGTTGCTGGCAATCGCTGTGATTGTGCTGGTATCCGCCCGGCGGCAGCGGCAGGAGTTTATACAACAGTGGTGGCGCATCTGGCGTAATAAAGCGGCTGTGCCGTGGCGTTCGGGTTTTGTCACCTTGCTGCTGCTGTTTCTTGTGGCCGGCAGCGTCGTGAGCCTGTCTGGTCAGTATCACTTACTGGGTACCGACAAGGTCGGGGAGGACGTGCTGTATCAGGCGCTGAAAAGTATACGCACCGGCCTGGTCATCGGTACATTGACGACGCTGGTGATGCTGCCGGCAGCGATTCTGCTTGGCATCATGGCAGGCTATTTCAAGGGCTGGGTCGACGATGTGATTCAGTACACCTATACCACGTTGAACTCGATCCCCGGCGTGTTGCTGATTGCCGCGGCGATTCTCATGATGCAGATTTACATCAGCAATCACGAGGAACAATTTACCAGCGTGATCGAACGCGCCGACATCCGTTTGTTGTTTCTGTGCATGATCCTCGGTGTGACCAGCTGGACCGGACTCTGCCGCTTGCTGCGCGGTGAGAGTTTCAAATTACGCGAACTTGATTATGTGCAGGCTTCGACCGCGTTCGGTGTCGGAAATTTCACCATCATTCTGCGTCACATCATGCCGAACGTCCTGCACATTGTCATGATTACCGTGGTGCTGGATTTCAGTGGTCTGGTGCTGGCCGAAGCGGTCCTGTCCTACGTCAACATTGGCGTCGATCCAAGCACCTACAGCTGGGGTAATATGATCAACAGCGCGCGCCTGGAAATGGCGCGCGAACCGGTCGTCTGGTGGTCACTCAGCGCCGCCTTGCTGTTCATGTTCACCTTGGTGCTGGCCGCCAACCTGTTTTCCGATGTGGTGCGGGATGCCTTTGATCCGAGATTGAGGAGTCAGTCGTGAAATCATCAACCCTGTCTGCCGACCAGGAACCGGAGCAGAACTGCTTGTTGAGCATTCGTCACCTCAGCACCGAGCTGGGCAGTCAGGAGTCGCCGGTGCGGGCGGTTGATGATGTCAGCTTTGATGTCTTTGCCGGCGAGACCTTGGCACTGCTGGGTGAATCCGGTTGTGGCAAGTCGATGACGGCGCTGTCGATGATGCGGCTGTTACCGGCTGGCGGCCGCATTGCCGGTGGCGAGGTACAGCTGGATGATACGGCCGTGTTGGCGCAGACCGAGAAACAGATGCGACAGGTACGCGGCGGTCGCATGGCGATGATTTTCCAGGAGCCGATGACCTCGTTGAATCCGGTCATGAAAATCGGTGAACAGATTGCCGAGTCGGTGCGTCTGCACGATAGTCGGTCGGCCGGTCGTATTGGTGAACGAGTGGTGGAGTTGCTTCGCCAGGTCGGCATACCGGATCCGGTCAGGCGTGCGGAAGAGTATCCGCATCAGTTGTCCGGCGGCATGAAACAGCGTGTCATGATTGCGATTGCACTGGCCGGGCGACCACAGGTATTGATTGCCGATGAACCGACCACGGCGCTGGATGTAACCATCCAGGCGCAGGTGCTGAATCTGCTCAAGGACTTGCAGCAGGAAACCGGCATGGCGATTTTGCTGATCACCCATGATCTGGGTGTGGTGGCCGAAGTCGCCGACCGGGTGGCGGTGATGTATGCCGGCCAGATCATCGAGACCGCGACGGTCGGCCAGTTTTTCGAGTCGCCGGCGCATCCCTACAGCCGCAAGCTGTTTGACTCACTGCCGAGTCGTCACAAAAGAGGCCAGTCGCTGGCGGTGATTCGCGGCACGGTACCCTCGCTGAAATCTCGCTTCAGCCGCTGCCGCTTTATTGAGCGCTGTGATGAACAGATTGCCGCCTGTCAGGCGCAATTGCCACCCTGGAGCGGTGATATCGATAACGGTGTGCGTTGCCATCTTTCGCAATCCGGGCAGAAGCCAGCAAGCCGGTTGCAAGGCGAGGTTGCGTCACGGGTAGCGGCGGAGTCCGCCAATGCCGCGAAGCAGCAAACCTTGTTACGACTGCAGGATGTCAAGGTGCATTTCCCGATCCAGAAAGGCGTGTTCCGTCGCACGGTTGGCTACGTCAAGGCGGTCGACGGCGTCAGCCTTGATATCCCGCAGGGCAGGACGCTGGCGCTGGTGGGTGAATCCGGTTGTGGCAAGACCACGGTCGGCAAGGCGCTGCTGCAATTGATTCGCCCGACTGCCGGTCAGGTGCAGTTTGAGGATACCGAACTGACGCAGCTTAAGGGGCAGGCATTACGCTCTCGACGCCGGGACTTGCAGATCATTTTCCAGGACCCGGTTTCGAGCATGAATCCACGTATGCTGGTTGAGGACATCATCGCCGAAGGCATGATTGCGCAGAAAATCGGTGCCGGCAGAAAGCAACGCGCCGAGCGCATCGCCAGCCTGCTTGAGCAGGTCGGACTGTCGACGGATGCGATGACGCGTTATCCGCATGAATTTTCCGGCGGCCAGCGTCAGCGTATCTGTGTCGCGCGTGCGTTGGCGGTTGAGCCGCAATTGATTGTCTGTGACGAGCCGACCAGTGCGCTGGATGTTTCGGTGCAGGCGCAGATTCTCAATTTGCTAAAACAGTTGCAGGATGAGCTGGGTTTGTCTTACCTGTTTATCACGCACGATATTTCCGTGGTGTCCTACCTGGCGCATGAGATTGCCGTCATGTATCTGGGGCGTATTGTTGAAAGCGGCACGGTGGAGGAGATTCTCGACAATCCGCAACATCCGTACACGCGTTCTTTGCTGGCTGCCGTGCCGGTGCCGGACCCGCAATCGGTGCGCCAGCGCCAGGGGCTCAGTGGGGACATGCCATCACCGGCCAATCCACCCAGCGGTTGTTTTTTTCATCCGCGTTGCCCGGACGCCCAGCCGCAATGCAGCCAAGCGTATCCGGACTTTAGCCGATTGAGTGAGACACACCGTGTTGCCTGTGTGCTGGCGCAGCGGTAACGGCTTTATTACTGTTCCAGCATTTCGACCATCTGGTCGGCTACGTCTTCCGAGTAAAGGTCACGGAAAAAGTGGTCGGCTCCGTCGATCACAACCAGTTGTGACTTGTCACCATCAACAACGGCCTCGGTTTTCTCAATCAGATTGGCGACCGTGGTGTCGGCACTACCGGCAAAAATCACTACCGGCTTGTTGATGCGACCGATCAGGCTGGGCGTGTTCATATCGGCATCGTTGTCGTAATAGTCGACAACCGCTTCTGCGCTGGCAGAGGTGTTTTCACAATAGATAAAGCCGACATTTTCCAGCATCTGCTCACCTTTGCCGGCGGCAACCAGCGCTTTGGCCTTGTCCAGCAACGGCTGCAACGGCTGTCCATAACGTTTCTGGTAACCGGCGTGCAGGTATTTGTTATCCCAGGTCATCGGTGCGATCAGGAATACCGCCTGCACCGAATCATCGGCATACGCAGCCGCGTAGCGTGCGGTCTGGTTGCCACCGCGTGAGTGACCGAGCAGGACGATTTTCTGTACGCCTTGTTGTTTCAGCCATTGATGCCAGGCGCCAATTTCATTCACCGCATCGGTATGCTTGTGTGTATGTGGCGTGGCGCAGTCGTACATGCCGGAGCGCTGATCCAGACCCAGGCTAAGGTTGATGGATAACGAGCTGAAACCGCGGTCAGCCAGCATGTTCTGCAGGCCACTCATGATTTCCATCTGGCCATGGGCAAGGGTGCCGTGGGTCATGAGAAACACCGGCCCTTCCGGCCAGTTGCCATCCACTTTCTTCAGATTGGCTGTTAATGTCAGGCCGTCATGGGGTAATTTGACTGTTTCCGCACTAGCGTGTGAAACAAAGCACAACAGTAACAGAAATACGAATGATAACCGATACATAACAGCACCCTATGTTATTAATAAACAACTAGTTATTGATTGATTTTAATGTTGATTGTCAAAGTTGTTCAGTGACATCAACCTTGAGCTTCAGGGTCTGCCCCGGCTGCAGATAGCGGCCCTTGAGGCGGTTCCATTTTCTCAGGTCGCTGACTTTAACATTAAATTTGTCTGCGATACGAGATAAAGAATCACCCTTACGGATGGTGTAACGGATGCTGGTTTCACGATTGGGGTTGATTTGCGACGGGTTCAGCACAGCCAACTGGTTTTCACTGTTAGCGACCCAGAGCACGAGATCTTGTCCCGGGTGCAGGGTGTCACGCGGTGCCATGCCGTTCCAGGCCGCCAGTTTCTTGTAGGAGACACCGTGGCTACGGGCGATGTCCCATAAATTGTCACCCGGTTGCACGGTGTATTCGATGCGGTTGCCGGAACGCTGCTTGCTCTGTTTTGCCGCGAGGCGTTGGCTTTGTGATAAGTGGTACTTCTCGTCCGGCTGGCTGGAAACCGGGATCAACAGATGTTTGCCGGCGCGGATGCGTGACGAGCGCAGCTTGTTGACACTTTTCAACACCTCGTCAGTGGTGCGAAAACGGCGAGCGATGACGCTCAGGGAATCGCCTTTTTTGATTTTATAGCGCAGCCATTGCAGGCGGTCTGCGTCATCGAGACTGGCGAGCGCCGTTTCGAACGAGGCCTTTACCTCGATCGGCACCAGCAGGTGGTGCGGCCCGTCCGGGTCGGTGGCCCAGCGGTTAAAGGCCGGGTTGAGCTGGTAGAGTTCGTCCATGCTGATGCCGGCCAGTTCTGCAGCTTTGGCCAGGTCGATCTGGCCGCCGGTATCGACACGGGCAAAATACGGCTCGTACGGGATGTCCTGCAGTTGCAGGCCTAACTCCGGTGCTTGCTCGATGATTTTGCTGATGGCAAGCAGGCGTGGTACGTAACTGGTGGTCTCGCGCGGCAGTTTTAAGGACCAGAAATCGGTCGGGCGTTGTTTGCGGCGGTTTTTGCGAATCGCCTTGTTGACGTTGCCGGCGCCGGCATTATAGGCCGCCAGGGCCAGCTCCCAGTCGCCATCAAACTTGTTCGACAGTGCCGTGAGATAATCCAGCGCTGCGTTGGATGCCGCAACCACATCGCGTCGGCCGTCATACCACCAGGTTTGTTTGAGACCGTACATGCGGCCGGTGGAAGGAATGAACTGCCACAGGCCGGAGGCGCGGCCCGGTGAATAGGCAAAAGGCTGGAAAGCGCTTTCCACCACCGGTAACAGTACCAGCTCGGTCGGCAACTGGCGTTTTTCCACTTCAGCGAGGATGTAGGGTAAATAGGGTCTGGCACGTTGCTGCACGCGCTCAAGGTATTCGGGGTGCTTCAGGTACCAGTCAATTTCGCGCTGCACGCGCCGGTTGTCGGGTTTGCTGAGCTGGAAGCCCTGGCGTATGCGATGCCAGACGTTCGCTTGAGTGATCGCCGGATCAGCGGCTTCTGCAGCAGCAATTGTTTCATCAGTCTGCTGTAGAGAATCTTTCGTGTTCGCCACAGGCGCCAGGGTCTCTTCGGCTGGCAAGCCACGGGTCTGACTTTGCGATGCCGTGACAGCGGATTCCACTGGCGGCTGGGATGCTGCTTGCTGCCATGGTAATGTCTGGCAACCGGCCAGCAGGCTGACACAGGCAAGCCCCGCCAGTCTGACCAAGGAAAATGTGCTGATGTGTTGTTTTTGTCGCATAATCAAAACCATGTTCAGTTCAATGCCGTGGGTTGAAAAAAATGCATGTTCAGTTCCGTGGCAGCTCTTATTCTTAGATCGGCAGCTAAGGCTGGATTTGTAGCTTTTTTATAAGGAATAAGCTTCATAAAGTATCAGTTATTTTTATTAATTATAAGCAGCGCTCCAGCAACTATACGTGATAAATCACACACAAACAAAATCAAAACTGGCCAACGAACTTGAATGGTTTGCCACCGATCTTGGCAAGCTGTTGCTGCAGCAGGAACGCCAGGCTTTTGAGCGGCTGTCTGCCCAATTGTTTGGTTTGCAATTGTTGCAGCTGGGGCTGCTGGATGCGCAGCAGCCGTTGATGACAGACACACCGGTACGTCGGCAGACATTGATTACCAATCACAACCTGGGAGCCAGGGAAGGCCTGATGCAGGCCGAGTACAATCAGCTGCCAGTGCAGAGTGATGCCATTGATGCGGTGCTGTTGCCACACACGCTGGACTTCAGTGTTGATCCCCAGCAGGTGCTCAAAGAAGTCGAACGTTGTCTGATCGCGGAAGGGCGGGTGATCATTTCCGGCTTCAACCCTTTCAGTCTGTGGGGCATCAAACGTCGCTTTTACGGCTCCCGAAAAAAAGCGCCTTGGCATGGCAATTTTTTGTCCTATACGCGTTTGCATGACTGGCTGTCGCTGCTCGGTTTTGATGTCGAACAGACCGAGGTCTTGATGTTCCGGCCGCCGCTGGAGAAGCTATCGATTATGCACAAGCTGGAATTTCTCGAATCCGGTGGCCAGAAACTCTGGCCCATGTTCGCCGGGATTTATGTGGTCAAGGCAGTCAAGCGCATTTCCACTTTGACGCCAATTCGCCCGGTCTGGAAACGCCGGCCAAGATTGCTGGCATCGCCACAGGTGGTGGAGCCGACTACCAGGGGAGTCCGACATGGCTAAGAAGGTGGAAATTTTCACCGATGGGGCCTGTCGCGGCAATCCGGGTCCAGGTGGCTGGGGTGTATTCATGCGTTATGATGGCCATGAAAAACGCCTCTGGGGTGGTGAGTCGAGCACCACCAACAACCGCATGGAGTTGCAGGCGGTGATCGAAGGCCTGAGCGCGCTCAAGCGGCATTGTCAGGTAACGGTTACAACCGATTCGGTGTACGTTAAGGACGGCATCACCAGCTGGATACATAACTGGAAAAAGCGCGGTTGGAAAACCAGCGCCAACAAGCCGGTAAAAAATGTCGATTTATGGCAGGCGCTGGATGCGGCCGTCAGCCAGCATGATGTCGACTGGGCCTGGGTGAAAGGTCATTCCGGTCATGCTGAAAATGAAATTGCCGATCAATTGGCGAACCGCGGCATTGATGAACTTCAACAGTAAAACAGGAATTGCCTAATGCGACAGATCGTACTGGATACGGAAACTACCGGTTTGCAATGGGAAGACGATCACCGTGTCATTGAAATCGGTTGTGTGGAACTGCTTGACCGGCGTTTCACCGGAAACAATTTCCATCAGTACCTGCAGCCAGACCGGGTGATCGATGCCGGGGCGATTGAGGTGCATGGTATCACCAATGAGTTTTTACAGGACAAGCCACGTTTTGAGGACATCGTCGATGACCTGATGGATTATCTTAACGGCGGTGAACTGGTGATTCATAACGCACCGTTTGACGTCGGCTTCCTGAATTACGAACTGCGTCGTTGCCAGCGGGACTTTGCACCACTCGAGCAGCAATGCGGCATTGTCGATTCATTGGTGATGGCGCGGGAAAAGCATCCGGGCCAGCGTAACAGCCTCGATGCGCTGTGTGGTCGCTACCAGATTGACAATTCACGCCGCGAAAAACACGGCGCCTTGCTCGACGCCGAGATTCTTGCGGATGTGTATCTGGCCATGACCGGCGGTCAGCGTTCGTTGCTACTGGACAGTGGCGATGATTCGGTGAGTAACAGCGCCCAGGGACGCAGGCCGGTTGAAGGCTACGCTGATCTGAAAGTCATTTTGGCGAATGCAGCCGAACTGGAAGCCCATGAAGCGCGTCTGGATGCATTGGGCGACAGCTGTGTCTGGCGCAGATAATAACCTGCCTATTTAACCGTCAGTGTGCTGTCGTCCGGCAAGCGGATGCGGCCTTCGATGCTCCAGGTCTTGTTCAGCGGTGAAACGCGTACCCACCAGTAGCCGGGGCTGATGCTTTCCGGCAATTGCACGGTAAAAGTCTTGCCATCCTGACCGGTCAGTTCCAGCGCATGATCCTGGTGCGAACGGGTCGGGTGAATCAAATCCACATACACTGTATCGAGCTTGCCGATGGCGGCATCATTGAAGGTCAAAACCAGCTGTTTGCCGGCGTAATCGAAATTGATGTCGGCCTCGATGCCGAGGTCTTTGGCAAACTGCCGGCGTGCCAGGTCGACATTGATCGCCAGGCCTTGCTTGTAATAATCGTCCTTGACCAGACCGTCCTTGTCGGTCAGTGCCAGGTTAATGGTAATCAGTGAACCGATGACCGCGCTCATTGGCAGGCTGATCAGAAACCATGGCCAGAATTGTTTGTACCAGGGCTTGATGGATTCGTTGTTGGTATTCATCGGCTTACCGGTCCCAGGAAGCGTCCGGCCTCTTCCAGCGAAAGGCCTTCGGTCGTCAGTGATTCGACGTTGAAATAGATTTCCGAGCTGGCGGTTTTCAGGTTTTCCGGGTCGACCTGGACGCGCACTGGGATCTCAACAACGCCACCGGATGCCACCAAAAAGTCGCCAGCCGAGTTGATCAGTTGCAGGTCCTCGATACCGGCGGCGGTCAGGCGGTAGGTCTGGTCTTCGTTGGTCATGTTGATGACCTTGAGGGTGTAAACGTTTTCGATCAGGCCTTCATCGGTTTCCAGATACAGCGCATTCCGGTCGCGAATGATGTCCAGCTCCAGTGGAATACGGGTGGCGACGGCATACATCAGGGCTGCACAGATAACCACCAGCAAGGTGGCGTAGACGATCACCCTGGGACGCAGGATGTGGGTTTTATGGCCGGCCAGGCGATGCTCGGTTGTATAGCTGACCAGGCCTTTGGGCAGATTGACCTTTTCCATGACATCGTCACAGACATCAACACAGGCGGCACAGCCGATACACTGATATTGCAGACCGTCGCGGATGTCGATGCCGGTCGGGCAGACTTGCACGCAAAGACCGCAATTGATGCAGTCGCCGAGGCCGGCTTCCTTGGGGTCGATACCTTTTTTACGCGCTCCACGCGGTTCGCCGCGATTTTCGTCGTAGGCGATCAACAGGGTGTCCTTGTCGAACATGGCGCTCTGGAAACGCGCATACGGACACATATAGATACAGACCTGTTCGCGCATCCAGCCGGCGTTACCGTAGGTGGCGAAACCATAGAACAGGATCCAGAAAATACCCCAGCCACTGATATTCCCGGCAATGATATCGGTAGCCAGCGTGTCGATTGGTGTGAACCAGCCGACGAAGGTGAATCCGGTGAACAGTGAGAACAACAGCCAGGCCGAATGCTTACCGGCTTTTCTGGCGAATTTGTTGGCTGACATCGGCTGCTTGTCGAGCTTCATCTGCTGCTGGCGCGAGCCCTCGATCTTGCGTTCCATCCACAGGAAAATTTCTGTCCAGACGGTCTGCGGGCAGGCATAGCCGCACCATAGGCGACCGGCCAACGCAGTAAAGAAAAACAGCGCATAGGCAGCAATGATGAGCAGGGCGGTCAGGTAGATGAAATCCTGTGGCCAGAAGGTCCAGCCAAAGATATAGAACTTACGGGCTGGCAGATCGAAGACAATCGCCTGATGGCCTTCGTATTGCAGCCAGGGCATGCCATAAAACAGGCCAAGCAGGGTGACCATGGCGAGATTGCGCAGTTTGGCAAAAATTCCGTGGACTTCGCGCGGGTAGATTTTTTCGCGTTTTTTATAAAGCGCCGTTTCCAGCTCTTCCGTGGCATTTGAATTTTGCTTGTTATCCGTATTTTCGGAAGCCATACAGGAATTCCCGTCAGGTTAAAAAAATAAAAACGTTATATACCAATATACTTACATAATTTTCATTGATGATACGCAAATCACTCAGATTCTTCAGTGTTTTGCGCTTTTTTATCGATGCGATGACAGGGGCGGCGGAAGTAGCAGGTCAATGCCGAGGAGATGGCGCTGAGAAACCAGAAGGCAAAAAATCCGATGGTGTAGCCGGCCAGACGGGTGATTTCGGCATAACCAGCGATCAGTCCCAGCTGGATCGGGTCAAACATCGTGAAGAACAGAATGGTAGTCAGGCTGGCAACCAGAAAAGATGGCCACAAAATGGAGATAAAATTTTGTATCGGTGGAATCTGATTTTCACTGGATGTGGATGCCTGGGACATGGAAGCTCCTTTTGTCGTTATTTAATTGTACTGTCCGTTTATGCCAGATAAAAAAAAACCCGGCAAGTCATCTTGCCGGGTTTTTTGTCTCAGGAAATTTTATTTCTGAGACAGGCTGTAGACATAAGCAGCCAGGACATGGACCTTGTCGGAACCGAGTAATTTCCCGTGAGCCGGCATCTTGCCCTGACGTCCTTCTGCAATGGTTTTTCTGATTGCAGATTTGGATTTGCCATAAAGCCAGGTATCGTCGGTCAGGCGAGCCGCTCCGAGGAACTGGTTACCGGAACCGTCCGGGTTGTGGCAAGCGATACAGTTGACATCGTACAGCGCTTTACCCGCTTCAGCCTTGGAGGCGTCAGCCTTGCGACCGCTGAGCGTCAGGACATACTCAACGACGTTGTCGACACCTTCGTCACCGAGTATTGGTTGCCACGCCGGCATCGCGCCAGTACGACCTTGTGCGATGCTTTCCTGGATGCGGTCAGGCGCGTTGCCCCACAGCCAGTCATCATCGGTCAGGTTCGGGTAGCCGGTACTGCCGCGTGCATCAGAACCGTGGCACTGTACGCAGTAGGTCAGGAACAGGCGTTTACCCATGGCGGTGGCGTCCGGGTTTTTGGCCAGGTCTTCAATGGCGACGTTCCGGTATTGCGCATAAATCGGATCGTATTTTTCTTTGGCATCCGCCATTTCCTCTTGCCATTGACTCTGTGCCGTCCAGTTCAGGGCGCCTTTGTAGTTGCCCAGACCCGGGTACAGGTACAGATAGCCGGCAGCGAAGATCAGGGTAATGTAGAACATCCACAGCCACCAGCGTGGCAGCGGGTTGTTGTACTCCTGCAGGTCACCGTCCCAAGTGTGGCCGGTAACATCGCCTTCGGCAGATTCGCCGGCGCGTTTTTTCATGGTCCAGATAATCAACCATAGACATGCAACAATGTTGACGACTGTAATTACAGTTATCCAGTTACTCCAAAATGCACTCATTTTTTATTCTCCCCGTTAACGGTTGTCTCATGCCGATCTTCATCAGCAAAAGGCAAATTGGCGGCTTCATCAAAGGATTTTGTCCGTTTCTTGCTCCAGGCCCACACCCAGATGCCGATGAAGGCGGCAAACATGGCGACGGTGTGCCAGGAACGAAAGTCATTAATATCCATGATGATTACCTCACAATGCAGTGCCCAGACCCTGCAGATAATGAACCAGAGCTTCGGCTTTACTTTTGCCTTCTACGGCCGCCTTGGCGTTTTTCATATCTTCTTCAGAGTAGGTTTCACATTTTGGGCAGGTTGCGCCAATTGCGATGTTGAGTGCTGACATTTTTGCAGCAGTGTCATCGCCGGTAAGTTTGGACTCAAATAACCAGGGGTAAGCCGGCATATTGGATTCCGGAACCACGTCACGCGGGTTGTTCAGATGAGCGAATTGCCAGTCATCACTATAACGACCACCAACGCGCGCCAGGTCCGGGCCAGTACGCTTGGAGCCCCACTGGAACGGATGATCGTAAACCGATTCACCCGCTACCGAGTAGTGACCATAACGTTCTGTTTCCGCACGAAACGGGCGAATCATCTGTGAATGGCAGTTGTAGCAGCCTTCAGAGACATAGACATCCCGACCTTCGATGGCAAGTGCGTCATACTTATGCACGCCTTCCACCGGCTCGGTTGTTTCCTGGATGAAGAACAGTGGTACAAATTCCGCCAGACCACCTGCTGCTGCAACCAGGACAATCAGGATCATCATCAGTCCGATATTTTTTTCTACGACTTCATGACTCATTGATCAGTCCTCCTTAGTGTGCGACAGCCGCAGGGATGGCTTCATCAGCAGTACCCCGAGCGGAAATGGTTTTGACGACGTTGTAAATCATCAGCAACATGCCTGACAGGAACAGAATGCCTCCGAGCAGACGAATGTAGTAGAAAGGATAAGTTCTTTCGACGGATTCGATGAAGGAGTAAGTCAGTGTGCCGTCAGCGTTGATAGCACGCCACATCAGGCCCTGCATGACACCGGCGATCCACATGGCGGCGATGTACAGTACGGTACCGATGGTGGCAACCCAGAAGTGCAGTTCAACCAGTTTGACGCTGTACATGGTTTCACGGCCATAAATGCGCGGGAACAATGAGTACAGGGCACCGATGGAAACCATGGCAACCCAGCCCAGAGCGCCGGAATGTACGTGACCTACCGTCCAGTCAGTGTAGTGAGACAGAGCGTTCACAGTCTTGATGGACATCATCGGGCCTTCGAAAGTGGACATACCGTAGAATGACAGTGACACGATCAGGAACTTCAGAACCGGGTCGGTTCTCAGTTTGTGCCAGGCGCCTGACAGGGTCATGATGCCGTTGATCATACCGCCCCAGGATGGCGCCAGCAGGATTAATGAGAAAATCATACCGACAGACTGGGTCCAGTTAGGCAACGCGGTGTAGTGCAGGTGGTGAGGACCTGCCCACATGTAAGTGGAAACCAGAGCCCAGAAATGCACGACAGACAGACGGTAGGAGAATACCGGGCGGCCAGCCTGCTTCGGTACGAAGTAGTACATAATGCCGAGGAAGCCGGCAGTCAGGAAGAAGCCTACCGCATTATGACCGTACCACCACTGGATCATCGCATCGATCGCGCCAGGATAGAAACTGTAACCCTTGGTCAGCGATACCGGTACAAAGGCGCTGTTTACCAGATGCAGCATGGCGATAACAATGATGAAAGAAGCAAAGAACCAGTTGGCAACGTAAATGTGCGGAGTTTTGCGTTTCAGAATGGTGCCGAAAAAGACAACTGCGTAAGTGACCCATACCACGGTGATCAGCAAATCGATCGGCCATTCCAGTTCTGCGTATTCCTTACCGCTGGTAATGCCCAGTGGCAAAGTAATGGCAGCCAGAACAATGATCACGTTCCAGCCCCAGAAAGTGAACGCAGCGAGTCCGTCACCGAACAAGCGTGTCTGGCAGGTGCGTTGAACTACGTAATAGGATGTGGCGAAAAGCGCAGAACCGCCGAAAGCGAAAATGACTGCGTTGGTATGTAGTGGTCTCAGACGTCCATAGGACAGGAATGAAATACCATCGGTTAAAGTAGGAAAGGCAAGTTGTGCAGCGACGATAACACCAACAAGCATGCCCACAATACCCCAGATTACCGTCATATAGGCAAACTGGCGCACAACCTTATAGTTATACGTGGCCTGTGACTCCATTAGTTTGTCTCCAAAGCGTTGCGAAAAGAAAGATTAAAGTTATTAGTTCTGTGATGGTGGCGCCCACCGACGCCACGAGTCATTCTAGTTATCAATAGGCTTATAGACAACCTTTAAATCATAGAAAAACCCCACAGCCGATTCATAAAATCAGGCGACGCTAATATGCTCGAAGAAGCTTTTACCTTCATTGATATCAATCAATTGAAACAAAACCAGGCGGTGAAAATGCCGTGACAGGCGGCTGAAACAGCCAGGATTACAGAGAAGCGGAAGAATTTTTGCTGGGCTTGTTGTGATTGTCGCAAACGGCTTCGAGCGCCTTGATGTCGAGTAATTCTACGTGCTTTCTTTCGACTTTGAGAATGCCTTCATCCTGAAAACGGGTGAACAGACGGCTGACGGTTTCGACCGCCAGACCCAGATAATTGCCGATCTCATTGCGTGACATACTGAGATTGAATTCAGTAGCCGAGAAGCCACGCTGCTTGTAGCGCTTGGACAGGCTCAGCAGGAAAGACGCCAGGCGCTCATCGGCGTTGCGTTTGCCGAGCAGCATCAGCATGCTGGATTCATTGGATATTTCCCGGCTCATGAGACGGAACATCTGGCGCTGCAGGCTGGGAATTTCCGAAGCCAGCGCTTCGAGCTGTTCAAACGGAATCAGGCAGACCGCTGTGGTTTCGAGGATCTTGGCGGAACACTCATGATTGCCGTCCTGAATCGCGTCGAGACCGATCAGCTCGCCGGGCAAATGAAAACCGAGTACCTGCTCCGAGCCGTCTTCGCGAGATACATAGGTTTTAATCGAGCCGGTTTTGACGGCATAAATACCGCTCAGGGGATCACCTTCGCGAAACAGATAGTCGCCACGGTGAAATGGTTTGGAGCGCTTGATGATGTGATCCAGACGGTCAATATCCTTGCTGTCCAGGCCTAACGGCAGGCAAAGCCGCGACAGACTGCAATTCTGGCAGGCGACCTTGATGTTGTTTAATGTGATGACCTTGTCAGTCGTCATGAATCTTATAAATTTCTGTGTCTGGTTTTAATAACAGTATTTGTAATTCTGCTATGCAGACAGCCTTTGATCAAGATCAAATGGCTGAATTACATAAAAAAAGCCTCACTGTGTAGTGAGGCTTTTTGTGGCAAAACCTGGGTTTTGCTTATTTTGCAGCAGGTGCAGCCGGAGCGGCAGGCGCTACCGGAGCTGGTCCAACCGGTGGATAGTACGGATAACCATAGCCGCCATAATAAGGCTGGTTGTAGCCATAACCGCTACCACTGCCATACCAGTTGCCGCGGCCGTCATAGCCGCCATAGTTGCGTGCATCCATGCGGGTATTGCCGCGGCCGCTACCGCTGAAGCTCATGTTGAAATCACCGGATGCATCACCAGCACCGGAGCCATCACCCCAACCTGAGCCATAACCGGAGCCATCACCCCAGCCAGAGCCATAACCGTCGCCCCAGCCGCGACCCCAGCCACTGTTGTTGTACGGGCCGCCGTAATAATTGTTACCCCAACCTGGGCCGCCCCACCATGCCTGAGCAGAAGACATTGAGACCGCAGCGGCGCCAGCGATGGCGGCTACCCCCAGAAATTTGGAAATCTTGGACATGTTTATCCTCCGATAGAAATTGGGCTTGACTTGCTGAAATCAGCACTCAGTCACTCGAAATAATGAGAATTCTCAATAATTCATAGCAATTCAACTATAGACGAGAAATTCCAGCATGGAAACAAAATTACGTGATCGCGAAAATTGCGAATATTTCCGAGATTTATTTGTGACGGCCGGTCTCATCTGGTACCGTTTACATCCGTCTTGTCTGCTTTCTGACGGTTCATAATTTCATGGCAAAATTCATCTTTATTACCGGTGGTGTGGTTTCTTCTCTGGGGAAAGGCATTGCCTCGGCTTCGCTCGGTGCGCTGCTGGAAGCTCGCGGGCTGAAAGTCACCATGGTCAAGCTCGATCCCTATATTAATGTCGATCCCGGCACCATGAGTCCGTTTCAGCACGGCGAGGTGTTCGTCACCAACGACGGCGCCGAAACCGACCTGGATCTGGGCCACTACGAGCGCTTCATCCGCACCACCATGGGGAAGAGCAACAATTTCACCACCGGCCAGATTTATGAAAGCGTGATCCGCAAGGAACGTCGGGGCGACTATCTCGGCGGTACTGTGCAGGTCATTCCGCACATTACCGACGAAATCAAGCGCAGCATTTATCTGGGTGCCGATGATGCCGACATCGCCATGATCGAGATTGGCGGCACCGTGGGTGACATTGAATCGCTGCCTTTTCTGGAGGCGATCCGCCAGCTCGGCGTCGAGCTGGGCCATAGCAATGCCTTGTTCATGCACCTGACGCTGGTGCCTTACATCCATACCTCCGGCGAGATCAAGACCAAACCGACACAGCACTCGGTCAAGGAATTACGCTCCATCGGTATCCAGCCGGATATCCTGTTGTGCCGTGCGGCCGAAGAGCTGCCCGAGAACGAGCGCAAGAAAATCGCCCTGTTTACCAATGTGCCGGAAAAAGCCGTGATTTCCGCGGTCGATGCCGATTGTATTTACCGCATACCGGCGCTGCTGCATGAACAGGCGCTCGACCAGATTGTGGTTGAGCAGTTCCAGCTGGACGTGCCACCGGCCGACCTGACCGAATGGAACCGCGTGCTCGATGGCCTGATGAATACGCAATACAGCATCAACATTGCCATGGTCGGCAAATACGTCGATCTGACCGAGTCGTACAAATCACTTAACGAGGCATTGTCGCATGCCGGCATCCAGACGCATGCCAAGGTGAACATTCATTACATCGACTCGGTGCAGATCGAAGAGGAAGGCACAGCCTGTCTGCAAGACATGGATGCGATTCTGGTACCGGGTGGTTTCGGCAATCGCGGCATTGAAGGCAAGATCGCTGCCGTACAATACGCGCGCGAAAACCGGGTGCCGTATCTCGGCATCTGTCTCGGCATGCAGGTGGCAGTAATTGAATTTGCGCGGAATGTCGTTGGTTTACAGGGTGCGCACAGCACCGAATTTGACACCACCACCGAACATCCGGTGATTGCGCTGATTTCCGAATGGCATGACGCTGACGGTTCCACCCAGACACGTGATGAAAAGTCCGACCTCGGTGGCACCATGCGACTGGGCGGTCAGGAATGCCAGCTGGTGCACGGCAGCAAGGCGCACGCAGCCTACCAGAAAGACGTGATTACCGAACGCCACCGTCACCGTTATGAGTTCAACAATAACTACCGTGAGCAATTGCAGGCAAATGGTCTGGTGCTGTCCGGCCTGTCAATTGATGGCAAGCTGGTCGAAATTGTCGAAGTCGCCGAACATCCCTGGTTTGTCGCCTGCCAGTTTCACCCGGAATTCACCTCGACGCCACGCGACGGCCATCCGCTGTTTACCGGCTTTGTCCGTTCGGCCGTGGAACATTCAACCAAACACACCCGTGAGGTGGCCACTGCATGAAGCTGTGCCATTTTGAAGCCGGCCTGGATCAGTCTATTTTCCTGATTGCCGGTACTTGCGTGATCGAATCAGAACAACTGGCACTGGATACCGCCGGTACACTGAAGGAAATTACCGATGAACTCGGTATACCCTTTATCTACAAGTCCTCGTTTGACAAGGCCAACCGTTCGTCGCACGAATCGCATCGCGGTCCCGGTCTTGATGAAGGACTCAAAATCCTGCAAAAGGTGAAAGACCAGATCGGCGTGCCGATTTTGACCGATGTGCATGAAGACACACCACTGGCCGAAGTCGCTGCGGTCGTGGATGTGTTGCAGACGCCGGCATTTTTATGTCGCCAGACCAACTTCATTCTCAAGGTGGCGTCACAAGGCAAGCCGGTGAACATCAAAAAAGGCCAGTTTCTGGCGCCCTGGGACATGGCCAATGTGGTAAACAAGGCCAAATCCACCGGCAACGAGCAGATTATGGTGTGCGAACGCGGCGTGTCTTTTGGTTACAACAACCTGGTTTCCGATATGCGCTCACTGGCGGTGATGCGCGACACAAACTGCCCGGTGGTATTTGATGCGACCCACTCGGTGCAATTGCCTGGCGGTCAGGGCAGCAGCTCCGGCGGCCAGCGAGAACACGTGTCGGTGCTGGCGCGTGCCGCCACGGCGGTTGGCATCGCCGGCCTGTTTATGGAAACCCACCCCGATCCCGAATGTGCGCTCAGCGACGGTCCCAATTCCTGGCCGCTGGGCAAAATGAAACAACTGTTGCAGACACTGGTCGATATCGATCGTACCGTCAAACAGGCTGGCTTCATTGAGACCGATTTATAAAATAACCCAACAAAATTTTTAACGGAGATACTATGTCTGAAATCGTCGATATCCGTGCGCGCGAGATTCTTGACTCGCGTGGCAATCCGACTGTCGAAGCCGATGTGATCACAGCCGATGGCGCTATTGGTCGTGCCGTGGCGCCTTCCGGTGCCTCTACCGGTTCGCGCGAAGCGCTGGAGCTGCGCGATGGTGATAAAAGCCGTTTCCTCGGCAAAGGTGTGCTCAAGGCGGTCAATAACGTCAACACCGAAATTCGCGACAGCCTGCTTGGTCAGGACGTCAATGCCCAGGCTGACATCGATCAGATCATGATCAAGCTGGATGGAACCGACAACAAATCGCGCCTCGGCGCTAATGCCACGCTGGCGGTTTCACTGGCGGCGGCCCATGCGGCGGCACAGGAAAAAGCCATGCCGCTGTATCAATCGCTGGGCAATGGCAAATACCGTTTGCCGGTACCGATGATGAACATCATCAACGGTGGCGAGCATGCCGACAACAGTGTCGATATCCAGGAGTTCATGATTCTGCCGGTGGCTGCACCTTCGGTACGAGAAGCCATTCGTTACGGCGCCGAAGTGTTTCACGCGCTTAAATCCGTGCTGGGCAGCAAAGGCCTGGCGACCACCGTCGGTGATGAAGGCGGTTTCGCGCCAAATCTAAGTTCCAACGAGGAAGCCATCGAAGTGATCCTGGCGGCGATTGAAAAAGCCGGTTTTACCGCAGGCAAGGATATTTATCTCGGCCTGGATGCCGCCAGTTCCGAATTTTACAAAGACGGCAAGTACACCCTGGCATCGGAAGGCAAAAGCTTCGACTCGGCCGGTTTCACCGATTATCTGAGCCACTGGGTCGACCAGTACCCGATCATCACCATCGAAGACGGTCTCGATGAAGGCGACTGGGATGGCTGGAAGCTGATGACCGAAAAACTCGGCAGCCGCATCCAGCTGGTTGGCGACGACCTGTTTGTCACCAATACCAAAATCCTCAAGGAAGGCATCGACAAGGGCATTGCCAACTCAATCCTGATCAAGTTCAACCAGATCGGCACACTGACCGAAACCATCGAGGCCATCAAGATGGCACAGGATGCCAATTACAGTGCCGTGGTGTCGCATCGTTCCGGTGAAACCGAAGACACCACCATTGCTGACCTGGTGGTGGCGACCAACACCGGCCAGATCAAAACCGGTTCTCTGTCTCGTTCTGACCGTGTCGCCAAGTACAACCAGCTGATGCGTATCGAAGATCAGCTGGGCACCGACGCCAGCTATGCCGGTTTTTCCGCTTTCCCGGGACTGAAGTGAGTGTCTGATTGCGGCTGCTGATTGTCATACTGATTGTTCTGTTTGTCGCACTGCAATATCGCCTCTGGATCGGGGAAGGCAGCGTCGCGGAAGTCAAAACCTTGCGACAGCAGATCGCTGAACAAAAGGCCGAACTGCAAAAAATGCGACAGGCCAATATTGCGCTCAGGGCTGAAGTCGAGGACCTCAAACAGGGTCTGGAAGTGATTGAAGAACGCGCACGTTCGGAGCTTGGCATGATTCGCAACGGCGAAGTCTATTTCCAGATCGTAGAGCCGGAAAACGGCACCTCCAATGACTGAGGTAGTGGAAAACCAGCCGCGTTACTGGGCCGTGATTCCGGCCGCCGGTATCGGTTCCAGGATGGCGGCCGACAAGCCCAAGCAGTATCTGCAGATCAATGGCATCAGTATTCTCGACCACACCCTGAGTCGCTTCCTGTCGCATGATGCCATTGCCGGCGTCTACGTGGCGTTGGCTGACAACGACAGCTGCTGGCCGGATTCACAATATGCCAATGATCCCAGGGTGCATCGCGTCAGTGGCGGTGCTGAACGTTGTCTGTCGGTCTTGAACGCACTGGATGCCCTTAACGTTGCTGGCAGTGCCGACGACATGGTGCTGGTGCATGACGCCGCGCGGCCGTGCATTACTCATGACGACATCAATCGCTTGATTGCCGATGTCAGCACCTCCGAGCACGGTGGCTTGCTGGCCTTGCCGATGACCGACACGGTCAAACTCAGCGATGCGGATTTGCGCGTGGTCGAGACCGTTGATCGCAGTATCCTGTGGCGCGCCATGACGCCGCAGTTGTTTCGCATGGCGGTGTTACGTCAGGCCTTGCAACAGGCGGTCGCTGCCGACCGGTTGGTGACCGATGAAGCCAGCGCTATGGAAATGGCCGGCTTTAAACCCATGTTGGTGGAAGGCCGCGCCGACAACATCAAAATCACACATCCAGATGATCTTGCACTGGCGCAATTTTATTTGTCCCGCCAGAAAGCTGGCTAATCAGGCCAGGTAGTTGATTATTCTGCCAGCGGCAGGCGCAACACCTCGATGCTGTTGTGATAAATCTGTGCCGCGATTTGCTCAATGTTTTCTGGCCTGATATTGGCCAGTGTTTGTAATACCTCAGGCAGATATTCGGGGCTGTTTCGTTCGCCCTGATGTGACGCCACCGTCATGTCGGGCGCATCGGTCTCCAGCACCAGGGCATCCAGCGGCAGTGTCGTTGCGAGTTTGCGCAACTTGCTGGAACGCTCGAATGTGAGCATGCCGCCGAATCCCAGTTTGAAACCCAGATCAATGAACTGTTGCGCCTGCTGCAGGCTGCCGTTAAAGGCGTGCATGATGCCGCCCTGGTCAAAAGACACGGCCTTGATCTGCTGCAGGATGGCATCCTGTGACTTGCGTGAATGGATGATTACCGGCAGTTGATGTTGTGTGGCAATTTCCAGTTGCTGACAAAACAGCGCTGTCTGTGCCGGTCGATCAGCATCCGGGATATAAAAGTCGAGGCCGATTTCGCCGACAGCAACGGCTTCGTGATTTGTCAGGTATTGGTCCAGCTTTTCCAGGTGTTGCGGCTTGTGTTCCTGCATGAACATCGGATGCAATCCGAGTGCGATATGTATCTCGTGGAATTGCTGTTGTACTGACAGCAGATGATCCCAGCCGGCACAGGTCACGCCGGGCACCACAAACGCTGCAACGCCCTGTTCCCGGGCATGTCGGATGACCTGGTCGCGGTCCGGATCAAAAGCCGGCAGGTCAAGGTGGCAATGCGTGTCAATGATACGTGGATGCTGCATGTCGGACAGGCTCACATGGTATGATGCGTCGTCTTGATTGTTACAGGTAGATTAGCATGCGAATAGGGCAGGGATACGATGCACATCAGTTTGAAGCCGGGCGTCAACTGGTTCTGGGCGGCGTGGCCATCGAGCATGAATTTGGCCTGAAAGCGCATTCCGACGGCGATGTCATGATTCATGCCCTGTGCGATGCCTTGCTGGGCGCGGCCGGCCTCGGCGACATCGGCCGGCATTTCCCAGATAGCTCGGATGACTACAAAAACATCGACAGTCGCGTGTTGTTGCGCCATGTCGTAGCGCTGCTGCGGCAGCAGAATTTCCGTGTGCACAACGCCGATGTCACCATCGTGGCGCAGGCGCCAAAGCTGGCTGGTTACATTCAACAGATGTGTGCCAATCTCGCCGCCGATCTGGAGGTTTCCATTTCGCAGGTCAATGTCAAGGCCACCACCACCGAACACATGGGATTTGTCGGGCGTAAGGAAGGCATTGCCAGTTATGCGGTGGTGTTACTCAACGAATGACAGCAGTAACCAGTTCTGATCCGACGCTTGATTTGCCTTTTGCGTTCGGTGGTCCCTGTGTGCAGGGGCTGATACGCCAGCAAGCCGAAGATTTCCAGGTCGATGAAATTCCGGGTTTTACACCGGACGGCCAGGGGGATCATGTTTATCTGACGATTCAGAAAAAACAGCTCAATACCAGTGATGTCTCGGCTATCCTGCGCGAGTTTTGCTCGGTGCCGTCACGCGATATCGGTTATGCCGGCATGAAAGATAAACACGCGGTCACGACACAGACCTTCTCGATCAACCTGGCGGGCAAGCCGGAGCCGGACTGGCAGCAGATTGAATCGGAGCAATTGCAAGTACTGCAGGTGTCACGGCATCGTCGCAAGCTTAAGCGTGGTGTGCTCAAGGGTAACCGGTTTCAGATTGTCGTGCGCAACCTGAGTGGCGATTTTGATTTGCTGGAACAACGCCTGCAGCAAGTCAAACTACATGGTGTGCCAAATTATTTCGGCCCCCAGCGTTTTGGGCGCAACGGCCAGAATGTGGCAGATGCCAGGGCGTTGCTGACCGGGCAAATGCCCCGTGTGTCACGCAATCTGAAAAGTATTCTGTTATCCGCAGCACGTTCGCTGTTATTCAATGCCGTACTGGCCGAACGTGTACGACAAGGTAACTGGAACCAGTTGTTACCGGGCGAAGTGATTGCGCTGGATGGCACCCAGCGACACTTCATTCAGGAAATTGATAGCGAACTGCAGCAACGCTGCGCCGAATTGGATGTACATGGTTCGGGGCCGCTGTGCGGCTTGCCATCGCGTGCTGTCGAACCTCAGGCACAAGCGGCAAAAGTCGAACAGGCGGTGTTGGCAAGTTACAGCGACTGGATTGATGGCTTGCAACAATTCGGCCTGGAATGGGCAAGGCGCCCATTGCGGCTCGCGGTCAGGGAGATGCACTGGCAGCTTCAGGCAGATGAACAAATACTGCAACTTAACTTCAATCTGGCAGCCGGCGCTTTTGCCACCGCAGTGTTGCGGGAGTTTCTTGAGGTCGTGGAAAACGACTAGAAGCTGAAGTTTCTTTTGTTGTTGCTGTAGGACTCGACCACCTGGTCGATTTGTGACTGGTCGAATTCGCGCAAGCCGCTGAGCACCAGTTTTTTCACACCGGTGCCAACCACATGCTCACCGCATTTGACCTGGAAGGTGACGGCGGCATCGCCGCGTTTGCCGTTGACTTCAAGGCTGCTGTCATACAGCTCCAGCACCGGGTCATGAATGTCCACTGAGTCGAGATCCACCGACATGCTTTCGTACATGACCAGCGGTCGTTGCGGATTGATCATGACGTTGTGACTGGCCATGAGCGGCACCAGGATATGCGGGAAGGTCTGTCCCGAGAAAGCGACATAACCCTTGACGAATTTTTCGATCAGTTCAGCGTCATGCGAGACATTGCCCCTGCGATCGACACGCAGGTATTCCTTGTTGTTGTCGTCGGTGATGCTGAAACTTTCGGCGTCTGTGTCCGGAAAATTAAGAGGTATGCTCTTGCCGACCATGCCGGTGAAGACGAAACACATTTTCTGGCTGAGACCGTATTTCGACAGCACCAGTGAGAACAACAAATCACCGGGTACGCAAAAACGTTTGGCGTCGGGGTCGTGAATCGGATTGAAGTCATCGGCGATTTTTTTGGCGAAGTTGCTGGCCTGCTCAGTCGAAATCAGAGTCCTGTTGTTGTCCAGCGAGTAAAATTTTTCCAAAAACATAAGGATGTGGCCGATGATGAATAGATGACAATGGCGTCCGCGCCAACGCCAGATTCTAACTGATGCAATCGCCAATGATAAACACAATTGCGTGTTTAATGGCGGAAGTTCATCGCAAAATCAGTGGATTAAACCCAGATCGTGCAAATCGTCGCGTAAATCATCGAGGTCCAGGTCGGTGATGCCAAGATATTTCAGTAAGACGGGTTTGATGTGTTCGAACTCGTGATCAACGGATTGCTGCCCCAGCGCCCGAAAACTGCCGCACAAATGGGAGGCAATTTTGAGGACGGCCAGCAGGTTTTTCTTGACGGAGTCGGTCTGGCGATTTTCAGCGAAGATGTCCTCGGCCTTGTGATGTTCGGCAATGGTTTCACAAAGATAGGCCGGCAGTTTCCAGGATTTCGCCACGTAATAGCCAAGTACTGCATGGTTGGTGGAGAAGGCATTGTTTTCGATCTCGGTGATGCGCTCCCGGGATTGGGCATAGGCCTGTTCCAGGGTTTCAAAATAATTTTCAAAGCGCATGCACATCAAGGGAATGCCGCAATTGTGAAACAGGCCGACGCTGTAGGCTTCGTCGGGAGAAACCACGGTCAGTTTTTTGGAAATCGCGACACTGGCCGAGGCAACGTCCATTGCGTTATCCCAGAAGCCATTGAGCTGCTCGATCTTGTCGTTCGACAAGGTGGTGCGGATCGAAACCGCGTTGACGATATTGATGATGCTGTTGATGCCAAGCAGGTTGATCGCCTGGGTGATCGAAGTGATCTTGTTGCGCAGGCCGAAAAACGAAGAATTGACGGCCTTCAACACCCAGCCGGACAGACCGATGTCGCGCGAAATCAGCTTGGCGACATTGTCGAGATCAAAATCCGGGCTGGCAGTTTCCATCTGGATGTCGACCATGATTTGCGGCTGCGGCGGTATTTTGATGCCTTGCAGCAAGGTTTCGAGATTTTGTGAATCCAGATTTTCGGCGGCTTCGCTCATGCGGTGGCTACTCCGGTCGGTTGTTCTCCCGGTTGTATCGGCCCCGGCCGAATTTCCTGAATTCAATAAATTCCCATGTTTGCAGTGGTTGCCAATCCGGGGAAGCCGCTCGGCGGCTGTATTTGTTGTGGATTTTTGGCAAGGAGGCAATTAAGGTAGGTCTGATGCCTGCTTGTTGTATAGAATAGGCCTTTGTTTTTCTGGTCATTTGGCCGCGTCGACAGAAGTTTCTGGTGTAGACAACATCTACGGGTCACGCACCGGCGGGATGACCACAATTCGCCGTAACAATTTGGAGAAAAAGATGTTCAGCAAGTCCATGCAAATCAGCGGTTATGATGACGAACTCTGGGCCGCCATCCAGGCCGAGGAGAAACGTCAGGAAGAGCACATCGAGCTGATTGCGTCCGAAAACTACACCAGTCCCCGCGTCATGCAGGCACAGGGTTCGGTATTGACCAACAAGTACGCCGAGGGTTATCCGCACAAACGTTACTACGGTGGTTGTGAAAATGTCGACGTGGCTGAACAACTGGCGATCGATCGCGCCAAAAAACTGTTTGGTGCCGATTATGCCAATGTGCAACCGCACTCCGGTTCACAGGCCAATGCCGCGGTCTACATGGCTTTGTGCAAGCCGGGCGACACCATCCTGGGCATGAGCCTGGCGCACGGCGGCCATCTCACCCACGGTGCCAAACCGAACTTTTCCGGCAAACTTTACAATGCCATCCAGTATGGCCTGAATCCCGAGACCGGTGAAATTGATTACCACGAAGTGGAGAACTTGGCGCGCGAGCAAAAGCCGAAAATGATCATTGCCGGTTTTTCCGCCTATTCTCGCGTGGTCGACTGGCAGCGTTTCCGCGACATTGCCGATGAAGTCGGCGCCTACCTGTTTGTCGACATGGCGCACGTTGCCGGTCTGATCGCTGCTGGTGAATACCCGAGCCCGGTGCAGATTGCCGATGTTACCACCACCACGACGCACAAGACCTTGCGCGGCCCGCGTGGCGGTCTGATTCTCGCCAAGTCCAATCCGGATATCGAGAAAAAACTCAACTCGCTGGTATTCCCCGGCACCCAGGGCGGCCCGCTGATGCACGTTATCGCCGCCAAGGCCGTCGCGTTCAAGGAAGCCATGGAAGACGATTTCATCAGTTACCAGAAACTGGTCAAGAAAAACGCCCAGGTAATGGCCGATGTGTTCATGCAACGTGGTTATGACGTGGTTTCCAAAGGCACTGATGACCACCTGTTCCTGGTCAGCTTCATCGAAGCCGGCCTGACCGGTAAGGATGTCGATGCCTGGCTGGGCGACGCCAACATCACGGTCAACAAAAACGCCGTACCCAACGATCCGCAGTCGCCGTTTGTCACTTCCGGTATTCGCATCGGTACGCCGGCGATTACCACGCGTGGCTTTGACGAAGCCGACAGCAAGGAGCTGGCCAACTGGATGTGCGACGTGATCGACAGCCGTGGCGACCAGGGCGTGATCGACGCGGTAAAACAAAAGGTGTTGGCGATTTGTGCCCAGCATCCTGTCTATGCCGACTGACGGCTAATCGCAAAGAGGGTTGCGACGATGCGTTGTCCGTTTTGTGGCGCACAGGATACCAAGGTAGTGGATTCGAGGCTGGCCAGTGAAGGCGACCAGGTGCGGCGCCGGCGCGCCTGTTCGGTGTGCAATGAACGTTTCACCACCTACGAAACCGTCGAACTGAACCTGCCGCGTGTGGTCAAGTCGGACGGCAGTCGCGTGCCGTTTGATGGCCGCAAGTTGCGCGCCGGCATTTTGCGCGCGTTGGAAAAACGTCCGGTCAGCACCGACCAGGTCGAGATCGGCATCAATCACATCACGCGCAAGCTGGTGGCCAAGGGAGATACCGAAGTGCCGTCGCGCGAAATCGGCGAACTGGTCATGGAAGAACTGCGCCGGCTGGATCAGGTCGCCTATGTGCGCTTTGCCTCGGTGTATCGCAGCTTTGAAGACGTCAACGCGTTTCGCGAGGAAATCGAGAAGCTGGAAAAACAGCCGACTCCGGAGGTGCGACGCAAACAGCTGGACCTGCTCGGTGGTGATGAAGATTGACCGGCTCGTTCAGCAGTTCGGATTATGCGTTTATGGCGCGGGCGATTCGCCTGGCCTGGCGCGGTAAGTACACCACCCATCCCAACCCGCGCGTCGGCTGCGTGCTGGTCAAGTCCGGCGAGATCATCGGCGAGGGCTACCATCGCAAGGCCGGTGAAGCACACGCCGAACGCAATGCACTGGCCGCTGCCGGTGAAGCGGCCGTCGGTAGTACGGCGTATGTCACGCTCGAACCCTGTTCCCATCACGGCCGCACGCCGCCGTGCAGCGAGGCACTGATCGAGTCCAGGGTCAGCCGCGTGGTTATAGCTATGACCGATCCTAATCCACTGGTATCCGGTAGTGGCATCGAACAGTTGCAGGCGGCCGGTATCGAAGTAGAGACCGGTTTGCTCGAAGCACAGGCGCGAGCGCTCAATCCAGGGTTTATCAAACGCATGGAACAGGGCCTGCCATGGCTGCAGTGCAAACTCGCGGCCAGCCTGGACGGCCGTACCGCCATGGCTTCGGGTGAAAGCAAATGGATCAGCTCGGATCATTCACGCCAGGATGTACAGCGCCTGCGTGCCCGGGCTTCAGCAATTCTCACCGGTGTCGGTACCGTACTGGCGGATGACCCTTCGCTTAATGTGCGTCTGGATCACCAGCAGTTACAGATCGATGCGGATCTCGGCGTGCGCCAGCCGTTGCGCGTGATTCTGGACGCCTCATTGCAGACACCGCCGGATGCAAAAATTTTACAGCTTCCCGGCGCCAGCCTGATATTCTGCGATGCCGCGCTGACGCACGATCCACAGCGCTATGCGGCAACCGATACGCCAGTGGTGCCGGTTAGCGCCGTAGACGGTCGACTCGATCTGGAACAAGTGCTGCGGCACCTGGCATCACTCGGCATCAACGAAGTGTTGCTGGAAAGTGGCGCCACGCTGGCCGGGCAGGCGCTGGCTGAAGGGCTGGTGGATGAGTTGGTGCTGTATCTGGCGCCGCATCTCATGGGCAGTGATGCGCGTGGCCTGTTTCATCTGCCGGGACTGGAACAGATGCAGCAACGCAAGTCGCTGCACATCATTGATGAACGTCGTTTCGGTGACGATCTCAGAATCACCGCAACGCTGAGTAACTAATTCGGGAAGTATTATGTTTACAGGCATTATTCAATCCATCGGCAGCGTTGTATCGCTGCAGCAAAAAGGCGGTGATGTCCGCCTTCAACTGAAAGCCGGCAAGCTCGATATGACCGATGTCGCACTCGGTGACAGCATCGCGGTCAACGGCGTGTGTCTGACGGTGATCGAGCTGTCTGCTGACAGTTTTACAGCCGATGTGTCACGTGAAACCTTGAGCCTGACTTCTCTCGGCAACCTGAGTACCGGCAGCCAGGTCAATCTGGAAAAGGCATTGACCTTGTCGACCCGTCTTGGTGGTCACATGGTCAGCGGTCATGTCGACGGCCTTGGCGAGATACTCGAGCGCCGCGACGATGCGCGTTCCATCTGGTTTCGCGTCGCCGCACCAGAGCCATTGGCGCGTTACATCGTGCACAAGGGCTCCATCACCGTGGACGGCACCAGCCTGACCGTGAACGCGGTCAACGGCAATGAATTCGAACTCAACATCGTGCCGCACACGCTGCAGGAAACCATCATGAGTGGTTATGCGCCAGGCACCAAGGTCAATCTGGAAGTCGACCTGATTGCGCGTTATCTGGAGCGTTTACTGCTCGGTGACAGCGCTGCAGAGAAAAACAAAGGGGCCGAAGGCATCACGATGGAATCGCTGGCGCGCGCTGGCTTTACCGACTGAAGCGGCTGAAATACTGCTTGTGAGCCGGCAAAGTTTGCTACAATCGCGCTCTTTATTCGGCAGTGCGGTGTAATCCAGCTATGGAACTCAATTCCACAGAAGAAATTATCGAAGACCTGCGCCAGGGCAAGATGGTCGTGATCATGGACGACGAGGACCGTGAGAACGAAGGCGATCTGCTCATGGCGGCCGAACTGGTGACACCGCAAGCGATCAATTTCATGGCCAAGTACGGCCGCGGCCTGATCTGCCTGACCCTGACCAAGGAACGCTGCCAGCAGTTGCGCCTGCCGCTCATGGTCAACGAAAACGACCAGATCCAGGCGACCAACTTCACCATTTCCATCGAAGCCGCGGAAGGCGTTACTACTGGCATTTCAGCGGCCGACCGCGCCACCACAATCCAGGCGGCGGTCAAGGCGGACGCCATGCCGCAGGACATTGTCCAGCCAGGCCATATTTTCCCGCTCATGGCGCAACCCGGTGGTGTGCTGGTACGTGCTGGCCATACCGAAGCCGGATGCGATCTGGCGCGCCTGGCCGGGCTGGGACCTGCGGCCGTGATTGTCGAAATTCTCAACGAAGACGGCACCATGGCGCGGCGTCCGGATCTCGAGGTGTTCGCCCAACAACACGACCTGAAAATTGGCACCATTGCTGACCTGATTCACTATCGCGTGCGCAATGAAAAAACCATTGAACGCGTCAGCGAGTGTCAACTGCCGACCGAACATGGCATGTTCCGCCTGATTGCGTTCCAGGATTGCATTGACAACGAAGTACATCTGGCTATGGTCAAGGGAGACATCAAGGCGAATGAGCCGGTGCTGGTGCGCGTGCATGTGCAGAATACCCTGTGTGACCTGCTGTCAGCACGACGCGCCAATTGTGGCTGGCCACTGGATGCGGCGATTCAACAGGTTGCAGAAGCCGGCGAGGGCGTCATCGTGATTCTGCGCAATCACGACAGTTCACGCGAAATCGTACAACGCATCGAGGAAGCCAAATGGCACGATGCCGATAAATCCGCATCAGAAAAGACGCAGCAAGGCCAGAGAGAGCTGCGTACCTACGGTGTCGGTGCGCAGATTCTGGCCGACCTCGGCGTACAGAAAATGAAGGTCATGAGTGCGCCGACCAATATGCACGGTCTGGCCGGCTTTGATCTGGAAGTGTCGGAATTCATCGGACTCAACAAACAGGATTAAACAACGGGGATTCAGCTTATGAGCATTAAACAGATTGAAGGTGGCTTGACGGTACAGAATGCATCTTTTTGCATTGTGGTGGCGCGCTGGAACAGCTTCGTCGTCAACAGCCTGGAAGCCGGCGCCATCGATACCCTGAAGCGTCATGGCGCGTCCGATGCCGACATCACCGTTGTGCGCGTGCCTGGCGCGTTTGAAATGCCACTGGCGCTCGAAAAAATCGCAGCCAGCGGCAAGTACGACGGGATTGTCGCGCTGGGCGCCGTTATCCGTGGCGGTACGCCGCATTTTGAATACGTTGCCGGTGAATGCGTCAAGGGCATGGCGCAGGTGACGCTGAAACATGGTGTGCCGATCGCCTTCGGTGTATTGACGGTTGATACCATTGAACAGGCGATTGAACGTTCCGGCACCAAAGCCGGCAACAAGGGCGGCGAAGCGGCGGCCTCGACCATTGAAATGGTCAATCTGCTCAGAGCCATCGACTGAGCCTGTTATAGCTTACTGACTGAACCGCCATGAGTAAAAAACGAAGCAAGGCCCGTGCGTTTGCATTGCAGGCGGTATACCAGTGGCAGATGTCGGATAACCAGATCAACGATATCATCAACCAGTTCCTGCTGGAAAACGACAGCAAAAGTTTCGAGAGCAAGTATTTTCAGGATTTACTGCGGGGCGTGGTCACCAATCTCGATGATCTCGATGCCTTGCTGCAGCCACTGATCGACCGGCAGATCGAACAGGTGGATCCGGTCGAACGCGCAGTATTACGCCTCGGCGCCTACGAACTCAAATTCCACCCGGAAATTCCCTACCGCGTCGTCATCAACGAAGCTGTCGAACTGGCCAAAACCTATGGTGCGGAAAAAGGCCACAAGTACGTCAATGGCGTCATCGACAAGCTGGCCCAGAGTCTCAGGTCAATTGAAGTCAACGCGCGGCGGCAGACCAGCAACTGATTTTCTGCGCACCGGCCCCGGCGATGTCCCGTTCAGAATTCGAAATCATTGCCGCGTTTTTTGCGTCACTGACCCCGCAACGTGATGATGTCGTGCTTGGCATCGGTGACGATTGCGCTTTGCTGCAACCTCCGGCGGGTAAATTACTCGCTGTCAGCAGCGACACCCTGGTCGAAGGCGTGCATTTTTTCCCCGGCTGTGACGCCCATGCGTTGGGGCACAAGGCACTTGCCGTCAATCTCAGCGACCTGGCGGCCATGGGTGCAGAGCCAGCCTGGGTCAGCCTGGCGCTGACCTTGCCGGAAGCCGATGAAAACTGGCTGAGCGCGTTTGCGGCCGGTTTCCGGCAACTGGCCGAACAGCATCATGTCCAGCTGGTCGGCGGTGATACCACCAGAGGACCTCTGAGCATCAGCATCACCATTCAGGGTTTTGTGGCGCCGGACAAGGTGCTGCGCCGCAGCGGCGCACAAATCGGCGACCTGGTTTGTGTGACGGGTCAACTGGGTGGTGCAGCCCTGGCAGTGGAACTGATCAATGCCGGTATGTCGCTGCCCGATGACATACAGCAAAAACTGGATTACCCGGTTCCGCGCATTGCCGCAGGTCAGCAACTCGCACAGCACGCCACCGCGGCGATTGATGTGTCGGATGGCCTGCTGGCGGACCTTGGCCACATCCTGCAGGCATCCGGTGCGGCCGCAGAGTTATCTGCCGCTGCCATGCCGATGCTGCCGGCCGTGCAGCATCAGGCGGAACAGCAAAGCCGCTGGGATTTGCCATTGAGTGGCGGCGATGATTACGAGCTGTGCTTTACCATCGCCCCGCAACATCAGTCGTGGTTGCTGCAGCTGGCCGAAAACCTAGATTGTCCGGTTACCGTGGTTGGCCACATTGTGCCGGGCGAGGGTATCAGTGTGACCTTGTCCGATGGCAGTCTCTGGCAGGGACACGCTGCAGGATATCAGCACTTCTCATGAAACCCGGGCCGAAACCTGATCTGTTGAATCCGCTGCATTTCCTTGCCTTCGGCTTCGGCAGTGGCCTGGCACCCAAAGCACCAGGCACTCTCGGCACGCTCGCGGCGGTGCCGCTGTACTGGTTTTTATCGCCGGCCGACTTGTATTGGTATTTGCTGGTATGCGTGCTGGTCTTTGCGATCGGCGTGCCGATCTGCGGGCGCGCCTCAAGCGATCTCGGTGTGCACGACCACAGTGGCATTGTCTGGGACGAAATCGCCGGTTATTTCGTTACTATGATCGCCATACCACAGAGCCTTTTTTGGGCTACAGTTGGCTTTATGCTGTTTCGTCTGTTTGATATCTGGAAACCCTGGCCGATCAGCTGGCTGGATCGGCGTGTCAGTGGCGGTTTTGGTATTATGGTCGACGACCTGCTGGCGGGTTTGATGGCATGTGGACTGATGCACTTGTTGCTGTATATGGAGATTACACCGCTGTGGTAATGAAAAAATTCTGCCTGGTTCTATGTCTGGCTGCTCTCTGGCTGGTGAGTCTGCCCGTGATGGCGGCGATCGATTTTCGTATCGTGGCGCTGTTTCCCGGGAAGGCGATGATTGAGCAGAACGGTAACAGTTTTGTGCTGTCGGTCGGCAAAAGCAAAAACCGCATGACCTTGCTGGATACGGACACCTATGCACAGACGGCCACAATAGAAATTGACGGCAAGGCCGAAGTCTATGAAATCGGCCGCCATGTCGGCGGTGGTTATGCCACGCCGGAAAAGCGCGAAACCCGCATTCTCATGAACAATCGTGGCAGTTTTGTCACAAATGGCAGCATTAATGGCCAATCGGTGTATTTTTTGGTGGATACCGGTGCCAGCTCCATCACCATGAATGCCAGTCTGGCCAGACGTCTGGGCATCGACTACGAAACAAAGGGCCAGCCAGTGCTGGTCAATACCGCCAGCGGCCGTGAAACAGGTCGTGCGGTCAAACTGGATTCAGCCAGTGTCGGACCAATCCAGGTCAGCAATGTGCGGGCGATTGTGCTGGAAAACGAAGGCCTCAGTATGACTCTGCTGGGCATGTCGTTCCTGAGTCAGATTGAGATTGAAAACCGCGCCAATATGATGGTGCTGCGGCAGAGTAATTAATAACTACTTGCTTTCGCAGGTTTTTTCAATCAACGCATAAGCCGAATGGTTGTGGATTGACTCGAAGTTCTCGGACTCGACCGTGTAGGCACAGATTCTTTTGTCCTGATTCAGTCTGCCGGCCACGTCACGCACCATGTCTTCAACGAACTTGGGATTGTCGTAAGCGCGCTCGGTAACGAATTTCTCATCCGGACGTTTCAGCAGGCCGTACAGTTCACAGGAAGCTTCCTTTTCAACCAGTTCGATCAATTCCTCGATCCAGACAAAGTCGGTGGTCTGTACCGAGACGGTGACATGCGAGCGCTGGTTGTGCGCGCCATAGTCGGCGATCGACTTGGAGCAAGGACACAGGCTGGTGACCGGCACGATGACCTTGATGAACATCTCCGGCTTGCCATCCTTGATTTCACCGATCAGCGTCACTTCGTAATCGAGCAGGCTCTCCACACCGGAAATCGGCGCCTTTTTGTTGATGAAGTACGGGAACGACATCTCGATATGGCCCGCTGAGGACTCCAGCTTTTCGGCCATTTCCACCAGCATGTCCTTGAATGAGGTGACGGTGATTTCACGCTCATGATTGTTGAGAATCTCAACAAAACGTGACATGTGCGTGCCCTTGAAGTTGTGAGGCAGGAACACATACATGTTGAAGGTGGCAATGGTGTGCTGTTCGCCCACGCTGCGATCCTTGACGCGCACGGGGTGGCGAATGTCCTTGATCCCGACCTTGTTGATGGCAATTTTGCGTGTATCGGCGCTGCTTTGAACGTCCTCGATGGCCTGCTGTGGATCAGCGCTGGAAACTGCGGTCATACGTTGTTCAGGCACTCAGCCTGCCTCTGGAATCTCGTTAAGCAGTCGATTTTACCGTAGCGGCCTTGCCCGGGCAACTTGATCAGTCCGCTAAAACCTTGAGAAAACAGGGGAAGCTTTTGCCTTCAATGGCGCCGGTTTACGATGAAATCGGCCAAACCACGAAGTGGATCGGCGCAATGGTCAAACACGGTCAGCTGCTCGAATGCGTCCTGGCGCAACAATTCTGCTTTTTCACGCGCGCCTTCGACACCGAGCAGTGAGGTGTAGGTGGGCTTGTCGTTGGCGGCGTCTTTGCCACGGGTTTTGCCGAGCACTTCGGTATCGCCCTCGACGTCAAGGATGTCGTCGTGAATCTGGAAGGCCAGGCCGATGCATTTGGCGTAATGATCGAGCCGGCGGATGTGGTCTTCGTCGGCGTTGACCGCGGCAAAGGCGCCGAGTTTTACCGCGGCGCGGATCAGTGCGCCGGTTTTGTGGATGTGCATGAGTTCCAGCTGTACGAGGTCGAGCTGCTGGCCGACGGCAACCAGATCCATCGCCTGGCCACCGCACATGCCACGTGAGCCACTGGCGAAGGCCAGTTGCTCCAGCATTCTGACCTTGGTGGCAGCATCAAAATGGCCATTGTTGTCCTTGCTGATGACGTGAAAAGCCAGCGCCTGTAATGCATCGCCGGCAAGAATCGCGGTGGCATCGTCGAATTGCTTGTGGCAGGTCGGGCGGCCGCGACGCAGATCGTCATCATCCATGGCCGGCAGGTCGTCATGTACCAGCGAATAGGCATGGATCAGTTCGACGGCGCAGGCCGGGGCGTTGAGCTGGTCAATTTTGATACCCAGCGCCTGACCGGCAGCGTAGACCAGCATCGGGCGGATGCGTTTGCCCGGGCCGAGCGCGGCATAGCGCATGGCCTGGTGCAAGCGGGTTGGGACCTTGTTTTCGTCCGGCAGGTACTCGCTCAGGGCATTTTCCACACGATGCTGGCTAAACAGCAGGAATTCGTGGAAATTCTGGTCATAACTCACGGTTGAATGGCTCCAGTTCGGCGTTCTCGCTGTCGCCCGACAGCATTTCGACTTTTTGCTCGGCGCGTTTCAACGCTTCCTGACAAATACGCGTGAGGCGTATGCCCTGTTCAAAAGCCGCCAGAGACTGCTCCAGCGTCAATTCATCGTGTTCCATTGACTCGACCAGGCTTTCGAGTCGTTGTAATGCGGATTCGAAATCGGGGGTGTCTTTGTCGTTGTTCTTTTTTGCCACAGTGCTCTGCCATCAATGATACTTAGCTAAAATTACATTGCCGGCCTGATACGGTCAAATCCCGTTTTGACTCAGACGCAGTGCAGGTTAGAATCGCTTCTCATGAAAATAACACGATTATGGCTTCTTGCCGTTACGCTCAGTATTTTATCTGGCGTATATCAAAATACATCGCATGCATCGAAGTATGACAAGACTGACCCGTACAGCGATTTTACTCCGGAGTCAGACAAGGATGAATTCAATTATGATGACAGTGGCGATGTGCCCTGGAAAGAGCAGCAGGATGAGATTCCGGCGCCGCCGACAGATGAGCAATTGACCGAGGTTGATATCGATCACCCACCTGTCGGTTTTAAAGTCTATGTTTCGCGTGATTCGGTCAGTGTCGGTGAGAAAGATGCCGTTATACGCTACTGGCTGGTATTGAAAGCGGGTAAAAGTCGCAATGCCATGTACGAAGGTGTTCGCTGTGACACCATCGAGTACAAAACCTACGCTTATGAAAACCGCTGGAAAAAAGGCAAGGTCAACAAGGTAAATGCTCCCCAGTGGATAGCCATCAGTGGTGAAGACCAAAATCGCTACCGTATTGAACTTTTCAAATACTATTTTTGTGCCGGGAAGTTGCCAAGAGCTGTGGCTGATATTCGCCAGAGCCTGATAGGCAGTTATAGCGAGCGCAATGCCTACGATGAGTTGATCAATCAATGAGTGCATATAACGCGTCTGCCATTGAGGTACTCAGTGGCCTCGAACCGGTACGCAAACGCCCCGGCATGTACACTGATACCAGCCGGCCGAATCACCTGGCGCAGGAAGTCATCGATAACAGTGTCGATGAGGCCATCGCCGGACACGCCAAAACCATCGAAGTGACGCTTTATAAGGACGGTTCACTGGAAGTAGCGGACGATGGCCGCGGCATGCCGGTGGATATTCATCCCGAACAAGGCATTCCGGGGGTCGAGGTCATCCTCACCAAGCTGCATGCCGGCGGCAAGTTTTCCAACAAGAACTACCAGTTTTCCGGTGGCCTGCATGGTGTCGGTGTTTCGGTGGTGAATGCGCTGTCACGCCACATGGAAATCTGGGTCAAGCGTGAAGGCCAGGAATTCAATATTGCGTTTGCCAATGGCGACAAGGTTTCCGATCTCGAAGCCATTGGCAAGGTGGGCCGCAGCAATACCGGCACCCGCATTCGCTTCTGGCCGGATGCACAGTTTTTTGATTCGCCGCGTTTTTCGGTACGCCAGTTGCTGCATGTATTGCGCGCCAAGGCGGTACTGTGCCCTGGCCTATTGGTACGTTTTGTCGAAGAAGCATCCGGAGATACGCACGAATGGCAGTATCAGGATGGCCTCAAGGACTATCTGCTGGATGCCTTGCAAGGCAACAGCCTGCTGCCCGAAGAGCCTTTCATCGGCGAGATGTCGGCCGAACACGAAGCCGCCAGCTGGGCGGTGGCCTGGTTGCCGGAAGGCGGCGAAAGCATCAATGAAAGTTACGTCAACCTGATTCCGACCGCGCAGGGCGGTACACACGTCAACGGTTTGCGCACCGGTCTGACCGACGCGGTGCGTGAGTTTTGCGAGTTCCGCAACCTGTTGCCGCGTGGTGTCAAGCTGACGCCAGACGATGTCTGGAATAATGTGGCTTATATCTTGTCGGTCAAACTGGTCGACCCGCAGTTTTCCGGCCAGACCAAGGAGCGCCTGTCATCGCGTGAATGTGCCGCGTTTGTCTCCGGTATCGTCAAGGACTCGTTTGGCCTGTGGCTGAACCAGCACACGGATATCGGTGAGAAAATCGCCGAACTGGCGATCAGCTCGGCACAAAATCGTTTGCGTGCCGGGCGCAAGGTGCAGCGCAAGAAAGTCACCCAGGGTCCGGCCTTGCCGGGCAAACTGTCGGACTGCGCCAGTGTTGATCCCAGCCGTTCGGAATTGTTTCTGGTCGAAGGCGACTCGGCGGGCGGTTCGGCCAAACAGGCGCGCGACCGTGAATTTCAGGCCATTATGCCGCTGCGTGGCAAGATTCTGAATTCCTGGGAAGTCGACTCGCTCGACGTGGTCGCCTCGCAGGAAGTACACGATATCTCAGTTGCTATCGGCGTCGAGCCGGGCAGTGATGACCTGTCCAAACTGCGCTTTGGCAAAATCTGTATTCTTGCCGACGCCGATTCGGATGGTGCGCACATTGCCACCTTGTTGTGCGCACTGTTTGTACGGCATTTTCGCAAGCTGGTGACCGAAGGTCATGTCTATGTAGCCATGCCGCCGTTGTTTCGCATCGATGTCGGCAAGCAGGTGTTTTACGCACTGGATGAGGCTGAGAAGCAAGGCACACTGGATCGTATCAAGGCGGAGAAGATCCGCGGCAAGGTCAGCATCCAGCGCTTCAAGGGGCTTGGTGAAATGAACCCGAAGCAGCTGCGTGAGACCACCATCGACCCGGACACTCGTCGACTGGTGCAGCTGACGGTCGATCCGGGTGACGACACCAACAGCGTGCTGGACATGCTGCTGGCGAAAAAGCGTGCCGCCGATCGCAAGGCCTGGTTGCAGCAAAAAGGTGATCTGGCCGAAGTCTGATTACGGCTGGCTTCCTTTTGATGATGTCGGAGAGCGATCAAGCCCAAATACCGGATTGGCTGCAATTCGACCGCGACCATGTCTGGCACCCCTACAGTTCGATGGCCGATGCCAACCGCAGCTTTCCGGTGGTGTCGACCGCAGGCGTGCGCCTGCAACTGGCCGATGGCCGACAGCTGATCGACGGCATGTCATCCTGGTGGTGCGCCATTCACGGTTACAACCATCCGGTCCTGAATGCCGCCATTACCGGGCAACTTGGCGACATGGCACACGTCATGTTCGGTGGCCTCACGCATGAACCGGCGGCCAGGCTGGCGGCCAAGCTGGTAGAGCTGACGCCCGAGCCACTGCAAAGCGTTTTTTTCAGCGATTCGGGCTCGGTCGCCGTCGAAGTTGCTCTGAAAATGGCGATCCAGTATTGGCACAGCCAACAGCAACCGAACAAACAGCATTTCCTCAGCATTCGCGGCGGTTACCACGGCGACACCTTTGCCGCCATGTCGGTCTGCGATCCGGTGACCGGCATGCACAGTCTGTTTGCACAATCATTGGCAAAACAATATTTCGCGGAACGGCCGACTGCACGTTTTGGCGAATCGGATGTAAGTGCGGATATTGCCAGCATGGAGCAACTACTGGGGCAGCATCACAACGAGATTGCCGCCGTAATCCTCGAGCCGATTGTGCAGGGCGCCGGTGGCATGTGGTTTTATTCGGCCGACTATCTGCGTACTGTCCGACAACTGTGTGATCGTTTTGACGTGTTGTTGATCGCTGATGAAATCGCCACAGGCTTTGGCCGTACTGGCAAGCTGTTTGCCTGTGAGCACGCCGGCATCGCGCCGGATATTATGTGCCTGGGCAAGGCATTGACCGGTGGCTACCTGACGCTGGCAGCGACCTTGACAACCACCGAGATCGGCCACGCGATCAGCGCTGCACCGCCGGGTGTGTTCATGCACGGCCCGACATTCATGGCCAACCCATTGGCTTGCGCGGTCGCCAATGCCAGTCTGGACCTGCTGCTGCAATCTGATTGGTCGCAGGTGGTACGACGCATTGAATTGCAATTAAAACAGGGTTTGTCTCCGTGCGAGCAAATGCCGCAGGTGCAGGATGTACGTGTGCTTGGCGCGATCGGCGTGGTGGAGCTGAAACAGCCGGTCAACATGGCTCAAGTCCAGCCACTGTTCGTCGATAAGGGGGTGTGGGTGAGACCGTTTGGCCGGCTGATGTACCTGATGCCGCCGTTTATTATTTCCGATGGTGAATTGTCTGAGCTGACCAGCGCCGTCTGTGAAATTGTCGACACTCTGGTGCCGTGAAATTCTTTGTCCGGGCGGTTATGATTGGTTCCATCGATTCAAACTGAGAAGTCCAGATCCATGCAAACAATGGCGCAAATTTCGTTTTTATTGATCGCTGTTTTGCTGTGGCCAGCTACGAGCGTGGCTGCGCCGGACGGTAAGCAATTGTATGAAAAGCATTGCGATGCTTGCCACCAGTCGCACGGTGAAGGCGGCATCGGCCTGCCTTTGTCGCCGATTAAGCTCGCTAATGTCTCCGACGATTATTTGTACAAGACCATTCGACTGGGACGTCCCGGCCGCATCATGCCGTCCTACCAGGGCTTGAGCGATGCCCAGGTACATGCTTTGGTGGCTTACTTGCGCAGCTGGTCGGGCAATCCGGGTATGGAGTTTTCCGATGAGCGCATTGTCGGGGACCCGGTCAACGGTGAAAAGCATTACAAAAAACGTTGCTCCAAATGCCATGCCGATGACGGTTCCGGCGAAGGCAAGGGCACCGGTGTGACCAAGTCGCGTGAGCGGCGTTTCATGGTAATGCCGGCGGCGATCAATAACCGGGGTTACCTCGAGTCCGCTTCGGATCACCTGATACGCAACATCATTATTGCCGATCGGGAAGACTCCAAGATGCCATCGATGCGCAGCAAACTGTCCGACCAGGAAATCAATGACGTGGTCGCTTATGTGCGCGCCATGCAGGACACAGCGGCGCAGCCCGAGGCTGAAGAGGAAGCGGAGGACATCCAGCTTTCCTATGTGGTCGAGTCACCCAACGATTTTGAAACCACAGTCAATGCCGTGCGCCAGGCGCTGACCGGTTCCAATTTTCGTATTTTTGCCGACCGTTACCTGGAGCAGGGCCTGATTGATGAGTTCAGCCACAATACGCGCCAGCTGAGCCTGCGTTTCTGCAACTTCAACGAACTGTACAACATGCTTAACATCGAGCCGCGTCTCGGCGTGGTGTTGCCTTGTCGCATCACCGTCATGGAGCGGGAGTCCGGCGAAGTAATCCTGGTGGCGCCCAACATGAAAGAGATGGCCAACTGGTTCAACAACGATGAACTCGAGGCGTTGGCAAAGAGCATGAATGACACCATTCAGGCCGTACTGGAAGAGGCGACGTTTTGAACAGAATCAGAAACAGTTTGCTCGCATTGTTGCTGCTGCTCAGTTCAGTGACACAGGCAGAAAATACCTTGATGGTGCGCACCGGCCTGACCTTTGACTTCGCCATGGATGCGCTGCAGACATTGCTCCAGGAATACGGTTACAAGGTGGCGCATGTGCAACGCTGTGATGGCGGCTTGAGTGACTTCGGCTACAAGACCGATTTTTACCGTGTGGTGTTTTTCGGCAAAATCGAGGAAGTGCGCAAGCTCAGCGCCGAATATCCGGAGATAGTGCCTTATCTGCCATTGAAAATCTTGCTGTTTGCCGAAGATAAGGAGACGGTTCTGGTGGCGCTTGATCCGGACGCGCTGGCTCGATATTTCCAGAAAAATCACCTGCAGGTCCAGCTGCGGCGCTGGCACAATGATATCAATTCGATTTTCACCGAAATGCGCCAGCAGAAAATGCCCGCTGGCTATGTCGCACCTGCAGCAGAACAACAGGCCACACATTGATATTTTCAGGCACACTGTTGCCTGCCGTACGTTGGTAAAATCCAGGCTTTCAGCTGCCACTGAAATTGCCAATCTGCAATAAAAATCCGCCTTTTCCTGCGCAATCCCGTCAGCAGAATTGTGTAGAATAGGATTTTTCCAGACAAACAAGAACATTCATGGATTCAACACAATACAGTTCCGAAGGCATTGAGCGACTGCCGCTCAAACAGTTCACCGAAAAGGCCTATCTCGATTATTCGATGTACGTGATTCTGGACCGCGCCCTGCCATTCATCGGCGACGGCCTGAAGCCGGTACAGCGGCGCATTGTCTATGCGATGTCGGAGCTGGGCCTGAACGCCAATGCCAAGTTCAAGAAATCGGCGCGTACCGTCGGTGATGTGCTCGGCAAGTTCCATCCGCACGGTGACTCTGCCTGTTACGAAGCCATGGTGCTGATGGCGCAAAGTTTTTCCTATCGTTACCCGCTGATTGATGGCCAGGGTAACTGGGGCTCGCCGGACGACCCCAAGTCGTTCGCGGCGATGCGTTACACCGAAGCCAAGCTCACCCCGTATGCGCAGGTACTGCTCAAGGAACTCGGCCAGGGCACGGTGGAGTGGGGTAACAATTTCGACGGCACACTCAAAGAGCCCATGATGTTACCGGCGCGCCTGCCGAATCTGCTGCTCAATGGCGTGTCCGGCATTGCTGTCGGTATGGCGACCGACATCCAGCCGCATAATTTGCGTGAAGTGGTATCCGCCTGTATTCGCCTGATTGACGAACCGAAAGCCACGGTCAGGGACCTGTGTGAGCATGTCAAGGGACCGGATTTTCCTAACGAAGCGGAAATCATTACCCCGGGGGATGAACTGCAGAAAATCTACGCAACCGGCAACGGCAGCATTCGCCAGCGCGCGCGCTATGAAAAGGAACACGGGGATATCATCGTGACCGCGTTGCCGCATCAGGTGTCCGGTGCCAAGGTGCTCGAGCAGATCGCCGCACAGATGCGCGCCAAGAAGCTGCCCTGGCTGGAAGACCTGCGTGATGAGTCCGATCATGAAAACCCGACACGCCTGGTGCTGGTGCCGCGTTCCAATCGTGTCGATGTCGAGCGCATGATGTTGCATCTGTTCGCCACCACCGACCTGGAACGCTCCTATCGCGCCAACTGGAACGTCATCGGCCTGGACGGTCGGCCAGCAGTGAAAAACCTGCGCGATATGCTGAAGGAATGGCTCGATTTCCGTTTTGAAACGGTCAAACGGCGCTTGCAGCATCGTCTTGGCAAGGTGCTCGACCGTCTGCATTTACTCGACGGCCTTTTGATTGCCTTTCTCAATATCGATGAGGTGATCCGCATCATCCGCAGCGAGGACGAACCCAAGCCGGTCTTGATGCAGCGTTTTGCTCTGACGGAAGTGCAGGCCGATTATGTGCTGGACACCAAGTTGCGCCAACTGGCGCGGCTGGAGGAAATCAAGATTCGTGAGGAGCAGCAGGAATTACAAGAAGAGCGTGACTGGCTCGAAAAAACCCTGAATTCCAGCCAGCGCATGAAAACGCTGATCAAGAAAGAACTCAAGGCTGACGCCGACGAGTTTGGCGATGAACGCCGCTCGCCGATCATTGAGCGCAGCACCGCCGAAGCCCTGGATGAAACCGAACTGGTGCCGAGCGAAGCTCTGACCGTAGTGCTGTCGGAACGTGGCTGGGTGCGTGCGGCCAAGGGGCACGATGTCGACCCGGCGGCGCTGAGCTACAAGGCCGGCGATGGATTTCTGGATGCCGCAGCGGCGCGTTCCAATCAGCAGGTGGTGTTCTTCGACTCGATGGGCCGCAGCTATTCATTACAGGCGCACTCATTGCCTTCGGCTCGCGGCCAGGGTGAACCACTCACCGGTCGTTTGACTCCGGGCAATGCGCGTTTTGTCGCCACCCTGGGTGGCGATCCTGAACAATGGTATCTGGTGGCATCGGATGCGGGTTACGGTTTTCAGATTCAGCTCAAGGACCTGTTCGCCAACAAAAAAGCGGGTAAAAGCCTGCTCAGCTTGCCCAAAGGCGCCGAAGTGCTCAAACCGGCGCGAATCTTTGATCAGGACACGGATCAAGTAATCGCGATTTCCAATGAAGGCCGCCTGCTGCAATTTGCCTTGAGCGAATTACCGGCGTTGAGTCGCGGCAAGGGCAACAAAATCATTTCGATTCCTGGCAAGCGAGTGGAAAGTCGTGAGGAATTTGTCGTGGCAGTTGCCGTGGTGCCGCAAGGTGGCAGTCTGACGATTTATTCCGGCAAACGTCACATGACATTGAAAGCTGCCGATCTGGCACATTTCAGTGGTGAACGTGGCCGTCGCGGCAGCAAATTGCCACGTGGTTTCCAACGGGTAGAGGCCGTTTCTGTCGAACAGGTGTGATGACGCCTTCAGCAGTAGAGAGGTAGTTATGGCGAATGAAATCAGTAGCGAAATCATCGCATCGTTCAAAAGCAGGCTGGAGCAGCATCCGATTTATGCGGCGGTAGAAAGCATCAACGATTTACAGTGCTTTATGCAGCACCATGTCTATTCGGTGTGGGACTTCATGTCATTGATCAAGTACCTGCAATCCATGATTGCGCCAACCGCCTATCCTTGGACGCCAGGTGGCGATGGCAGTGTGCGGCGTTTTATTAACGAACTGGTGCTCGAAGAGGAGTCGGACGCCACCAACATTGAAGGCGAGTTTTCCAGCCATTATGAGCTGTACATGCAGGCCATGGCGGAAATCGGCGCTGATACCACAACCTCTACAGCCTTCGTCACCATGACGGCTGAGCAGGGCATTGATGCCGCCTTGCGTCTGCCGCAGATGCCAGAAGCATCGCGCCGGTTCACGACACAGACCTTTGCCTTTATCCGCAACAACCGACCGCATGAAGTCGCAGCCGCGCTGGCACTGGGGCGTGAGCATATCATTCCATGCATGTTTCGTTCGATTCTGGACAAGATCGGTGTGGCAGAGGCCAATGCGCCGATTTTTCATTTTTACCTCAAGCGCCACATTCATCTGGATGAGGACTTTCATGCGCCTTTGTCACTGCGCTTGCTGAATGAATTGTGTGCCGGCGATGCTGAAAAAATTGAGCAGGCCATTCAGGCAGCACAGCTGGCCGTGAGCGCCAGAATCGAATTCTGGGATGGCGTGCTCGAGGCGATTTCCACGGCGCGCGTAGCCTGAGTATCACTTGCCGTCAGCTATACTCTGGTTGTTGGAAACAGAGTCAATCACTTTATAGCGGGTATTTTACGTGCAACCGGTCTATTTATTGTCGGATCGAACCGGCATCACCATTGAAGGTGTCGCCGATGCGGTGTTAAGCCAGTTTCCGGGCATCCATTTTGTCCGGCGGCGCTATCCCTTCATTGATGGGCCGGCGTCACTGGCTGGTATTCTCGACGAAATCAGGGCTTCCCAATCCAACGGCGATAATCCGCTGATACTTTCCAGCCTGGCCGAACAGGAATTGCGCCAACAGTTGATGGACAGCGGTCTGGCTTACATCGACCTGTTCCAGAGTTATCTGCAGCCACTGGAGCAACAACTGCATTGCGCGCATCACCAGAGCAAAGGACTGGCGCACGGTATTGTGGACCTGCAGCAATACGATGAAAAAATCGACGCTGTTAATTTCACCCTGAATCACGATGATGGTGTGCGCTTGTCGCAGTTGGAGCAGTCGGATGTCATCCTGATCGGCGTATCGCGCTCCGGCAAGACGCCGACTTGCCTGTACCTGGCGTTACACTATGGCATGCGCGCTGCCAATTATCCGCTGACCGAAGACGATATGGACACGGACAAACTGCCGGATGCCTTGCTGGCATACCAGCAGCGCCTGTTCGGTCTGACCATTCTGCCGGAACGCTTACACCAGATACGCCAGGCTAGACGCCCGGACAGCCTGTACGCCTCCTTGCAGCAGTGTCGTCGTGAAGTCATCTGGGCCGAGCAGTTGTTTGAAAAGTACCGGATTCCCACTGTCACGGCTTCAAACATGTCGATTGAGGAACTGGCGGTGGCCATCCGTCAGCATGTGCAAAATCAGGACTGACCTCAGTGTTGCTGCAGCCACAGCGATAACATCATCAAAATCCACACCAGCTCACCATAAAAAGAAGCATGCACATTGCGATGCATATCGATGGTCCGGTCGATGAATTCCGGGTTGAAATAGTTGAAGGACTTGAGTTGCAACAGATTGTCGTAGGCAAGGGCCTGCAGGCGCTGGTCGTGCTCCATCCAGACGCCAAACGGCAGACCAAAACCATGTTTGGATTTGTTAATGATCTCGTGTGGCAGGAAATCCAGCATTGCCTGTTTGTAGAAGTAGCGCAGCTGGTTGCCTTTGAGTTTTTGCTCAGAAGGGATCTGGCAGGAAAATTTCACTAACTCATCATCCAGCAATGGGTAGACCACCTGCATGTCGGCCATCTGGCACATCTTGTTGACTTTTTGCAGGTCGTTATCAGCCAGCGTCAGTTGCCAATCGAGGTAGAGCATGCGATTCAGGGTGGAAGCGTTATCCGGTGTTTCGTATAAAGCCTGCTGAATTGCCAGTGGCTGTTCGATATCGACATCGCTGAGAAAATCACCGGTGAAAATTTCGGCTGCCGCATGACGTCGCAGGAAGTTGTAGGTGTTCAGACGGTCTGGCAGTGTAACCGCCGCCTGCTGGATATAACTTTTGATTTTTCCGATCAGCGGTACGCTGACAGGCAGCAGGCCGGCGAGTGGTTCGGCCAGTCCCTTGCGCAATACTGCGGGCATCTTTTGGTAGATTTCAAACACGCCCTGTTTAGCATAACGCTCGTTGCCGGCGAACAGTTCATCGCCGCCATCGCCGGCCAATAGACAGTCGATGTTGTGCTGCCTGGCTAATCGGGCACAGAAATAGGCTGGCAGGGCGGAGGAGTTGCCGAAAGGCTCATCATAAAACGCGGCGATTTTCGGCACCGTATCGAGCACATCATCCGGAGTTACATAGTATTCGTGTTGCTCGGTATTGAAGTGCTGAGATGCGATGCGGGCATAGGCGATTTCATCGTAGCCTTCGGCATCGAAACCGATCGAAAAAGTCGGCGGCCGCTCGACCTGCTGTGCCAGTACGCCGGAGACCGTGGAACTGTCAAGCCCGCCAGACAAAAAGGCGCCAGTCCGCTCCTGGCCTGAATACTGGGCAATGGCCGAATGGATTTTTTCCAATAGCTGCTGATGCGCCTGTTTTTCGTCGATGGCGGATTCGGAAAATTGCGGTGTCCAGTAACGTTTACTGCTGAGTCGTCCCTGGCGAAATTCCAGCTGGTGGGCGGCTTGCAATTTGGAGACATTTTCATAAATGCTGCCTGTCGCCGGAATCATATGGAAAAATGTGTAATTGAAGATACCCTGATGGCTGATATTGGTATGTCGGTTGATGGCATCCAGCAGCAATGATGCCGAGGTGGCCAGTTGCAGTTTGCTACCCAGTTGGCGAATGTACAGGCTTTGTCGTCCCATGAGGTCGACGGCGGCCTGGATGCTGCGGTTGGCAATATCCACCAGTACGACACAAAAATTTCCGGATAATTTCTCCAGCAGCTGGCCGACAGATTTTGGTTGCTGCTCCAACAGTTGCCTGGCGATCTGATTGATGTCCTGATTGAGCCTGTTTTCGAACAATGGCGTGCCAAACAGCAGAACCCTCAGGTGCTCATTTTGCGCTACACCACAGCCTTTCCCGCAATACCTGGCGAGGGTCAGATTGTCATGCTTTTGCCAGTGGGGTGGCAGGCTATCGGCCTCAAGTGGTTGGCCGTCACAGGAAAAAACAACAGAAAACCCCGGAGTTTCCAAACTCATGACAATTTACCTGTAGAATGCGCTAAAAAATGGCTCTGAATGGTCGATAATTTTAACCGTAGCAACGGCATTTTTCAGAAATAATTACACTTACGTGCCAAACCAGGGTTCAGAATCAATCCGAGCACTATCCAAAGGACGATATGACAAATACCGAGACCAAGACCGGTAGCGAATTTCCGGCATTCCTGAATTTTGTCTGGCCGATATTGCTGAGCATGTTGCTGGTATTCGGTATTTTTTACCAGACCAGTGTTTCCATGATCGAAATCTGGTCAACCAGTGAAACCTACGCCCATGGCTTTATCATTCTCCCCTTGAGTCTCTGGTTGCTGTGGCAGGACCGCCATGAGATTTATTCGGCGCCACCAAAAATCGATGTGCGCGCCTATGTGTTTCTGCTGGGTGCAGTAGTTTTATGGATGTTGGCAGAGTTTGTTGGTGTACAGATAGCGGCACAATTTGCTGTGGTGCTGGTTGTGATCACTGCTGTCTGGCTACTGCTGGGCTGGCAGGTTGGCAAAAAGATTTTCTTCCCTATGGTTTTTCTGTTGTTCATGGTGCCAGCCGGCGATTTTCTGGTGCCACAGATGATGGAATTTACCGCATCCTTCACTGTAGCCATGCTGCGTCTTAGCGGTATTCCCGTGTTTCGGGAAGGTTTGTTTTTCACTATTCCTTCCGGTAACTGGTCGGTGGTAGAGGCTTGCAGTGGCGTGCGTTACATCATCGCGTCTGTGACGCTGGGTGTGCTGTTTGCATTTTTAAATTATCGCTCGTTAGTAAAACAGATCACATTTATTATCGTGTCTTTCCTGGTGCCGATTCTGGCCAACGGCCTGCGAGCCTACATGATCGTCATGATTGGCCATCTCAGCGGCATGGAGCTGGCCACTGGTGTGGATCATCTGGTTTATGGCTGGGTGTTTTTTGGCATTGTCATGCTGATTCTGTTTTCGATTGGCGCGATCTGGCGTGACGATATGTCTGCTCAGGATGGTGCCAAAAGCTTTGCCGGTTATACGCCGCAGGGACTGCGCAGCATGGGCAAGGCCTTTGTGGTGATTGCTGTGACCGTTTTTCTGCCGTTTCTTTATGTCAATGCCTCGCTGCCTGCATCACTGCAACAAATCGAACATTTCAAGATTAATAATCCAGCAAAGGGCTGGGATAGTTGCGAATTTGGAAATGACTGGCTGTGGCGGCCACGTTTTGTTGAAACCTCGGCCCAGCTCGCTGAGCGTTATTGCACCAGCACAGGCAATGAGTCAATCGGTCAGTTTGTCGGATATTACACCTATCAAACGCAAGGCGCCGAGGCGGTGAATCGACGCAACAGCCTGGCGCCATATTATTACGAAGACAATATTCGTGAAAAAGTGCAACTTCGTGATCCAAAACCGGTCATTATCAATAGTGAAAAAGTGATTGTTGATGCGGCTGTAGTATCACGTCAGGGACACAAATACCGAGCCTGGCTGTGGTATCGCATCGGTCGTATGGAGACTTCTGACCAGGTCAAGGCGAAAATTTACGAGGCATATAGCAAATTGGTTGAAAATCGTGGCGATGCCATGATCCTCGTGATGGCGACACCGATTCAGAGCACCGCCGAGATCGAAGCTGCCGATGCACGTTTGCAGCAATATGTAAACGAGGTGATTCCTGGTCTGTATAACTATGTGGACGAATTGCAATGAATAAACTGATGCACACAGGTTTTGCCGTGTTGCTACTGGTACTGGCGGCGCCGTTATTGGCGGAGCAAGTGGATGAGTCACTGGGTGCCGGCATGGTGAATCCCGGTTATCACGATAAACCGGGCTGGTTCAAGGAATCGTTTCTGGATATTCGTGAAGACACTCAGGAGGCGGCCGGGCAGGGCAAGCGTCTGATGCTGTATTTCTACCAGGATGGCTGTCCGTACTGCGCCAAATTGTTACAGGACAATTTTGGCGATCAGAACATTGCAGCCACCACGCAGCAGTATTTCGATGTGATCGCCATCAATATGTGGGGTGATCGGGAAGTGACCGGCTTCGATGGCCTGGCTACTACCGAGAAAGCCTTTGCCCGCAGTCTGCGCGTACAGTTCACGCCAACACTCTTGATGCTGAATGAAAATGGCAAGGTCCTGTTGCGACTGAATGGTTATTATGCGCCGCATCAGTTTGATCTCGCGTTAAACTATGTTGGCAAGCACCTCGAGGAAAAGCAGACATTCCGGGAATTTGTCAGAGAGGCTCCGGTTGATAAGGCTTCTGGCAAATTGCATACCGGGATAGCAACGCTGCCAGCGCCGCTGGATTTGACCGCAAAGTCCAGAACTGCTGGCCGTCCCCTGCTGGTTTTGTTTGAGCAGCCGGTGTGTCGTGCCTGTGATGAATTGCATCAGGATATTTTTAAACGTGAAGCAGTACAACCAGCTCTGAAGCCGTTTGACATCGTGGTGCTGGACATGTGGTCAAATGACAACATCAAACGGCCGGATGGCAAAACACAGAAAATTCGGGACTGGGCGGTCGAGCTCGGTATTGCTTACAGCCCGACCATGCTGTTTCTGGATTCAGAGGGCAATGAGGTATTCCGCACCGAAGCCTATCTCAAGTCTTTCCACACCAAAGCGGCTTTGGATTATGTCGCCACGGGTGCTTACAAAAAAGAACCGGAATTCCAGCGCTTTGTGCAGAAAATTGCTGACGACCTGCATGCTCGAGGCATCGAATTCGACCTCATGGATTGAGAGGTTCAGGCCTCGTAACTGATGGCCTGACCGTGTGTGTCGTGGCTGTCCCGGCCCATTAACCAGAGATACAGTGGCGCAAGATCTTCTGCAGACTTGAGGCCTGACTTGTCCTCGCCCGGGTAGGCCAGGTGGCGCAGGTCGGTGGCGGTTGGTCCCGGGTCAATGCTGTTGACGCGAATCGCGCTGTTTTCCAGTTCCTGGGCAAGAATCTGCATGAGTCCTTCGATACCGAATTTTGATACGCCATAAGCGCCCCAATAGGCTTTACCGTGTCGACCAACCGTATCCGAAGTGAACAGCAATGAAGCCTGTTCAGATTCGCGCAGTAAAGGCAGACAAACCTGGGTAATCATGAACGGTGCATTCAGATTGACCTGTAACACCTGATACCAGGTTTCGAAATCATAGTCATCGATGCGACTGAGCAGTTTTAATTGTGCGGCGTTATGCAACAGACCGTCGAGTCGGCCGAATTCCTTTTCCAGTGTTTCAGCCAGGGTATCATAGGCATCCGGACCTGCATGTTGCAGGTCCATCGGATAGATTGCCGCTTCGGGATAACCCTGTGCTTCAATTTCGTCATACACCGATTCGAGCAGGCCCAGATCCTTGTCGAGCAGTATCACGGTGGCGCCATGTTGTGCGTAGGCCAGTGAGGCCATGCGACCGATGCCTTTACCGGCGCCTGTGACGAGCACAATCCGGTCATTGAGTAAATCGGCGGGGGCATTGTAGTTTTGCATGGGCTTCCGTTAACGACTGTGGCAAGAAATAGATGTTGGTGGTCAATTGTACTGAATCGGGCGCAAAATTATCACCACCAGGCGCGCCATAATTTGCGTAACGGTGTCAGGCTGATGCGCTGATGCATCACAACAAAATTATCCTGTTGCAGTTGTCTGAGCAGCGATCGCCGCAGCTGATAATAGCGATAGAGCGGCGTCTTGCGTTGAACAGGTGGCAGGTTTGCAATTTGTTCATCAGCAAAAGCCATTTGTGTCTGCAGCAGGCTGACAACCTGATCTGTGTGTTCTTCCCGCAACAAGGACTCAACGCCCAGTCCACTACGTCGCAGGTCCTGTGCCGGCCACAAACAGATGCCACGGCGCAAGTCGAAACCGGTGTTGCGTATGCTCTCGACCTGTTGGATCCAGGCCCCATATTGATTGGCTGCCGGGTTGCTTTCCCGGCCAACAAGTAGATCAAGCAATTCGGCGAAACTGCCGCCGAAATCGAGAAAATATTGCCACGCCTGGCTGGTATCGTCAGGTGGCAAGCGTCGCAACAGCCGATCCGTTGCATCCGCCATTTGGCGGCATAAAGGCAGGCACTGGCTGTGCTGCGTGGCAATTTGTTGAAGTGCGCGCAATAGAGGATGCTCGACTGGCGTTGGGTTGTCGAGTTGCTCTCGCCACCATTGCAGCTTGAGGCGCGCCACACCCGGGTCGTTGATGCTTTTCAGTTGCTCAAGTTGCTGTTTCCAGGCGAACAGTGTTGCCAGCGTGTCCTGGATGTCTGGCCTGGAAAAACGCACCACATAATAGGCGCTGCTGCCGAGCGGTGTTGCCTCGTTGGGAAAGCGAACATGTTCAGACATGCAGATTACAGGTGATCCAGCAGTTCCAGTGGTTGGTTGATGCTCAGGTCGGCGTGCCAGCTGGTCGGGTCGTCCTGATCGGTGAGGTAGCCAAACAGGGCGGCTACGGTAATACAACCGGCGGCGCGGCCGGCTTCGATATCGCGCTCGGCATCGCCGACGTAATAGCTGTTGGCCGGTTCCGCACCGGTGAGGCGACAGGCATGCAATACCGGCTCCGGGTGTGGTTTGTTGTGGCGGCAGGTATCACCGCTGACAATACAGGCGGCGCGGGATGTCAGGCCCATTTGCTGCATTAACGGATCGGTCAGCCAGGCCGGTTTGTTGGTAACCACGCCCCAGGGAATGCCGCGTTGCTCGAGCTGCTCCAGGACCTCATCCATGCCGTCAAACAGGCGTGTGTTAAGGCACAGGTGCTGTTCGTAAACGCCCAGTAAAAACTGGCGATAATTTTCAAACTCGACGTGATCCGGCTCGATACCGAAACCCAGCCGGATCAACGCAGTCCCGCCATAGGAAACCACAGGGCGAATTTTTTCATAGGCCAGCGGGCGATGGCCGTGGTGCCGGAGCGTCTCATTCAGCGCATACGCCAGATCCTGGGCCGTGTCTGCCAGGGTACCGTCCAGATCAAAAAATACCGCTTCAATCGGTTCAGTCTTCACGCCGGGTATGCACGATGTAATTGACATCAATGTCGGACGGATCGAGCTTGTAGTGCTGGGTCAGCGGGTTGTAGACCAGGCCGGTGATGTTTTTGCTGGTCAAACCCGCCTGGCGAATCCAGCGGTCCAGCTCCGACGGTTTGATGAATTTGGCAAAGTCATGCGTGCCTTTGGGCAACAGGCGCAACAGGTATTCCGCACCGATAATGGCAAACAAATAGGATTTGGGATTGCGGTTCAGTGTCGAGAAGAACACATGTCCACCAGGTTTGACCAGTTTGGCGCAGGCGTCGATGATGGAAGCCGGATCCGGTACATGCTCAAGCATTTCCATACAGGTGACGACATCGAAATGTCCGGGCCTTTCATGCGCCAGTTGCTCGGCCGGGATGCGTTGGTACTCAACCTGCTGGCCGGATTCGAGCAAATGCAGGCGCGCTACCTGCAGATTATTTTCGCCCATGTCGATACCGGTGACTTCGGCGCCCTTGACCGCCATGCTCTCGGCCAGGATGCCACCGCCACAGCCGACATCCAGCACTTTTTTGCTGGCCAGCCCCGCCAGTTGATCGATATATTCGAGTCGCAGCGGGTTGATTTCATGCAGTGGCTTGAATTCACTGTTCGGGTCCCACCAACGGGAAGCCAATTCCTCAAATTTGTTGATTTCACTGTGATCGACGTTGATGCTGTTGCTCGCTGACATAGCGGTACTCACCTGGAAACAATATTGCGAATATTATGCACCAGTGTCGGTGCAAAAACATGTTCAAAAAAACGCTGAAACCGAAAATCGACAAATCCGGTCCATGCTGTCCGGCCTGATCCTGGTATGCCCGCCAAATCCGCTAAGTATGTGTCTGAGCTGCAAATTGTCTTTGAGATAGTTAAAGAAATACGCCAGGTAGTCGTTATTTCTCAAAGAGTAGCTTTCCGAGGCATATTTACTCACGCGCTGGATGATTTAGGGACGATCAAACAAATCTTATGGATAACAAGCCGCGACTCAAATTTTCCTTCACGATCGTCTTCATGACCATGGCCATGCTGGTCATTGTCTGTCTGGCTCAAATGCAGCAAACCGAGAAAAGCATGAGCATTGTTGTCAACGAAAGCAACGATCGCATCCAGAAGGTTTCCGAAATGATTCTGTATGCGCGGGAACGCACCATCATCCTGCATCAATTACTGCTGGTTGATGACCCTTTCGTCCGTGATGAAATGACCCAGGCGCTGCAGAAATACAGCAGCCTGTTCGCGGAAAACCGGATCAGCATGATAAACGGCAGGTTAAGTGAGGAAGAGCAAAATCTATTTAACGAACAGGGCCTGTTCACTTCGATTGCGTTGCCGTTGCAAAGGCGGGTAGTTGATCTGGTATTCCAGGAGAAACAGGCGCAAGCCAGACAATTGCTGATCGAGAAAGTGGGGCCAGCGCAGGATGATATTTTTGCCGTATTGAAAAAATTGATCAATTTCGAACGTGAAAAAGCAGCACATGAGCTGGAGTTGGTGAAAAAAAGCAATGAACAGGCACTGGTCATTAACATGCTGCTTGGTATCACCGGGTTGCTGATTGTGGCGTTCACTGGTCATTACACCATAACCAGTATCGCCGGCAAGGAAAAACAGCTCAGTGATGAGCGCGACATGGCAACAGACATGTTCAACTTCGCCCCGGCCGGTCTGCTTAAGCTGGATTGTGATGGCACGATACTGGCGGCAAATCAGGCGGCTGCTGATCAGTTGGGCTGTACAAAAAAACAGCTCGAACGTGAGAATTTCGCGAGCATCATGCCGCAGCTGGATACAACGGGTGTATGCGCATCTGGTCTCGATAGCTTGCTAAATGAGTCGGGGCAGGACGTGCAGCTGAAAAAACTCGATGGCAGTCTGATCCCTGCCGTGGTCAATCTGCATATCCTTAAAGACAGGCAGATTGTTCTGGTTAGCCTCAATGATGTGTCCGAGGAACGCAAAGCCGAGCAGGAGCGGCTTGAATCGATTCGTTTTGTGCAGCAGGCTGAATCGGCAGCGGCTGCGGCGGAAAATGCCAACCGCCTGAAAAGTGAATTTCTCGCCAACATGTCGCATGAAATGCGTACACCTTTGCATGCCATACGCAGTTTTACGCAGTTGGCTAATAAGCTCAACAAAGACAATGGCAAAATGCATCGTTATTTTGAAAACATACTCAGCAGCAGCCAGCGCTTGGGCCGTCTGGTCAATGATTTGCTGGATTTGTCAAAACTCGAAGCCGGCAAAATGGAAATGCACATTGATCGCAATGACGTGGTCAGCACCGTTCACAATGTGGCGGCCGAACTCGAATCATTGCTGGAGAAAAAATCCCTGCAGCTGGAAATTGATGCGCCGGCAGAACTTGAGGCGGATTTTGATCAGGACACCATGGTGCAGGTGCTGGTTAACGTACTCTCCAATGCCATCAAATTCAGTCCGGAAAATGGCATGGTGCGCCTTGCGGTGGAAGCCATTCCTTACGAGAGACACGGAAAGCGGCGGGAAGTGCTGACACTCACGGTGACGGATCAGGGTGCAGGCATTCCGGAGTCCGAGCTGGATCTGGTGTTTGACAAGTTTGCACAAAGCTCGAATACGGATAACAAGGCCGGAGGCACCGGACTCGGTCTGGCGATTTGTCGTGAGATCATGCTGGCACACAATGGCGGCATCAAGGCACTGAAACCAGGTCCGGATGAAAATATTGGTGCAAAAATCGAGATTTGCCTGCCGCGTTACGCCGAGGCCGAAGCGGAATCAGTGGTTACCGAGATGAAGCAATATCGTTCGAGTTCAGTTGGTTAGAAGCGGCTGTTCTGCAAGGCTCTAATAAGTCCAGTTTTTGCTTGTACAGACTGGTAGAAACATCAAACATGCCGAGCAGTGAATGGAATATGTTGTCGTGTGAATAGGCTGTATCCAGCTTGTCACCCAGACACCTTGTATTTACCCCATTGTGATCTGCAAAGGGTCCGGATAACCATAAAATAAACGGTACCCGAATCTGTTCATCCGGTGCCAGAAAATACGGCAGGCCATGCAGGTAGATGCCGTTCTCTCCGAGTGATTCACCGTGATCCGACACATACAGCATTAAAGACTCTGCCTGTGGCGCTTTTTGTTGCAGCGTGTCGATGATGCGGGCCAGCACAAAATCGGTATACAGAATGGTGTTGTCGTAAGCGTTTTTCAGCTCATCCAGGGTGCAGTTTTGCGGCGTATTGCCTTCACACTCCGGTGCGAAGCGGGTAAAGGACTGCGGATGCCGTTTGTAATAGGCCGGCCCGTGGCTGCCTTTTTGGTGCAACACCACGAGAACGTCCTTATCACCTACACCGACAACCTGCTCAAGTTGTCGTACCAGCACTTCATCAAAACACTCCGACGGATTGCACCAGCGGGCTTTTTCCTCATCAGTAAGTTGTATTGTCTGTTCCTCACTGGCGACACGCTTGCTGCCGGAATTGTTGTCGAACCAGAGCGTTTCGATGCCGGCGGTCTGCAAGACATCGAGAATATTGTTGTAGTGTGCTGCTTCCGCCGGGCTGAAATTGCTGTGTTCCAGAATGCTGAAAATGCAGGGCACGGATTCCGCGGTTGATGTACCGCAGGCATTTACCTGGCGATAACTCAGGACATCGCGCTGTTGCAACATCGGGTTGGTCTCGCGCGCATAACCATTGAGTGAAAAATTTTGCGCTCTGGCGGTCTCGCCAATCACCAGCACCACGATTTTGCGATATTTCGATATCTGTCTCTGTTTTGCATCCTGACCGATCAACTGCTTTGGCCTGGCTGCCGTCTCGATATGCGCCGTGATCAATTGCCGTACGGAATGCAACGTCTCGATTGGATTCATGTAAATCTTCAGTTCACGATTTTCCCCGCCAAACAGGGTTATGCTTTTGTAATTCCACCAGCCGATAACAACCGTCAATAGCACAATGCCGACCGCATACAGCAAACGGTTGAGCATCTCACGTCTGAACGATTGGCGACGGATTTTGACAGCGACAACCAGCACGGAGGGCAACAAACCAAACGTCAGCATGAACTGCAAAAACGGCAGAGTGATCTGTTCGCCGGCCTCGTGTGAATCAGTCTGCAACACATTTAGCAGCATCGAGTCATTGACGATGATGCCGTACTCATTCTGAAAATAACTGATGGCGGAGCAGATCAGTAGAAACAGGATCAGAAATGGCTTGAACAGATACTTCTGGCTGAAAGCCAGGGCCAGCAATGCCATGGGGGCAAACATGATGAAAAACAGGCCGACGAAAACTGCGAAGCCATCGGCACTGGCAGGATCAGCAATCTTGCCAACCTCGGACCAGAACTTGCTGTTGAGAAAAAGATTCAGATACAGGCTGAACAATATCGCCAGCATACCGGTGCTGGATTCAAAACGGATGCGTGATACTGCCTGCATAGAGGGGACGTATTCTGTTTGAGATTGCGGTTTTCAGGGGGAGCAGATGTTAGCGCATCAGCACTGTGACTGAAAAGTTACATCAATCTGACTGTCTGACGGGGGCTATGACAGCCTGGTGTGCTGATTGGTTTCAATCAGTTTTGTACCGACAACAAAATCTTGTGCTGCCATTCGCGAGTGCGATCGAGAATCTGCTGTTCATCGAGTGTCGTCAATTGATGTTCACGCAGTACCTGTCGTCCCTGAATCCAGACATCGCTGATCTGGCTGGAATGACTGGCGTAGACAATCTGCGAGACCGGATTATAGACCGGTTCGGCCGCCAGTCCGGTCAGGCGGATGGCGCACAGGTCGGCCGCCTTGCCCGGCTTGAGTGATCCGGTGATATCTCCGATGCCAAGTGCGATGGCGCCATTGAGCGTTGCCATTTTCAATGCGGTGCTGGCGGCGATGGCGTCGGCCTTGCCAGCGACTCCTTTGGCCAGCAGCGCCGCGGTGCGCATTTCCTCGAGCATGTCGAGGTTGTTGTTGCTGGCTGCGCCGTCCGTGCCAAGCGCGACATTGACGCCGGCCTGCACCAGCGTTTCGACCTGACAGAAGCCCGAGGCGAGTTTCAGATTGGACTGCGGGCAATGCACGACATGACAGCCGTTATCGGCGATCTGGCGGATTTCCTGTTTGTCCAGTTGCGTCATGTGCACGCCCAACAGCGAAGGCGTCAACAGGCCGAGATCAGCCAGCCGCGCCAGCGGACGCTTGCGATGACTGTCGAGACTCATGCGGATTTCATCCTGGGTCTCATGCACGTGCATGTGGACCGGGATCTCGAGTTCATTGGCCAGCATCTGGATGCGCGACAGGGCTGTGTCCGCCACCGAGTAGGGCGCATGCGGCGCAAACGCTGTACGAACCAGGTCATGGCCGCGGTACTGATCGTGTAATTTCAGGCCCTTGTCGAGATACTGGTCGTGGTCTTCCGCCCAGGCCGACGGGAAATCGATGACAATCAGGCCAACACAGGCGCGCATATGGGCGCTGGCGGCAACGTGAGCCGTGATGTCCGGGAAGAAATACATGTCGTTAAAGCAGGTGGTGCCGCTTTTGACCATTTCAGCAATCGCCAGTCGGCTGCCATCGGCGACAAACTCTTCACCGACCCAGTGTGCTTCCGCCGGCCAGATGTGATTGTTGAGCCAGTCCATCAGCGGCAGGTCATCGGCAAGGCCACGAAACAGACTCATCGGTGTGTGCGTGTGCGCATTGATGAAGCCCGGGAACAAGGCATGCTGGCCCAGCTCAAATTCCTCCTCGGCCTGGTAGCTTTGCTTGGCCAGTTCGGTCGGGAGGATGTCGCTGATCAAGCCATGATTGATCGCAATGGAATGATGCCTGAGTACACTGTTTTCCGGTTCAACCGGGATGACCCAGCCGGCATGAATCAGACTTTCGACTTTTTTTGTCATTTTTTATTGCTGCCTCTTACAATGGCTGTCTTTGCAATCAATGGCCGCTAATGTGCCACGAGGAGATCCAGGATGGAAGTTGTCAATCCTGACATAAAAATCGATGCCGATCATGCCATTGTCTGGCAGGACGATGTGCTGTACCTGTTGGATCAGCGGGTGTTACCGGCGACCGAACAATTCATTCGACTCACCAGCGCCGAGCAGACGGCCGAAGCCATCCGCACCATGGTCGTGCGTGGTGCCCCCGCCATTGGTGTAACTGCGGCCTACGCTGTGGTGCTGGCAGCGCGTCAGGTTTATGCCGCTCATGCGGCCGACTGGCGTTCGCATATTGAGGAAAAACTGAACTTGCTGGCGCAGGCGCGCCCGACCGCGGTCAATCTGTTCTGGGCCATCGAACGCATGCGTGAACGCATACAGCAATTGGGTGCAGAAGACCCGCAAGCGGCCTTGCTGCAACTGGCACTGGAGATTCACGAGCAGGATCGCCAGGCCAACCGCAGCATGGGCGATTTTGGGGCTTCTCTGATAGAACAACCGGCGGCGGTGATCACACATTGTAATGCCGGTGCATTGGCGACCGGCGGCTATGGCACGGCACTGGGCGTGATTCGCAGTGCGTTTCGTGATGGCAATATCCGACAGGTGTATGCCGATGAAACCCGGCCCTGGCTGCAAGGTGCGCGCCTGACGGCCTGGGAACTGGCGCGTGACCAGATCCCCGTGACCATGCTGGCCGATGGTGCGGCGGCCAGCCGCCTGGCGCACGGTGGCGTCGACTGGGTGATCGTCGGTTCCGACCGTATCGCCGCCAATGGCGATGTCGCCAACAAGATCGGCACTTACCAGCTGGCGATTGCGGCGCGGCATCACGGCGTCAGGTTTATGGTGGCGGCACCGACCTCGACCATCGACATGTCCGCCGCCAGCGGCGCCGACATACCGATCGAGACCCGTGATGCCGACGAAGTGCTGTGTTGCGCCGGTCAGCGCGTTGCCGCTGCCGGTGTGGACGCCTGGAATCCGGTGTTTGACGTGACGCCTGCCGGGCTGGTCGATGCTATTGTCACGGAAAAAGGCATTATCCACTCGCCAACGACTGAAAAAGTCCTGCAACACATGTCCTGAATCGCTAAAAACGCAGGAAATGCGTTTTAAGCCGTTTTTGCTTTGTACTAACAGGGGGGAGGCATGGTATGATTCGGCCTTCCTGATCGGTTAAAAATAAAAACACGGCCGATCTTTCCTGGAGGGGTAGCAAGACCGCAACTATGACTGAATTCGCCAAGGAAATCCTGCCGGTTGATCTCGAAGACGAGATGCAACAATCCTATCTCGACTATGCCATGAGCGTCATCGTCGGGCGCGCGCTACCGGATGTGCGCGACGGCCTCAAACCGGTGCATCGTCGTGTGCTGTACGCCATGAGTGTACTCGGCAACGACTGGAACAAACCCTACAAAAAGTCGGCGCGCGTCGTCGGTGATGTGATCGGTAAATACCATCCGCATGGCGATACCGCTGTGTACGACACCATCGTACGCATGGCGCAACCGTTTGCCATGCGTTACATGCTGGTCGACGGCCAGGGCAACTTCGGTTCGGTCGACGGTGATGCGCCGGCGGCGATGCGTTACACCGAAGTGCGCATGGCCAAGATCGCGCATAGCCTGCTCGACGATCTCGACAAGGAAACTGTCGACTTTGATGTCAACTATGACGAATCGGAAACCGAACCGACGGTCCTGCCGGCGCGCATTCCGAATCTGCTGGTCAACGGTTCTGCCGGCATCGCGGTCGGCATGGCGACCAATATCCCACCGCATAACCTGACCGAAACCATCAATGCCTGTCTCGCCCTGATTGAAGACGATTCCATCGGCGTGGCGGAACTCATGCAACATATACCGGGGCCGGATTTTCCGACCGCGGCGATGATCAACGGCAAAAGCGGCATCGTTGAAGCCTACAAGACCGGCCGCGGCCGTGTTTATGTGCGCGCCCGTACCGAAATTGAGGTAGACGAAGCCAAAGGCAAGCAGCGCATTGTCGTTACCGAACTGCCGTACCAGGTCAACAAGGCACGCCTGCTGGAAAAAATCGCCGAGCTGGTCAAGGACAAGAAGATCGAAGGTATCACCGAATTGCGCGACGAGTCCGACAAGGACGGCATGCGCATGGTGATCGAACTGCGTCGCGGTGAAGTCGGCGAGGTGGTGCTGAATAACCTGTATCAGCAGACGCAGATGCAAAACGTGTTCGGCATCAACATGGTCGCGCTGGTCGACGGCCAGCCGCGCACGCTCAATCTCAAGCAGATGCTGCAGTATTTCATTCGGCATCGCCGCGAGGTGGTGACCCGGCGCACGTTGTTTGAATTGCGCAAGGCGCGTGCCCGCGCCCATGTGCTCGAAGGCTTGGCGGTAGCGCTGGCCAATATTGATGAAGTCATCGAGCTGATCAAAAAAGCCGGCAGTCCGGCCGAAGCCAAACAGCAGTTGCTGGAGCGTGTCTGGAAATCCGGCACCGTCGAAGCCATGCTGGAACGCGCCGGCGCCACCGCCTCGCGTCCCGAGGACCTGTCCGACGAATTTGGCCTGACCGCCGAAGGCTATCGCCTCACCGAGGTACAGGCGCAGGCCATCCTGGATTTGCGCCTGCATCGTTTAACCGGCCTTGAGCAGGATAAAATCCTTAATGAATACAGTGAGATAATAGATAAAATTAAGGAACTGCTTGATATCCTGTCCAGCCCGGATCGGCTCATGGAAGTAATTCGTGACGAGCTCATCGATATCCGCGAGCAGTTCGGCGATGCGCGCCGTACCGAAATCATTTCCGATCACCTGGAACTGACCCTAGAAGACCTGATCACCGAGGAAGATGTCGTGGTCACCCTGTCGCATCAGGGTTATGCCAAGGCACAGCCGCTGGAGGTTTACCAGGCGCAGAAACGCGGCGGTAAGGGCAAGGCGGCGGCTTCGACCAAGGATGAGGATTTCATCGACCGGTTATTTGTCGCCAGCACGCACGACACCATTTTGTGTTTCTCCAGTCGTGGTCGTGTCTACTGGCTCAAGGTGTATCAATTGCCGCAGGCCGGTCGCAATGCGCGCGGCAAGCCGATGGTGAATCTGTTACCGCTGGAAGCGGACGAGCGCATCAATGCGGTGTTGCCGATTCGCGAATACACTGATAACGAATTCATCTTCATGGCGACCAGTTCCGGTGTCGTGAAAAAGACGCCGCTGGAAGCGTTCTCACGCCCGCGCGCCAGCGGTATCATCGCCGTCGATTTACGCGAAGATGATCAGCTGATCGGCGTGGCGATTACGGATGGCAGCAAAGACATCATGCTGTTTACCACCGCCGGCAAGGCTGTCCGCTTCAACGAAGACGCCGTGCGTTCCATGGGCCGCACCGCCTGCGGTGTGCGCGGTGTGCGTCTGGATGAAGGCCAGGAAGTCATCTCCCTGATCATAGAAGATGAAGGTGATGTACTAACCGTAACCGAAAACGGCTACGGCAAGCGCACGCCGATGGATCAGTTCCCGACCAAGGGCCGTGGCGGTAAGGGCATGAAGTCGATCAAGACTTCCGAGCGCAATGGCGACCAGATCGGCGCCGTGCTGGTTACCGATTCGGATGAAGTCATGCTGATTACCGATGGCGGTACGTTGGTCAGGACCACCGTAGCCGGCATCTCGCAAATGGGCCGCGACACCCAGGGCGTGAAAATGATCAGCCTGAGCAAAGGTGAAAAATTAATCGGCATCGAACGGGTGATGACCCTCGAAGCTGACGACGAAAATATTGAACCGGATGCTGAAGCCGGTTCAGAGCAGGAGTAGAAGTACATGTCTCGAGTTTTTAATTTCAGCGCCGGACCCGCGGCGCTGCCGGAAGCCGTATTGAGCAAAGCCCAGGCCGAAATGCTGGACTGGCAGGGTAGCGGTATGTCCGTTATGGAAATGAGCCACCGCGGCAAGGAATACATGTCCATCGCCAGCCAGGCGGAAGCTGATCTGCGTGAATTGCTGTCCGTGCCGGACAACTACAAGGTGTTGTTCCTGCAGGGTGGCGCTTCCAGCCAGTTCGCCATGATTCCGATGAATCTGACCGCCAGCAAGCGCAAGGCCGATTACATCAATACCGGCGCCTGGTCGAAAAAAGCCATCGCCGAAGCCAAGCGCTATGCCGACGTCAATATTGCCGCCAGCACCGAAGCGAACAACTTCATGAGTGTGCCGGCACAAGCCGATCTGCAGCTGTCGGCCGATGCTGCCTATGTGCATTACACGCCCAACGAAACCATTGGTGGCGTTGAGTTTCCGTACATTCCCGACACCGGTGATGTACCCTTGGTCGCCGACATGTCTTCAACCATTCTGTCGCGTCCGCTGGATGTGTCACGTTATGGGCTGATCTATGCCGGCGCGCAGAAAAATATCGGTCCGGCCGGTTTGACCTTGGTCATCGTGCGTGAGGACCTGATCGGCTCACCGATTGCTGGCACGCCGACCATGTTTGATTACAAAATCCACGCCGATAATGATTCGATGTACAACACGCCGCCGACCTATGGCTGGTACCTGGCCGGGCTGGTGTTTGACTGGCTCAAGCAACAGGGTGGCCTGCAGGGCATGGCCGAGATCAACGAGCGTAAGGCCAAACTGCTGTACGATGCGATCGATGCGTCGGATTTTTATGCCAATCCGGTTGCTGTCAACTGCCGTTCCTGGATGAATGTGCCGTTTACGCTGGCTAACCCGGAACTCGATGCCCGGTTCCTGACGGAAGCCGCTGAACGCGGACTCAAGACCCTCAAGGGACATCGTTCGGTCGGTGGTATGCGCGCCAGTATTTACAACGCCATGCCGGAAGCCGGTGTGCAGGCCCTGGTCGATTTCATGGCCGATTTCGAAAAACGCAATGGTTGATTCAGTGTGGCGGCTATTGTTACACGCCGCCGCAGTGTTTAGCGTCGGATTTCAAACTGATTCCCAGAGTATTTTATGTACAAGATTCATACCCTGAATAATATTTCGGTTGCCGGTCTCGACCGGTTGCCACGTGATTCCTACGAAGTGGCCTCGGAAATGAGCAACCCGGACGCTGTTCTGGTGCGTTCGGCCAAGATGCATGACATGCAGCTGGCGCCTACCGTCAAGGCCATCGGTCGTGCCGGCGCCGGTGTCAATAACATTCCGGTCGATAAGATGACCGAGCAGGGCATCCCGGTATTTAACGCACCGGGCGCCAACGCCAATGCGGTCAAGGAACTGGTGATCGCAGGAATGCTGATTGCCGCACGCAACATTGGCCAGGCCTGGACGTTTGCTCGGGGTCTGCAGGGTGAAGATGGAGAGATTCACAAAAATGTGGAATCCGGCAAAAAGAATTATGTCGGTTTTGAACTGCCGGGACGCACCCTGGGCGTTGTCGGTCTTGGCGCCATCGGCGTGCAGATTGCCAATGCCGCACACGCGCTTGGTATGAAAGTCGTTGGCTATGACCCGACCATTACCGTGAAAAGTGCCTGGAAGCTTGAGTCGAATGTCGAACAGGCGCTGTCGGTCGATGACCTGTTGTCACGTGCGGACTTTGTCACTTTCCATGTGCCGCTGAACGAGCACACCGCCAATATGATCAATGCCGAACGCATCAAGCTGATGCCGGACAATGCTGTGATTTTGAATTTTGCGCGCAACGGCATTGTCGATGATGCGGCCGTGGTCAAGGCGCTGGATGATGGCAAGCTGTATGCCTATGTGTGTGACTTCCCGAGCAACCTGCTCAAGGATCACCCGCGTTGCATCACCTTGCCGCACTTGGGGGCATCTACACAAGAAGCCGAGGAAAACTGCGCCATCATGGTCGCCGAGCAGGTGCGCGATTACCTGGAAAACGGCAACATCACCAATTCCGTTAATTTCCCTGAAATCAATTTACCGCGCAATGAAGGCGTGCGTCTGGCGGTGATTAATAATAATGTACCTAACATGGTCGGCCAGATTTCTACCGACCTGGCGGAAGCCGGACTGAATATCATCGATATGCTGAACAAATCGCGCAACGAAATCGCTGTGACACTGCTGGACGTGGACACCGAGGTACCGCAAGAGGTCATTGATCGCATTGCCGCAATCGACGGCGTATTATCGGTGCGTTGTCTCGGCTGTAAAAAATAGCGGGCGTTGTCTCAGGCGGATATGAACGAAGAAGAAAAACTGTCGCAAATCAGGGAGCGTATCGACGAGATCGACCTGGAAATCCAGGATCTGCTCAATCAGCGTGCCGCCGCGGCCCAGCAGGTCGCCTCGATAAAGCTGGCGGAAAATCCGGATGCGGTGTTTTACCGGCCGGAACGCGAAGCGCAGGTATTGCGTCAGGTCAAGCAGCGCAACAAGGGGCCGCTCAGCAACAATGACATGGCGCGATTGTTTCGTGAAATCATGTCAACCTGTCTGGCGCTGGAAAAGCCGTTGTGTATCGCTTATCTCGGGCCGCAGGGTACCTTCACCCAGGCTGCTGCATCGAAACATTTTGGGCACGCGGTGCGCATGCAGCCAATGACCGCCATCTCCGACGTGTTTGATGAGGTCGAAGCCGGCACCTGCGACTATGGTGTCGTGCCGGTGGAAAATTCCACCGAAGGTGTGATCAGCCATACGCTGGATATGTTCATCAAATCCGGCCTGTCGATCTGTGGCGAAGTCAGTCTCAGGATCAACCAGAATCTCATGAGCAACGCCAAATCTCTCGCGGATGTCAAAGTGCTGTATTCGCACGAACAATCGCTGGCACAATGCCGCGGCTGGCTGGACCGGCATCTGTCGCACGCTGAACGCGTCGCCGTCAACAGTAATGCCGAGGCGGCCAGAATGGCGGCCGCTGACAACAACGCCGCCGCCATTGCCGGGGAGAATGCGGCCGGTCTGTATCAACTGAACATCCTGGAGCGCAATATTGAAGACGAGCCGGGCAACACCACACGCTTCCTGGTCATCGGCAAGCAACAGGTGCCGGCCAGCGGTGAAGACAAAACCAGTCTCATGCTGGCGACCAAAAATGAAGCCGGCGGACTGCATGCCTTGTTGTCACCCTTTGCCGAGCATGACATCAGCATGACACGTATCGAGTCACGCCCGTCGCGTCGCGGTATCTGGGATTATGTATTTTTTATCGATGTGCTCGGCCATCAGGACGATGCCAAGGTCAAGCTGGCTTTTGACCAGTTAAAGAAAAAAGCCAGCCTGTTCAAGGTGCTTGGTTCCTATCCGGTTGCGGTACTGTAAGACCTGGATTCTGTCATGAGCAATGCAAATCGCTTTCTTCAAATCAGTGCTCCGGGCATTGCCAGCCTGACACCTTATGTGCCAGGCAAGCCGGTGGCCGAGCTTGAACGCGAACTTGGTATAAAAAACTCCATCAAGCTGGCGTCAAATGAAAACCCGCTCGGTCCGTGCAAGGCTGCCAAGGCGGTTATTCACGGGCAGCTGGAACAACTGGCGCGTTATCCTGACGGCGGTGGTTTTGAACTGCGTGGCTTGCTGGCAGAGAAACACGCGATCGACAGCAAAAGAATCACGCTGGGTAATGGCTCCAATGATGTGCTCGACATGATCGCACGCGTGTTCCTGTCACCGGGGGCTGAAGCCGTGTTTTCCCAATATGCATTCGCGGTTTATGCGATCTCAACCCAGGCGGTCGGTGCTACGGCGCGTATTGCCAAGGCGGATGAATACGGCCATGACCTGCAGGCGATCGCGGCGCTGGTCAATGACAAAACACGTGTCGTGTTCATTGCCAACCCGAACAACCCGACCGGCACCTGGTTGCGTGCCGGGCCGTTAAAAGCTTTTATCGCAAGTTTACCGGAGCATGTTGTTGTCGTCGTGGATGAGGCTTATGTCGAATATGTACAGCATGATGATTATCCGGATGCGTCTTTATGGCTGGATGAATTTCCCAACCTGATTGTGACGCGCACTTTTTCCAAGGCTTATGGCCTGGCCGGTCTGCGTGTGGGTTATGCCTTGTCCCATGCCGAAGTGGCCGACTTGTTGAATCGCGTGCGCCAGCCATTCAACGTCAATTCACTGGCTCTGGCCGCAGCAGCTGCGGCTTTACAGGATCAGCAACACATTGCTGCTGCCGTGCAACTCAACACTCAGGGCATGCACCAATATGAGCAGGCGTTCGACTCGATGGGTCTGAGCTGGATCGCGTCGGCCGGTAATTTCATTACCGTAGACCTGCAACGGCCGGCTGGCGAGATTGATCAATTGTTGTTGCGCGAAGGTGTGATCACACGACCGGTGGCCAACTACGGCATGCCGAATCATTTGCGCATTTCCATTGGCACGCAAGCGGAAAACCAGCGTTGTATTCAGGCGCTGGAGAAAGTGCTGGCATGACTGCGATCAATACACTGGCCATCATTGGCGTCGGGCTTATCGGCGGTTCACTGGCCATGGCCTTACGCAAGACCGGTTACGTCGATCAGGTGATCGGTTGTGGTCGCAGTGAACAAAACCTGGTCAAGGCCAAACAGCTGGGTGTGGTTGATGAATGGACGCAGGATGTTGGCAAGGCGGTTGAGAATGCGGACATGGTGTTTGTCGCAGTACCGCTGGGCGCGATGCAATCGATATTCAGCACCATGCAGGGACATCTTAAAGATACAGCGGTTGTCACTGATGGCGGCAGCGCCAAAGCCAGTGTGGTTAAAGACTGGCTTGAGGCTTCTGAAGGGAAGATGCTCAATTTTGTACCGGGTCATCCGATTGCCGGCACGGAAAACAGCGGTGTGGAAGCCGCGTTTGACAGCCTGTATCAGGACCGGCGTGTGATTCTCACGCCAACACCAGACACCAATACGGATGCACTCGGGCAGGTCACCGCCATGTGGCGGGCCTGTGGCGCAGAAGTCACCAGCATGCCGGTACAGCAACACGATGCGGTACTGGCGGCAACCAGTCATTTACCGCACATGCTGGCGTTTGGTCTGGTCGATACGCTCGACAAGCTTGAAGAGCACACCGAAATCTTCCGTTATGCCGCTGGCGGCTTTCGGGACTTTAGCCGCATTGCTTCATCCAACCCGGAGATGTGGCGTGACATCTGTCTGTCCAATGCCGATGCGGTCAGTCGCGTGCTCGATCTCTACATCGAGGAAATGATCAAGCTATCCGGCATGATCAAGAACCGCAAGGCCGATGAGTTGCTGGAACTGTTTCGTTCCGCCAAGCAGGCGCGCGATCAATACGTCGACGGACTCTGATCGCCCACAGCGGCGTTTTCCGTAGTCCTTCACTCGGTTATACTTGCGCGATTATTTTTCAGGCGGTTTTTTCTGTGAGCAATACATCGATCCGTTTTTCTGTACAGCCGGGCGGCAGTCTGTCCGGCAGTCTGCGCGTGCCGGGTGACAAATCGATTTCACATCGTTCCATCATGCTCGGTTCACTGGCCAATGGCGTCACCCGTGTTAGCGGTTTTCTCGAAGGTGAAGACAGTCTCGCCACACTCAAGGCGTTTCGCTCTATGGGCGTTGCGATCGAGGGTCCGGATGAAGGCCGTGTCGTGATTAACGGTGTTGGTATGCATGGGCTGCAGGCGCCGGACTCTGCGCTGGACCTGGGTAACTCCGGTACTTCCATGCGTCTCATGTCGGGCCTGCTGGCCGGGCAGGGCTTTGATGTGACCCTGACCGGCGATGCCTCATTGTCGAGTCGGCCGATGAAACGGGTTACCGATCCACTGGCGCAAATGGGCGCGGTGATAGAAACCACAGAAAAAGGTACTGCGCCATTGCAGATCAAGGGTAAGGCCAGTCTACATGGTATTGAATACGACATGCCGGTCGCCAGTGCCCAGGTCAAATCCTGTCTGTTACTGGCCGGTCTGTATGCCGATGGCGAAACCTGTGTGACCGAGCCGGCGCCGACGCGGGATCATACCGAGCGTATGTTGCGTGGTTTCGGTTATGAAGTGCAGCGTGAGGGTGACCGTATCTGTATCAATGGCGGTGGACAACTGACCGCCTGCGACATCGATGTGCCGGCGGACATTTCATCGGCGGCGTTTTTCCTCGTTGGCGCATCCATTGCGGAAAACTCCGATCTCACCTTGCAGCACGTCGGCATTAACCCGACCCGCGATGGTGTGATCAATATCCTGCGCCTGATGGGCGCCGACATTGAAGTGCTCAACCAGCGTGAAGTTGGCGGCGAACCGGTGGCGGATTTGCGTGTGCGTAGTGCCAAACTCAAGGGCATCCGCATTCCGGAAGATCAGGTGCCATTGGCGATCGATGAGTTTCCGGCCCTGTTCATTGCCGCGGCCTGTGCCGAGGGTGAAACGGTGCTGACCGGCGCCGAGGAATTGCGCGTCAAGGAATCCGACCGTATCCAGGTGATGGCCGATGGCATGCAGATTCTCGGCATTGACATCCATCCGACAGCGGATGGGGCCGTCATCCAGGGTGGCCAACTCGGCTCCGGTACGGTTGAAAGTCAAGGCGATCACCGTATTGCCATGTCGTTTGCGATGGCGGCGCTGCGCGCCAAGGGGGCAATCGAGATTCTCGACTGCGCCAATGTGAATACTTCATTCCCGGGTTTTGTTACTCTGGCCGCCGGCGTCGGGCTGCAGATTCAGGACAACAGCTGAACATGACGGTCCCGATTCTGACCATTGACGGGCCCAGTGGCTCGGGTAAGGGCACCATCGCGGCCAAAGTCGCCCGACAGCTCGGTTGGCACATTCTGGACAGCGGTGCACTTTATCGACTGGTGGGCTTATCTGTCGAACGTGCAGGCATCAGCATCGATCAAAGCGACAAAATTGCAGAAATCGCATCTTCCATGAATGTTGTTTTCGATGCTGGCAAGGTCTTACTGGACGGGGAAGACGTCTCCCTGGCGATTCGCAGTGAAAAAGCGGGCAATATGGCGTCCAAAGTCGCGGCGATCCCGCAAGTGCGGGCGGCCTTGCTGCAATGGCAGCGTGATTTTGTCAGTCCCCCGGGACTGGTGGCGGACGGTCGCGATATGGGCACCGTGGTGTTCCCGCAGGCCGGCGCCAAAATTTTTCTCGACGCCTCTGCCAAGGAGCGTGCGAAAAGGCGATATAAGCAGTTGATAGAGAAAGGATTAAGTGCTAATCTCGGCGACCTTATTTCCGAGATTCAGGAACGCGACGATCGCGACCGCAACCGCAGTACCGCACCTTTGCGTGCCGCTGAGGATGCATTGGTGATTGATTCGAGTTCCATGAGTATCGAGGAAGTGAAAAACACAGTGCTGGACAGGCTCAGACAAGCTTATCCGCATCTGGCGTAAACAGGAGTTCATCCGTACAAATGACGGGTGAATTGATTTTTAACCTTAACTAGTGAGGCTGGCTTACAGGTGTACCCTATAAGTTGGCTGCGATGTGTTTGAACACATCAGGATATTTTTCTTATGACTGAAAGTTTTGCTGAACTCTTTGAAGAGAGTATTGCTAATACCAATTTCCAGCCTGGAGCGATTGTTATTGGCACTGTTGTTGAAATCAATAATGATTTTGTAGTTGTTAATGCGGGTCTGAAATCCGAGGGCGTTATTCCTCGCGCACAGTTCCTCGACATGAATGGTGACCTGGAAGTAGCTGTTGGCGACCAGGTTGAAGTCGCTCTGGATGCTGTGGAAGATGGTTTCGGTGCAACCCGTCTTTCAAGAGAAAAAGCAAAACGCAATCAGGCGTGGGGATTCCTTGAAACCGCTTTTGAGAACGAAGATATCGTCACCGGCCGCATTAATGGCAAGGTCAAAGGCGGCTTCATCGTTGAACTCGACCAGATTCGTGCCTTCCTGCCAGGTTCATTGGTAGATGTAAGACCGGTACGTGATACCGGCTATCTCGAAGGCAAGGACCTCGAATTCAAGGTCATCAAACTCGACCGCAAACGCAACAACGTCGTGGTTTCACGTCGTGCCGTGGTTGAGCAGGAGTACAGCGAAGAAAGAGATCAGCTGCTGGAAAATCTGCAGGAAGGCCAGGTTGTCAAAGGCGTGGTCAAAAATCTTACCGACTACGGTGCATTCGTTGACCTCGGCGGTATCGATGGTCTGCTGCACATCACCGACATGGCCTGGAAACGCGTCAAGCATCCTTCTGAAGTCATCGATATCGGTGACGAAGTCACCGTCAAGGTACTCAAATTCGATCGCGACAAACAGCGTGTTTCACTGGGTCTGAAACAACTGGGTGATGATCCATGGGCCAACCTGGCGCGTCGTTATCCGGAAGGCTCACGCCTGTTCGGTAAGGTCACCAACATTGCCGACTACGGTTGTTTTGTTGAACTCGAAGATGGCGTTGAAGGTTTGGTGCATGTTTCCGAAATGGACTGGACCAACAAGAACATCCATCCGTCCAAAGTGGTTTCACTGGGTGATGAACTCGAAGTCATGGTGCTGGATATCGACGAGGAACGTCGTCGTATTTCTCTCGGCATGAAGCAGTGCAAAACCAACCCATGGGATGAGTTTGCCGCTACACACAAGAAAGGCGACCATGTCACCGGCAAGATCAAGTCGATTACCGATTTCGGTATTTTCATCGGTCTGGACGGCGGTATCGATGGTCTGGTTCACCTGTCTGACATTACCTGGGATGAAAACGGTGAAGAAGCCATTCACGGCTACAAGAAAGGCGATGAGCTGGAAACTGTGGTCCTGGCGGTTGATCCGGAGCGTGAGCGCATCTCCCTGGGCGTCAAGCAACTCGACAAGGATCCGTTCTCCAGCTTCCTGGCCACCAATGAAAAAGGCAGCTTCGTCAAAGGCACTGTCAAGGAAGTGGACGCCAAGGGCGCTACCATTGAGCTAGCGGAAGGTGTCGAAGGTTATTTGCGTGCTTCTGAACTGTCACGCGACCGCGTCGAAGATGCCCGTTCAATTCTGAACCCGGGTGACGAGGTGGAAGCTAAGTTCATGGGCGTGGATCGCAAGAACCGCACCATTTCTCTCTCCATCAAGGCTAAGGATGAAGATGAAGAGAAGCAGGTCATTGCCGGTTACACCGGTGAGTCCAGTGGCGCCGGTGCAACCCTGGGTGATCTGCTCAAAGAGCAAATGAATGATTCAAACGGTGATAATTAACAACAAATAATGGAGTGGGCGGCTTGCGCCGCCCTTACCTTTATATGGATCAGGAATCAAGAGTCACAAAATCCGAGCTCATCGAGGTCATGGCCAAGGAGCAGAGTCATCTGGCTTTCAAGGATGTCGAATTGGCCGTCAAGTGCATGATTGAGCAAATGAGCCAGTCATTATCGTCAGGCGACCGAATTGAAATTCGTGGTTTTGGCAGCTTTTCCCTGCATTACCGTCCGGCACGTATGGGACGTAATCCGAAAACAGGCGATTCTGTCGCGCTGTCCGGAAAATATGTCCCGCATTTCAAACCAGGCAAGGAATTGCGCGATCGGGTCAACGAGAGTTTTCAGCGTAGTGAGGAATCCACACAGCTGTAGTTTGTATTTGCTTTTGCAACGAAAAAGGCCGTCATTGACGGCCTTTTTATTGAGAGGGGCAGGAAATCGGGCCTGGCTAGATAAGCTGCGACAGGAAGCTGATGACGCTGAGTCCGGCGATAATGCTCAGGTGCATTGAAGTCGTGGCTTTTTTCTGTCGCCAGGTCAGATCGTACTGCATGATGCTGTTGACGGCGTTTTTGGCCTGATCCTGCATAATGTATTGTTTATTCATGGTTTTCTCCGGCTGTGTTGTTCTACTTACGTACTATAGTAGTACATATAGAACAAAAAGAGAACATCCGGATTAGATTTTTTTGTATCAATAGTTATAATATTTGCAATTTAAGTAACTGATAATGTCTTTATATAAGGTGGAAGCCGTGCCGAGATTGTCGTCTGTACAGAAAGTTACGACCCCGTATGTAAAAGTTGAGCATTGTGTCGAAATTATCTGTGCAAAAGGCTGTCAATCGGTGAGGGACGATATTCAAAAACTTGAAGCCGGCGTTACCTTGCCGGAAACCAACGGTCTGACACAGATTGAATTGCTGAATGTGCTGAAAGAGCTCAAAGCGATCATGGCGGTTTATGGCGATACCTGCCGGGTTACCTTCTAGAACCGCAAAATCTTTTTCCTTTTTACATGCGCATCAATCTCAAAGTCGACGCCGAAGACTTTGTCGGAATTTCCCAGGGCATTCCCGCTTTACTGAAACTTTTTGACCAATACCGGATTCAGGCCAGTTTTTTTTTCAATCTCGGTTACGACAATACCGGCCTGAAAATCAGAAACCTGTTTCGACCATTTATCCTTTCCAGGCAACTGCCGCTGAGACAGAAGCTCTACGGCACCTTGCTGGCGCCCCCGAATCTGACAAAAAAATTTCGCGACATCATGCGCAGCTGTGCCGATGCCGGTCACGAAGTCGGTATTAAAAGTTTTGATTCCGCTTCCTGGATCATCAACGCCAGCACTGCCGGCTCGGAATGGACCAGACTGTCATTGCAACACTCGCTCGAGTTGTTCAACGACATATTCAAGAAGCCACCGAACATGCATTCCTCTTCAGGCTTTCAGATTAATCCTGCGTTACTGCAATATGAAGAAGAGTTTGGTTTTGACTTTGCCCTGGATACGCGTGGCAAGACAGCCTTTTATCCCGAGTATCAGGGGGTGACTTCGAAAGTCGTGCAGATACCGGTGACTTTGCCCGCTATCGAAGACTTGTTGTTACAAGCTGAAATCACACTGGATAACGTACATGAATATCTGTTTGTTGAAAGCCAGAAACAGTTACCACATGGACATGTCTATAATATTCGGGCATCTTATGAAGGGCGTGACTGGCTGCCGATTGTCGAGAAAATAATTGTTATGTGGCGCAGCTCACAATGGGAGTTCCAGAGCCTGACTGAAAGTTATAATTCGCTGGAGAAGGATCAACTGTTAACCCACCAGATTGGCTGGGAGCGATGCCCGGCAAGCCGGATGTATTGCGCAACACAAAGCATACCATTACAAAATGTCTAAAAAACGCATCTTTAACAAGGACCTGCGCGAGTGGGTTTATTCAGCGAAGTCCAGTACTCATGGCACCGGGTTGTTCGCCAGGCGCAATATTGCCGAAGGTGAGTACATTGGCACCTATCATGGCCCGACGGCTAAACGCAACGGCACCTATGTGTTGTGGATTTATGATCCTGATGATCACGAGCAATGCATCGGTATCAGTGGACAGAACCTGCTGCGCTTTTTAAATCATGACCGCAATGGCAACACCCATTTTGAAGAGGCCGATCTGTATGCGGTTCGTGACATCAAGCGTGATGAAGAGTTGTGCTTTGATTACGGTGACGAGTGCGGCCTGGACTGAGCTGTTTGCTCCGCCTGTTATCCAGACGTCAGTATGATCGAACGCGATTCCATTTACGCCGAGCCACAATCCGAGCTGGATCGTTTCAGTTTTGATGCCAAAGTAGCCCGGGTGTTTCCGGACATGATCCGGCGCTCGGTGCCGGGTTACAGCACGGTGATTGCCATGACCGGTGTGCTTGCCGCACAATATGCCCAGCCAGATTCGCTCTGTTATGACCTGGGTTGTTCGCTCGGCGCCAGTACGTTTTCGATGCAACAGGGTATCGAGGCAGAAAACTGCTGCATTATCGCAGTGGATAATTCGGCTGACATGCTGGCGCAGTGCCAGGTCAATCTGCAACAAAGCGACTCGCAAGTGCCGGTTGAGCTGGTTTGTGACGATTTGTTGAACGTGAAAATCCATGACGCATCAGTCGTCGTCATGAACTACACCCTGCAGTTTGTCGATAAAGAGCGTCGGGCAGGTTTGCTGTGCTCCATTTATGACAACTTGCTGCCAGGCGGCGTGTTGTTGTTGTCGGAAAAAATCCATTTCGCCGATGCGCAAATGGATCAACGCATGATTGAGATGCACCACGAGTTCAAACGCGCCAATGGTTACAGCGATCTGGAGATCAGCCAGAAACGCACGGCGCTGGAAAACGTGCTGCAACCGGAAACCCTGCAACAACACGAGCAGCGCCTGCTGGCATGTGGTTTCAAGCAGATTGATGTCTGGTTCCAGTGCTTCAATTTCATTTCCCTGATCGCCTACAAATAAATGATTGACCTGCAAGAGTTGACCGCAGCGTTAAGCGACACCGCACTCGAGCCCTGGCTCGTCGACCTGCCACAACAACTGGATCAGGTGCTTAATGAGCGCAGCCATGGCGACATGCCACGCTGGCAAAACGCCCTGGAGCATTTACCTGACTGGTCCTGCGACGAACTGGACATGTCCGACGGTGTGATTCGTATCCGTTCGCAGGCTACGCGTACAGAACAACAACTTGCTGAGTTGAAAACCTTGCTGCAGGAATTCATTCCGTGGCGCAAAGGGCCGTTTGACGTGCACGGTATTTACATTGATACCGAGTGGCATTCCGACTGGAAGTGGTCGCGCATCGAACAACACATCAGTGATTTAAATGGGCGGGTGGTGCTGGACGTCGGTTGTGGCAGCGGCTATCACGGCTGGCGCATGGCCGATGCCGGCGCGCATCTGGTCGTCGGTATCGATCCAAGCCGTCTGTTCCTGCTGCAATACCAGGTCATCAAACATTTTCTCAAGCCCCGGCAGTTACCGTTTCACATGTTGCCACTCGGCATTCAGCACATGCCGGAGAACCTGCAGGCATTTGATACGGTGTTCTCCATGGGTGTGCTGTATCACCGCAAGTCACCGCTGGAGCATTTGCTGCAATTGAAAAGTTGTTTGCGCGCCGGTGGTGAACTGGTGCTGGAAACCCTGGTCATCGACGGCGAGGAGGGCATGACGCTGTTACCCGAGGATCGTTATGCGAAGATGCGCAACGTCTGGTTTATTCCTTCGGTACCGACGTTGGAGTTGTGGTTGCAACGTTGTGGCTATACGAATATCCGGGTGGTGGATGTATCAATCACCAGTGTCGAGGAACAACGCTCAACCGAGTGGATGCGTTTTGAATCCTTGCCGGACTTTTTTGACCCACAAGACAGCAGCAAGACCGTGGAAGGCTATCCGGCGCCAAAGCGTGCTGTGTTGATCGCAACGGCCTAGTTAAATCAGCGGTAGCTGCGCATCTGGCCGACCAGTACTCCCTGGATTTGTACCTGGTCCGGTAAATAATGCATGGGTGACATCTCGGCATTGGCCGGATGCAGGATGACTTCACCGGGTTTTTGCTCGATGCGCTTGAGCGTGGCGTCACTGCCTTCGACCAGCGCGACGACAATTTCACCGTTGCGCGCGGTGTCCTTCTGCTCAATCACGACCCAATCGCCATCCAGAATGCCTTCGTCGATCATGGAATCGCCCTTGACCTGCAACACATAACAGGGCTTGTCGGAGCGCAGGCTGGGTGGCACCTGCATGGCTTGCGGATTTTCGATGGCTTCGATCGGCCGGCCGGCGGCGATGAAGCCCATCATCGGCAAGTCATTTTCGTTTTCTTCGTTTTCCACCAGACGGATGCCGCGGCGCAGGTTGTTCATCGGCTCGACCAGGCCGGCATCGATCAGCGCCTGCACCTGCTTGTGCATTGAGCCCCTGGACTTGAGGCCAAAGGCGTCACAGAGTTCGGTCAGGGTCGGCGCCTGCTGCTGTTCCTGCATGTGCTCGCTGAGGTAGTCGTAGATTTCCTGTTGTCGGCGGGTGAGTGAAACGCTCATAAAAAATCCCGGTTGTTCACGAATATCAACAATATAGAACAAGAATAGAACAATGAAAAGGCCGCTGGAAAAATAATTTTGAAATATTTGCGTCGGTATCCGAATATACTGATGCTTCATATCCAGCAGTAAACAAAGAGCATTAATGCAGTCATACGACGTCATTGTGATTGGCAGCGGCCCGGGCGGTGAGGGTGCTGCGATGACCCTCAGCAAATACGGTAAGCAGGTCGCCCTGGTGGAGCGGCACGCCCAGGTCGGCGGTGGCTGCACTCATTGGGGCACCATTCCAAGCAAAACCCTGCGCCATGCCATCCAGTTACTCGCCGATTATCGCCACCATCCGCTGTTTGAACACACGCTCGGCCATGTCGACATCACCTATCCGCAATTGCTGAAAAGTGCTGACGAGGTTATCGCCAAGCAGGTCAGCATGCGGCACCGGTTTTACACCCGAAATCGCGTAGACCTGTTCCATGGTACGGCCAGCTTTCTCGATGAACACCACATCGCCGTGCATAACGGCAATGGTGCCCAGGAAACACTGAAGGCGGACAAGTTTGTCATTGCCACCGGTTCCAGCCCGTACCAGCCGGGTGATGTCGATTTCAGCCAGCCGCGTATCCTCGACAGTGACAGCATTCTGCAGCTGGACCGCACACCGCGCAGCATCACGATTTATGGCGCTGGCGTGATCGGTTGCGAGTATGCCTCGATTTTTGCCAACCTCGACGTCAAGGTCAGCCTGGTCGACACCCGTGACCGGCTTCTATCGTATCTGGATGACGAGATTACCGATGCCCTGAGTTACCACCTGCGCGACCAGGGCGTCATGATTCGCCACAACGAAACCTATGCTTCGGTCGAAGTAGTCGACAACGGGGTGGTGCTCAACGGCAAGTCCGGCCGTAAACTCAAGTCGGACGTGTTGCTGTGGGCCAATGGCCGCAGCGGCAACACCGGCGGATTGGGACTGGAGAACGTCGGCATAACCCCTAACAGCCGTGGCCAGATCGATGTTAGCGACTCCTTCCAGTCGACCAATCCGAACCTGTACGCAGTCGGCGATGTCATCGGTCCGCCGGCGCTGGCCAGCACCAGTTACGACCAGGGCCGCTATGCTGCGCTGCACATCAGCGAGCGCCTGGCCGACTGGCATTTGCTGCAGGAAATCCCGACCGGCATTTACACCAGCCCGGAAATCAGCTCGGTCGGCGCCACCGAACAGGAGCTGACCGAAGCGCAGATCCCGTACGAAGTAGGCCGCGCCGAGTTCAAGAACCTGGCGCGCGCGCAGATCACCGGTCACACGGTCGGCATGCTCAAGCTGCTGTTTCACCGTGAAAGCTTGGAAATTCTCGGCATTCACTGTTTTGGCGAACAGGCTTCGGAGATCATCCACATCGGCCAGGCCATCATGCGCCAGCAGGGCAAGGCCAATTCGATCAAATACTTCATCGAGACCACGTTCAATTACCCGACCATGGCGGAAGCTTATCGAGTGGCGGCGCTCAATGGCCTGAATCGCAATTTCTGAGCGCCATGGCGAAAACGACGCTGTTTTCCATCATCGAGTCACCGGCGCATCCGCCGTTCAGTGCGTTGTACCGTTCGCTCGGCATCGAGGAGCAGCGCTTCACCGCCATGCGCAAGGCGATCAGCGCCCTGAAAAAAGTCCGGCCGGATTTCGTCGTGGCCGAGTTTTTCTACGGCTACGGCAATAACTACGCCGGCGTCAATGTCAGCAACCTCGACGTGTTCCTGCACAGCCTGCAAAAATACGCGCCACAGGCCAAAGTGGTGGTGCTGGTGACACGTCAGGAAGCCGAATATGTGGACAAGCTGGCGCAGCTGTTTCGCCTGCATCAGGTGCTGGTGCATCCGGTCAGCGCCGAAGACATGAAAAATGCGCTGTCGGTCGGGTAAAATCGGCACATGCGACTGTTGTCTGTGGACGTGACGTTATAAAATTCCGCCTTTGTAGAAGAATTGAATTTCCCATGACAATAAGAACCCGTTTTGCGCCGAGTCCCACCGGCTACCTGCACGTCGGCGGCGCGCGCACCGCATTGTTTTCCTGGCTGTACGCCCGCAAGCACGGCGGCAAGTTTGTGCTGCGCATCGAGGATACCGACCTGGAACGCTCGACGCAGGAATCGGTCAACGCCATTCTCGAGGGCATGACCTGGCTCGGCCTGGAATACGACGAAGGACCGTTTTACCAGACGCACCGCTTTGATCGTTACGACGAAGTCATTAACGAACTGCTGGACAAGGGTTTGGCCTACCGCTGCAACTGCTCGCGCGAGCGCCTCGATGCGTTGCGTGGAGAGCAGATGAAGAACAAGCAAAAGCCGCGTTACGACGGCCATTGCCGCAACCTGCACGTCAGCGCCGACGAACCGCATGTCATCCGCTTCAAGAATCCACTTGATGGCACCGTGGTGGTCGACGACATGGTGCGTGGCAAGGTGGTGTTCGCCAACAACGAACTCGATGACCTGATCATCAAGCGCACCGACGGTTCGCCGACCTACAACCTTACCGTGATTGTTGATGATGCTGACATGCAGATCACCCATGTGATCCGCGGCGACGACCATCTCAACAACACGCCGCGCCAGATCAACCTGCTCAACGCGCTGGGTCTGCCGGCACCGAGTTATGCACATCTGCCGATGATTCTCGGTGACGATGGCGCACGCTTGTCCAAACGCCATGGTGCGGTCAGCGTCATGCAGTACATGCACGACGGTTTCTTGCCCGAGGCGTTGCTCAACTACCTGGTGCGGCTCGGCTGGTCACACGGCGACCAGGAGCTGTTCAGCATTGATGAGATGATCCAGTTGTTCGCCATCGCTGATGTCAACAAGGCGGCGTCGAGCTTCAACACCGATAAACTCAAATGGCTCAACCAGCAATACCTCAAGCAAACCGATCCGCAACGCATCGCACACCTGCTGTCGACGCATCTCGGTGACCGCGGCATCGATCCCTGCGAGGGACCGAACATTGTCGAGGTGATCCTGGCGCAGCGCGAACGTGCGCGCACGCTGCTGGAGCTGGCCGACATCTGCCGTTTTTATTATCAGGACTTTGATGAGTATGAAGAAAACGCGGCCAAGAAAGCCTTCAAGACCGCCGCGCTGGAACCGCTCAAGGTGGTGCGCGAGGAAATCGCCACCATCACCGACTGGAACCGCGAGAATCTGCACGCCGCAATCGAGTCGACCGTCAAGCAGCTCGACATCGGCTTCGGCAAGGTCGGCATGCCATTGCGCACGGCGGTCACCGGCGGTGCGCCATCGCCCGATCTCGACTTGACTTTGTACCTGGTCGGCAAGGACGCCTGTCTGCGGCGCATCGACCGGGCGTTGCATGAAATTGAACAACGAGCACAATAACCGCAAGGAATTTCTATGAACGCTGAAGTGAACTCAGCTCCAAGCAACTTTATCCGCCAGATCATCGATCAGGACCTGGCCGGCGGCAAGCACAACAAGGTGCACACGCGTTTTCCGCCGGAGCCGAATGGCTATTTACACATCGGCCACGCCAAGTCGATTGTGCTGAATTTTGGTATCGCGAAGGATTACCAGGGTCTTTGCAATCTGCGCTTTGACGACACCAATCCGCACAAGGAAAACATCGAGTTCGTCAATGCCATCCAGGCCGACGTCAAATGGCTCGGTTACGACTGGCAGGAGCGGCTGTATTACGCGTCCGATTACTTCGAGCAGCTGTATCAATACGCGGTCGAACTCATCGGCAAGGGCCTGGCCTATGTCTGTGACCTCAATGCCGAGCAGGTGCGCGAGTACCGCGGCACGCTGACCGAAACCGGCAAGGACAGTCCGTACCGCAATCGCAGCATCGAGGAAAACCTCGACCTGTTCCAGCGCATGCGCAATGCCGAATTTGAAGACGGCAGCCGCACCTTGCGCGCCAAAATCGACATGGCGTCACCCAACATCAACATGCGCGACCCGGCGCTGTATCGCATCCGTCACGGTGTGATTCACCACCAGACCGGCGAGAGCTGGTGTATCTACCCGATGTACGACTACACTCATCCGATTTCGGACGCGCTGGAAGGCATCACACACTCACTGTGTACGCTTGAGTTCGAGGATCATCGCCCGTTGTATGACTGGGTGCTGGATAACATCAGCATCGATTGTCATCCGCAGCAGATCGAGTTTTCCCGCCTCAACCTGCAATACACCGTGGTCAGCAAACGCAAGCTCACCGAGCTGGTAACCGACAAACACGTCGCCGGCTGGGACGACCCGCGCATGCCAACGCTGGCCGGCCTGCGTCGTCGCGGTTACACGCCGGCGTCGATTCGTGACTTCTGCGGCCGTATCGGCGTGACCAAGTCGGATAACACGGTGGAAATGGGCGTACTGGAAAACTGCATCCGCGAAGACCTCGACAGCAATGCACCACGCCGTATGGCGGTAATCAATCCGCTCAAGGTGGTGCTGAGCAATTACCCGGAAGGCCAGGTCGAAAAATTGTCGGCTGCCAATCACCCGAAAGACGAAGGTTTTGGCAGCCGCGAGATCGCGCTGACGCGCGAAGTCTATATCGATCGAGAGGATTTCCGTGAAGAGGCCAATAAAAAATACAAGCGCCTGGTGTCCGGCGGCGAAGTGCGCCTGCGCAACGCCTATGTGATCCGCGCCGACGAAGTCATCAAGGACGAGCAGGGCGAGATTGTCGAACTGCGTTGCAGTTACGACCCTGCCACACTCGGTGCTAATCCGGAAGGCCGCAAGGTGCGCGGCGTGATTCACTGGGTATCGGCCACTGAATGCGAACCCGCCGAGATCCGCCTGTACGACCGCCTGTTCAATCATCCGGCGCCGGATGCGGACAAGACCGTCGGCGACTGGAAAGAGCACATCAACCCGGAATCGCTCGTCATCGTGTCGACTGCGATGGTCGAAAAAAGCCTGGCGCAGACGGTGGCCGGCGACACTTTCCAGTTCGAACGCGAGGGTTATTTCTGTCGTGACCCGCAGGATAACAACGGCAAAATGGTGTTCAATCGGGTCGTGACGCTGCGTGATTCCTGGGCCAAGATCGAGGCGCAAAATTAGTCATATTTCAGCCAAAAAACACTGGACAGAAAAACGCGCTTCCCCTATCATTTGCGCCTCTTTTGCAGGGCAAATCAGTCGCATAGCTGACACCATGCTCGGCTACAAGGGGCTATAGCTCAGCTGGGAGAGCGCTACACTGGCAGTGTAGAGGTCAGCGGTTCGATCCCGCTTAGCTCCACCATACAATCTGACGGATGACGAAGCCGTACCAAGTTAATGTCCCCTTCGTCTAGAGGCCTAGGACATCGCCCTTTCACGGCGACGACAGGGGTTCGACTCCCCTAGGGGACGCCATATAAACTAAGCACTCATGGGAGACCTGAGTGCTTTTTTTATTTCTGTAGGGATTGCTTGTTTTTTTATTTCGCCACACCAACTGCAACGTCGCCCAATAGTAGTAATCCCCATAAACAACATCCAATTGATGCAATTCCTGCGACCCACATAGCAGGCTTGATCCAAGGCCAGGAAGATATAGTCACTGGGTGTTGGTCGTTAAATATTTCTTTGAAATCAGTTTCCCATTTTTGGCCTATATGGGCAGTCTGTATTGTTAACAGAGCCATCAAGACTAGCGAGAGGGCAATGCTGACAAATAGTAATGTCCATCCCATCTTTAAATCAGGAAGGAAGTTGTGC